>NZ_JBVIGV010000015.1:0-214411 GCF_055570615.1 Streptomyces sp. NPDC031121
TTGACCGACCGACCCGCCCCGGAGGCATTTTTTCTGCCGGGACGCCCCCAGGGAAACGGCCAGGGGGGAGGAGAGGCATACGGGCGCATCAGAGCCCTTCCCTCCCGCCCCGGCGGCCACATCCAGCCCCACCGGCATCAGCAGACCCGCTGGCGGCAGCCCGGGTGGCTCTGACGGCGGGAAACGACGACCAGAGCATCATCCGGATGCAGGAGCGCGTCAGATCGCTACGTGGGCGCCCTCGGCCAAGCGGCCATCGGCCGTCTGGGGCCGAGAAGCGCCCCAGGTCGCACCGATCCCTGCCCGTTCGGCGACCGGCCACCGTCTGGGGCGGCGCAGCGCCTCAGATCGGTACACGGCACGGCTCTTTCGGCGGCCGGCCGCCGTCCGGGGCGGCGCAGCGCCCAAAGTCGCTGCGCGCCTCGGTCTTTCGGCAGCTGGGAGTGGCCGTCTTCGCGGCTGCTCCCCGCCCAGGGCCGCGAAGCGCCCCGGCTCCCAATACCGCCCCTGCCTTTCCGGCCCCCGGCCGCCGACGCTGTCTGCCGTCTGCCGTCTGGGGCAGCAGAGCGCCCCAAAAAGCTGCGTACCTCTGTTCCTCGGCGGCTGGCGAGCCGTCTTGGGTCGCGAAGCGCCCCAGGACCGGACACCGCTGCCTGCTCGGCGGCTGGCCGTCGTCTGAGGCAGGGGAGCGCCTCAGGTCGCTTCGCTCCTCCCACATCGACAGCAGAGGGCCGTCGGGGGGTGCGAAGCGCCCCTGCCCTCTCCATGCTTCTCATGTATCGGCGTTCGGCGGCAGGACGGCTTCCTCCGCCCTGCCGCCCATCCCCTGCCATCCGTGCGGCGGTCAGTCGTCGAGCCGACGGCGCCCCTGTAGCGATCTTTCGCGCCTCCCGGCCCTTGACGGCCGCCGGACGCTGGAGAACCGGGCCCCGTAGCGATCTGGGGCGCTCCTGTCTCCGGGTGATGCTCTGGGCGTCGTTTCGTGCGGTCAAAGCCAGCCAGGGCCCGCACGACGGGTCTGCTGATGCCGGTGGGGCGAAAGGGGCCACCGGGGCGGGAGAGAAAGCTCTCTGATCCGCCCGGCAGGCCATGCTCCCTCCAGGCCGTTCCCCTGGGGGCTTCCCGGCAGCTTGTTGGCATTCCGGGGCGGGTCGTCCTGTCAAGGGTGGCCCGCAAGGGCCATCGCGCAGCGACGCAACGAAGGAGCGCCCTTTACAGGGCGGCCCGCCCCGGAAGGACAATGGGCTGCCGGGACACCCCCCGCACCCACCGACCCCGAGTCGTCGGCTCCCGCCAACTCACGCCCGCCGCCGTCTCTCCGACCCCGACCGCGTGGCTCCCGCCTACCCCGCCTCGCCCGCCCCGCCAACGGTGGTTCGAGCAGTCGGAAGGCGCCGGACGCGCCGGACCGGTCGCGAAGCCCCCGACCTGCCTCACTACCGCCCCGATGCCAGCAACTGCCGGATGATCCGGGCCAAGGCCCGGGCGTAGTTCCAGTTCGCGTGGGGGCCCGACCCCAGCGGGCCGACGGCTGCGAAGTACTCCCACTCGGCGAGTGCCGCGACCGTTCCGGCGGGGCGGTGCTGCGACGGCGCCCGGGAGAGCGAGCCGTGGAGCTCCTGCCCGCAGGTGAGCAGGTCGTCGACGAGCGCCGCGACGGCCTCCGGGCCGGGGCGTTCCGCGTACGGGGCGAGTGCTCGGGCGACCAGTCGGGTCGTGTCCGCGTGACCCTGCGCCATACCCATGCCGGTGCTTCCCATCGTCGTCAGCAGGTGGTGGACACACCATGGACGTAGTGAAGTCCTGTTACGAGGACTTGCCAGAGGGCTTTCTATGGACGAAAAAGGACTTCCTTACGCCCGAACCGGTGAAGCGCAGTCCGCGGGCGGACTTTCCTGCCACAGTGGTCAGATCTGAACCGGCCAAGGGAGTTGGAATGCCTCGATCCACTGGCAACGTCCGATTGCGTGCGGCCCGGCAGGCGGCAGGCTACCGATCACAGCAGGACCTCGTGAACGCGCTCGCTGCCCGCGGCGTCACCGTCGGCATTCGGCAGGTCCGACGCTGGGAATCGGAGGCTCCGCCCCTCCCGCAGCCCGATATCCGCCAGGCACTCAGCGAGCTCCTCGGCCGACCGCTCGACGAACTCGGTTTCAACGTTCCGCCGGGCGCGGAGACGCGGACATCGACCAGCCTCCTCGCCCCCGCCAACCGGGGTCCTCTGCGTACACCCAACGCGCAGCAACCCGCCACCGCTGCCACTGACTTCCTCGCCGGAACACGTGCCCACCGCCGGCTCTACTGGAGCGTGGCCCCCGCCACCCTGCACCCCGCCGTGGCCGCGCACGCGGCCTTGGGCAGCCAACTCCTGGACGCGACCACCGGGCGAACGCGGCAGCTCCTCGCCACGGCCCTGGCCGAGAGCTGGTTGCTGGCCGGCCGGATCGAGTTCTTCGACCTACGAGAGCCCGACCGTGCCGGCGACACCTGGGTGCGAGCGCTCCAGGCGGCAGGGGAGGCCGATGACGCCCTCCTGGGCAGTGCCGTCCTCGCCCACATGGCGTTCATCCCCGGGTGGAGCGGCGATCGGGACGGCGCGACGGAGCGGATGGTGGCAGCCCGCGCGTACGCCCGCCGAGGTCCTGCCAGCGCCGAACTGCTGGCCTGGCTCGACGCCGTGGAAGCCGAGTGCGCGACGCGCTGCGGCGACACCCGAGCCGCCCTCAACCTGTGTGCTCACGGCGAGGACGTCCTCGCAACCGGCAGCGAGCACCGGAGTCCTGAGTGGCTGGACTGGTTCTCGGCCGTCCGGCTGGCCGCGTTCAAGGGTCACACACAGCTCGCCGCGGGGCACCTTCCGCAGGCCCGCGACACGCTACTCGGCGTTCTCGCCGAACTTCCCGAAGACAGCGACAAGCAGCGGACCGTCGTCCTCGGTGACCTGGCTGCCGTGGCGGTTGCTGCCGGGCGGCCCGAGGAAGCCGCCCGGTACGCCCTCAAGGCGCTGGTCCTGCTCGAAACGCACTGGTACGCGACGGGGCTGGAGCGCATCCGGGAGGTGCGGCGCGCCCTGGGGCTCTGGCAGCACGAGCAGTACGTCCGTGACCTCGACGACCGGCTCTACGGCTGGGGGGCCGTCGTCAACGCCCTCTCTTGTTGAACTCGGCGATCCTGGGGGACAGGTCGGCCAGGCTCTCGATGCGGAACGTCGGGAGTGCGCGTGCCTCGGCGGTGTCCCACTGGATCGTCGCCCACGGGCCCCGGCGGATCAGCGCGGTGTGCATACCGGCCTGCTTGCCGGGGCGCAGGTCGTTGTCGACGCGGTCGCCGACGTAGAGGATCTCCGACGCGGCGGCCGGAACGACCGCGGCCACGCGCTCGAAGAACTCGGGGTCCGGCTTGCTGGCGCCCCAGTCGTCCGAGGTGCCGATCAGGTCGACGTCTTTCGTGAACAGGTCGCGGAGCAGGCCGCCGGCGCGGACGGTCTGGTTGCCGGCGATGCCGAGCCACAGGCCGTCGGCGCGCAAGCGGGCGAGGGCGGGCCGGACGTCCGGGTAGAGGTCGTCCTCACCGAACCACTCCGGCTGCCCGGCGGCAGCGCGGGCCTCGCGCTGCTCGGTGAGGTCGAAGCCGGGCCGGAAGACCTGGAAGGTCTCGCGATAGTCACGGCCTTCGGCGATCACCGCACCGAAGACGGCGGCGAAGGTGTGGCGGGGAACGCCGAGCCAGTCCGCCCACGTGCCGTACTCCCGGGTCTCGTCGACGAGGCACTCACCGACATCGAACACCACAGCGCGAATCGTCATGCGTGCACCCTACGCGGCGCCTGCTCCCGGCCCGGCACGGACGCCGCTCGGGCAAGCCCAAGCCCCGCTCCCGGCCGGGAGCGGGGCGGGTCGCCGCCGGGGAGGGGTCAGCGGCCGATGACCGGGTTGTGGTCCGAGAGGTTCGTGTACGTGTACGTCGTGCCCCAGCTGGAGACCGACCAGGGGGCCGACGCCTCGTTCACCACGTTGTTCTCCCAGCCCGCCGGGCGTGCGTGGCCCTTGCGGTACAGGACGTAGTCCAGGTCCTCCCGCGGGTCCGACGGGTAGCGGTAGCGGGCGATCGAGTTGAGGGCCGTGTCGAAGGAGTACGGGTGCCCCGTACGCGTGTCGGTGTCCGCCAGGTCGGCGTTCGCGAGCATCGACGCGTACTCCGGGGTGCGGGAGTCGACGTTCATGTCGCCCGCGACGATGACCTGTTCGCCCGCCGGGATGTTCTTGGCGTCGAGGAAGGCGTCCATCGCCTGGAACTGGCGTGCCCGCATCTGCGCCGCCTCGCCCGCGCCGCAGCCCGGGTCGGTGGACTGGGCGTGCGTGCCGACCACATGCACCTTCGCACCGTTCACGTCCAGCACGACGTAGGCGAAGCCCTTGTTGGACCACCAGTCGGCACCGCAGGCGTCCTTGTAGACGAACTGCTCCTTGCGGACGATCGGCCACTTGCTCAGCACCGTGACGCCGCCGTCCTCCGGGGTGGTGGAGGAGTAGGCCCCGCCCGTCGCGTCCCAGCCGGTCCGGCTCCTGCCGACGACCGGCGTCTGGTACGGGTACTGCGCCGCCGAGTTGGCCTTGAGGGCGTCCGAGGAGCTGTTGTCGAAGGCCTCCTGGAGTACGACCACGTCGTGGCCCTGGTAGAAGGAGGTCCGGGGTATCTCCGCGGCCCGGTGGTCCTGGCCCCAGTTGGGGTACAGGTTCTTGCTCATCAGGAACACGTTGTACGTCAGCACGCTCAGCCGGGGTCCCGCGGCCGCCTCGGCGGCGTCGGCGGGCGGGGCGCCGACGGCGGTCAGGGCGCAGGCCGCGGCCGCGGCGACGGCCACCGCGGTGGCGCGGGGGCGGCGGTGCGGGAACGGGAGGACAGGAGGCATGGACGCTCCATCAATCCGGGGTGGGGGAGACCGACCCCGTCATCCAAGCAGCCGCGGTTACCTCTGGGTAACACCCGTGACAAGGGTTTCTGGCGCCGTTCTTACGATGTGCCGTCGCCGCGGCCGGCGGGGCTGCACCACCCCGGCCCCGACCTGGGGAAACGGTACGGGTGCGGCCATACTGGACGTACGAGCACCGGACCAGGGGGACGCGCCATGACGACCGCACGACAGCCCGCCGCGCCCGGGTCGCGCCCCGGCGGGGCGCGTCGGGACGAGCCGCAACCGCCGCCCCCCGGCGGGGTGCTGTGGACCATCGCCGGGGACGTGCGGGCGCTGCTGATGCTGCCCGCGGCCTTCACCATGCAGGTCGCGCACCCCGCCATCGGCGCAGGCGTCGACGAGTACTCCGTCTTCCGCACCGACCCCTGGGGGCGCGGCGAGCGCTCGCTGCGCTCAGTCCAGCTGTGGGTGTACGGCGGGGAGGAGGCCGCCGAGGAGGGCCGCCGGGTCCGCCGCCTGCACAAGGAGATCCAGGGCGTCGACACCCGGGGCCGCCGCTACCACTCCCTCGACCCCGCCTGCTACGCCTGGGTGCACGCCACCGGCTTCCCGATCTACCTGTACGCCGGCCGCTACCTGCTGCGCCGCTTCACCCCGGCCCAGGAGCGGCAGCTGTACCGGGAGTGGCTCCAGGTCGGTCGGATCCTCGGGCTCCGCGACCGCGACATGCCGCAGACCGTCGAGGAGTACTGGCCGTACTACCACCGGATGCTGGCCGAGGAGCTGGAGCCGACCAAGGTGGCCCGCGAGCTGGTCGCCACCGATGTGCCGCTGCCCCGGCCGACGGGAGGCCCGCTCCCGGTACGGATCCTGACGCGCCTGGCGTGGCCGCTGCTGCGGGCGGCGTTCCTGCACTTCCGGGCCTTCGTCACCGTCGGGTACATGCCGCCGGAGGCGCGCGCCGCGATAGGGCTGGAGTGGACGCCGGCCCAGGAGCGCAGGCTGCGCCGGTTCAGTACGGCCGTACGGCTGCTCGTCCCGCTGCTGCCGGAGCGGGTGCGCTACCTGCCGCTGGCCTACCGGGCGCGGGCCCGCCGGCGCGCCGGCGCCTGCTGAGGGGCGCCGGCGCGGGAGCGGCGGGCGGCGGCCCGCGTCACAGTCCGGTCAGTGGCCGTGGTTGTGCCCGCGACCGTGGCCGTGGTCGTGCCCGGTGTCGTGGACCGTGTTCGTCGCGGCGATCTTCTTCCACGACTTCGGCTCCGCCCGGCCGGCGGCCGGCGCCGCCTGCGCGGCGCGCCCGTCCTTCGCCGCGGCCGAGGCGGCCGGCGGGCCGAAGGCCGGCTTGCCCGGCGTGTACAGCCAGGTGTCGAACAGCGCGGCCAGCGGCTTGCCCGACGCCTTCTCCGCGTACCGGACGAAGTCGGCGACCTTCGCGTTGCCGTGCGCCCGCTCGGTCGGCCAGCCCTTCAGGATCCGGAAGAACGCCTCGTCGCCGATCTCGTTCCGCAGGGCCTGGAGGGCGATCGCGCCGCGGTCGTAGACGGCCGCGTGGAACTGGTTGTCCGGGCCGGGGTCGCCCGGCTTGACCTGCCAGAACGGGTCTTCCGTCGGGCGCACCGCGTACGTCCACTCGGCGAGTTCCTGCGCGGTGCCCTCGCCCTCCTTCTCCGACCAGAGCCACTGGCTGTAGCGGGCGAAGCCCTCGTTGATCCAGATGTCCTTCCAGCCGTCGACGGAGACGCTGTCGCCGTACCACTGGTGGGCCAGTTCGTGGACCACGACGGAGGTGTTGGCGCCGTTCGCGAACTGGCGGGGGCTGTAGAAGGGGCGGGTCTGGGTCTCGAGGGCGAAGCCGGACGGCACGTTCGGGACGTAGCCGCCGAGCGCGTTGAAGGGGTACGGGCCGAAGACCCCTTCGAGCCATTCCGCGATCTCGGCGGTCCGCTCGACCGAGGCCCGCGCGGCGCCCGCGTTGTCGCCGAGGTCCTTGCTGTAGGCGTTCAGGACGGGCAGGCCGTTCGCCGTCCTGTCGGTGGTGATGTCGAACTTGCCGACGGCGAGCGTCGCCAGGTACGTGGCCTGCGGCTTGTTGGACCGCCAGTTGTAGCGGGTCCAGCCCAGGCGCGAGGTCTGCGACTGCAGGACGCCGTTGCTGATGGCCTGCGTGCCGTCGGGGACGCTGACGGAGACGTCGAAGGTGGCCTTGTCGAGCGGGTGGTCGTTGCTGGGGAACCACCAGGCCGCGGCCTCGGGCTCCTGTGCGGCGACACCGCCGTCCGGGGTGCGCTGCCAGGCGGACCAGCCGTCGACCTTGAACTCCGAAGGCTTCCCGGCGTACTTGACGACGACGCTCGCCTGGGTGTTCCTCGGCAGCGGCTTGGCGGGGGTCACCTCGAGCTCGTGCACGCCGGAGGTGGAGAACTTCGCCTTCGCGCCGTTGACGCGGACCTCGCTGACCTTCAGCCCGAAGTCCAGGTTGAAGCGGGACAGGTCCGTCTTGGCGGTGGCGAGCAGGGTGGCGGTGCCCTCCAGCAGGTCCGTCGCCGGCTGGTACTTCAGGCGCAGGTCGTAGTGCGACACGTCGTATCCGCCGTTGCCGCTGGCCGGGTAGTAGGGGTCGCCGATGCCCGGGGCGCCCGCGGCCGAACCCGCTGCCGATGCCGGGATCACCAGCAGGAGGGAGGCGGCGAGCACGCTCGGGGCGATGACTTTGCGGTGCACGGGTGGACTCCAAGTCGGTTGGGGGGTGGTGGTGTTCGACCGTATTCACCGCCTGCGCCCCACGTCATGTCCATGGCCCCCGCTGTCACACGATCGCCATTCGGCCGTCACACCGGCGGCCGCCCGCCCGCCGAGCGGAGTCGGTTGCGCCCCCGTCGTCCCCTTCGGCCCCCGCCCCGACCCGCTGCAGCGGGTGCCGCCCGCGGCCGAGAAAGGCCGAAACCGCAGGGTCCCACACGCCCGCCCCGTACCACCGGACCCGCGAGATTCCGTCGTTCCAGCCCAGGACGCCGTCGTTCCAGCCCCGGATCCCGTCCTTCCGGGCCCCGCCGACGCGGCATACTGAGCAGTCGGTAACCTGGCCGCCATGACGCTTCCCGAGCACGCCGCGCGCCGCGCCTGGCACGCCGCGATCAACCCGCTGCACGCGACGATCTACTTCTCCCCGGACCTTCCCGCGGAGTTCGCCGCGCTCGGCGTCGCCGACCGCTCCACCGCGGCCCTCGCCTCCCGCGCCGCCGCCATGGGCGCCGTCGGCGCCGGCACCGTCACCGCCACGTTCTACAACTACCGCCACGACTTCGTGGCCCGGCACCTGCCCGCCGTCTGGGACACCGTCACCCCCGCGCAGGCCGTCGCCGCCCGCCTGCGCGCCGCCGACCGGACCCTGCGCCGGCTCCTCGGCGACGAGGCCGTCGCGTCCCCCGAGATGGCCGAGGCCGCCGACCTGGCGATACGCGCCACCGAGGGCTGCTCCCGGCACGCCCGCACCCTGTACGCCGCCCACGCCGACCTCCCCGTCCCCGACGAGGCGCACCTGCGCCTGTGGCACGCCACCACCCTGCTGCGCGAGCACCGCGGCGACGGCCACCTCGCCGCGCTCCTCCAGGCCGGCCTGGACCCGCTGGAGGCGCTCGTCAGCCACACCGCGACCGGCCGCGGCATGACCCCGAAGTGGATCAAGGCGATCCGCGGCTGGGAGCAGTCCGACCTCGACGCGGCGGCCGCCCGGCTCCGCGAGCGCGGCCTCCTCGACGCCGGCGGAGAGCTCACCGCCGAGGGCCGCTCCGTCCGCGAGCGCCTGGAGGACGCCACCGACCGCCTCGACGCCGGCCCCTACGAGCACCTCGGCGCGCAGGGCCTGGCCCGCCTCGCCGAACTGGGCGGCGGCTTCGTCGCCAAGGCCGTCGCCGCCGGGGCCTTCCCCGCCGACGCGTTCGGAAAGGCCTGAGGGACCGCGCCCCCGGGCCCGGCCACCTGCCACAATGGGCAGCCTTCCAGTGCACGACGAAGGCAGGCGGAACCGAACGTGACGATGTCCATCGAAGGCAGGATCGCCGAGGAGCTCGGCGTACGGGAACGGCAGGTCAAGGCCGCCGTCGAGCTGCTCGACGGCGGCTCCACCGTCCCGTTCATCGCGCGCTACCGCAAGGAAGCGACCGAGATGCTCGACGACGCCCAGCTGCGCACCCTGGAGGAGCGGCTGCGGTACCTGCGCGAGCTGGAGGACCGGCGCGCGGCGATCCTCGACTCGGTGCGCGAGCAGGGCAAGCTCGACGCCGAGCTGGAGGCCCGGATCAACGCGGCCGACACCAAGGCCCGGCTGGAGGACATCTACCTCCCCTTCAAGCCCAAGCGGCGCACCAAGGCGCAGATCGCCCGCGAGGCCGGCCTGGAGCCCCTCGCCGACGGCCTCCTCGCGGACCCGTCGGTGGAACCGGCCGCCGCGGCCGCCGCGTTCGCCGACCCGGACAAGGGCGTCGCGGACGCGGCCGCCGCCCTTGAGGGCGCCCGCGCCATCCTCACCGAGCGGTTCGCGGAGGACGCCGACCTCATCGGCGAGCTGCGCGAGCGGATGTGGGGCCGCGGCCGGCTCGCCGCGAAGGTCCGCGAGGGCAAGGAGGAGGCCGGCGCCAAGTTCGCCGACTACTTCGACTTCGCCGAGCCGTTCACCGAGCTGCCCTCCCACCGCGTCCTCGCCATGCTGCGCGGTGAGAAGGAGGACGTCCTCGACCTCACCCTGGAGCCGGAGGAGCCCTCCGAGACCCCCGGCCCCTCCACGTACGAGGGCATGATCGCCCGCCGCTTCGGCATCGCCGACCGCGGCCGCCCCGGCGACAAGTGGCTCGCCGACACCGTCCGCTGGGCCTGGCGCACCAAGATCCAGGTGCATCTCGGCATCGACCTGCGGATGCGGCTGCGCTCCGCCGCCGAGGACGAGGCCGTCCGCGTCTTCGCCGCGAACCTGCGCGATCTGCTGCTGGCCGCCCCGGCCGGCACCCGGGCGACCCTCGGCCTCGACCCGGGCTTCCGCACCGGCGTGAAGGTGGCCGTCGTCGACGCCACCGGCAAGGTCGTCGCGACGGACGTGATCCACCCGCACGTCCCCGCCAACCGGTGGGACGAGTCCATCGCCAAGCTGGCCCGCCTCGCCGAGGAGCACGCGGTCGAGCTGGTCGCGATCGGCAACGGCACCGCCTCCCGCGAGACCGACCGGCTCGCCGCCGACCTGATCGCCCGCCACCCCGGGCTGAAGCTCACCAAGGTGATGGTCTCCGAGGCGGGCGCCTCCGTGTACTCGGCGTCCGCGTTCGCCTCGCAGGAGCTGCCCGGTATGGACGTCTCGCTGCGCGGGGCGGTCTCCATCGCGCGCCGCCTTCAGGACCCGCTCGCCGAACTCGTCAAGATCGACCCGAAGTCGATCGGCGTCGGCCAGTACCAGCACGACCTGTCCGAGGTGAAGCTGTCCCGCTCCCTCGACGCGGTCGTCGAGGACTGCGTGAACGGCGTCGGCGTCGACGTCAACACGGCCTCTGCGCCGCTGCTCGCCAGAGTGTCCGGCATCAGCGCGGGCCTCGCCGAGAACATCGTCGCCCACCGCGACGCGAACGGCCCCTTCCGCAGCCGCAAGGCGCTCAAGGACGTGGCCCGGCTGGGCCCGAAGGCGTACGAGCAGTGCGCGGGCTTCCTCCGCATCCGCGGCGGCGACGACCCGCTGGACTCCTCCAGCGTGCACCCCGAGGCCTACCCGGTGGTGCGGACGATGGCGAAGACCGCGGGCAGCGAGGTCGCCGCGCTGGTCGGCAACACGGCGGTGCTGCGGTCGCTGCGGCCCGAGCAGTTCGTCACCGAGGCCTTCGGCCTGCCGACCGTCTCGGACATCCTGCGCGAGCTGGAGAAGCCGGGCCGCGACCCCCGCCCGGCGTTCCGGACGGCGGCGTTCAAGGAGGGCGTCGAGAAGATCGGCGACCTGGAGCCCGGGATGGTCCTTGAGGGCGTCGTCACGAACGTCGCCGCCTTCGGCGCCTTCATCGACATCGGCGTCCACCAGGACGGGCTCGCGCACGTCTCGGCCCTGTCGAAGAACTTCGTCAAGGACCCGCGGGAGGTCGTCAAGCCCGGCGACATCGTGCGCGTGAAGGTCCTCGACGTCGACATCCCGCGCAAGCGGATCTCCCTCACCCTGCGCCTGGACGACGAGCCCGGCGCGGCGGCGGGCGGCGCTCCCCGGCAGCGCGAGGACCGCCAGGGCGGGCGCGGCGGCGGCCGGCCCCCGCAGCAGCGCGGCGGCGGCCAAAGCGGCCAGGGCGGCCAGGACCGCCAGGGCGGGCGGCGCGGCGGCCAGGGCCGCGGCGGGCAGGGCGACGGCCGGCGGCAGGGCCAGGGCGGCGGCGCCCCGGCCCCCGCGAACAGCGCGATGGCCGACGCCCTGCGCCGCGCGGGCCTCGCGGGCCCCGAGGGGCGGCGCACCCGGTAGCGCGGCCGCCCGCCGGCGCCCGGCGGAAGGCAGGCGGCGGGGCCCCGCGCGGGGCCCCGCCGCGGGTGGCCGAATAGGCACCCCACCTGCGGACATGCCTTGCCAACCGGCGCAGGTGATCGGTAGGCATGGGGAACGCCCGTTCGTCGTCCGGCGGACGGGCTTTCCGTTTCCTCTCGCGACCGCACCCCACGAGGCCCCCTGATGGCACAGGACGCCACGCCCATGCCTGCTCACGCCTACCGGCGCTGCCCGCGAAAGGGTCCGAAGAGGGATCACATGCTCCACTCGCAACTCGGCCTCCGCAAACGGTGCGAGAAGATTCTCGGCCATCTGGACCTCACCCACCCCTTCTCCCTCGAAGGGCTGTGCAACCGGATGGCCGAGCAGCGGGGGAGGCCCATCCGCCTCCACCCCCTGCCCAAGGAGGCCGCGGAATCGGGCGTGTGCGGACTGTGGGTGGGCACCGCCCGCGTCGACTACGTCTTCTACGAGGCCCACACCACCGCGCTGCACCGCGAGCACATCGTGCTCCACGAACTCGGCCACATCCTCTTCGGCCACCACTCGCTGCGCGGCGAGGAGAACGGAGGCCGGGCCCCCGCCGTCCTCGGACGCTCCAACTACACCACCCGCCAGGAACAGGAGGCGGAGATGCTCGCCAGCATGATCCGCATCCGCACGGCGACGCCCTGCCCGAAGCCCGCCGCCGAACTGCGCGGCACCCTCGCGCGGCTGGAGTCGGCCATGGGCTACGGGCGGAGCACCCGTGGCCACTGAGCTCCTCGCGCTCGGCGACGCGCTCGCCGTCCCCAGCGTCGTCTGCCTGTGGGCGGCCGTCCTGCTGCGCGCCCCCGCCGCGCTGCGCTCCCCGCAGCAGCGCGGCCTGTGGCTCGCCGTCGCCACCGCCGCCGCGGCGATGACCCTGAACCTGCCCGCCGTCGTCGCCCACGCCATGCGCGACCCGGCGCATTCCCACGCCGTGGGCCTGACCCGCAACCTCATCGGCGTGCTCTCCGCCGGCGCCGTGCTCTCCTTCGTCGCCGCCGCCACCCGCGGCCGCGCCCTCCAGATCGCCGCCTGGACCGCGGCCGCCGGCTGGCTCGCCGCGCTCGCCGTCCTCGACGCGACCGCCCCCGCCCACGGCACCCACACCATCCCCGCGCAGGGCGACCCCGTGCCGTCCACGGCGTACTGGCTGCTCCTGATCGCCGCGCACCTGATCGCCAACACCGTCTGCGTCGCCCTGTGCTGGCGCTACAGCGGGCGCACCGAGAGCCGCGCGCTCGCCTTCGGGCTGCGCCTGTTCGGCCTCGGCACCGCCCTCGCCGGCGTCTTCTGGGTCGCCTTCCTCGCCAAAGCCCTCTTCGGCAGCACCTGGGCGATGCCGGCGATGCCGCTGACCATGAACCTGCACGGCCTGCTGCGCGCCGCCGCGATCCTCGTCCCGACCCTCTTCGCGCTGCGCGCCGCCACCGCCGAGACCGCCACCGCGTGGCGGCTGTGGCCGCTGTGGCGCGACCTCGTCCAGGCCGTGCCGCACGTCGCCCTCACCAAGCCGCGGGCCGGCCGGGTCCTCGAACTGCTGTGGCCGCCGGTCCCGCGGAACCTGCTCGTCTACCGCAAGGTCATCGAGACCCGCGACGCCATCCTGATACTCGGCGAGTACGTCGCCCCCGGCGTACCCGAACTCGCCGCCGCCCACGTCACCGTGCGCGGCGTGCCGGAGCCGCGGCGCCCCGCGGCCGCCCTGGCCTGCGTCCTGAAGGAGGCCCGCGAGGCCAAGCTCGCCGGGCGGACCGGCGCGCCGGGGCCGGCCGCGCAGTGGGTGCTGCCCGCCGCCATGCAGACCCCCGCGGAGGGCACCGGACTGGAGGACGAGGCCCGCTTCCTCGTGGACGTCGCCCGCGCCTACGGCTCGCCCGAGACGACCGCCTTCGCCCCCTGACCCCCTTACCGCCGCAGGAAGAGACACCTCCCGTGCCCACCGCCTTGATCACCGGGGCCAGTTCCGGCCTCGGAGCGGCCTTCGCCCGCGGCCTCGCCGCCAAGGGCTGCCGCCTCGTCCTCGTCGCCCGCGACGCCGACCGGCTCCGCGACACGGCCGACCGGCTGCACCGCGAGTTCGGCGCACACTGCGAGATCCTGCCCGCCGACCTGCTCGACGCGGCCGGCCTCCAGCGCGTCGCCGACCGCCTCGCCGACCCCGCCCGGCCCGTCGACATCCTGGTCAACAACGCCGGATTCGGGCTCGCCGCCCCGTTCCCGTACAGCCCCGTCGAGGACGAGGAGCGGATGCTCGACCTCCTCGTGAAGGTGCCGCTGCGCCTGACCCACGCCGCCCTGCCGGGGCTGTGCGCCCGCCGCCGCGGCGCCGTCCTCAACGTGTCCTCCGTGGCCGGACTGCTCCCCACCGGCACCTACGGAGCCGCCAAGGCCTGGGTCACCGCCTTCAGCGAGTCCCTGCGCGTGGACACCGCCCCGTACGGGGTGCGGGTGCTCGCCGTGGTGCCCGGGTTCACCCGGACCGAGTTCCAGGCCCGCGCCGGCATGGACACGACCGCCCTGCGCGAGGCGGTCTGGCTGGAGCCGGAGGCCGTCGTGGACCGCGCCCTGCGCGACCTGGCCCTGCGCAGGCCCGTCAGCATCGCCGGCCGCCGCTACCGGGCGTACGCCGTGGCCGCGCGGCACCTCCCGCGCGGCTTCGTCGCCCGCCGCATGGCCCGCACCCGCAGGCCGCCCGCCGACCGGCAGCCGCCGCCGGACTAGGGTCCGGCCGGACAGACCCTACAGCTCGGCGACCCTGCCGTCGGCGACGTGCAGGCGGCGGGTCACCCGGACCGCATCCAGCATCCGCCGGTCGTGCGTGACGAGCAGCAGGGTCCCCTCGTACGCCTCCAGCGCCGACTCCAGCTGCTCGATCGCCGGCAGGTCCAGGTGGTTCGTCGGCTCGTCCAGTACCAGCAGGTTCACCCCGCGGCCCTGGAGCAGCGCCAGCGCCGCCCGGGTCCGCTCGCCGGGGGAGAGCGTCGCGGCCGGGCGCAGCACGTGCGCCGCCTTCAGCCCGAACTTCGCCAGCAGGGTCCGCACGTCGGCCGGCTCGGTCTCCGGGACGGCCGCGCAGAACGCCTCCAGCAGCGGCTCGTCGCCGAGGAACAGCCCGCGCGCCTGGTCCACCTCGCCGACCAGCACGCCCGAACCCAGCGCCGCCGAACCCGAGTCCGGGGCCAGCCGGCCCAGCAGCAGCGCCAGCAGCGTCGACTTGCCGGCGCCGTTCGCCCCGGTGATCGCCACCCGGTCCGCCCAGTCGACCTGGAGGCTCACCGGGCCGAGCCCGAAGTCCCCGCGCTTGACGGACGCCTCGCGCAGCGTCGCCACCACCGAGCCGGAGCGCGGGGCGGAGGCGATCTCCATGCGCAGCTCCCACTCCTTGCGGGGCTCCTCGACGACCTCCAGCCGCTCGATGGCGCGCTGCGTCTGCCGGGCTTTGGCCGCCTGCTTCTCGCTGGCCTCGCCGCGCAGCTTCCGGCCGATCTTGTCGTTGTCGGTGGCCTTGCGGCGGGCGTTGCGGACGCCCTTGTCCATCCAGTTGCGCTGCATCAGCGCGCGGCCCTCCAGGGCGGCCCGCTTGTCCGCGTACTCCTCGTACTCCTCGCGGGCGTGCGCCCGGGCCCGGGCCCGCTCCTCCAGGTAGGACTCGTAGCCGCCGCCGTAGAGGTTGATCTGCTGCTGAGCGAGGTCCAGTTCGAGGACCTTGGTGACCGTCCGGGCCAGGAACTCGCGGTCGTGGCTGATGACGACGGTGCCGGCGCGCAGGCCCGAGACGAACCGCTCCAGCCGCTCCAGGCCGTCGAGGTCGAGGTCGTTGGTCGGCTCGTCCAGCAGGAACACGTCGTACCGGGACAGCAGCAGCGAGGCGAGGCCGGCGCGGGCCGCCTGGCCGCCGGACAGCGCGGTCATCGGCAGGTCCAGGCCCACGGCGAGGCCCAGCTCGTCGGCGACCTCCGCGGCGCGCTCGTCCAGGTCGGCGCCGCCGAGGTCCAGCCAGCGGTCCAGGGCCGTCGCGTACGCGTCGTCCGCGCCCGGCGCCCCGTCCACCAGGCCCTGCGTCGCCGCGTCCAGCTCCGCCTGCGCGGCGGCGACGCCCGTGCGCCGGTGCAGGAACTCCAGCACCGTCTCCCCGGGCCGGCGCTCCGGCTCCTGCGGCAGGTGCCCGACGCTGCCGGTGGGCGGGGAGAGCCGCAGCTCGCCTTCCTCGGGGGTGTCCAGGCCGGCGAGCAGCCGCAGCAGGGTGGACTTCCCGGCGCCGTTGACGCCGACGAGGCCGATGACGTCGCCCGGGGCGACGACGAGGTCCAGTCCGGCGAAGAGCGTGCGCTCGCCGTGCGCGGCACCGAGGTTCTTGGCGACGAGGGTTGCAGTCATGGTGCACCGATCCTATCCGCGCCCGCACCGGCGCCGGCGCGCTGCGGCGGGCGGCCGCCGGCCGATGGCCGGATAGGTGGGGAGCACGTCATTGCGGCCGCCCCGTCCGGGCTCACACCATGGAGCCATGTCACCCCGCACCGTGCTCGCCGTCCTCTACGACGGCGTCCAGAGCCTGGACCTGACCGGCCCCGTGGAGGTGTTCGCCGCGGTCTCCCGCTTCCCGGGGCGGGCGGGCTACGAGATCCGGACCGCGTCCGCCGACGGGCGGCCGGTGCGGACCGGCAGCGGCCTCACCCTCGTGCCGGACGGCTCCCTCCGGGACGAGCGGCCGGGCCCCGGAACCACGCTGCTCGTGCCCGGCGGGCGCTACCGGGGCGACTTCGACCCGCGGCTCACCGCCTGGCTGCGCGCCCACGGGGGTGGCGCGCAGCGGCTGGTCTCCGTGTGCACGGGCGGGCTGCTGCTCGCGGAGGCGGGGCTGCTCGACGGCCGCCGCGCCACGACGCACTGGTCCGCGTGCGAGCAGATGGCGCGCGACTACCCGCACGTGGCCGTCGAACCGGACCCGATCTACGTACGCGACGGCCCCGTCGCCACCTCCGCCGGGGTCACGGCGGGCATCGACCTCGCCCTGGCGCTGGTGGAGGAGGACCACGGCAGGCAGGTCGCCCTGTCGATCGCCCAGCACCTCGTCGTCTTCCTGCGGCGGCCCGGCAACCAGGCCCAGTTCAGCGCGCAGCTCGCCGCCCAGACGGCGCTGCGGGAGCCGCTGCGCGAGGTCCAGCACTGGATCACCGAGCACCCGGGGGAGGACCTCGGCGTGGAGGCGCTCGCCGCCCGCGCGGGGCTCTCGCCGCGGCACTTCGCGCGGGCCTTCCGGGCCGAGACGGGGGTCACCCCGGGCCGGTACGTGCAGCAGGTGCGGGTCGAGCACGCCCGGCGGCTGCTGGAGGACAGCGCCGAGGGGGTGGCGCAGATCGCCCGGGCCTGCGGCTACGGCACTCCGGAGGCCCTGCGCCGCGCGTTCGTGAAGACCCTGGGCCAACCCCCGGCGGAGTACCGCCGGCGCTTCGGCCACTGACCCGCACCCGGCCGCCGTACGGCGGGGCCGCCCACCCGACCTCATCCCGACCCGTCCCAGCGCACCCCCTTCGGAGGAGACATGCAGACCGCCGTCCTGCTCTACGACGGTTTCACCGCCCTCGACGCCGTCGGCCCCTACGAGACCCTCGCGCACCTGCCCGGGACCGAGGCCGTGTTCGTCGCCGAGCGCCCCGGCCCGGTGCGCTGCGACTCCGGCCGGCTCTCCCTGGTTGCCGAGAAGGCCCTCGACGAGGTGGTGCGCCCCGACGTCCTCGTCGTCCCCGGCGGCCCCCACCCGGAGGCCCAGACCGGCAACCCGGCCGTCCTCGACTGGCTGCGGACCGTTGACACCGCCACCACCTGGACGACCTCGGTGTGCACCGGCTCGCTGCTCCTCGCCGCCGCCGGCCTCCTCGACGGCCGCCGTGCCACGGGCCACTGGCTGTACCTGGACCGGCTGCCGGCGTACGGCGCCCGGCCCACCGGCGAGCGCGTCGTCTTCGACGGCAAGTACGTCACGGCCGCCGGGGTGTCCTCGGGCATCGACATGGGGCTGGCCCTGGTGGGCCGCCTCGCCGGGGACGAGCAGGCGCAGACCGTCCAGCTGATGATCGAGTACGACCCGCAGCCGCCGTACGACGCCGGCTCGCCGGACAGGGCGCCGGCGGAACTGGTCGCGCGGCTGCGCGGGGTCAGCCCCCTGCCGTCCAGGTGAAGGCGGGGGTCCGCCGCTCCAGGAACGCGGCGACGCCCTCCGCGGTGTCGCCGCTCGCTGCGGCCTCGGCCGCCCAGTGGGCGTCCCGGTCGGTCCGGCCGTCGGCGAACTCCTTCGCCGCCGCCTGCGTGAGCTGCGAGCGGGTCGTCAGGATGCGGGCGAACTCCGCGACCCGCCCCTCCAGCCGCCCGGCCGGCAGCAGCTCGTCGAGGAACCCCGCCCGCAGGGCGTGCTCGGCGCCGATCAACTCGGCGGAGTAGAGGAGGTACTTGGCGGTGGCCGGGCCGACCAGGGAGACGAGCCGGCGCGTCGAGGAGGCCGGGTAGACGATGCCGAGCCGGGCCGGCGTCACCCCGAAGGAGGAGCCCTCCTCCGCGAACCGCAGGTCGCAGGCGGCGGCGAGCTGGCTGCCCCCGCCGACGCAGAAGCCGCGGATCGCCGCGATCGTCGGCTTCGGGAAGGCCGCCAGGGCCTCCTCGGCGAGCACTGCCAGGGCCTGCGGGTCCTCCTTCCCGGCCAGGGAGGAGATGTCCGCTCCGGCGCAGAAGGTCGGTCCGGCACCGGTCAGCACCAGCACCCGCACCGCCCGGTCGGCGGAGAGGGTGTCGAGCAGTTCCGGCAGCGCCCTCCACATCGCCGCGGTCATGGCGTTCCGCTTCGCGGGGTGCGAGATGGCGACGGTGGCGACGCCGTCGGCGACCGAGTGCAGGAGGGCTGCGTCCATGCGCCGGATGCTATCCCGGGCTGCCGATCCTATGATCGGGGAGTCCGACGGGGGGCGCTGAAAGGTGGCACGCCCATGGGCGCAGACCCGGCAGACGGCGCAGGCCCCCCGCCCGGCGGCCTCGACGCCAAGGGGGCGAAGAAGCTCAAGCGGAACTACGCGCTGCTGGCCGTCCTCGGCGCGGTCCTGGTCCTCGGCGGCCTGGCGGGCCTGGTGTACGCGGGGCTCGCGACGCTCACCTCGATGCTCCTGTTCGGCTGGCTGCTGCTCGTCGGCGGCGTCGTGGGCCTCGTCCAGGCCGTGCAGTCGCGGGGCAGCAGCCACTTCTGGCTGACGGTCATGGTCGCCGCGGTGAACATCGCCGCGGGCTTCGTGGTGCTGCGCCGTCCCGAGGCCAGCGCCGAGGCGCTGACGATGTTCGCGGCGCTGCTGTTCCTCGTCGCGGGCGTCTTCCGGCTGGTCGGGGCGATCGTCGTGCGGGGCGCGCACTTCGGGCTGACCCTGGTCCAGGGCGCCTTCGGTATCGTGCTGGGCCTGCTGATCCTCTCCAACTGGCCCAGCAGCAGCCTGTACGTGATCGGGACCTTCTTCTCCCTCGCCCTGCTCTTCGACGGGCTGGCCCTGATCGCCCTGGGCGTGGGGGCCCGGCGCGTCCTGCGCCTGGTCGGCCGGGACGACGGGGACGGGGCCCGGGAGGGACCCGCAGGAGGTCAGGATCAGTCGCACAACTGACGCTGTCATACGCCGCCGGTCGGAAAGCGGCCTAATCCCGCCGAGTTGCGGTCAGCGGTCCGGACCGCACCGTCCGATCCCCACTCTGGACGAGTGGAGACGATCGAGTGCGAAGGACGGGGCCGGGAGATGGAAGTCAGCGGGGGCGTCCCGCCGGTCAAGGCTGGTGAGCCGGAGGCCCCGGCCGGCCCGCTGGCGTACGAAGGCGTGTGGCGGTTCACCGTGCCCGCCGTTGAAGAATCCGTTCCGCAGGCCCGCCGCGCGGTCCGCGACCTGCTCGGCCGCCAGCGCGTACCGGCCCACCGGGACCTGGTGTACTCCCTGCTGCTGATCGTCTCCGAGCTGGTGACGAACTCCGTGCGGCACGCGGCCCTGCTGTCCCCGGAGGTGGCCGTCGAGGTCGCGATCGGCCGGGAGTGGGTGCGGGTGGCCGTCGAGGACAACCACCCCTACCGGCCCAAGGCGCTGGAGGCCGACCACGGCCAGACCGGCGGCCGGGGCCTGCTGCTGGTCCGCGAGACCACCCGGGAGGCCGGCGGGGTCTGCGACGTCGAGCACACCGCGGCGGGCGGCAAGGTCATCTGGGCGGCCCTGCCGCTCGCCGTGCCGCCCCCCAGGGCGCACTGAGCGGCGACCTACCAGCCGGCCGCGTCGCCCGTCAGCTCGCGGATCGCCGGCCGGGCCGCGTCGAGCACCGTCATGAACCAGGCCGAGAACGGCACCTCGGCGTGGCGCTTCGCCAGCTCCCCGGGGGTCACGAACGCCGTGTCGGCGACCTCCTCCGGATCCGGCCGCAGCGCCGCCTGCGCGAGTCCCACGAACAGGTGGTTGTACTCCTGCTCCACCAGACCCGAATCGGGGTCCGGGTGGTTGTAGCGGACCGTGCCCGCCTCGGCCATCAGCGACGGCGACAGGCCCAGCTCCTCGTGCGTCCGCCGGGCGGCGGCCGCGAACGGGGACTCCCCGGGGTAGGGGTGCCCGCAGCAGGTGTTCGACCAGACCCCGGGCGAGTGGTATTTGCCCAGCGCCCGCTGCTGGAGCAGGAGGCGGCCCTGCTCGTCGAAGAGGAACACGGAGAAGGCCCGGTGCAGCAGACCGGGCGCCTGGTGGGCGGAGAGCTTCTCCGCCGTGCCGATGGTGTTGCCGGACTCGTCGACCAGTTCGAGCATGATCGGTTCTTGAGTGCCGGTGCCGTGCTGCGCGCTGTTCGCGGCGGTGGCTGGTGTGGTCGGCATACCCATCCTTCGCTTCGGACTCAGGCCCCCAGTCTGCCCCACGCGCGACACTCGTCCGCACTTCGCCGATTCGCGCATGTCTGCCCCGGCTGCGTGGTAAGCGGCCGGGGGCGGCGCGCGGAACCCCCGCCCGCGCCGCCCCCGCCCCGGCCTACCCGCCGGACGGCGCCGGGCGCAGGACGTAGCCGGTGTAGCCGTACTCGCGGGCGTGCCGGGAGCGTACGGCGATCTCCTCGCGGGCCTCGGCCAGCGCGGCGGCGGCCGCCGCCCCGGGGGCGCCCCCCGCCCGGGCGCGGGCCTCGGCCCCGGCGATCCGCTCGGCGAGCGGCCCGTAGTACGCCGCCCAGTCGGAGTCGGGCAGCAGGTGCACCCCGAGGACCCGGTAGCCGGCCGCCTGCGCCGCCGCGATGTTGTGGGCGGTGTGGCGCAGGGGGGAGCGCGGGTCCCAGAAGGCGCGCGCCCCGGCGGAGGGCTCCTCGGCGGTCCACTCGCACTCGGTGAGCACGAGGGTGCCGCCGGATGCGAGCAGCGGCTTCCACCGCGCGAGCGCGGCGTCGAAGCCCAGGATGTACGCCGAGCCCTCCGCCCACACCAGGTCGAAGGACCCGGCGGGGAAGGGGAGCGCGGCCATGTCCGCCGCGACGGGGCGGATCCGGTCGGCGAGCCCTCGCTCCGCCGCGGCGGAGCGGAGCTCGTCGAGGAAGGGGCGGTGCAGGTCGACGGCTGTCACCTCGGCGCCCGGGCCGGCCTCCTGCGCGAGGAGGAGGGCGCTGCGGCCGGGGCCGCAGCCGAGGTCCAGGATCCGCGGCCGCTCGGGCAGGGGCCCGCACAGCGACAGCAGGTGCCGGGTGGTGGCGTCGGAGCCGGGGGCCTGCCGGGGCAGGCCCGCGTGAAGGGCGAAGAACGCCTCCACGAGTTCGGCGTGGGTGCAGTGGTCGGAAGGAGAACCGGAACGGTCTGTCAACGTGAACCCTCGAAGGGAAGGGGGCACCCGCCGACGGGCCGGATCGGTGGGATCAGGCCCGGCCGGGCACCCGCAGGGAAAGGGGGGTGAACCGGAGCTCGCTGCGCACGGCAGCGACCGCTGCGACGGCCATCAACCCACCTCCCGAACATCCCGGACCCGTACGCCGGCCGCTCGGCCGATCCGTACCGGTGCCCGCCCGCCCGCGAAGGACGGCCGCTCCTCGTCGCGGTCCGCCCGGTGCGGGACCGCCTCCTGCCGCTCCGCCGACCGGAGCCGGCGTGAGCCGCCCCACTTTAACATCCGGGGGTTTGTCGCACCTCGGTGCGATCACCGATGATGATCGCGCCCAGTGCCGCGACCCGCCCGGACACCGGGGGCCGCCGGCCCCCGGGGAGCCAAACGGGTGGTGAGCCCGTGCTTCCCGTCATCCGATAGCCTCTGCCGACGTGCTGCCGCGCCCCCGTGCGGCGTCTGCCGCCGTGATCGCCGCAAGGAGTGAGTTCGTCTGTCGACCGTCATCCTCACCGGTCTGCCGGTCCCCGGATCACCGCTCGCGGACGAGCTGCGCTCCCTCGGCTTCGACGTCCGCACCGCGGCCGGCCCGGCGGACGCGGCCGCAGTCCTCGCCGCCGTGCCCGCCGACCAGCGGGTGGCCGTCGTGGACAGCGCCTTCGTCGGGCACGTCCACGCGCTGCGGCTCGCGCTGACCGACCCGCGCTTCGACGCCTGCGCCGCGACCGGCGCCCTCACCGTGCAGCCGGCCGCGCGCGCGGCCCTCGACAAGGCCGCCGCCCTCCCCGAAACGGAGGCCGGCGACGGCCCCTGGGCCGACCGGCTCGCCGCCGCCGTCGAGGCCTCCGGAACGCCTGTCCAGCGGCCCGAGCTGGGCAGCCTCGTCGCCGCCGTCCCCGCGACCGCGGCGGAGCGGCAGGCCGCCGAGGCCGCCGTCGCGGCCGTCGACGAGGAGGCGGTGCGCCTGCGCTCCGCCGTGAAGTCCCGCGACGGGTTCTTCACCACTTTCTTCATCAGCCCCTACTCGCGCTACCTCGCCCGCTGGTGCGCCCGTCGCGGCCTGACCCCCAACCAGGTCACCACCGCCTCGCTGGCCACCGCGCTCGTCGCCGCCGGCTGCGCCGCCACCGGCGAGCGCTGGGGCTACGTCACCGCGGGCGTGCTGCTGCTCGTCTCGTTCGTCCTGGACTGCACCGACGGGCAGCTGGCCCGCTACTCGCTCCAGTACTCGACGATGGGCGCCTGGCTCGACGCCACCTTCGACCGGGCGAAGGAGTACTCCTTCTACGCGGGCCTCGCGCTGGGCGCCGCCCGGGGCGGCGACGACGTGTGGGGGCTCGCGCTCGGCGCGATGATCCTCATGACGTGCCGGCACGTCGTGGACTTC
The DNA here is from genome assembly GCF_055570615.1 of Streptomyces sp. NPDC031121. NCBI lineage: Bacteria > Bacillati > Actinomycetota > Actinomycetes > Kitasatosporales > Streptomycetaceae > Streptomyces > Streptomyces sp. NPDC031121. The sequence goes on from NZ_JBVIGV010000015.1 coordinate 22,677, forward strand.
GCCTTCAACGAGGCCAACCACGACGCGACCGCGAACACCAGCCCCACCGCGGCCCTCTCCGACCGGCTCGACAGCGTCGGCTGGACCGTCTGGATCCGCCGGATGATCATCCTGCCGATCGGCGAGCGCTGGGCGATGATCGCCGTCCTGACGGCCTTCACCACCCCCCGCATCGTCTTCTACGCCCTGCTCGCCGGCTGCGCGTTCGGCGCGCTCTACACCACCGCCGGCCGGGTGCTGCGCTCGCTGACCCGCAAGGCCCGGCGCACCGACCGGGCCGCCCGGGCCCTGGCCGACCTGGCCGACACCGGCCCGGTCGCCGAGCTCACCGCCCGCGCCGCGGGCCGCGTCCTCGGCCGTACGGCGCCCGCCGCCGGGCTCGCGGCCGCCGTGGCCGGCTCGGCCGGGCTGCTGTGGACGGCCTGGGCGCAGCCCTTCGGCGCCTGGCAGACCGCGGTGGCCGCCGCCGGCTACGCGGTGCTCGCGGGGGTGGCCGTCGCCCGCCCCCTGGCCGGGGCCCTCGACTGGCTGATCCCGCCCGTCTTCCGGGCCGCCGAGTACACCACGGTGCTGATCCTGGCCGCCAAGGCCGACGTCCCCGGAGCCCTTCCGGCGGCATTCGGACTGGTCGCGGCGGTCGCCTACCATCACTACGACACGGTCTACCGCATCCGCGGCAACGCGGGCGCGCCCCCGCACCGGCTCGTGCGGGCGATCGGCGGCCACGACGGCCGGGTGCTGCTGACCGCGGTCCTGGCCGCCGTCCTGGCGACGCGCGCCGCGGACTTCCGCTTCGCGCTCACCGCCCTGGCCGTGTCCGTGGCAACCGTGGTGCTCGCCGAGAGCATCCGCTTCTGGGTTTCCTCCGGGGCACCCGCCGTACACGACGAAGGAGAACCAGCATGATCGGCCTTGTCCTCGCTGCCGGTGCGGGACGCCGCCTGCGTCCCTACACCGACACCCTGCCCAAGGCCCTCGTGCCCGTCGGCCCCGAAGGCGACGAGGAGAGCCTGACGGTCCTCGACCTGACCCTCGGCAACTTCGCCGCCGTGGGCCTCACCGAGGTCGCGATCGTCGTCGGCTACCGCAAGGAGGCCGTCTACGAGCGCCGCGAGGCCCTGGAGGCCAAGTACGGGCTGAAGATCACGCTGATCGACAACGACAAGGCAGAGGAGTGGAACAACGCCTACTCCCTGTGGTGCGCGCGCGAGGTCCTCGGCCGCGGTGTGATCCTCGCCAACGGCGACACCGTCCACCCGGTCTCCGTGGAGGAGACCCTCCTCGCCGCCCGCGGCGACGGCAAGAAGATCATCCTCGCCCTCGACACGGTCAAGAACCTGGCCGACGAGGAGATGAAGGTCGTGGTCGACGGCGCCGAGGGCGTGCGGAAGATCACCAAGCTGATGGAGCCGTCCGACGCCACGGGCGAGTACATCGGCGTCACCCTCATCGAGCCGGAGGCCGCCGAGGCCCTCGCCGAGGCCCTGAAGACCACCTTCGAGCGCGACCCGGACCTCTACTACGAGGACGGCTACCAGCAGCTCGTCAACGACGGCTTCGTCATCGACGTGGCCCCCATCGGCGACGTCAGGTGGGTGGAGATCGACAACCACGACGACCTCGCCAAGGGCCGGACGATCGCATGCCAGTACTGACGAGGCTCATCCCCTCCCCGGTCGTCGTCGACATCAGCCGGGGCGCGATGGACGACCTGGCCGGCCTCCTGGCCGACCAGCGGATCTCCGCGTCCGGCAAGCTGGCGATCGCCATCAGCGGCGGCTCCGGCCAGGTGCTGCGCGCCAAGCTGGAGCCGGTGCTGCCGCACGCCGACTGGTACGCGGTTGTCGACGGCACCATCGACTCGGCCGTCAAGCTGGCCGACGACATAAAGGGCCGCCGCTACGACGCCGTCGTGGGCCTGGGCGGCGGCAAGATCATCGACGTGGCGAAGTATGCCGCGGCGCGCGTCGGCCTGCCCATGGTGGCCGTCGCCACCAACCTCTCCCACGACGGCATCTGCTCGCCGGTCGCGACCCTCGACAACGACAACGGCCGCGGCTCCTACGGCGTGCCCACCCCGATCGCGATGGTCATCGACCTCGACGTGATCAAGCAGGCACCCGTCCGGTTCGTCCGCGCCGGCATCGGCGACGCCCTCTCCAACATCTCCGCCATCGCCGACTGGGAGCTGTCGCACGAGGTCAACGGCGAGGCCGTCGACGGCCTCGCCGCCGCGATGGCCCGCACCGCCGGCGAGGCCGTGCTGCGCCACCCCGGCGGCTGCGGCGACGACGAGTTCCTCACCGTCCTCGCCGAGTCCCTCGTCCTGACCGGCATCGCCATGTCGATCAGCGGGGACACCCGCCCCGCCTCCGGCGCCTGCCACGAGATCAGCCACGCCTTCGACCTGCTCCACCCCGGGCGCTCCGCGCTCCACGGCGAGCAGGTCGGCCTCGGCGCCGCCTTCGCGATGCACCTGCGCGGGGCCGGCGAGCAGGCCGGGCTCTTCGCCGAGGTGCTGCGCCGCCACGGCCTGCCGGTGCTCCCCGAGGAGATCGGCTTCAGCGCGGAGGAGTTCGTCGCCGCGGTCGAGTACGCACCCCAGACCCGCCCCGGGCGTTTCACGATCCTGGAGCACCGCAACCTGTCCGCCGCCGATATCAGGGACGCTTACGCCGACTATGCCAAGACCATCCGTAGCTGAGCTCCGGCCCGTCGTTCACCCGGAGGGCGTGAAGGACCGGCGCAGCGGCGAGCACTGGGGCGGCCGCCTGTACATGCGCGAGGTCTCGCTGCGCATCACCCGCCTGCTGGTCACCACCAAGGTCACGCCGAACCAGCTGACCTACGTGATGACCCTGGCGGGCGTCCTCGCGCTGCCCGCGCTGCTCGTGCCGGGCGTCTGGGGCGCCGTCCTCGGCGTGGTCGCCGTGCAGCTGTACCTGCTGCTGGACTGCGTCGACGGCGAGGTCGCCCGCTGGAAGAAGCAGTACTCCCTCTCCGGGGTCTACCTGGACCGGGTGGGCGCCTACCTGTGCGACGCGGCGGTCCTGGTCGGCTTCGGCCTGCGCGCCGCCGACCTGTGGGGCGGCGGCCGGATCGACTGGCTGTGGGCCTTCCTCGGCACCCTCGCCGCGCTCGGCGCGATCCTGATCAAGGCGGAGACCGACCTGGTCGGCGTCGCCCGGCACCAGGGCGGGCTGCCCCCGGTCAAGGAGGCCGCCGCCGAGCCGCGCTCCTCCGGCATGGCACTGGCCCGCCGGGCCGCGGCCGCGCTCAAGTTCCACCGCCTCATCCTCGGCATAGAGGCCTCGCTGCTGATCCTCGTGCTGGCCGTGCTGGACCAGATGCAGGGCGACCTGTACTTCTCCCGCCTCGGCGTGGCCGTCCTGGCCGGCATCGCGCTGCTCCAGACCGTGCTCCACCTGGTGTCCGTCCTCGCGTCGAGCAGGCTGCGGTGAGCGCCCCGCTGCGCGTCGGCGCGGTCGTCATCACCATGGGCAACCGCCCCGACGAGCTGAAGGCGCTCCTCGACTCCGTGGCCCGCCAGGAGGGCGACCCGGTCGAGGTCGTCGTCGTCGGCCAGGGCGTGGACCCCGCCGGGTTCGCCGACCCCGCGGCCGGCGTCCGCACCGTCGCCCTGCCCGAGAACCTCGGCATCCCCGGCGGCCGCAACGTCGGCATCGAGGCCTTCGGCCCGGGCGGCAGCGACGTCGACATCCTGCTCTTCCTCGACGACGACGGGCTGCTGGAGCGCACCGACACCGCCGAGCTGTGCCGCCGCGCCTTCGCGGCGGACCCCCGGCTGGGCATCGTCAGCTTCCGCATCGCCGATCCGGAGACCGGCACCACGCAGCGGCGGCACGTGCCGCGGCTGCGCGCCTCGGACCCGATGCGGTCGTCCCGGGTGACCACGTTCCTCGGCGGCGCGAATGCCGTGCGGACCGCGGTCTTCGGGCAGGTCGGCACCCTCCCGGCGGAGTTCTTCTACGCCCACGAGGAGACCGACCTGGCCTGGCGGGCCCTCGACGCCGGGTGGATGATCGACTACCGGGCGGACATGGTGCTGCTGCACCCGGCGACCGCCCCCTCCCGGCACGCGGTGTACCACCGTATGGTGGCCCGTAACAGGGTGTGGCTCGCCCGCCGCAACCTGCCCGCCCCGCTCGTCCCGGTCTACGTGGGCGTCTGGCTGCTGCTGACGCTCCTGCGCAGGCCCTCCGGGCCGGCGCTCAAGGCGTGGTTCGGCGGCTTCAGGGAGGGCTGGACCACCCCCTGCGGTCCCCGGCGCCCGATGAGGTGGCGTACGGTCTGGCGGCTGACCCGGCTGGGTCGACCGCCTGTCATCTGACACGCTGGCGTTTGAGAACATGGCGCGACCAGGGACAGAGCGCCTTTCGTCCGTGGTCCGCCTCTGCCGCATCGTGAAGACGGAAAGTTTCAACTTGTGAGTGACACAACCCAGGATGGCGCCCTCGCCACGAGCAAGCCGCCGTCCGAAGACGCGGGGCTGACCCCTGCCGAGCTCGCCAGGAAGTACGGCCTGTCCGTCAGCGGTGCCCGGCCCAGCCTGCCCGGCTACGTACGGCAGCTCTGGGAGCGGCGCCACTTCATCATGGCGTTCTCCCGCGCCAAGCTGGTCGCCCAGTACAGCCAGGCCAAGCTCGGCCAGCTGTGGCAGGTGGCGACGCCGCTGCTCAACGCGCTCGTGTACTACCTGATCTTCGGCCTCATCCTGAACGCGGGCCGCGGCATGGAGAAGGGGGTCTACATCCCCTTCCTCGTCATCGGCATCTTCGTCTTCACCTTCACACAGAGCTCGCTCATGGCGGGCGTGCGGGCCATCCCGTCCAACCTGGGCCTGGTCCGCGCCCTGCACTTCCCGCGCGCCTCCCTGCCGATCTCGTTCTCGATGCAGCAGCTCCAGCAGCTGATGTACTCGATGGTCGTCGTGCTGGTCGTCGCGGTCATCTTCGGCAGCTACCCCTCGCTGTCGTGGCTGCTGGTGATCCCCGCCCTGGTGCTCCAGTTCGTCTTCAACACCGGCCTCGCGCTGATCTTCGCGCGCATGGGCGCCAAGACCCCGGACCTCGCCCAGCTGATGCCGTTCCTGACGCGCACCTGGATGTACGCCTCCGGCGTCATGTTCTCGATCAACGAGATGCTCAAGGACCGCCCGGCGTGGATCGCGGACGTCCTGCAGTGGAACCCCGCGGCGATCTACATGGACCTGATCCGCTTCGCGCTGATCGACGGCTACGGCAGCGAGAACCTCCCGCCGCACGTCTGGGCCTTCGCCGTCGGCTGGGCCGTCGTCATCGGCCTCGGCGGCTTCGTGTACTTCTGGAAGGCTGAGGAGCGTTACGGCCGTGGCTGAGAACAACAGGGGCTCCGTCCCCACCGTCATCGCCGACGACGTGCACATCGTCTACCGCGTCAACACCGGCAGCTCCGGCCGGGGCAGCGCCACGGCGGCGCTCAGCAAGATACTCCGCAGGGGCAACGGGGACGCGCCCGGCGTCCGCCGGGTCCACGCCGTGCGCGGCGTGTCCTTCACCGCGTACCGCGGCGAGGCCATCGGCCTCATCGGCTCCAACGGCTCCGGCAAGTCGACCCTCCTGCGCGCCATCGCGGGCCTGCTGCCCTGCGAGTCCGGCAAGGTCTACACCGACGGCCAGCCGTCGCTGCTGGGCGTCAACGCGGCCCTGATGAACGACCTCACCGGCGAGCGGAACGTCGTCCTCGGCGGCCTGGCCATGGGCATGAGCCGGGAGCAGATCCGCGACCGGTACCAGGACATCGTCGACTTCTCCGGAATCAACGAGAAGGGGGACTTCATCTCCCTGCCGATGCGCACGTACTCCTCCGGCATGGCCGCGCGCCTGCGCTTTTCCATTGCCGCGGCCAAGGACCACGACGTGCTGATGATCGACGAGGCGCTCGCCACCGGCGACCGCAAGTTCCAGGTGCGCTCGGAAGCGCGGATCCGCGAGCTGCGCCAGCAGGCCGGAACCGTCTTCCTGGTGAGCCACAACAACAAGTCGATCCGCGACACCTGCAGCCGCGTCCTGTGGCTGGAGAAGGGCGAACTCCTGATGGACGGGCCCACCGAAGAGGTGGTCTCGGCATACGAGAAGGCGTCCGGTCACTGACCGTGACGGCATGGGGCCCCCGCCGCGCCGAGCGGCGGGGGTCCTCGCATGTCCCCGCGCGGTGCGGGGCATTCACGGCCGACATTCGGTGGCGCTGTGAATACCCCAGAGCGTTCCGCGGCGTTGTACAGCGTAAGCTGGGGCGGTCCTGAATCGCGGCAAGAGGGGACGATTCCCCGCAGGTGAACGGCCTGGGGCGCCCCGGGGAAAGTCCGGCGGCGTGTCCGAAATAGGATGCATTGGGTCGGCAGTGTAGAACGGGAGATATGACGGCAATGGCTACGGGAATTCTCCGGCCCCCAGGCATTACGGCCGTCCCCGCCGCGGGCGGCGGGCGGTGACCCCGGCGCACGGCATCCGTCCCCGGCCGGCCCCGGCCCCCGACGCCCACACGAGCGCCACCCTCGACAAGGCCCGGGCGGAGAACTTCCCCGTGGCCCCCGCGTTCCTCCCGCGCGCCTGGCGCGACGGGCTGACCGCCGTCTACGGATACGCCCGACTCGTCGACGACATCGGCGACGGCGACCTCGCACCCGGCGGCCGCGACGCCCTCCTCCTCGGCCTCGACCCTGCCGCCGCGGACGACCGGCCCGCCATGCTCGACGCCCTCGAAGCCGACCTGCGGCGCGTCTTCGGCGCCGGGACCCCGCCCCGCCACCCGCTCCTCGCGGCCCTGCGGCCCGTCGTCCACGACCACGGCCTCACCCCCGAGCCGTTCCTCGCCCTGATCGAGGCCAACCGCCAGGACCAGCACACCACCCGCTACGCGACGTACGGCGACCTCCTCGCCTACTGCGAGCTGTCCGCGAACTCCGTCGGCCGGCTCGTCCTCTCCCTCACCGGCACCTCCACCCCCGAGCGGATCCGCCGGTCCGACGCGATCTGCACCGCCCTCCAGATCGTCGAACACCTCCAGGACGTCTCCGAGGACCTCGGCCGCGACCGCATCTACCTCCCCGCCGAGGACATGCGCCGCTTCCGCGTCGGCGAGAGCGACCTCGCCGCCGCGACCGCCGGCGCCTCCGTCCGCTCCCTCATCGCCCACGAGGCCGCCCGCGCCCGCGACCTCCTCGACGAGGGCACCCCGCTGGTCGGCAGCGTCCGCGGACGCCTGCGCCTGCTCCTCGCCGGCTTCACCGGCGGCGGCCGCGCCGCCCTGCGCGCCATCGCCGACGCCGGCTTCGACGTCCTTCCCGGCCCTCCCAAGCCCACCAGGAGCGGCCTGCTCCGCGAGGTGGCCGCCGTCCTGCGCACCGCGCCGAGAAAGGGGTGAGCCCGACCGTGGAGGGTTCCGCACACACCACCGCGCCGTCCGCGCAGGTCCAGGCTGCCTACAGCTACTGCGAGGCCGTCACCGGCACGCAGGCGCGCAACTTCGCCTACGGCATCAGGCTCCTGCCCGCCGACAAGCGCCAGGCCATGTCCGCGCTGTACGCCTTCTCCCGGCGCGTCGACGACATCGGCGACGGCCCCTTGCCGCCCGACGCCAAGTACGCCCGCCTGGAGGAGACCCGCGCCCTCCTCGGCAGGGTCCGCTCCGGCGCCGTCGACGAGGACGACACCGACCCCGTCGCGGTCGCCCTCGCCCACGCCGCCCGCCGCTTCCCCATCCCCCTCGGCGGACTCGACGAGCTCATCGACGGCGTCCTCATGGACGTCCGCGGCGAGACCTACGCCACCTGGGACGACCTGAAGGCCTACTGCCGCTGCGTCGCCGGGGCCATCGGACGGCTCTCCCTCGGCGTCTTCGGCACCGCCGACGCCGCCGGACCGCGCGCCGAGCACGCCTCCGCGTACGCCGACACCCTCGGCCTCGCCCTCCAGCTCACCAACATCCTCCGCGACGTCCGCGAGGACGCCGGCAACGGCCGCACCTACCTGCCCGCCGAGGACCTCGCCAAGTTCGGCTGCGACCCGGCCGACTTCCGCACCGGCCGGCTCCCCGCCTCGGCCGACTTCGCCGGCCTCGTCCACCACGAAGTCCGCCGCGCCCGCACCCTGTTCGCCGAGGGCTACCGGCTGCTGCCGCTCCTCGACCGCCGCAGCGGAGCCTGCGTCGCCGCGATGGCCGGCATCTACCGCCGCCTCCTGGACCGCATCGAACGCGAACCGGACGCCGTCCTGCGCGGCCGCGTCTCCCTGCCCACCCACGAGAAGGCGTACGTCGCCGTGCGCGGCCTGTCCGGCCTCGACGCGCGGACCATCACCCGCCAGAGCACGCGGAGGCGCATCCGATGACCCCCACGACCGGCTCCCCGGACCCCGGCGCCGGCCGCCGCGCCGTCGTCGTCGGCGGCGGCCTCGCCGGCACCACCGCCGCCCTGGAACTCGCCGACGCCGGCCTGCGGGTGACCCTCCTGGAGGGCCGCCCCCGGCTCGGCGGCCTCGCGTTCTCCTTCAAGCGCGGCGACCTCACCGTCGACAACGGCCAGCACGTCTACCTCCGCTGCTGCACCGCCTACCGGTGGTTCCTCGACCGCGTCGGCGGCGCCGCCCTCGCCCCCCTCCAGGACCGGCTCGACGTCCCCGTCCTCGACGTCGCCCACCCCCGCGGCCCCCGCCTCGGCCGGCTGCGCCGCAACGCCCTGCCCGTCCCCCTGCACCTGGCCGCCTCCCTCGCCCGCTACCCCCACCTCACGCCCGCCGAACGCGCCGGAGTCGGCCGCGCCGCCCTCGCACTCGGCCGCCTCGACCCCGCCGACCCGGCCCTCGACGGCGTCGACTTCGCGACCTGGCTGGGCCGCCACGGGCAGAGCCCGCGCACCGTCGAGGCCCTGTGGGACCTCATCGGCGTCGCCACCCTCAACGCCACCGCCGACCGGGCCTCCCTCGGCCTCGCCGCCATGGTCTTCAAGACCGGCCTGCTCTCCGGCAACGGCTCCGCCGACATCGGCTGGGCCCGCGTGCCCCTCGGCCACCTCCACGACACCCTTGCCCGCCAGGCCCTCGACGCCGCCGGCGTGCACACCGGACTGCGTGCCCGCGCCACCGCCGTCACCCGCCTCGCGGACGGCACCTGGCAGGTCGCCACCGAGGACGGCACCCTCGACGCGGACACCGTCGTCCTCGCCGTCCCCCAGCGCGAGGCCCACGCACTCCTCCCGCCCGGCGCCCTCGCCGACCCCGACCGGCTCCTCGACATCGACACCGCGCCGATCCTCAACGTCCACGTCGTCTACGACCGCAAGGTGCTCCGGCAGCCGTTCTTCGCCGCCCTCGGCACCCCCGTCCAGTGGGTCTTCGACCGCACCGACTCCTCCGGACTGCCCGACGGCGGCCAGTACCTCGCGGTGTCCCAGTCCGCCGCCCAGGACGACATCGACGAGCCGGTGTCCGTCCTGCGCGCCAAGTACCTCCCCGAACTGGAGCGCCTGCTGCCCGCCGCACGCGGCGCGAAGGTACGGGACTTCTTCGTGACCCGGGAGCGGACCGCCACGTTCGCCCCCACCCCCGGCGTCGGCCGGCTCCGCCCCGGTGCGCGGACCGACACGCCGGGCCTCTATCTCGCCGGTGCGTGGACCGCCACCGGCTGGCCCGCGACCATGGAGAGTGCCGTCCGGAGCGGATGGGACGCGGCGCACGCCGCGCTCACCGCGCTCGGCCGCCACCGCGCCCACCCCCTGACGGAGGCGGCATGACGATCATCAGCACGAACGGCAGCGCAGCACGCACAGGAAACAGAGGAGAGCCAGTGAACCCGGGGAACCCGGCTGTCGAGAACACGGATGCCGGCAAGGGAGCCGCGGAGGCGGCCGCGGCGGACACCCTCGCCCTCCTGGAGCGCGGGCGCACGCTGTCCACCCCCGTGCTCCGCGCCGCGGTCGACCGGCTCGCCGCACCCATGGACACCGTCGCCGCCTACCACTTCGGCTGGATCGACGCCCACGGCAACCCGGCGGACGGAGACGGCGGCAAGGCCGTCCGACCCGCCCTCGCCCTGCTGTCCGCCGAGGCCGCGGGCGCCCCCGCCGAGGTCGGCATCCCCGGCGCCGTCGCCGTCGAACTCGTCCACAACTTCTCGCTGCTGCACGACGACCTGATGGACGGCGACGAGCAGCGCCGGCACCGCGACACCGTCTGGAAGGTCCACGGCCCCGCCCAGGCCATCCTCGTCGGCGACGCCCTGTTCGCCCTCGCCAACGAGGTCCTGCTGGAACTCGGCACCGTCGAGGCCGGCCGCGCCACCCGCCGCCTGACCACCGCCACCCGCAAGCTCATCGACGGGCAGGCGCAGGACATCTCCTACGAGCACCGCGAGCGCGTCAGCGTCGAGGAGTGCCTGGAGATGGAGGGCAACAAGACCGGAGCCCTCCTCGCCTGCGCCGTCTCCATCGGCGCCGTCCTCGGCGGCGCCGACGACCGCACCGCCGACAAGCTGGAGGAGTACGGCTACCACCTCGGGCTCGCCTTCCAGGCCGTCGACGACCTCCTCGGCATCTGGGGCGACCCCGAGTCCACCGGCAAGCAGACCTGGAGCGACCTGCGCCAGCGCAAGAAGTCCCTCCCGGTCGTCGCCGCGCTCGCCGCGGGCGGCCCCGCCGCCGAGGAACTCGGCGAACTCCTCGCCGCCGACGCCAAGAGCAACGACTTCGAGAACTTCTCCGAGGAGGAGTTCGCCGCCCGCGCCGCCCTCATCGAAGCGGCCGGCGGACGCGCCTGGACGGCGGAGGAGGCGCGCCGCCAGCACGCCGTCGCCATCCGGGCCCTCGACGGCGTCGACATGCCCCAGCGGGTCCGCGACCAGCTGGTCGCCCTCGCCGACTTCGTCGTCGTACGCAAGAAGTGACCGCCACCCTCGTCACCCGGGTCCGGATATGACGCGCGAGTCGCCGGCCGGCGCCCCCACCTGAGCGGCGCCGGCCGACGGCAGACCCCAGCACAGCAGAAGCCACTGCACGTAAGGGGAAGCCATGACAGCGACGACCGACGGCACCGGCTCCCGGGACGCCGATCCGGAGGACACCACCACGGCCCCGCCGCCCGCCGGCGCGGCCCGCACCGGCCTGTGCGCCGGCCCCCGCACGGGCAGCCGCGACGGGGCCGGCCGCACCGCCCCCGCACGCACCGCGGCGGCCCTCCCGCACCCCGCCGGCCCGCCCGACGTCCACGAGGCCGCCGCGCGGGCCGTGCGCCACCTCCTCGACCGGCAGGACCCGGCCGGCTGGTGGAAGGGCGACCTGGAGACCAACGTCACCATGGACGCCGAGGACCTCCTGCTGCGCCAGTTCCTCGGCATCCGCGACGAGGCCACCACCGCGGCCGCCGCCCGCCACATCCGCGGCGGCCAGCGCGCCGACGGCGCCTGGGCCACCTTCCACGAAGGACCGCCCGACCTGTCCGCCACCGTCGAGGCGTACGTCGCCCTCCGCCTGGCCGGCGACGCCCCCGACGCGCCCCACATGTCCCGCGCCTCCGCGTGGATCCGCGCCCACGGCGGCATCGCCGCCGCCCGCGTCTTCACCCGGATCTGGCTCGCCCTCTTCGGCTGGTGGAGCTGGGACGACCTGCCCGAACTCCCGCCCGAACTGGTCTTCCTGCCGCCCTGGGTGCCGCTGAACATCTACGACTTCGGCTGCTGGGCCCGGCAGACCATCGTCCCGCTGACCATCGTCTCCGCGCTCCGCCCCGTCCGCCCCGGGCCCTTCGCCCTGGACGAACTCCACACCGACGCGCGCCGGCCCGTCCCGCCGCGCAGGTACGCACCCCTCGGCTCGGTGGACGGCCTGTTCCAGCGCATGGACCGGGCCCTGCACCTCTACCGCCGGTTCGCGCCCCGCCCGCTGCGCAAGGCGGCCATGGACACCGCCGCCCGCTGGATCATCGAACGGCAGGAGAACGACGGCTGCTGGGGCGGCATCCAGCCCCCGGCCGTCTACTCCCTGATCGCCCTGCACCTCCTCGGCTACGACCTCGGGCACCCGGTGATGCGGGCCGGCCTGGAATCCCTGGACCGGTTCGCCGTCTGGCGCGAGGACACCGCCCCCGGCCCGGACGGCCTCCCCGGCGCCCCCGCGCCCGTCCGCATGGTCGAGGCCTGCCAGTCCCCGGTCTGGGACACCTGCCTCGCCGCCATCGCCCTGGCCGACGCCGGCCTGCCCCCCGACCACCCGGCCCTCGTCAAGGCCGCCGACTGGATGCTCGGCGAGGAGATCACCCGCACCGGCGACTGGGCCGTCCGCCGACCCGGACTCGCCCCCGGCGGCTGGGCGTTCGAGTTCCACAACGACAACTACCCCGACATCGACGACACCGCCGAAGTGGTCCTCGCCCTGCGCCGCGTCGCCCACCCCGACCCCGACCGCCTCGACGCCGCCGTCGACCGGGCCGTCACCTGGACCCTCGGCATGCAGTCCGGCGACGGGGCCTGGGCCGCCTTCGACGCCGACAACACCAGCACCCTGCCCAACCGGCTGCCCTTCTGCGACTTCGGGGAGGTCGTCGACCCGCCCTCCGCCGACGTCACCGCCCACGTCGTGGAGATGCTCGCCGCCGAGGGCCGCGCCCGCGACCCCCGCACCCGCCGCGGCATCGCCTGGCTCCTCGACCGGCAGGAGCCCGACGGGAGCTGGTTCGGCCGCTGGGGCACCAACTACGTCTACGGCACAGGCTCCGTCCTCCCCGCCCTCGCCGCCGCCGGGATCCCCGCCGCGCACCCCGCCGTGCGGCGCGCCGTCGCCTGGCTGGAGTCCGTGCAGAACGACGACGGCGGCTGGGGCGAGGACCAGCGCTCCTACCAGGACCCCGGCACCTGGGCCGGACGCGGGGCCTCCACCCCCTCGCAGACCGCCTGGGCGCTGATGGCGCTCCTGGCCGCGGGGGAGCGCGGTGGCAAGGCCGTCGAACGCGGCATCGCCCACCTCGTGCGCACCCAGCTCCCCGACGGCACCTGGGACGAGCCGCACTTCACCGGCACCGGCTTCCCCTGGGACTTCTCCATCAACTACCACCTCTACCGGCACGTGTTCCCGCTCACCGCCCTCGGCCGCTACCTGTACGGGGAGCCCTTCGCGCCCGGGACGCCCTGATGCCCGCCCGGCCCGGGCCCCCCGGGGCGGCCCCGCTGCTCGTCGCCTGCGCCCTGCGCATCGAGCGGGCGGCCCTCGGCGGCGGGCGGGGCGCGCCGCCCGGCACCACCGTCCTGCGCACCGGGATGGGGCCGCGGGCCGCCGAGCGGGCCGTCGTACGGGCGCTCGCCGCGCCGGAGCTGGCCGGGGCGGCCGTCCTCGCCACGGGGTTCTGCGCCGGGCTCGTCCCCGGCATGCACCCCGGCGACCTCGTCGTCGCCGACGAGGCCCGCGACCCCCGCGGGACCGTCGCCTGCACCGGCGCCGCCCGGCTCGCGGAGGCGCTGGCCCGTGCCGCCCCCGGCCGCACCGTGCACACCGGGGTCCTCACCGGCTCCGACCACGTGGTCCGCGGGCAGGAGCGGGCCCGGCTGCGCGCCGGCGGCGCCATCGGCGTCGACATGGAGTCGGCCGCCACCCTGTGGGCGGCGACCCAAGCCGTCGGCGCGGACGGCGGGATCCGCCCCGTTGCGGCCGTCCGGGTGGTCGTGGACGCCCCGGAGCACGAGCTCGTCCGCATCGGCACCCTGCGCGGTGGAATATCGGCCTTCCGTGTACTGCGTGCCCTACTGCCTGCTTTTCACGACTGGCACCGTTCTTCGCCGCTCCCCAGGAGGTGAGCCAGATGGCCATGCCGCTGCGACAGTCCATCAGGGTCGGGACCTATCTGATCGAACAGAAGCTCCGCAAGCGCGACAAGTTCCCCCTGATCGTCGAGCTGGAGCCGCTCTACGCCTGCAACCTGGCCTGCGAGGGCTGCGGGAAGATCCAGCACCCGGCGGGGGTGCTCAAACAGCGCATGCCGGTCGCCCAGGCGGTCGGCGCCGTCCTGGAGTCCGGGGCGCCGATGGTGTCCATCGCGGGCGGCGAGCCGCTGATGCACCCGCAGATCGACGAGATCGTGCGCCAGTTGGTCGCCCGCCGCAAGTACGTGTTCCTGTGCACGAACGCGCTGCTGCTCCGCAAGAAGATCGCGAAGTTCACCCCGTCCCCCTACTTCGCCTTCGCCGTGCACATCGACGGGCTGCGCGAACGCCACGACGAGTCCGTGGCCAAGGAAGGCGTCTTCGACGAGGCCGTCGAGGCCATCAAGGAGGCGAAGAGGCGCGGATTCCGGGTGACGACGAACTCGACGTTCTTCAACACCGACACCCCCCAGACGGTCATCGAGGTGCTGAACTACCTCAACGACGACCTCCAGGTCGACGAAATGATGATCTCGCCCGCCTACGCCTACGAAAAGGCACCCGACCAGGAGCACTTCCTGGGCGTCGACCAGACCAGAGAACTCTTCAGAAAGGCCTTCGCAGGCGGAAACCGCCGCCGCTGGCGCCTCAACCACTCGCCCCTCTTCCTGGACTTCCTGGAGGGCAGGGCCGATTTCCCCTGCACCGCCTGGGCCATTCCCAATTACTCCCTCTTCGGCTGGCAGCGCCCCTGCTACCTGATGAGCGACGGGTACGTGCCCACCTACCGGGAGCTGGTCGAGGAGACCGACTGGAGCAAGTACGGCCGCGGCAAGGACCCGCGGTGCGCGAACTGCATGGCGCACTGCGGCTACGAGCCGACCGCCGTCCTCGCCACCATGGGCTCGCTGAAGGAGTCGCTGCGCGCGGCCCGCGAGACGGTCGGCGGCAGCCGGGGCGGCCGGGCATGACCGAGGCGCCGGAGGCGGGCGGCGTGCGCGGGCCGGGCCCGGGCGCGGGCCCCGGCTTCGACCTGCGGGCGCTGCTGGCCGAGCGGGGCGCCGAGCGGTACGAGCTGCACGCGCGCCACCTCAACCCGCAGCTGCCCCGCATGCTGCACACCATCGGCTTCGACAAGGTCTACGAGCGGGCCGAGGGCGCCCACTTCTGGGACGCCGAGGGCAACGACCACCTGGACATGCTGGCCGGGTTCGGGGTCATGGGGCTCGGCCGCCACCACCCCGTGGTCCGCAGGGCACTGCACGACGTCCTCGACGCCGGACTCGCCGACCTGACCCGCTTCGACTGCCCGCCGCTGCCGGGCCTGCTCGCGGAGCGGCTGCTCTCGTACAGCCCGCACCTGGACCGCGTCTTCTTCGGCAACAGCGGCACCGAGGCCGTCGAGACCGCCCTGAAGTTCGCCCGGTACGCCACCGGGCGGCCCAGGGTCCTCTACTGCGACCACGCCTTCCACGGGCTGACGACCGGCGCCCTGTCGGTCAACGGGGAGCGCGGCTTCCGCGACGGCTTCGCGCCGCTGCTGCCGGACACCCGGATCGCGCTCGGCGACCTGGCCGCCCTGGAGCGGGAGCTGCGGCGCGGGGACGTCGCCGCGTTCGTCGTCGAGCCGATCCAGGGGAAGGGCGTGCACGCCGCCCCGCCGGGCTTCCTGGCCGCGGCCCAGGAGCTGCTGCACCGGCACAAGGCGCTGCTCATCGCGGACGAGGTGCAGACCGGCATCGGACGTACCGGTGACTTCTACGCGTACCAGCACGAGCCGGGCGTCGAGCCGGACCTGGTGTGCGTGGCCAAGGCGCTGTCGGGCGGGTACGTCCCCGTCGGCGCCACCCTGGGCCGGGACTGGATCTTCCGCAAGGTGTACTCGTCCATGGACCGGGTGCTCGTCCACTCCGCCAGCTTCGGCTCCAACGCACAGGCGATGGCCGCCGGGCTGGCGGTGCTGTCCGTCATGGAGGACGAGCGGCTGGTGGACCGGGCCCGTGCGACGGGCGACCTGCTGCGCGGGCGGCTGGCCGCGCTCGTCGGCGACTACGAGCTGCTGCACGAGGTGCGGGGGCGCGGGCTGATGATCGGCATCGAGTTCGGGAGGCCGTCCTCGCTGCGGCTGCGCAGCCGGTGGACGGTGCTCCAGGCCGCCCGCAAGGGGCTCTTCGCGCAGATGGTCGTGGTGCCGCTGCTGCGACGGCACCGGATCCTGACCCAGGTGTCGGGGGACCGCCTGGAGGTCATCAAGCTGATCCCGCCGCTGGTGATCGACGAGGCGGACGTCGACCGGTTCGTCGTGGCCTTCCGCGAGGTCATGGACGAGGCGCACGACGGCGGCGGGCTGATGTGGGAGTTCGGGCGGACGCTCGTCAGGCAGGCGGCCGCGGGGAGCTGAGCGGTCCGGGGGCGCCGGCGGCCGGCCGGCGCCCTGCGGTCGCGGGCGTTCAGACGAGCAGCCGGCCGCGGAGGCGGTCCAGGGTGGCGGGGGAGAGGCGCAGGCCCTCGGCCAGGTAGCGGTCGGTGCCGCCCCACTGCGCGTTGATGGTGTCGAAGGCCGCGTCCAGGTAGGCGGCGCGGGCGTCGAAGAGCGGCGCGAGGAGTTCCGCGGCCTCGGGGGAGCGGGCCTCGGGGATGCCGCTGCCGGGGCGCACCCGGTAGCGGCGGTGCGGGGCGTTCGACTCCAGGTAGTCCGCCAGGATCGCCTCCCGCTCCACGCCGAGCGCGAGGAGCGTGACGGCGATCGCGACTCCGGCCCGGTCCTTGCCGGCGGCGCAGTGCATCAGCGCCGGGACGCTGTCCTCGGCCAGCGCGTGCACCACCCGGCTGTGCTCGGCCGTGCGCTCCACGACCATCACGCGGTAGGAGTCCGCCATCCGGGCGGCTGCCCTGCCGCCGCCGAGGACGCCGCGGAGCTGCTCGGTGTCGCCGTCGCGCACCATCCTCCAGAAGTCCTCGCCGGCTGCCGGGTCCGAGAGCGGGATGTTGAGGTTGCGCACGCCGGCGAGGGGGATGTCGGGCCCCTCCAGGGCCTGGTCGACGGCGTTGCGGAAGTCGAAGACGGTGTGCAGGCCCAGCGATTCGAGGAATTCTGCATCGCTTTCGGTGGCATGTGCCAGATGTCCGCTTCGGAAGAGTCGTCCCGACCTGACCTGCCGTCCGTCCAGGGCCGGGAGGCCGCCCACGTCGCGGAAGTTGCGTACGCCGGCCAGTTGCGGCTCGGGTGCCGGTCCGGCCGGCGGGGGCGAGGGTATCTGCTGGGTCACGTGGATCCTCCGCATCGTCACCGGATGTCCGAATTGAGCTGCTTGGGGCCAACATGCCGCCGTCGGAGGGGAGATCGGGCGCAGCCCCGTGAGCCAGATCATACGGTGACCGTGCGTGCCCGAGGGGGAAACGCGAATGCCCCGGCCGGAGGGGCTGTTGGCACAAGCGAATGGACACAGGGTGACCGGAATTCCGCCGGAATCGCGTTCCTGTGAATCCGTCAGGAAATTCGCGGCTTGTTCCGCCCCGTCGGACTGGATTACGTTCGCGACCGATCCGGACGGACCGCCTAATCCTGCCGCCGCCCGGAAACCGCACTCGACCATTCACGCGACCGGCAGGAGCGGGGGAACCAGGTAGGCCGCCGTCGCCGGAGTTCCGCTCCGGAAACGGCTCGGGGTGAAGCCGTGCACGTCCCGCTCGCGGGGCCGTGCCGGCCGGACAGCTCCCGGTCCGAACCCGACAGCTCACCTCGCAGGCGCCGGAGAGGAATCCGCCATGCCGGCAAAGGGCAAGCACCGCCGACCGAAGTCCCGCACGATGGCCCGGGGTTTCGCCGCCGCCGGAACCGGAGGCGCCGCGCTCGCGCTCCCGCTGCTCGGCGCCGCCGGCGCCCACGCGGCCCCCGCCGCCCCCGCGGCGGCCCCGCAGACCCCCTCGGCGGTGCAGGCGGAGCCCGTCGCCGCCGCGCCGGCCCCGGCCGCCGTCCCCGCCGTCTACACCGTCGTTCCGGGCGACTGCCTGTCCACCATCGCCGCGGACCGCGGCGTGGAGGGCGGCTGGCAGCGGCTCTACGCCGACAACCGCGAGGCCGTCGGCGCCGACCCGTCCCTGATCCACCCCGGCCTCCGGCTCCACCTCGGCGCACCGGGTGCGGCCGAGGCCGCGGCCCCCGCCGGGAAGCCGGCCGCCGCCCCGAAGAAGAAGTCCCCCGCCCCGGCGGCGGCAGCGGCCGCCGGCCAGCGGACCGCCAAGGCCGCGGCCGAGCGGCAGGTCGCCGCCCCGAAGGCGTCCGCCCCGCAGGCCGCCGCACCCGCCGCACCCGCCGCCCCGGCCGCCGCCGGATTCGTCGCCCCCGTCGGCGGCGGCGTCTCCACCGCGTACCGGACCGCCGGCGCCATGTGGTCCAGCGGCTACCACACCGGCGTCGACTTCATCGCGAGCTCCGGCACCCAGGTCCGGGCCGTCGGCGCCGGCACCGTCGTCTCCGCCGGCTGGAGCGGCGCGTACGGCAACGAGGTCGTCATCCGGCACGCCGACGGCAAGTACTCCCAGTACGCCCACCTCTCCCAGCTGTCCGTGACCGCCGGCCAGAGCGTCACCGCCGGCCAGAGCATCGGCCTCTCCGGCTCCACCGGCAACTCCACCGGCCCGCACCTGCACTTCGAGATCCGCACCGGCCAGTCCTACGGCTCCGACATCGACCCGATCGCCTACCTCCGCTCCAAGGGCGTGACCATCTGATCCCCGCCCCGACAGGGGCGGCCGGACCCGTGCGGGGCCGGGACCCGAGGGGGGTCCCGGCCCCGCACGCACTCGCCGAACCGACCGGGTGGTACAGATCACGGCCCGTCAACCCCTTCCTACGGTGGCGTAGGTCACGTGCCGGGGTGAAAAATACGGTCTCGTGGCAGTGACGACGATGACAGAGACGACAGCGACCGCACGCAGGACCATCGGCTCGTACACGGCGATCGGGGACAGCTTCACCGAAGGGGTCGGCGACCCCGGGCCCGACGGGAAGTTCCTCGGCTGGGCGGACCGCCTGGCCGTCCTCCTGGCCGACCGGCGGCCCGAAGGCGACTTCCGCTACGCGAACCTGGCGGTACGCGGCCGCCTGCTGGACCAGATCGTGGCCGAACAGGTCCCGCGCGCCAAGGAGCTCGCCCCGGACATGGTCAGCTTCTGCGCCGGCGGGAACGACATCATCCGCCCCGGCAGCGACCCCGACGCCGTCGCCGAGCGCTTCGAGGCGGCCGTCGCCGACCTGACCGGTGTCGTCGGCCTCGTCATGATCACCACCGGCTTCGACACGCGCGGGGTGCCCGTCCTCAAGCACCTGCGCGGCAAGGTCGCCACCTACAGCGCCCACGTGCGGGCCATCGCGGACAAGTACGGCTGCCCGGTCCTCGACCTGTGGTCCCTGAAGTCCGTCCAGGACCGCCGCGCCTGGGACTTCGACCGGCTGCACCTCTCGCCCGAGGGCCACACCCGGGTCGCCCTGCGCGCCGCCCAGGTCCTCGGCCTCGACGTGCCGGCCGACCCCGACCAGCCGTGGCCGCCGCAGCAGCCCCTCAGCTCCGTCGACGCCACCCGCGACAACATCCAGTGGGCCCGCGAGCACCTCGTCCCCTGGATCGGCCGCCGCCTGCGCGGCGAGTCCTCCGGGGACAACGTGGAGGCCAAGCGCCCCGAGCTGCTGCCGCTGTAGTACGGGAGCGGCGGCCGGGCGCGGGAGGCGGCGGGGCGGGGGAGGCCCGCCGCCGGCCGGAGGAATCCTTCGGGGCCGTCGGGCGTTGCCAGGGTACGGGGCCGTGCCGGGCACGGCCCCGCGCCCACATGCCGCACCCCCAGGAGGCGCCTTGACCGGCTCCCGTCCCCCGCTCGCCCAGCTGCGCGCCCTGCGCCCCGAGTCCTTCGGCGCGGACCCCTCCGGCGCGCGGCTGCAGCGGATCCGGAACTCGCCGAACTTCCGGGACGGCGCCTTCCGGAACCCGGTCGGCGCCCGCACCCGGCCCTCCGGCTCCCCGCTCGAACTCGCCAAGGTCTACTTCCGCAAGGACGAGCGGGCCCGCCGCAGCCCGGCCGCGCCCATCCCGGTGCACCCGACGACCCTCGCCGACCTGGCCCGCCCGCCGGCCGGCGGACTGCGCCTGACCTGGATGGGGCACTCCGGCGTCCTCGCCGAGATCGACGGCCGCCGCGTCCTCTTCGACCCGGTCTGGGGCGAGCGGTGCTCCCCCTTCCCCTTCGCCGGCCCCCGCCGCCTGCACCCCGTACCGGCGCCGCTCGCCGCCCTGGGCCCCGTCGACGCCGTCGTCATCTCCCACGACCACTACGACCACCTCGACCTGCCCACCGTCAAGCAGCTCGCCGGGACCGGCACCGTCTTCGCCGTCCCGCTCGGCGTCGGCGCCCACCTGGAGCACTGGGGCGTCCCCGCCGACCGGGTGCGCGAGCTCGACTGGAACGAGAGCACCGACATCGCGGGCCTGACGTTCACCGCCACCCCGGCCCGGCACTTCTGCGGCCGCGGCCTGCGCAACCGGCAGCACACCCTGTGGGCGTCCTGGGTGGTCGCCGGCGCCGAGCACCGGATCTTCCACAGCGGCGACACCGGCTACTTCGACGGCTTCCGCGCCATCGGCGCGGCCCACGGCCCCTTCGACGCCACGATGATCCAGATCGGCGCCTACTCCGACCACTGGCCCGACATCCACATGACCCCGCAGGAGGGCCTCCGCGCCCACCTCGACCTCCAGGGCGGCCGCCCCCACGGCGTCCTGCTGCCGATCCACTGGGGCAGCTTCACCCTGGCCCCGCACGCATGGGCGGAACCGGGGGAGTGGACGAAGGACGAGGCCGAGGAGGCCGGCCAGGCGGTGGCGTTCCCCCGCCCCGGCGAGCCGTTCGAGCCCGCGGGGAAGCTGCCGTCCGACCCGTGGTGGCGGGCGGTGTCCCGGCCGATCGCCCGCCCGTGGCGACGCCCGCCGGCGGCCGCCGACGGTGCGGCCGGGGCCGCCGCCGGGACCGGGACCGGGGCTCGCAGGGCGGACCTGGACCTCGCCGGCGAGCGGTGACCCCCGGAGCACACAGACCGGAGTGCGGGCGGGGCGGGCCGGATCTCGGGTCCGGACCGCCGCCCCATTCGGCCGAAACCCGCCCTCACCCGGGCAGGCCGGTCATAGCCTCGGGCCATGACCACGACCCATGACACGACGTACGAGTTCCGCACCGCACGCCCCGAGGACACCGGGGCCATCGAGGCCCTCGACGGGTCCTTCATTACCGGCACCGTCTTCGAGGTGGCCGTGACCGGCGACGGGTTCGCCCTGCGCGAGGTCCCGGTGGACCCGCCGCTGGTCAAGGTGTTCCCCGAGGACGACGGCAGTGGGGAGGAGGACGGCGAGGAGGGTGAGGACGGAGACAGCCGCACGTTCGTGGCCGTCGGCGCCGGCGGCGGCCTCGCCGGCTTCGCCGCCGTCTCCTACTCCCCGTGGAACCGGCGGCTGACCATCGAGGACATCGAGGTCGCCCCCGGCCACCGCGGCCGGGGCATCGGCCGCACACTGATGCGGCACGCGGTGGACTTCGCCCGCGAACGCGGCGCCGGACACCTGTGGTTGGAAGTGACCAACGTCAACGCCCCGGCCATCCACGCCTACCGCCGGATGGGCTTCGCCTTCTGCGGCCTCGACACCGCCCTGTACCAGGGAACCGAATCCGAGGGCGAGCACGCGCTCTACATGAGCATGCCCTGCCCCTGAGCCGCCAGCAGACGGCTGACGACGGGGCTGCGGCCGTCGCCCGGCGCGACCGTGGCGGTCAGGAGCCAGGCGGCGGCCCCCTCCGGCCCCGATGCCGGCGCGTACCACTCCACGCGCGCGTCCAGCAGCCGGTCACCGGCCTCCCGGCGGGCCGCGTACCACGCCCGGAACTCTTCCGTCCGCCACACCGGCAGCGGCACCGCCCGCTCACCGCCCCCGCGTACGGCCCCCGTCCCGACCGCCCGCAGGGCGGCCCCGGCCGCACCCGCAAGGGTGCGCTCCACCGGCACGCCCAGGGTCTCGGCGAAGTGGAGCAGGTACGCCATGCGCTCGGCCTGCGGCGGCGCCCCGAGCACGGCGCGGCCCGAGCCGCACCACGCGCCCCACTTGATGTTCGACACCAGGCCCGGCAGCCGCGCCATGTCGCGCGGGATCCAGAACAGGATGACGTCGGAGCGGCGCATCGCCTCCTCCTCCCAGGCGATCTGGTCCGCGTACGCCGGGTAGGAGCCGCCGGGCGCCGGCTCGGGCAGGAACACCGCCAGGCGCCCGGCGCCGGACCACAGGGAGCGCAGGGCGGCGACGGCGTCCGGCCGCCACGACGGCTCGGCGGGGTCGGTGGGGGTCGGACCGCACAGGTACACGGCCGCGGTCCACGACTGCGGCGGCTCCTCGCCGACGTGGACGACCGCCACCTCCGGCAGGGCGGGGGCTGACACGGGGGACTCAAGGGACACGGGACACTCCGGGGTCGTCAGGGGCCACGGTGGCGAGGAAGTCGAACAGGAGGGAGTTGAAGGCCTCGGGGCGTTCCAGGAACCCGAGGTGGCCGGCGTCCGGCAGCTGCGCGTAGCGGGCGCCGGGGATCGCGGCGGCGACCTCCCGGCCCAGCGGGGCGGGCGCCAGCACGTCGTCGGCGAAGCCCACGACCAGGACGGGCACCGTGATCCGGCCGAAGGCGGCCAGCCGGTCGGGAACCGGCGGGGCCGGGCGGCAGCCGGCGGCCGACGTGCCCGTCAGCGCGGCGACTTCGAACAAGTCGAGCCATTCTGCCGCGGCGGCCTCGTCGGCGAGGGTCCTGGGGGAGAGGTTCTGCACCAGCCGCACGAAGGCCTCGTACTCCGCGGGCAGCCGGGTCCCGGCCGCGGCGGTCGCGGCCTCGGCCCGCGCCAGCGCCTCGCCCACCGCGTCGGGCCGGCCGCGGGTCGCCGCGAGCAGGGCCCCGCTCGCGAGCTGCGGATCGGTCAGGAGCAGCTCCTGCACGGCGAGCGCGCCGAGGGAGTGGCCCACCAGCGGGCAGGGCGGCAGGCCCAGCGCCGTCAGCAGCTCCCGCAGCCGGTCGGCCAGGTCCGCCGGGCATCCGGCCGCCGGTCCGTGGTCGAAGGTGACCACCCGGCGGCCCGCCGAGGTCAGCGCGGGCACCTGGTGGTGCTCCCAGATCCCCCCGGAGCCGCCCCCGCCCGCGACCAGGACCACCGGCGCTGCCTCCCCCGGCGCGGCGTGTACCGGCTGGTGGAGCGCGTACGCCGTCCCCGCGGGGGTGTGCCCCGCCGTGCGCCCGGGGAGGCCGCGGCGCGTCCCCGGCTCCTGCGGCTCCACGCGCCCGCGGTCGTCGCGGTGCTCCGGCGCGGCCCTCACGGCGCCATCCTGCGCAGCGCCGTCTCGGTCCACGCCGGGCGGCCGGTGTCCAGGCCGCGCAGCGCCACGTGGACCCACAGGAAGGAGGCCCGCGCCAGGATGTGCTCCCGCAGGCCGGGCCGCACCTCGCCGCCCGCCGCCCCGTAGGCCGCCAGGAGGCGGTCGAGGACGGCGGTGCCCCCGGCGTACAGCATGTCCACGAAGTCGGCCGCGGGGTCGCCGACATCGGCGTTGGCCCAGTCCAGCAGGCCGGAGAGGGCCGGCGGGCCCGACGGGGGGCGCACGACCAGGGTGTGCCCGGGGTGTACGTCGCCGTGGACGAGCGCCAGCCGGTCCGGCCACAGCCGCTCGTCGTCCAGCCAGGCCTGCCAGCGGCGCAACCGGGCCTCCGGCAGCGGCAGTTCGGTGCGGGCGCGGGCGAGCCGGTCCGCGATGCGCGCGCGTACGGAGCCGGGGTGGGCCTGGGCGCGGGCCGCGAGGACGGGGGAGTCCTCCAGCGGGGTGCCGTGCACCGCGACCAGGGCCCGGGCGAGGGGCTCCAGGTAGTGCGCGGGGTGGGCCAGCGGGTCCACGGACCAGCCGTAGACCAGGGTTTCGGGATCCTCCGTGCCGGCCGGGGCGCCCGGCAGGCGCGGATAGGCCACCAACTCAGGTGTGTGCAGCCGCCAGTAGGGCACGGGGACGGGGATCCGGTCGCGTACGGCGGCGAGTACGGCGCCCTCGAAGGCCAGTCGGGCCGAGGCCTCGGGGCGGCGCGGCCGGCGCAGGATCCACCAGGTGCCGTCCGTCCCCCGGACGTGCACGACCCGGAAGTCCCAGCCGGACTCGTCGGTGCGGGCGGTCGCCGGATCCAGGACCACGCCCAGCCGTCGCGAGGCGTACGCGGCGAGGCCCGCCGGGTCCGCCGAAGCCGCCGCGGCTGCCGCCCCTGCCGGGTCGGCCGCGGCCGCCTCACCCGGTCCGCGCCGGTCCGCCGCGGTGCCACCGGCTCCCGCGGTCCGCCCCGCCGGCGCGCTCATCGGCCCGCCCCCGTCGCGGCCAGGTACCGGTCCCGTGTGGCAGACCGGTCGACCTTGCCGGTGTGGGTGCGCTCCAGTTCCGCGACCGGTACCAGCAGGCTGGGCACCAGGTGCGGGGCCGCCGACTCCTCCAGCCGGGCGCGGACCCCGGCCGCCACCTCGGCGGGATCGCGGTCGGGCAGCGGGACGAAGAAGGCCGCCAGTGTGCTGTGCTCGCCGCGGTCCACCCGTACGGCGGCCGCCTCCAGCACGCCCGCGCAGCTGCCGACGAGGCCCTCCACCTCGACGAGGTCCACCCGGTGGCCGCGGATCTTGACCTGGTGGTCGGAGCGGCCGCGGAAGACCAGCGCCCCCGAGGGCGCCACCGTGACCAGGTCCCCGGTCCGGTACCAGCGGATGCCGCCCTCCTCGCGGAACCGGGCCGCCGTGGCCTCCGCGGCGGCGTGGTACCCGAGGGCCAGACCGGGCCCGGACACGTGCAGCTCGCCGCTGTCATCGACGTGCTGGCCGACGTGCGGCAGCGGCAGCCCGATGGGCAGGTCGCCGCCCGTGCTCGGCAGTTCGGGCGCGCCCGGTCCGGCGAGCTGCACCGCGTGGGTGACCAGGGCCGTCTCCGTGGATCCGTAGGTGTTGAGCAGCCGCACCCCGTCGGCGCCGAGCCGGTGCCAGCGCTCCAGCATGTCGGCGCGCACCGCCTCGCCGCCGATGACCACCGTGCGCAGGGACGGCGGCAGGGCGGCGCCCTGGTGCAGCAGGTCGCCGGTCAGGCTGTGCCAGAAGCCGGTCGGCAGCACCGCGACCGTGACCTCCTGCTCCTCGGCGACCCGGGCGAAGCCCTCGCGCGCCGCGTCGTCGACGACCAGGGTGGCACCCCCGGTCAGGGTCGGCAGGATCTCC
The DNA here is from genome assembly GCF_055570615.1 of Streptomyces sp. NPDC031121. NCBI lineage: Bacteria > Bacillati > Actinomycetota > Actinomycetes > Kitasatosporales > Streptomycetaceae > Streptomyces > Streptomyces sp. NPDC031121. The sequence continues at coordinate 47,890 of NZ_JBVIGV010000015.1, forward strand.
TCCAGGCTCGTGTCCCCGCCCGCGCCGTGGAAGTGCAGGACGGTCGCGTCCGGCCCGATGCCGTACAGGGTCCGCAGCGGCGGCACCACGGCCGTCAGGGCCCGGTGCGGGACCACGACGCCCTTCGGCTCCCCGGTGGAGCCCGAGGTGAACAGGACGTACGCCGGGTCCTCGGGCCGGACACCGCTGTCGGGGAGGACGGCGGCATCGGCAGGCGCGGATGCGGCGGGCGCCCAGCGCGGGCGGACCACGCGCGCGGCCGGCGGCTGCCAGCCGGTGTCGGCGGTCGCGACGGCCTCCTCGACACCGAGCCGGGCCAGGACCGTCTCCAGCCGGGCCGCGGGATGCGCGGCCTCCAGCGGCACGTACGCGCGGCCCGCCGCGAGGACGCCCAGGAGGGCGGCCACGTCGCGGACCGAGTGGTGCACGACCACCCCGACCGGCGGCTGGGGCCCGTCCGTGCGGGGCGCGACGGAGCCGGCCACCTCCAGCACCCAGGCGGCGAGGGTGCCATAGCCGACGACGAGCCCGTTGTCGACGACGGCCGGCCGCGCCGGATCGGTACGGGCCGTCTCGAAGAACGGCTCCAGGAAATGGATTCCGAAAATGCCGGGCGGGTGCATTGTGAATGTCCTCGTCCTGATGGAATATGGGCGGGTGCGAATTGTTGTGGAACACGATCTGGAAATACCCCTGCGCGACGGCACCTTATTGGGTGCCGACCTCTACCGCCCCGACACCGCCGATCCGGTACCGGTGCTGGTGCGCCGGACGCCGTACGGGAAATCGGGCAGCCCGGGCGGCGCCTCCGTCGACGGGCTGCGGCTGGTCCGCGCCGGCTACGCCCTGCTGGTGCAGGACGTCCGCGGACGGTTCGGCTCCGGCGGCGCCTTCGAGCCGTACTGGAACGAGGCGGCGGACGGCGCCGACACCGTCGCATGGGCGGTGCGCCAGCCGTGGTGCGACGGCTCCGCGGGGATGTTCGGCCGCTCCTACGAGGGGATGGCCGCCCTCCTGGCGGCCGCCGAACGCCCGCCGGGCCTCGGCGCGGTCGCCACCCACGTGGCCGGATCGGGCTTCGACGAGGGCTGGACCCGCCAGGGCGGCGCCTTCCAGCTGGGCTTCGTCCTGTACTGGGTGCTCTACGACCTGCTGCTGGAGGGCGCCGGGCTGGAGCGGGCCGAGTGGGAGGAGGTGGTCCGGGCGATCGACGGGATCGACGGGCTCTACCGGGACCCGGACGCCGCCTCGGACCTCCTGGACCGGCTGGCCCCGTACTACCGGCAGTGGCGCGAGCACCCGGGCGGCCACCCGTACTGGCGGCGCGCCGCCCCGCGCGAGTCGTACCCGGCGATCGACGTCCCGGTGCTCCACGTCACCGGCTGGTACGACATATTCCTCGGCGGCGCCCTGGAGAATTACCGGGGAATCCGGGACTGCGGGAATTCCTCGCGGCTGGTGGTCGGTCCGTGGTCCCACTGCATCACCGACGGGATATTCCCGCAGCGCCGTTACGGGCTCGCCGCCGACGAACGCAGCATCGATGTCACCGGAATGCACCTGGAGCATTTCGACCGGCATCTGCGCGGGCGGGCCGGCGCGGCGGCGCCGGAGCCGGTGCGGCTGTTCGTCACCGGCGCCGACGCCTGGCGCACGTTCCCCGACTGGCCCGTCCCCGGCACCCGGGACCTCGTCCTGCACCTGGACGGCCCCCGCCTGACGGACTGCGGCGCCCCCTTGGCGGCCGGCTCCGACCCGCTCCGCCACGACCCGGCCGACCCGGTGCCCACCACGGGCGGTGCCACCGCCCAGCCCGGCCAGTACACCGGCGGCGACTGCGGCCCGCTGGACCAGCGCGAGGTCGAACGGCGCGCCGACGTGCTGTGCTTCACCGGAGAGGAGCTCACCGAGCCGCTGACCGTCGTCGGCGACACCGTCCTGAAGGTGTACGTCACCCCGGACGCCGCGGGCGCCGACGTGGCCGGCAAGCTCGTCGACGTGTACCCCGACGGCCGGGCCGAGCTGCTGTGCGACGGCGTGCGCCGCCTGGCGCCGGGGGCGGACACCGCGTCCGGCCCCGGCGAACCGGTCGAGGTCACCGTCGCGCTGGGCGCGGTCGGCCACGTGTTCCGCGCGGGCCACCGGATCCGCCTGGAGATCGCGGCGAGCAACACGCCGCGCTTCGACGTCCACCCGCCGGTCCCAGCCCACCACACCGTCCACCACGGCGGCGACCACCCCTCACGCCTGCTGCTGCCGCGCCTGTCCGGCGGCTGACGGGCCGGCCGGGCCGGCGGCGTCCGCGTGGAAGACCGACAGGTCGGCCACCTTCTCGATCCGCCGGCCCGCCTCCCAGTGCGCCCGCCGCAGGCGGCGCAGCTGGGCACCGGTCAGCTTGGTGCTGTGCTGCGGGATCGAGCGGACCATCCGCGCCCGCTTGGCGGAGGCGGGGTAGCGGTCGCGCACCCGGTAGGGGTCGTTGAGGAGGTGGTGTGCGGTGCCCACGTGGAAGGCCGCCTTCAGCAGCGCGTAGTACGCCGCCGCGCCCGGGCCCTTGTCGCGGGCGCAGTGCACGAGCGTCCGGGACGCCTCGAACAGCCGCCACACCACCGGCACCGCCGGAGTGGTGAAGACGCCGGTCTCCTGCGCGATGCCCTCGCCGACGCCGTAGCGGAAGTAGCTGCGCATGTTGGCGAAGCCGTGCTGGGCGTCGTGGAAGATCCGGGCCTCCGGCAGGTACACCACGGGAATGCCCGCCAGCTGGAGCCGGAAGTCGAACTCCCGGTCCTCGCACCAGTGGATCAGCTCGTCGAAGTGGTAGCCGCCGATGTGGTCGACGATGGCGCGGTTGTAGATCAGCGGCGGGGACAGCGCACTGACGTAGTCGCCCTCGTCGAACTCCCGCACCCGCGCGGTCAGCCGGCTGAGCAGCCCGTCCGACTCCCCGTACACCACCTGGCCCTTGACCACGGGGGCGGTCAGCACCGCGCGGACCATGGAGCGGACCACGCCGGGGGCGAAGGTGCAGTCGGAGTCCATCAGCAGCAGGTACTGGCGGTCCGTGGCCGCGGCCCCCGCGTTGTAGGCGGCGCCCAGGTTGCCGACGTCCTCGATCTCGGTGACGGTCAGCGGGCGGGGGTGGTCGGCGATCAGCTTCAGGACCGCGTCGCTGGGTCCGTTGAGCGCCAGGACGATCTCGACGTCCTCGTCGATCGAGGCGATGCAGTCGGCGATCCGCAGGTCGTCGCGCAGGGCGATGACCACGCTGGTCCGGGCGATGCCCCGGTCGACCGCCGCCTCGTCCACCACGTCGGTGGCCATGTCGTTCTCCCTCGGCAGGCTGGTGTGCGTACGGTGGGCCCGCGGCCCGGGCCCGGTCACGGCGTCCCCGCCTTGAAGCGCAGCGGCAGGGCGCGCAGGGTGCGCTCGGCGACGGCCTCGGCCTCCTCCGGCCGGTCGGCGTGCGCGATCACGCCGGCCAGGACGTCGGCTCCGCCGCGGTAGGGCGGCACGACGGTGCCCGGCTCCAGGTCCAGGCCCCAGAACACGTCGTACACCCCGGGCCGGCGGGCGACGTCCCGGGGGTCGCCGGCCCACTCGACCACCCCGCCGTCCGCCGGCAGGAACCGCTGCACCACGGCCCGGCTGTGCCGGGGCCGGAGCTCCTCCAGGTCCAGCGGCCGGCCCAGGGCGAGGCGGACCACGTTGGGCAGCGGGTCCACCCCGGTCGCCAGGCGCATCACCTCGGTGGCGATGCGGGCGCCGGTCAGGCGGCAGGTGATCTCCAGGAGGACCACCCGGCCGTCGTGCGTGCGCAGGATGTCGGTGTTGACCACGGCCGGGTCCAGGCGCAGGGCGGCGGCCCCGCGCCGTACGGTGTCGGTGACCTCCTCGATCTGCTCGGCGGTCAGCCGGCTCGGCAGGGTGTCGCCGCCCTCGAAGAAGTGCGGGGCGAACTCCTCCTTGCGCCCGTACTCCCGGTCGGCGAACCCGAAGGGGTGCAGTACGCCGTCGACCACGAAGGCCGCCAGCGTGTGCTCGGTGCCCTCCAGGAACTCCTCGACCACGATCCGCCCGCCGGGACTCAGCCGCAGCGCCTCCTCCGCGAGCGCCCGCACCTGATCGGCGGACTCCGCCTTCAGCACGCCCAGCGAGCCGGTCTGGTCGCTGGGCTTGACGACCACCGGCAGCCCGATGTCCGCCACCGCCCGCACCGCCTCGCCGACGCTCTCGGCGGTGGCGAACCGCGGCAGGTCGAGCCCGGCGGCGCGCAGGATCCGCAGCCGCCGGTCCTTCAGCGTGCAGTCCAGGGCCGTCTCCAGCGGGAGCCCCGGGCAGCCGAAGCGCCGCGCGAGGGTGCTGATCACCGGCGGGTTGTCCGCACCGAGGGAGAACACCCCGTCGATCCGGTCGATGCCGGCCGCCGACAGCTGCGCGAGCACCGCCACCGCGTCGTTCGGATCGACGGCGAGCAGGACGTCGGCCGCGGCGCGGGCCCGGTCCGTCGGACGGTCGGTGGCCACGACCAGCTCCCAGCGGGGCGAGCGCAGTTCGGTCAGCGAGCGGTCCATCCCGGAGCCCAGCCCGCAGACCAGGAGGCGGTCAGTCACGGCCGCCCCCCGCCGGGCCGGCGGCGGGCACGGCGCCCAGGGAGAGCACCTGGAACACCTCCGCGTGCCCCGAGCCGGACGACACCGCCCCGCGGTAGCGGGCCAGGCCGCGGATGCCCTCGTCCCAGGCGGCGTGCCGCAGCTGGGAGGTGTACGCGCGCATCGCCTCGACCTTGGTCTCGATCTGCCCGCCGATGTCCTCGGCGTACTGGAAGCGGGCCATCGGCGCCCACACCTCGTACCCGAGCACCAGGCGGGGCGCCGGCATCGGGGGCCCGCCCGCCTCCTGGAAGAACTCCGACTGCGCCATCCACAGCGCCTCCACGGTCAGCTGGTGGACCATGCGGTGCTCGACGTCGTCGTCGTTGTCGTGCGGCAGGTACACCACCTGCGGCCGCACCTCCCGCAGGACGCGGACCAGGTCCAGGTGGACCCTGCGGGACAGGGCGAAGTCCCGAGAGGGCTCCTCCAGGCGGATGCAGCGGTGCACGCCCAGAGCCTTGGCCGCGGCCTCCGTCTCGGCGGCGAACTCGGCGTCGCTCACCGCGTCGTCGAGGGCGCTGCGCTCACGGCCGATGACGATGACCACCGTCACCCGGGCGCCGTCGCGCACGTGCTTGGCGATGGACCCGCCGCAGCCGATGACGTCGTCGTCGGGATGCGGCGCGACCACCAGGACGTCGCTCAGCCCGGTCATGCGCCGGCCTCCGGGGCTTCCCCGGCCCAGCGCGCCCACTGCCCGGTCAGCTCCACGGCCTCGGCGAACGGGGTGCGCGCCGTGAAGCCCAGGACCCGGCGGGCCTTGTCCACGCCGGCGCGGGCCGTCGAGCGGTACAGGTCCAGCTCCCAGTCCGCCACCGGCTCGCCCGCCGGCACCGTCGAGGGCCCGCCCAGGCCGCGCAGCGCGCGGACCGCGTCGAAGAAGGCGCCCCAGCGCAGCTCCTCGGCGTGGCCGACGAGGAACCGCTCGCCGGCGGCCGCCGCGCTGTCCACGGCCAGCAGCACGGCCTCGGCGAGGTCGTCGACGTACACGGCGTTGCACACACCGCCGCCCGAACCCGCCGGAAGCTGTGCGAAGTCGCTTGCAGGACGCCGGAGTTGCGCGGCGGTCCACTGGCCGCCCCAGGGACCGTGGACGACGCCCGGCTGGATCACCACCGTCTCCAGGCCATCGCCGTGGGCCTCCGCCACCAGCCGCTCGGCGGCGAGCTTCTGCTGCTCGTACTCGCGGTCGGCCGGGTCGGCGGGCCGGGCGGGGGAGTCCTCGGTCAGCGCGCCCGTGACGGCGGGGTCGTAGACGTCGATCGTGCTCAGGTGCACCACGCGGCGCACGCCGGCGGCGCGTGCCGCGGCCAGCACGTTCGCCGTGCCCTCCACGGAGGCGGCCCAGCGGCCGGCCTCGTCGCCGGAGCTGCCGAAGGCGCAGTGGACCACGGTGTCGCAGCCCTCGAACGCCGCCCGGAGCGCGTCGGCGTCCAGCAGGTCGGCCCGGCGGAACTCCAGCCGGTCCTGCGGCAGGACCGACAGCCGCGCGGCCCGGCCGAAGCCGCGGACCACCGGCCGGACCCGGGCCCCGGTGCCGAGGACGAGCCGTTCGACCAGCCTGCCGCCGATGAACCCGCTCCCGCCCGTGACCGCCACCGTGCGGCCGGCGAGCTGCGGCCCCCCGCCGTCGCCCGCGCGGGTGGTCCACGGCTGGGCGGAGGCCTCGCGGGCCGGGCCGCCGTAGCACTCCTGGATCAGCTTCACGACGCGTACGCCGTCCTCGGCGCCGGAGTGCGCCGGGGCGGCGCCGCGCACGGCGGCGGCGAAGTTGGCCAGCTGCTCGGTGAAGAGCAGCTCCCACTCGTCCTGGGCCGGGGCGACGGCGTCCACGTCGCCGCGGTGCAGCTCCACCCCGTCCGCGGTGACCAGGGTGCACTCCCCGGCCGGGAAGTCGGTGCCGATCGTGGCGGTCGCCCGGGTGCCGGTGACCGTGCAGCTGATCCCGAGGTCGCGCAGCCGGCTGAAGTCGCAGCGCACGTCGGTGGAGCCGAAGCGCAGGTCGGCGCGGGCGTCGGTCTCCACCCCGCCGAGGGAGTTGTCCTCGTAGCGGACCACCTCGACGTCCGGGCCGAGCCACCACAGCAGGGTGTCGAAGACGTGCGAGGCGGTGTCGGTGAGCACCCCGCCGCCGGCGAGCCGCCGGTCGAACATCGACCAGGACACGGGCTCGTGGGCGTAGGGGTGGCCCTCCGACCAGTCGACCCGCACCACCTCGCCGAGGTCGCCGCCGTCGATGAGCCGCTTGATCCAGGCGTAGGCGGGGAAGAGGCGCCGCGGGTGGGCCATGGCGAGCACCGGCGCGCCCTCCGCGGCGGCGGCCTCGGCCAGCGCCTCGGCGTCCTCGACCGAGGTGGTCATCGGCTTCTCCAGCAGGACGTGCTTGCCGGCCGCCAGCAGCTCCCGCACGATCGGCGCGTGCAGGGTGTGCGGGGCGACGACCACGGCGGCGTCGAACGCGTCGGCGGCCTCAGCCGGATCGGCGGCGAGCACCACCCGGTCGGCGTCGGTGCCGCCCAGTTCCCGGTAGAGGGCCAGGGCGGCCTCGGCCTGGCGCGGGTCGCGGTCGACGAGGGCGGTCAGCTGGACGTCCCCCTTGAGCGGGGGCAGGGCGGGCAGGTGGCAGCCGCGGGCGGCGGCGCCGCACCCGACGATCGCGAGGCGTACGGGAGGCATGTGTGCTCCAGGGGTCGTGTGAGGAAGGGGAGGGCGAGGGGCGGGGCGGGCGGGCAGCCGCGAACCGGTCACGGCGCCGGCGGTCCGGCGGGGTGGTGGACCCACACGTTGGGCTCGGTGTACGTGCCGTAGCCGTCCTCGCCGACGCGCAGCGGCGCCAGGGCGCCGGGCAGCAGGTGGTCTCCGGGGCCGGGCAGCGGGTGGCCGAGGAACTCCTCCCAGCGGGCCACCGGCTGGCGGATCACCAAGGACCGCTCGGCCATGCCGAGCAGGGAGGCGCCGAGGTCGAGATGGGTGCGCAGCCACGGGTCGAAGCAGCGCCCGTCGGGCCGGACCCAGGCGGCGTACTCGCCGATCGGGACCAGCGGGTAGCGGTGCTTGCGGGTGGGCCGGACCGGGATGACCACCCCGCGGGGCGCGTGCTGCGCGGACCGCCGCCGCACCTCGGCCAGCAGCCGCTCGGCGTGGCCCGCCGCCCGGTGGCCGGGGTGCACGGACACCGACAGCATGCACACGGCGTCCGGACGGTCCGGCGGGCCGTGGTCGACGGCCTCCACCAGGACCTCGTCGCTGCCGGACGGCAGCGACGAGACGCTGCCGTCCCAGCGGACCGGCAGCCCGTTGGCCGCCGCGACCAGGTCGCCGTCGCCGTCCACCAGGCACAGCTGGTGGGCGGGGTAGCGCTCGTACATGCCGTGCCAGCGCCAGTTCCCGGGGGACTCCCAGCCCATGAACGCCGGCATGTTGGCGGCGATCAGGTCGTCGACCGCGGGCAGCAGCCACGGATCCCGGGACAGGTCGGTGAGGATCGGGGACACCGGCGCGTCAGCCCAGCAGCCGGGTCCGGGCCGTGGCCCGCATCTCGCGGGAGCGCCGCAGGTCGGTCGTCACGCACACCCGCTTCAGCCACCGGTCGGTGCCGTCGTAGCGGGCCTGGAACGGCAGCCGGCCGTGGACCGCGCGGTGGTTGTCGATGAACAGCACGTCGCCCTGGTCGGCGACGACCTCCCGCATCCCGGCGTCCACCACCTTGAACAGCGCGTCGTACGCCCGCCGGGCCTCGGTGTCGTCCTCCGGCACGGAGGTGAAGTACGGGTCGAGGCGCATGTACGGGTCCAGGCGCGAGCCGTAGAGCAGCGGGCCGAGCGGCCGCTCGTCGATCATCCGCTGGATGGTGGCGAACCGGGCCGCCTCCTCCTCGGAGGCGATCGTGTTGTTCTTCGGCAGGTGCGACTCGTCGGGGGCGATGTAGTAGCGCGGCTCGAAGAGGATGTCGATGTCCTCGGCGGACAGCGACGACAGGTCCAGCTCGCCCACCGTCGTGGGCACGTGGTCGGGATTGCGCAGCGCGCCGAGGATCAGGTAGTCGCTGCGGTAGGGGTGGAAGGCGTCCTCCGTGTGCCAGGTCAGCAGCTCCTTGCTGCCCATCCCGAGCTGGTCGTGCTCGTGCTGGCGGATCGGGAAGATGTCGTGCACGAGGTGGCCGTCCTGCTGGGTGGCCCAGCCGAAGGGCTCCCCGAGCAGCGCCGAGTACAGCATGAGCAGCAGCTCCTCGGGGAACTCCGGGCCGGGCCGGCCGCGGCCGCGCCAGTGGTCCGGGGTGGGGCCGATGCGCTGCTGGTCGAAGTCGTGCCCGCGGATCACGGTGTGGCCGTGGCGGTCCGCCAGTTGGAACTCGCGCAAAAAGTCCTGCACGCCCTCGGGCAGCCGGGCCGCGAGCCGCGGCAGGTCGTGCAGCAGGCCGGGATCGCCGAAGGACGGGTAGGAGGCGGCCAGTTCGAGGCTCAGCTCCGCTATGGCGGAGGCCTCGTCGGCCGTCAGGGTGTAGCCGGGCGTGGACTGGTCGGTGAGGTTCGACATGCCAACTCTCGCTGAGTGGTCGGGGATGGTGGCTGCCCGCGGACGGCCGGAGCCGGGGCCGCGGGCCCTCGGGTGGTGCGGTGGCGGACGGGGGCGCTCAGCCCCGGGCGGCCCGGCGCTCGGCGAGCGCTCCGGTGAGCAGCCGGGGGGTCGGCGAGGCGAAGAGGGCGCTCGCCCGCAGTCCGGCGGCAGCCGGGTCCGACTCGCGCAGCCGCGCCAGCAGGCGCATGGCGAGCAGCGACTGGCCGCCGTGGTCGAAGAAGTTGTCGTCGGGACCGAGCGCGGGTGCGCCCAGGACCTCGCGGAAGAGGGCCAGCACGGGCTCCAGCGGCTCTTCCCGGGAAGCGTCCGCCGCCTGGTCCCGGACCGGCACCCCGGACTCGGCGTCCGCCCGGCCGCCTGCCCCGGGGCCGGCCTGGGCCGCCGCCGCCCAGGCGGACAGCAGGCGCTTGTCCACCTTGCCGTGCGGGTTCTTCGGCAGGACCGCCACCCGGTGCAGCACCCGCGGCACCGCCCAGTCCGGCAGCTGCGCCTCCAGGGGTGCCACGAGCGCGTCCCGGTCGCCGCCCGTCAGCCGTAGGGCCTCGCCGGGCAGCGGCGCGGCCGCGGGGTCCGCCGGGACGGTGAAGGCCCACAGGGCCGTTCCCGTCGCCGGGTCGGGGAAGACCACCGCCTGGTCCACCCCGGGCAGCTCGCACAGGGCGCGCTCCACCCGGGCCGGCTCCAGCCGGTGCCCGCGGATCTTGACCTGGTCGTCGACCCGGCCGAGGAAGACCAGCTGCCCGTCGGCGTCGATCCGCCCCAGGTCGCCGGTGACGTACAGCCGGGCCCCCGGGTCGGCGGAGTCCGGGTCGGCGACGAAGCGGCGGGCGGTGGCGGCCTCGTCGTCGAGGAAGCCGCGGGCCAGCAGCGGGCCGCCGATGTGGATCTCCCCGGTCTCGCCGTCCGGGACCGGGCGGCCGCCCTGCCGGATGCTGATCTCCACGTCCCGCAGGGGCGTGCCCAGCGGCACCTCCTCGGCGTCGGACGGCAGCAGCCCGGTGTAGAAGGTGGAGCTGACGGTGCATTCGGTCAGCCCGTAGACGTGGGCGAGGGCGGCCGGCTGCCGTGCCTGCCAGGCGCGGTAGGGCCGCGGGTCCATCCGCTCGCCGCCCACCACCACCGTGCGCAGCCCCGCCGGGGTGGTCTCGCCGCTCGCGGCGAGCCAGCGGGCGTACTCCAGCCAGTACTGGGTGGACAGCTCGACCACGGTGGTCCGGGTCCGGGCCATGGCGGTGTGCAGCTCCTCGGCGTCCAGGGCCCGGGTGTCCTCCCGGCACACCACGGCCGCCCCGGCGGCGAACGCCGGGAACACCTCCTCGATCAGCACGTCGAAGCCCAGCGACGCCACCTGGAGCCAGCGGTCGCCCGGCGTCAGCCCGAGCCGGTCGGCGACCGCCGAGGCGAACCGGCTCAGGGCGTCCCGCCCGACGACCGTGCCCTTGGGGCGGCCGGTGGACCCGGAGGTGAACAGCACGTACGCCACGTCGGACCCGTCGGCCCGCCGTTCGGGCCGCGCCACCGCCGCCGCGTCGCCGCCGGTATCCGGACCGGGCGGTACGTACGCACCCTCCGGCGCGTGCCCTCCGTCGCCCAGCCACACCGCGGCCGCCGTACGGCCCACCAGGGCCGCGCGGGCCGCCGGCGGCAGCCGGTCGTCGAGGACGGTGAACCCCGCCCCGGCCTTGAGCGCCGCCAGCATGCCGAGCACGGTGCGGGCGGGGTCGCCGAAGGCCAGGCCCACCAGCTGCCCGGGCCCGGCCCCGCGCGCCGCGAGTCCGGCCGCCCAGCCGTCGGTGAGCCGGTCCGCGTCCTGGTAGGACAGCACCCGGCGCGGGGTGACCAGGGCGGGCGCGGCGGCGTGGTCGCGCACCGAGCGGTCCCACAGGTCGAGCACGTCGGGTGCGGTCACGGCGGTCACCGGCCGCCCCCGCGGGAGCGCAGGAACTCCGACAGCCCCGCGAGGCCGGCCCGGAAGCCCTCCCGGGGGCCGCCGAAGCCGAGCCGGGCGCCGTGCGGCGCGCCGAAGGCCGTACCGGGCACCAGCAGGGTGCGGTGGCGGGCGAGCAGCTCCAGGCAGAAGCGTTCCACCGCCTCCGGTCCCGCCGCCGCCCGCTCCAGTTCGCGGAAGACCGGCAGCGCGCACACCCCGCCCTCCGGCGGGGTCCAGCGCACCAGGTCCTCGTGCCCGGCCATCCACTGCTCCAGGTACGCGAGGTTGGCGCGGGCCTCGGCCGCCCGTACGCCGATCAGCTCGTCGGCGTGCCGCATGGCCCGCTCCGCGACCAGCTCGACCAGCGGCGAGAGGAACAGCGTGGTCCGGTCGCGCAGCGGGAAGGTGGCGGTGATCAGCTCCTTCGGGGCGACGGCCCAGCCCACCCGCAGGCCCGGCAGGCCGAAGGTCTTGGAGAACGTGCCGTAGGACACCGTGTCGGCGCCGTCGGCCCCGGGGTCGGGAAGAACCTCCCAGCGGTGCGCGATCTCGGCGGTGGCGGCGTCCCAGACGAGTACGGCGCCGGCCTGCGCGGTGTGCTCCTTCAGGGCCTTCAGGCCCTGCGGGGACAGCGTGGCGCCGGTGGGGTTGTGCGGGAAGTTGACGACGACGGCCGCGGTGCCGGGCGTGACCAGGGCGGCCAGCACGTCGGGGTCGATCTCCCCGTCGTGCACGGCCCGGGCCGGCAGTTCGGCCACCTCGCAGCCGGCCGCCCGCGGGTAGTGCCCCAGCGAGTGGTAGATGCCCTCCTGGACGACCACCCGGTCTCCCGGGTGCAGCAGGGTCCCCAGGGTGAGCGCGATGGCCTCGCTGGAGCCGTGGGTGACCAGCACCCGGTCGGCGTCGCCGCCGGCGTAGCGGTCGGCGATGGCCTGGCGTATCCCGGCCCCGCCCTGGGAGACGCTGTCGTCCATGACGATCGCGTCGAGGTCCGCGGCCGGGATCCGGCACATGTCGCGCACCTCGGCGAAGGTGTACGGGTGGACCCCGCTGGAGCTGATGTCGTGGATGTCGGGGCCGAGGTGCCGGCGGTACCACTCCTCCAGCACCGGAGGGTCTTCACGCCGTGGACGGAGACTGCTCATGGCTGTGCAACTGTCCCTTCTCTACCCCTGACGGGTTTCCCGCCACCACCGCTGCCCGGAGAGCGGGAGCGTGTCGATGGGGTCGTAGTAGTGGTACGAGCCGCTGTGGGCGTCCGGATCCGCCGCCTCCAGCGGGGTGAGATAGCTCTTGCTCCAGTGCGACACCCCGAGCTCGCGGTCGTAGGAGTCGGTCTGGTCCACCCACCGCTTTCCGGCCATCGGCACGTCGCACACGATGCGCGGGGTGGCGAACCCGGGGAGGTAGCCCATGATCTGGCGCTGGATCGCCTGCGCCCGGTGCAGCGGCACCCGCCAGTGCTCGGCGTTCGGGATCATGTCGCACATGTAGAAGTAGTACGGAGTGATGCCGGCGTGGTCGGCGAGCGCGAAGCACAGGTCGAGCAGGTCGTGCGCGCTGTCGTTGACCCCGCGCATCAGCACGCCCTGGTTGCGCACGTCGTGCAGGCCGGCGCCGAGCAGTGCCCAGGCCGCCCGCGCCACCCCGGGCGTCACCTGCTGGGCCGCGTTGGCGTGGGTGTGCAGCGCGATCCGCACGCCGCGCGAGCGGGCCGTGCGGGAGAGGCGCTCCACGCCTTCGAGCACCGGGCCGGAGCTCCAGTGCTGCGGCAGCCCGATCAGCCCCTTGCTCGCCAGCCGGATGTCGCGGATGGAGTCGATCTCCAGGAGGCCGTCCACGAACCGCTCCAGCCGTGGCCAGGGCAGGTTGGCGAGGTCGCCGCCGGAGACCACCACGTCCCGGATGCCGGGGGAGGCGCGCAGGTGCTCCAGGATCCGCTCGGCCCGGTCGGCCGGCTTGAGGAGCAGCTTGTTCTTGGTGACCGTGGGGGTGGAGGTGCCCACCAGGTCCATGCGGGTGCAGTGCCCGCAGTACTGGGGGCAGGTCGAGAGCAGTTCCGCCAGCACCTTGGTGGGGTAGCGGTGGGTGAGCCCCTCGACCACCCACATGTCCTGTTCGTGCAGCGAGTCCCGGCTGGCCATCGGGTGCGACGGCCAGTCCGGGTGCCGGTCGGAGAACACCGGCAGCATGTAGCGGCGCACCGGGTCGTCGTAGAACGCCTTGGTCAGCTCGCCGGGGCGGGCCGCCGCCGCGTCCGGGGCCATGGTGTTGACCATCTGGGGCGGCAGCAGCACCGACATGGTCGCGCGGTGCTTCCGGTCCTGCTCCCAGTCCTCGTAGAACTCCTCGTCGAGCAGGTCGCCGACGACGGCGCGCAGTCCTTTCGCGTCCTTGACGCAGTGGGCGCGCTGCCACTGCGGGTCCGCCCACTGGGCTTCGGTGACATCGCGCCATCCGGGGAAGCGCCGCCAGTCCGGTTCCGTGAGGGGACTGCTCCGGTACGTGTAGACGCCTTCGATTGCCGCTGATTCCGTCTGGCTGCGTGCTGTGTCCACCAACCCGCCACCCATTCCCGTCGCTTTCGGCCGTATCGCCTGACGGCAACCGATCTTGCAGAGCCGCGGAGTTGTACACGAGGGCCGGTTGTACGGGGCGCAAGGGAGGTTCGGCCCTGTACAACGGCGCGCCGAAGGCGGATGGTTGTACGGGGCACCGGACTGCGGCCGCCCCGTGCGGCGCAACGCCGCGTGCCGGTCGGCGGAAGGCGCGGAGAGCGGGTCCGGACGCCCCGGTGCGGTGTGCAGGTAAGGGGAGCCTTATTCGGACGAATCCGGCCGTAGCGTGGCCGGATTCTTCGGCTGCCGATTGATCGATATGTCACTGGCATGTACCAATGTCCGACAGGTCCCGGTGCGGCGGTCCCCAGGTGCCATGGGGTCCTGGCAACCGGTCGTCACGCACGGAGCGTCTGCCGGCCACCAGGTTGTACGGCGTGACGAAAACCTGCGCCTCGCTCGACACCATCCATCACCAGGGGAGAAGCATGCCCAGGCCAGAGCGGTTGTTGGACCCCACGGCAGGACCGCTGGAGGAGTTCGCCCACGAACTGCGCGGACTGCGCAGGCAGGCGGGGAACCCCTCGTACCGGACGATGGCGAAACGTGCCCACTACTCCGTGGCCACCCTCGCCGAGGCGGCCCGCGGACTGCACAAACCCTCCTTGAAGGTGACGCTCGCCTACGTGGAGGCGTGCGGCGGCGACCCGGAGCCCTGGACGAGCCGCTGGAACCGCCTCAGCAGCGAACTCGCGTTACGCGAGGAGTCCTCGCGGAGCCGGTCGGGATCCGCCGCCGCCCGTCCGTCGCCCGCCGTGCCGGCGACCGGGCGCGGCCCCAGGTACGGCGGACCGGCCGCCGCCTCCAAGGCGGTAGCCGCCTCGAAGGCGGTCGCGGCCTCCCGGGCGGCCGCCGGCTCCCTTCCGGCCGCCGTGCCCCGGCAGCCCGCGCCGCCCGCGGCCGGGCCGCGCCCCGCCGGTTCCCGGCGGGCCGGCGCCAGCCGCCCCGCCGCCCCGGCCGGCGCTGCCGCGCGCCGCCCCGCCGGGGACGCGCTGACCGCCGGGGAACGGGCCGAACTGCGCCGGCTGCGCGACGAGGTCGCGGAGCTGCGGCATGCCAACGAGGTGCTGAAGGCGGCATCCGCGATCTTCGCCGCGGATCTCCGCACAAAGTCCCAGGTCGTGTACAACCCGGCGGACAGACAGGATCCGGTGCCGTGACCGGACGCCGAGCGCCCCGACGGGCCCGAGGCGGAACCGGAGGATCCCGACCGACCTTTGGGGACTGACCATGCGTGTGCTCGGAGTCAACGGCTGGCCCGGCGCCAGCCACGACGGTGCCGCCTGCCTCGTCGTGGACGGCGACGTCATCGCCCTGGCCGAGGAGGAACGCTTCACCCGCCACAAGCACGCCTACGGGGAGGCACCCCTCAACGCCGCGGCCTACTGCCTCGCCGAGGGCGGTCTCACCCTGGACGACATCGACGTGGTCGCCCACGGGTGGGACCTGCCCGCCCTCTTCGCCGACCGGGGCCTGGACTGGTTCGCCAGCGACGCCGAGGCCCTCGAACACCTGCTGCCCAGGAAGCTGTTCCCGCGCGGCAAGGACCCCCGGCTGACCTTCGTCGGCCACCACATCGCCCACGCGGCCAGCGCCTACCACCTCTCCGGCCGCGACCGCGGCGCGATCCTCGTCCTGGACGGCCAGGGCGAGAACGAGAGCACCACCCTCGCCGTCGGCATCGACGGCGAGATCAAGACACTGCGCGCGCACACCCCCGGCTGGTCGCTGGGCTACTTCTACGCCGCCGTCTGCGCGTACGCCGGCCTCGGCGCCGACAACGCGGGCAAGATGATGGGCCTGGCCTCCTACGGCACCCCCGGCGACCTCACCTTCGGAGGCGCCCTCGCCTTCACCGACGAGGACTTCACCGTCGGCGCGGTCCCGCCCGACCTCCGCTCCACGGGCAGCACGGACGAGGAGGCGGCCACCATCCGGCACTGGCTGGAGCACCTGGAGAAGGCCCTCCCCGACGCCCCCAACCGCAGCACGCGACGCTTCGACCCGGTCACCGGCCGCTTCACCAAGGTCACCGCCCGGGACCCGTTCGAGTACCGCGACGTCGCGGCCACGGCGCAGGCCGCCCTGGAGCGTGCCGTCATGGGCCTGGTCCGCGGCCTCCTCCGGGAGACCGGCGAGACCACGCTGATGATCGCCGGCGGGGTCGGGTTCAACGCCACCCTCAACGGCAAGATCATGCGGATGCCGGAGGTCCGGGACCTCTTCGTCCAGCCCCTGGCCGGCGACCAGGGCGTCTCGCTCGGCGCCGCGGTCTGGGTCGCCGCCCAGGAGGGCGACAGGATCAAGCCGATGAACGGCTCCGTCGCCTGGGGACCCCAGTGGTCCCCGGACGAGATACGCCGTGTGCTGGAGGCCTCCGGCACCCCGTACACCGAGCCCTCGGACATCGCCGCCGCCACCGCCGGCGTACTGGCCGCCGGCGGGGTCTCCGGCTGGTTCCAGGGCCGCGCGGAGGGCGGACCCCGGGCCCTCGGCCACCGCAGCCTGGTCGCCGTGCCCGACCCCGAGTCCACCCGCGACCGGGTCAACGTCCGGATCAAGGACCGCGAGGCGTGGCGGCCGTTCGCCCCGAGCATGCAGGAGGAGGCCGCCGAGGCCCTCATCGGCACCGCGACCCCGCTGCCGTACATGATCGTCACCACGCCGGTGACCGAGGCCGGGGCCGCGGCGATGCCGGCGGTCGTCCACAGCGACCGCACCACGCGCCCCCAGACCGTCTCCGCCGCGGTCGACCCGCTCTACCACCGCCTCATCGGCGAGGTCGGCCGGCACACCGGCACCGCGGTCATCATGAACACCTCCTTCAACGGCCGTGACGAGCCGGTCGTGTGCAGCCCCGGCGACGCGCTCGCCACCTTCCACCGGCTGCCCCTGGACGCCCTCGCCCTCGGCCCCTTCCTCGTCCGCCGCCCCGCCGGCTCCCTCGGGGAGGCCGGCGCGTGAGCACCCCCGTTCGACCGGCGGACCCCGGGGCGCGCCCCGCCCCCGAAGCCGCCACCACCCCCGGCCCGCGACCGCCGTCCCCCGGGGAGGGCCCGGCCGACGGGGCGGCCGCGACCGCCGCGCAGGTGCGCGACCGGCTCGCCGACTGGCTCTCCGAAGCGGTCCTGACCCCCGACGCGGACCTCACCGCCCCGCTGCGCGACCTCGGCGTGGACTCCCTCGACCTGATCCGCACCGCCCGCCGCATCGAAGCAGGCTTCGGTGTACAGGTGCAGCTGCGCGAGCTGTTCGGTCCCGAGCTGACCGTCGACCGCCTCGCCGAGCTCGTCGCCGAGCGGCTCGCCCGTCGCGGCACCACCGAGGCCGCCCCACCCGGCGCCGCCCAGGGCCCCGTCGTCCTCACCCCGGCCCAGGAACAGGCCTGGGAGGAGCAGACGGGCGAACGCGGCCACTGGAACCAGGCCATGCTGTTCACCACCAAGCCCGGTATCGACCCCCACCTGTTCGCCGAGGCCGTCCGGCGGCTCGTCGCCGGCCACGCGTCGCTCCGCCTGGCCGTCGAGGACCGCCCCGCCCGGCGGCCCCGGCAGCTGACCTCCGCCCTGGCCACCGACGGCCCGCCGGAGGCCGCCCTCGGCACGGTGCTCGACACCGTCGACGTCCGCGAGATCCCCGACGCGGACCTGTCGGCCGCGATCACCCTGCGGTGCGCGGTGGAGCAGCGCTCCCTGGACCCCGGCGCCGGCCGCGTCGCGCGCTTCGTCCGCTTCGACGCCGGCCCCTCCCGCCCCGGCCGGCTGCTGATCGCCGTCCACCAGATCGCCATCGACATGGTCTCGTGGTCCGTGCTCCTCGCCGACCTGGAGGAGGTGTACACGGCGCTGGAGGCGGGCCGGCACGACGTGTGGCCGACCGAGGGCACCTCCTACCCCGAGTGGGCCCAGGCCCTCGCCGCCCACGCCCGCACCCCCGAGGCGGAGGACCAGGCCGAGTGGTGGACGGAGGTCGCCCGCACCCCCGCCACCCTGCCGCCGGACCACCCGGTGGCCGACCCGCGGGCGGTGAACACCGCCGCCACCGCGGCCACCCACCGCGAGGATTTCCCCGCCGAGCTCACCGCCCGCCTCCACACGGCGGCCCGCACCCACCGGGCCCACCCCGGCGACCTCGTCCTGCACGCCCTCGGCGAGGTGCTCGCCGAACGCCTCGGCGAGCCGGCGGTGCGCCTGGACGTCCTGCGCCACGGCCGGGAGGAGAGCGTGGGGGACACCCGCCTGTCCCGCACCACCGGCTGGTTCACCACCACCGTCCCGGTCCGCTTGGACCTCGCCCCCGGCACCCCCGCCGAACGCCTGGCCCGGACCGTCGGCCACCTCGCGGCCCTCCCCGGCGGCGGTGTCGGCCACGGCGCGCTCGCCCGGCACGGCCGGCCGCGGATCGCCGCCGCCCTGCGCGCCGCCCCGCCCAGCGACGTCTCCTTCGACTTCGAAGGCGACGACGCCGACGCCCTGCCGCTCGGCACCCTCCTGCCGGACATGGCCCCGGAACCCGTCGGCGACATCACCGCCGGGCACTGGACGCGCCCGCACCCGGTCGAGGTGATCGCCACCACCGACGACGGCGTGCTGCGCGTCGAGTGGTGGTACTCCACCGCCCTGCACGAGGAGGCGACCGTACGCGCACTCGCCACCCGCCACCGCGCCGCCCTCACCGCCCTCCTCGACGCCCTGCCCGGGCCCGGCGCGCCCGGCGCCCCCGAGGCCCCCACCCGCTGAACGCCCGACGGACGGACCGGAAGACGCCTGCCATGATCCTGCCCAGCGTGCTGGACCCCTTCTTCGCCATCGCCCGCTCGGACCCGGACCGGCCCGCCGTGGTCGACAACGGGGTGACCGTCGGCTACGGCCAGCTGGCCCGCTGGGCGGGGGCGGTGGCCGACCTGGTCGCCACCCGCACCCCGGAGGGCGCACCGCCGGTGGCCATCCACGCCCACCACAGCGTCCGCGACATCGCGGCCGTCCTCGGCATCCTCGCCGCCGGCCGCGGCTACGTCCCCGTCGCCGACGGACCGGAAGGCCACGCCGACCGGGCCCTGCACGCCCTCGGCTGCCGCGAGCTCGTCGCCACAGCCGAGACCGGCCGGCTGCCCGCCGTCGACCGCGTCCTGCGCCCCAACTGGGGCCCGTCCCGCGCCCCGCTGCGCGAGGCCGGCGAACCCGTACGGGCGCAGGACCCCGCGTACGTCCTGTTCACCTCGGGCTCCACCGGAGCCCCCAAGGCAGCCGCCGTCCCGCACGGCGCCCTGCACGCCGTACTGCCGCACCTGATCCGCCAGTACGGCGCCGGACCCGGCACCGTCGCCCTCAACCTCCACCGGCTGGACGGCGACACCAGCCTGGAGGAGATCCTCCCGGCCCTGCTGACCGGCGGGCTCGTCGTCCTCGACGAGGACAGCGAGGCGGACCTCGACCGCGTCCTGGCCGACAACGAGGTCACCCTCGTCAACCTGCCCGTCGACTACTGGCACGTCTACACCGGCCACCTGCTGGACACCGGACGGGACCTGCCCGACTCCGTGGAGACCGTGGTCATCGGCGGCGAGGCCGTCCGCGCCGACATGCTGGAGCGCTGGCGCCGCCTGGGCGCCGACGGCGTCGTCCTGCTCAACACCTACGGCTCCACCGAGACCGCGCTGGTCACCCACAGCGCGGTCCTCGCCGGCCCGGGAGCCCCCGGGGACTTCCCCGACGGGGTGCCGATCGGCCGCCCGCTGCCGTCCGTACGACAGGCCGTCGTGCCCAGGACCGACGCCCCCGACGGCCCCGGCGAACTCCTCGTGGCCGGGCCCCAGCTGGCCACCGGATACGTCGACGACCCCGCGCGCACGGCCGCGCGGTTCGTCGAGACCGACCCCGGCTGCGGCACCGACCGCTGGTACCGCACGGGCGACCTCGTCACGGAGGGCGGCGACGGCACGCTCGTCTTCCACGGCCGCATCGACCACCAGGTCAAGATCCGCGGCCACCGCGTGGACCTCCTCGACGTCGAGGAGGCCGTCGGCCGGCTCCCCGGCGTGACCGCGGTCGCCGCCGCGGAGCACGCCAAGGGCGACCACACGGCCCTCGTCGCCTTCGTGGTCCTCGCACCCGAGGCGACCGTACGGACCCCCCGGCCCGGAGCGGATCCGGACGGGGCGGCCGCGGCCGGGGAGGGGGCGGACGGCGCCCTGCGCCCGGAGGAGGCCGCCGCGGCGCTGCGCGAGCGGCTGCGCGACACCGTCCCCGAGCCGTTCGTCCCCGACCGGATCGTCGCCGTGCCCGCCCTGGTGCACACCCGCACCGGCAAGGTCGACCGCGCCGGCACCCGGGACCGGTACCTGTGAGCAACCGACTCTTCGACGCCTCGGTCGCCCCCGCCTCCGTACCCGAGGCGGACGCCCGCGGCCCCTGGGCCTACCTGTGGTGGCTGGTGCGGATCCGGCCCCGGCCGCTGGTCCTCGCCGCCATGCTCGGCGCCCTGTGGATGGTCCCCCTCGCACTGATCCCCCTGGTCATCGGACGGGCCATCGACGAAGCCGGACGGGACACCGGCCAGGCCGGGCTCTACCTGTGGTCGCTGCTCGCCCTCGGCCTCGGCGTCCTCCAGGCGCTCGCCGGCGCCGGGCTGATCCAGGCCGCCGTCGGCGCGGAGGCCCACGCCCTGTCCGTCACCCACCGCGTGCTGATGCGGCAGGTCATCAGGCTCGGCGCCACCCTGCGCAGCAAGGCCCGCTCGGGCGACGTCGCCGCCTCCGCCGCGGCCGACGTGGAAAGCATCGGCAACGCCTTCGAGGTCGTCGGCCGCACGGTCGGGGCGGTGGTCGCAGCCGTGCTCGTGGCCGTGGCCCTCACCGTCACCTCACCCGTGCTGGGCCTCGCCGTCCTCATCGGCGTACCCGCCGCCGTCCTCGGCATCGGCCCCCTGCTGCGGCCCCTCCAGGAACGCGACGAGGAACAGCGCGAGCAGATGGGCATCGCCACCTCCCAGGCCGGCGACATCGTGGCCGGCCTGCGCATCCTGCGCGGCATCGGCGGCGAGGCCGGCTTCGCCGAGCGCTTCCGCCGCACCAGCCAGCAGGTGCGCCGGGCCGGCGAGTCCGCGGGCCGCATGGAGGCCTGGCTCCAGGCCGCCGGCGTCTTCCTGCCCGGCCTGGTCACCGTCGGCATCGTCTGGTTCGGCGCCCGCCTCGCGCTGGACGGCACCATCACCGCCGGCGAACTCATCGCGTTCTACGGCGCCTCCGCCTTCCTCACCCTGCCCGTCAGCACCGCCACCGAGGCCGCCGAGACCCTCAGCCTCGCCAAGGTGGCCGCCGGCCGGGTCTGCACCCTCCTGCAACTGACCCCCGACACCGTCCGGCCCGACCACCCCGAACCGCTCCCGGCCGGCGCACTCGCCCTGGCCGACGCCCGCACCGGCATCACCGCCGGCGCGGGCCGCCTCACCGTGGTCACCGCCCCCGCCGACCGCGCAGGCGACCTCGCCGACCGCCTCAGCCGCCCCGGTGCCGGCGGCACCGAGGGGGAGGTCCGGCTCGGCGGCGTCCCCCTGGACCGCGCCGATCCCGACGAGGTCGCCGCCCGGCTGCTGCGCTCCGGCCCCGCCGACATCCTCTTCAGCGGCACCGTACGGCAGGAGCTGACCGCCGGATCCGCCCGGCCCGGACCGGCCCTCGAACAGGCCCTGTTCGCCGCCGACGCCACCGACGTCGTCGACGCCCTGCCCGGCGGCCTGGACGCCCGCCTCGACGAAGGCGGCCGCGCCCTCTCCGGCGGACAGCGCCAGCGGCTGATCCTCGCCCGCGCCCTGCTGGCGGCCCCCGACGTCCTCGTCCTGGAGGACCCCACCGCCTCCGTCGACGCCCACACCGAAGCCCGCATCGTCGCCCGCGTCGCCGCCCTCCGCGCCGGCCGCACCACCGTCGTCCTCACCGACAGCCCCCTGTGGCAGGGCGCCGCCGACCGGGTCGTCCGCCTCGACGGGCAGTCCGCCCCCGGCAGCACCGACCGCTCCGCAGGAGTGCCCTCATGACCACCACCCCCACCCGGGCCCCCGAGGCCGGCGCCGACACCGCCCCCGGCCCCGCCGGACCGGCCGGCGCGCCCGGCCGGCTGCCGCTCGCCGACCGGTCCGACGTCCGCGCCTGGACCGGCGCCTTCCTGCGCGGCGAGGCACCCCGACTGGCCCTCACCTTCGGGATGTTCGCCGCCGCCCTCGTGGCGAGCCTGGTGGGCCCCCGGCTCCTGGGCCACCTGGTCGAATCGGTCAAGGACGGCACCACCGCCGGCCGCGTCGACGTGCTCGCCCTCGTCTTCGTCGCCGTCCTCACCGTCCACTCCCTCCTCGCCCGAGCCGCCCGCACCCAGGCCACCCTGCTCGGCGAACGGGTCCTCGCCCGCACCCGCGAGAACTTCGTGCGCCGCGTCCTCGCCCTGCCGCTGTCCGAGGTCGAGGCCGTCGGCACCGGTGACCTGCTCAGCCGCGCCACGACCGACGCCGACCGGCTGAACGAGAGCATCCGCCAGGCCGTCCCCCGCATCGCGCTGGCCGCCGTCACCCTCGTGTTCACCATCGCGGCCATCCTGCTGACCTCACCCCTGCTCGCCCTCGGCCTGCTGGCCGGCGTACCGTTCGCCGTGCTGTCCACGTGGTGGTACCGGCCGCGCGCCACCCGCGCCTACGAGCGGCTCCTCGCCCAGGAGGCCGACGTCCTGGCCGTCACGCACGAGACCGCGCGCGGCGCCGCCACCGCCGAGGCCCTCCGGCTCGGCCCGCGCCAGGCGGGCCGCCACGGCGCGGCCGTGGACCGGGTGGTGCGCACCCGGCAGCGCACCACCTGGCTCCAGACCATCTGGTTCCCGAGCCTCGACCTGGCCACCATGGTCCCGATGGCGCTCACCCTGCTGATCGGCGGACTCGCCTACCAGCGGGGCGAGGTGGGACTGGCGGAGCTGACCGCCGTCGTCCTCTACGTCCAGGCCCTCGGCGAGCCCCTGAACGACCTGCTGACCTGGACCGACGAACTCCAGATCGGCAACGCCGCGCTCCGCCGGATCCTCGGCGTCGAGCGGCTGCCCCGCGAGGAGCCGCGGCCGCCGGCCCCCACCGACGGCCACGCCATCCGTCTCGAAGGCGTCGGGTTCGGCTACGGAGCGGGCCGCGAGGTGCTCACCGGGATCGACCTCGACATCGCCGCCGGCGAACGGCTGGTGGTCGTCGGAGCCTCGGGCGCCGGCAAGTCCACCCTCGGCAAGCTGCTCGCCGGCGTACACCACCCCACCCGAGGGACCGTGCGCATCGGCGGCGCCGACCTCACCGCCCTGCCCGTGGGGCAGCTGCGGCGCGAGATCGTCCTCGTCACCCAGGAACAGCACGTGTTCACCGGCACGGTACGGGACAACCTGCTGCTGGCCGGCGGGCGCGAACCCGGCGCCGACGGGGCGGACGAGCCGCTGTGGGAGGCACTGGAGAGCGTCCTCCTCGCGGACTGGGTGAGGTCCCTGCCCGAGGGACTGGACAGCGAGATCGGCCCGGGAGCGGCCCTCGTGTCCCCCTCCCACGCCCAGCAACTGGCCCTGGCGCGCCTGCTGTTGTCCGACCCGTACGCGCTGGTCCTCGACGAGGCCACCGCGCTGCTGGACTCCACCGCGTCCCGCCGCGTCGAACGCTCGCTGGCGGCGCTGATCGAAGGCCGCACCGTCGTCTCGATCGTGCACCGCCTGGACTCCGTACGCGACGCGGACCGGATCGCCGTCATGGACGGCGGACGCATCGTCGAACTCGGCAGCCACGACGAACTCCTGGCTGCGGACGGCGCGTACGCCGCCCTGTGGCACGCCTGGGACACCGCCCGCCACACACACCCCTGACGGCGCCCTCCCGGATCCGCCGCAGGCCGCCTGATCCCGGACCGCCGGCCGCCCGAACACCCGCGCACCGCGGATTCGGGCGGTCGTGCGAGCGCTCCACCGGGAGCGGGAAGTACCCCGGTGAACTTCCCCGACTCGTCCTCGGCGGCGTGAGGATGCGGTCTAGCGTGGGTACCCGGTGATCAACACCGGGCTCCACACCCCCGGGAGCCCGGGCCCCATGTAGAGGACGCCGATGTCCGGACTCCGCGCTGCCCGCCACGCCCCGTCGAGACACGCCTCCGGCGGTCCCGGGCGGCAGATAAGGCCCCAGGTGGTGCGCGCGGCCGTGCTGCCCACCCTCGCCGCCGGCCTCAGCGGCACCGCCGCGGTGATCTTCACCCTCCAGCTCGGCGGCGGCTCCGGACACCCCGACCCGCGCCTGTGGCCCGTCCTCGCCGGCTGCGCCCTCCTCGTCGCCGGCGCGCTCGCCGCCGCCTTCCTCGGCGCAGAGCGCTCCGCCAAGGCCGTACGCGACCGCTGCGACGCCCTGCGCCGCTCCAGCGTCCGCGGCCGCCAGGAGCTGCGTACGGCCGCCGAGCGGCTGGAGCGCGGCGAGGCGCCGAACCCGCCCGTCCGCGGCGGCCCCACCGGCCCGCCTCCCGGCACCGACCCCGGGCGCGTCGACGAGTTCTGGCTCCTCGCGCAGGAGCTGCGCGGCGCGCGCGAGCAGGCGCACACCGCGCTCGTACGGGTCGCCGGGCCCGCCGCGCCCTCCGACAGCGACCGGAAGGTCGAGGTGTTCATGAACCTCGCCCGCCGGCTCCAGTCCCTCGTGCACCGGGAGATCACGCTCCTCGACGGCCTGGAGGACACCGTCGAGGACCCCGACCTCCTCAAGGAGCTCTTCCACGTCGACCACCTCGCCACCCGGATCCGCCGCCACGCCGAGAACCTCGCCGTGCTCGGCGGCGCCGCCTCCCGCCGCCAGTGGACGAGGCCCGTCGACCTCGGCGAGGTGCTGCGCTCGGCCGTCGCCGAGGTCGAGCAGTACACGCGCGTGAAGGTGGTGCCCCCGGCGGGCGGCACCGTCCGCGGGCACGCCGTCGCCGACGTCGTGCACCTGCTGGCCGAACTCGTCGAGAACGCCACCGTGTTCTCCGCCCCCGAGACCGACGTCGTGCTGCGCGCCGAACGGGTCACCGCGGGCATCGCCGTGGAGGTCGAGGACCGCGGGCTCGGGCTGCCCGCCGCCGAGCTGCACCGGATGAACGCCCTCCTCGCCGACCCCGACCAGGTCAGCGTCCGGCACCTGCTCGCCGACGGCCGGATCGGCCTGTTCGTGGTGTCCGCGCTGGCCCGCCGGCACGGCATCGCCGTCGAGCTCAAGACGAACATCTACGGCGGCGTGCTCGCCGTGCTCGTCCTCCCGCAGGACCTGCTGGGAGCGCAGGCCGCCGGCGAGGGGCGGGGCGGCTCCCGGCCCACCTCCTGGGGCACCGGGAACGGGCCCCTGACGGGGCACCCGAACGGGAACGGCGCCCCCGCCGGTGCGGCCGCGCTGCCGCTGGAACCGGCCCGGGTGGCCGCACCGCGGCCGGAGGCGCCGGCCGCGCGCCCCGCCGCCGACCCTGCCCGGGCGCCGGCGCAGCCGGGCCCGTACGCCGACCCCCGCCTCCCGGCGCCCGCGGCCCCGGCCGTCGAGCCCCCGGAGCAGCGGGTGCAGCGGGAGCAGCGGGAGCCGGCCCGCCCGGCCCCGGCCGCAGAGCCCCCGCCCCCAGCAGCTCCGGCGTCCGCCCCGCACCCCTGGCCCGTGCCCCCCGGCCCGGACGCCGCGCAGGTGCCCGTACCGGCCGCGCGTGCCGCGGCCGGGCGGCCGCCGCTGCCCCGGCGCTGCGCACAGTCCCACCTCGCACCCGAACTGCGCGACGTCCCGGCCCCCGGCCGCCCGCCCGCACCCGACCAGCCGGTCCACGACCCGCACCTCATGGCCGCCTTCCAGCGCGGCTTCGGCCTCGCCCAGGCGGAGCGCGAGACATGACCCCCACCCCCAGCCCGATGCCGGCCCCCGGCCCCGGACCCAGCAAGGAGCGCACCACCATGGGCGGCGACACCGCAACGGCGACCAGCCGGCTCTCCGACCTCGACTGGCTGCTCAGCGGACTCGTACAGCGCGTCCCCTACACCCGCAGCGCCGTACTGCTGACCCGCGACGGCCTCGTCACGTGCCTGCACGGCCTGGACGCGGACGCCGCCGACCACCTGGCCGCCCTCGCCTCCGGCCTGTACTCCCTCGGCCGCAGCGCCGGAGCCAGGTTCGGGGACGGCGCCGAGGTGCGGCAGGTCGTCGTCGAACTCGACACCGCCCTCGTCTTCGTCTCGGCCGCCGGATCCGGGACCTGCCTCGCCGTCCTCGCCGACCGCGAAGCCGACGCCGGCGTCCTCGGCTACGAGATGGCCATGCTCGTCAAGAGCGTCCGCCCCTACCTGGCGGCCCCGCCCCGGCGGCCCGCCGCCGCAGCGGAGTGACCCGGGCCCGCGCCGTGCCCGGCACGGGGGCCCCGCGCGAGCCGGCGCCCTGGCTCGACGACTCGGCGGGGCGGGTCGTGCGCCCGTACACGGCCAGCGGCGGCCGCACCCGCCCGGCCGTCGCCCTGGACCTGCTCTCCGCGGTCACCGCGACCGGGGCGCGGCCGCGCGCCCCGCTCGGCGCCGAGCACACCGCCGCCCTGCGGCTCTGTGCGGGCGCCGCGGCCGTCACCGTCGCCGAGGTCGCCGGGCAGCTGCGGCTCCCGGCGGCGGTGGTGAAGGTCCTCCTGTCCGACCTGGTCGAGGCCGGGGCCGTCACGGCGCACGCGCCGCGCTTCCCCGGCGCGGGCGGGCCGTGCGCCCCCGCCGACGACCAGACCCTCCTGCGGGCGGTGCTCGATGGCCTACGCCGCCGACTGTGACCCCCGCGGCCCCGCCGCCACCCGGCCCGCGACGCTGAAGATCCTCGTCGCGGGCGGCTTCGGCGCGGGCAAGACGACCTTCGTCGGCGCGGTCAGCGAGATCCCGCCGCTGTGCACCGAGGAACTCCTCAGCGGCGTCGGCGCGGACACCGACCCCCTCGACGGCGCCGACGCGAAGACGGCCACGACCGTCGCCCTCGACTTCGGCCGGATCACCCTCGACACCGGCCACGTCCTGTACCTCTTCGGCACCCCCGGGCAGGAGCGCTTCTGGTTCCTCTGGGAGGAGCTGTGCGCCGGGGCGCTCGGGGCCGTCGTCGTCGTCGACACCCGCCGCCTCGCCGACTGCTTCCCCGCCGTCGACTTCTTCGAAAGCCGCGGCATCCGCTTCGTCGTCGCCGTCAATGAGTTCGACCCGGGCAGCCGCTACACCGCCGGAGAGGTCCGCGCAGCGGTCGGACTCGCGCCCGGCGTGCCCGTCGTCCACTGCGACGCCCGGCTCGCGCACTCCGCGACGGCCGTCCTCGCCGAACTCGTCCACCACCTGCTGTCCACGGCCGCACCGGCCGTGCCCGCCCAGCCCACGGATCGGGGGGAACCGACGTGACCCACTACGAGTCGACCGGACACCTGCTGCTCACACCCGTCGACCGGGAGGCGCCCGCGCGCGCCGTCCGGCTGCGGGAACTGGGCCTGGGGGAGCGGGCCGACACCGAACTCGACGCGTTCGCGCGCCATATCGCCGAGGAGCTGCGCGCCCCCTACACGGGCGTCAACTTCGTCGGCGAGGAACGCCAGTTCTTCGCCGGGCTGCACCACGTACCCGGCGCGCCCGCCAGCGGCTATCCCGCCCGAGTGCTCTCCCGGGACCGCGGCTGGTGCCCGCACGTCGTCGTACGGCGCCGGGCCCTCGTCCTGGAGGACGTACGGGACTTCGCCCGTTTCGCCGGCAACGCCGTGGTCGACGAGAGCGGCGTGCGCAGCTACGCCGGAGCCCCGGTCACCGACCGCGGCGGCACGGTGCTCGGCACGGTGTGCGCGGTGGACGTCGAACCCCGCAAGTGGGGCACCGAGGGCCTTGCGGGCATCAAGGCCCTGGCCGCGGAACTCGGGGGGATCATCCGCGCCCGGGAGGGCGCCCGCCGCACCGGCTGAGCCTGCCGTCGGGGGCCGCCGCCTCAGCGCAGGAAGGCGGTGACGCGCTCACGCAGCGAGCGGGGGTCCAGGCCGTGCGCCGCCGTGTGCTCGTCGACCGTGCCGTAGCGGCGCAGCTCCGCCCGGTCCACACCCAGTCCCAGCACCCGGTGCGGCACGTCGACCAGCGCCTCGGCCGCGGCCCCGGCGGACGTGCCGGCCAGGTACGGCTCGACCAGCACGACATCGGCCGCCGCCCGGCCGGCCGCCGCGCGGAGCGCGGCCCCGTCGAAGGGCCGTACCGTCGGCGCGTACAGGACCGTCGCGTCCAGGCCCTCCGTCGCGGCGAGCACGTTGTCCAGCATCGGGCCGACCGCGACGACGACCCCCGCGCCGCCCTCCCGGACGGTCTGGATCCGCCGCCCGTCCACGGGGCGCGGCGCCTCGTTCGACAGCGCCGACAGCCGGACGTACACCTTGTCGTCGCCGGCGGCGTACGCGTGCCGCAGCAGCGCCTCCGCCTCGTCCGGGTGGCCCGGCACGTGCACCGTCCAGCCGTCCAGGGTGTCCAGCAGGGCCACGTCGCCCGGTGCCATGTGCGTGAAGCCGCCCGCCGGCCAGTCGTAGCTCGCCGACGCGCTGACCAGCACGCCGCCCGTTCCCTGGTGTCCGAAGTCCAGCTTGACCTGCTCGAACGGCCGTTCCACCAGGAAGCTGGCGAACGTGTGCATGATGGGCCGCATGCCGGTGAGGGCCAGGCCGCCGCCCACGCCGATCAGCAGCTGCTCGCGGATCCCCACGTTCAGCACCCGGTCGGGGTGGCGCTTTCGGGCGGGCCGAAACCCGTCCATGGTGATCTCGGCCAGGACCAGCGCCAGCCGCGGGTCCTCGTCGAGCAGCTGCGATGTCACGGAGACGAACCGCTCCCGCATGGTGTCCACACAATCCTCCAGAATCTCCGGAACCCTCGGGTCCCCCCGGGCGGGTCAGGCCTTCTTCTCGACGCGGGCGACGACGGCGTGCGGGCGGCCGGGGTGCGGCGCGGTGAACGCCGCGTACAGCGCCTCGTGATCGCGGCCGTCCACGGTCACCGCCGACCAGCCGGCCGCCTCGAAGCGGGAGGCGATGCCGCCGGGCCAGCCGTGCGTCGCCGAGTCGTTGTCGATCACCACGGTGTGCAGGCGCTCCAGGCCCGCGGAGCCCGCGTAGGCGATCGCCTCGTGGTTGCTGCCCTCGTCCAGCTCGGCGTCGCCGATGAGCACCCACACGGCCGGATCGGCCAGGCCCTGCGCCCGCAGGCCCAGGGCGCTGCCGACGGCGAGCGGCAGGCCGTGGCCGAGCGAGCCGCTGGCGATCTCCACCCCGGGGACCAGGACGCGGTCCGGATGGTGGCCGAGGGGGGAGTCGTACGAGCCGAAGCCGCTCAGCCAGTCGACGGGGAAGAACCCCTTCGCGGCGAGCACGGCGTAGTAGGCCATGGGGCCGTGCCCCTTGGACAGCAGGAACCGGTCCCGGCCGGGGTCCCCGGCGGTCTCCGGTGCGACCCGCAGCACCCGGTCGTACAGCACCCACAGCACGTCGAGCGTGGAGGTGGCGGCGGGGCCGTGCTTCTCGGCCCCCGTCATGAGCGCCATCAGGCGGCCCAGGTCCTCGTGGCGGACCCCGGGGTCCGCGGTTGCGTGAGACATGAGTGGATCATGCAACCTCAAGTTCGGTCGAGGTCAACCCGTCGGCCGCGGCGCGGGAGAGCGGAAGGGTGCGCGCGATCACCCCGCGGAGTGCGGTATTGTTCTCATGCGCGTTCGGCCGGGGGGAAACCCCAGGTCAGCGGGTATCGGGACGTGGCGCAGCTTGGTAGCGCACTTGACTGGGGGTCAAGGGGTCGCAGGTTCAAATCCTGTCGTCCCGACTTGCGAATACGCAGGTCAGAGGCCGTATCGGAAGCATCCGATACGGCCTCAAGATCGTTTTTGGGGGCCGGCTGGGGACCAAGCCGGTCTGGCCGGGTCGGACGGCGGCATTGCCGTGAGTGGCAGTGAACGAGGTGCACGGAGCACCATGAGGTGCGCAGGTGCGCAGGTGCGCGCGGTCCGTGGGCCGCGTGATCAGGTGTGTGCCTTCGACACGGCTCTCCTCCGGCAGGAGCGAGCGCGGCCTCGACGACACAGGGGTTCGCTCCGGCTGGCGCCCGTCCAGACGGAGTGGGCCGCGTGCTCGGCCTCGATACCGCTCCTCGTCGCCCACGATCCGCGGATGGATCTCGTGGGGCTGGAGCAGGGCGACCAGCCGATCGTCGAGTTCGGCTCCGACGCGCAGCCGCGCGTCCGGGGAGAAACGGGGTTGTGCGGGCGGGGCGCCGCCGTCGTCCCAGCGCGCGAGTCGGCGTCGTCGTCCGGAGTGGTGGCGGGGGCGTGGACGTGGCGGTGGGCGCGCATCGCGAGCGGCCCCCGTGCGCGGAGCCGGTGACGCCCGGGGGCTGCCGGACGGCCGAGGCGGACAGCTGCTTGCCGAGGGTGAGGAGAGCGGCCCCCTTGACGCCGACAGCCTTGACGACGGCGGCGGCGGCGACGGCGTCGCGATCCTCCAGAGGAGCGATGCCGACCAGATTCACGAGCGCGGCTCTGGTGCCGGGGACGGCCTCGGTCTGCTGGTAGCTGAGTTCGTGTTGGCCGGCAGCCCGCCGCCACTGGACGGGAACAGGTACTCGTGGTCGGCAGACGCCCCGCCGGTGCAGCGTCTGCAGTGGCGCGTCCAGGACGGCGAACACAGCGCCCCATCAGACCCAGTCCGCAAGGGCGCTGACCGGGCATCGGCCCGACAACCTCCGAGAAGGCACCTGACAAGCGGTCCCGGTCCGCCAAAAGCCCCTATCCATAGGTTATTTTGACTGGCCTGTCCGTCTCGAATCGACTGCCATAACGAACGAAGGGAAACGCCATGAGGATCACCAGGACTGCACGCAGGACGCGGGCCAGGATTGCCGTGTCCGTCGCGGCCCTGGCCGCGGGCTCACTCATACTCACCGCCTGCGGCGGAAGCAGCGACAGCGCCGGCAAGCTCGACGGCACCTACTACATCAAGGACGTCAACGGCACGTCCAAACTCGGCCAGCTGGTCGTCAAGGGCAACAGCGTCTCGCATCATGAGTACGGCTGCGATGGTGTCTACGAGAAGCCGGGCGTGACCAGCACCGGCGAGTTCAACAAGGACCAGTCCCAGATCATATGGACGGTCGCCGGAGACGACACCCGCAACAGGCGGACCGGCAGCGAGGCAGTCTCGACCAGCAACACCTCGATCAGCATCAGCGGTAGCGTGTACGTGCGTGACGACTCCGATGCCGGCAAGGCACTGTTGGACGGCTTCAAGACCAAGTGCGCCAAGTAGCGTCGACGTCCCGCCTGGCCGGCGCAGCAGCACAGAACCCCGTGGCATCGCGTCCACGGGGTTCTGTCCTTCCTCGGGTGGTCAAGCCTCTGACGTCTCCTCCTGAAGCTGCGGCGCCGCGTATGGACGACGCACCCGGTGAGGTTGATCGTTTTCACCGGATGCGTCAGGCCTCCACACTCGCCCTCGATCGGAGGATCAGTCGCGCCGGTCTCGGCGGGGGCCGACGGCCGGCCGCTGCTGCGGCTCCGGGGTCTCCACGCTCCGGGGAGCCGGATCGGCCGTCCGGTGCGGACGTTGAACCGGAGCCTGCCGCGGCGAAGGAGCCGGTGCAGGAGCAGGTGGCCGCGGAGCACGCCCCGACGGGGCAGGCGTCGACGTCTGGCTCGAAGCCGGCTGACGCACTGCCTGCGCCCGACCCGGAGTCCGCCCACCAGGCGCAGCCGGAGCCTGACCCACAGCCGGAGCACCGGACCCTGGCCGCCTCGGAGCCGAGGAGCCGTCGCGGCGGGCGCTGTTCACGGGCAGCAGCCGGGCCCTGTTCGTCTGCGCCTCGGCCTGCTCCTGCCCTGCCGGCGGCCGGACGGGGGTCTGGGCCGGAGTCGGGGCAGGGGTGCTCTGAGCGGAGCGCGTGGGACGCGCGCTCGGCGCACCCGGCTGTGTCGGAGCAGGAGCCGGGGCAGGCACGGCGTCGCCGCCGAAGCGCTGCGGTGCAGCCTGCTGGTTGCCGTCCTGTTGGCTCTGCGCACCCTGGGAGCCCGCGCCGAACTGGGTCGGACGCGCGCTGGGCGCACCCGGCCGCGTCGGAGCCGGAGCAGGAGCCGGGGCGGGCACGGCGTCGCCGCCGAAGCGCTGCGGTGCAGCCTGCTGGTTGCCGTCCTGTTGGCTCTGCGCACCCTGGGAACCCGCGCCGAACTGCGTCGGTACCGTCTGACCGGCGACAGCCCCACGGGATCCGCTGGTCGGGACAGAAGCAGCGCCGTTGGCGCCGCTCTCGCCCTGAGCACCACCACGAGGACTCGACGGGTCCGTCGACGAGGAAGGTACCTCACCTTGGATGACGTTGCGGCCGTCCGCGGTGTACCCGAGGTTCGACAGGCCACCCTGGGCGCTCAGACCCTGCGCCGTGTGCTTGTCCGAGCGCGAGCTGCCCGCTCCGCCACTTGTCAGCTGCAGCGGACCACCCTTGTCGGCCTGTCCGTCGCGACCGGGCGTGCCCGGACCACCGGCGGGACCGGTGCCGCCCGGCAGAGCCTTGACGCCGTCACTGCCGCCGTCGGAGCCACTACCACCAGGACCACCATCCAGCACCGGACTGTCCGGTCCATCCGGACCATCGTGCCCGCCGCCCTCGAGGGCCAGCTGTTGCTTACCGGACGTCAACTCCGTGGCGCCACCGTTCGTGCCGCCGGCGTTCGTCGGCGCCGTCTTGCCCGTGGGCTTGCCCCCGCTCGGGGACGCCGGACCGCTGGTCTTGCTGTCGAACCCGTTGGCGAGCTTGTTGCCCATGGCCATACCCGCGCCGGCCCCCGCACCCGAGGCCAGAGCAGGCATCAGCCCGCCCTTGTCCGGCTTCGGCGTGCTGTTCGTCTCGAGGAACTTGTCCACGAGCTTGGTGACCACCTCGTCCATCGCCTGCAGCACAGTCTTGCGCACCCGTAGCAGGGCGAAGGTGATGCCTATGATCACCAGCGAGGAGATCAGGGTCAGGACCACCACGATGATCCCGCCGAGCGTGGGGCTGCCCCACAGGCCACCCGGGCTCATGAAGCTCGACACGGGGCCGGCCATGATGTCCGGGACCGAGATCAGGAATTCCGAGACGAACTGGTAGACGAACAGCGTGACGAGGACTTCCATGATCATGGCCGTGGAGTACACGATCACTTTGGCGATCGCCTGCAGGGCGCCCAGCGTCGCGAACGGTACGGCGGCCACCAGGCCGAAGGTCCGCTTGATCGCCCCGGCCAGCATGCCGATGGCGTACCAGAAGCCGAGCAGGACGATGGAGCCCAGGACCGTGGCCGCGTTGCTCCAGTACATGAACTTCGCCGGCCCAGTGCCCACCTGGCTGACGGCCATGTGGTTCTCGCGGGTGAACCCGCTGGTGGCGTTGTTCGATGAGTACATGGCCAGTGAGCCGGGGTTGAACCCGGTGTTGAGGTAGTTGTACGCCGCCAGGGGAGACAGGTTGCACGAGGAGGGCGTCTTGCCCACCGTGAAGCCGCAGCCACCCTTCGTCCCTGTCGTGGTGAAGACCGTCGAATCCTTACCGGGATGAGAGGAGGTCAAGCCCGTGCCGTCGGTCGAGATCACCGGGTGATCGACCGGCTTCGGCCCCGCTTCTTCACCGAACTGCTTCACGTCGCCGTAACTGTCCTCGTCGACGAACCAGCTCTTCTTGGTATCCGCGCTCTCGTCCAGTTGCGTGATCGAGGTCTTGATCCCCGACTCGAAGTCGGAGGCTGCGATCTCGTTGCTCGCGATGTACTTGCCGATGATCCCGAAGGTCGAGAACACCGCTTTGAAGTCGTCCGAGGCACGGCCTCCGTTGGCGGAGACGGTGCCGTCCTTCCAAGCCGACTCGGCGTCTTTGGCCTTCGTCCCGATGTTGATGCCGTTGAACGTCGCCCCGTGGGACTGCTTGTTGATCGCCAGCGCACTCGTGCGCACGGACATCATCGCGTCCGGGCTGGCCTGGCCATCGTCCCAGGAAACAGTGGCCTGATCCGGAATCCCCAGGCGGTCGTTCATCATCCACGCTTCGAAGTCGACGTAAGTGCTCAGCACGACGCGCGTCGGGCCGGCGTGTTGACCGAGAACGGAGTCGTCGAACTTTCCGAGCACGCCGGAGTACATCGACCCGATGAGCGGCAGGCCGACGCCGATGAAGACGACGCGCACGACGAGCTTCTTGATCGCCGAGCCTCGGTCCATCTTCTTGAACAGGACCAGGCCGATGAGCACGAAGCCGATGAAGATCGGCACGAGCGCCTGCCACGAGATGTCGACGAGCAAGCCGTACCAGCCGCTGATCCAGTGCTGCAGACCCGCGAGGGCGCCGCCTCCGGTATCGCCTCCCGTCATGCCCTCGGCAAAAGTCGGATTCACCGCCGCGACCGCGTTGTAGAACCACAGGAAGGGGTTGACGAGCTTCAGGAACTGGATGATGACGTAGAACAGCGTGCCGACCGCCAGCGCCAGGGCGTAGAGGACCCAGATGACCGACCCCCCGATCACGCTCACGATCTGGCCGCCGATGCCCGAGGACATCGTGTCCAGGCCGAGATCGTTGTTGGCCGCCCCGAAGTGCGCGTAGTCGAGCATGCCCGCGTACTTGGCGTTGCCCTTGTCGTCCTTCGCGGCCAGCGTCTCGTAGGTGACGGTCTGCGAGGACCCCGACACCTCGGCGAAGAACCAGCCCACGATGTCGCCCAGGCTGAACTCCGGGTCGGCGTAGCCGAGAATGGAACCGCCCGAGGACGGGCTGGACGTGACCGGCTTCCAGTTCTCGTGCATGCCCTTGTCGTTCTGCGGCGAGTTCTTCTCGCTGAAGTACGAGCTCGCGTTCGAGGCCAGCTGGTAGAGGCTGTAGTTGTCGCGCTCCTTCTTGTCGTCCGCAGACGCCGGCGAAGACGTCGCCATCATGAAGACCGGCACGAGCAGCGCCGCCAGGAGCATGAGGGCGAGCCCGCGCACGGGCCTGCCCGGGCGGACTGCACCCACGTCGTGGCCGGCCCGGGCACGCAGCCTCGCCACCGCCGTGATCGTCCGGTTCATGCTCTCTCCTCTGCTCCTCGTCCTCGTATCAGTGCCGACCTCGCTCATGTCTTTTCCAGCTTCTTGGGCTTGGGCCTTGTTGCCGGTCGCCTTGCCTTGCCATCGGGCCGCTGCAGGCTCTTGCCGCCGCTGCGCTTGATCGCGTCAGCCTGGCCCGCGTCGGCCCCACCGCCGTCGCCCTCGCCGTGCTTCCGGATGCTGGTGAGGTTCGCGCCCGGCATCGGCTTGTCGTGCATGATCGAGTCCATCCGCGCCGTCTCTTCGGCCTTGGCCGCCTCCAGCCGGACCTGCCTGCGTTGGGCCTCGCGGTAGGGGTTGATCCCCAGTGCCAGATCCAGGTGGAAGACCACGTTGGAGACGCCCCGGCGCAGGTACGTGAGGTTCTCGTCCTTGGTCGTGATGAGTCGGGCGAGATCCGGCGGGATCCGCTGGTGCAACTGCTTCTGGTACTCCGCCACCGTTTTGTCGCGCATCGGGCCGAAGAGCGTGTAGTCCGCAGCGTCGAACTTGTTGAAGTCGCTGTCCGCCAGCATCCTGTCGACGTCGTTGTAGCTGTAGACCACCCGGCCGCCGCGTTCGTGCATATGGTCGAACTGGTCCTTGAGGTACTTCTTCACCCGGTCGTCGATGTGCTCGGTGCCGTGGATGATCACCGTGTCGCCGATTCCCAGCTTGCCGACGGCGAAGCCGACGATGTTCACCAGCTGCGCCATCGCCACGCCCTTGCCGCGGCGCATGAGCCGCGAGAAGTCGTAGACCACGCGCCGCGAATCCCGGACCCCGTCCACGGCCGAGGCCGTGTGGTTGTTGAACAGGTCGCCGTTGGTGCTCAGCATCGCGTTGGCGATGCCTCTGAGCACGTTGTAGGCGCGCAGCTGGTCCGGGTCGGTCTTGCTGGAGTTCAACAGCGCCTTGTGCGCGGTCGCCAGGTAGGAGACGAACATCTGGAGACGCGGCACCTGGGTGTGCGGGATGTTCACCACGCGCAGGCGGTTGCGCTGCTCCTTGGCGTTGTGCCGCCACATGCCCTGCTCGATGTAGAAGTCCGTGGCCGTGTCTTCGAGGGCACTGCGGATGATCGAGCCGACGGCACCGTCGGTGGACTCGTAGAGCTGCTCGAACATCAGCTTGAGCTTCTCCATCTGAGCGGAGAAGACCGTCAGCTCGTCCTCCTCCTCGCCGAACATTTCGAACATGTTCACGTCGCCCTGGTTCAGGTCCACGCGCGAGGTGAGCCGCTCGAACCTCGGGCCGAGCTTGTCGAGATTCGCCCCGTCAAGGACGAGGTGGACGACCTGGCCGTTGTTCAGCAGCGTCGCTTGCGAGATCTTCGAGCACCACATGTTGGCCACCCGCTGGCGGTCGAGGTACTCGCTGAGGGTGGCGTCGGCGACGATCACGTGGTGGGCGTAGGCGTTTACGTCCATGAGCACGGCGCTGTTGTTGACGTCGCCGACCATGTAGCCGACGTACTCGCCGCCCTTGTCGTTGAGGCCGTTGGTCACCAGTGAGTACGATCCGGCCAGCTCGGTCGAGGTGAAGTGGAAGCCCTTGCCCTTCTTCTTCTCGTTGTTCTTCCACAGGCCCGAGAGCTCCTGGCGCTGCTCGCCGGCGTAGGGCGCGGCCTTCAGCGTGCCGAAGCGGTCGATGTACAGGCGCGTGACCCGGTCGATCGTGTCGTCCAGGGTCGCCAGATCCGGGGCCTTGAGAAAGAGCCGGTTGTGCACCGAGAGGTAGCTCGCGCCGTCTTGGAGCTCTCCGATCGTGACCCCGAGGTCACCGGAGATCTTCGCGGCCTTGCGCTTGGAGGAGGTCGTGCCCGT
Organism: Streptomyces sp. NPDC031121; assembly: GCF_055570615.1. NCBI lineage: Bacteria > Bacillati > Actinomycetota > Actinomycetes > Kitasatosporales > Streptomycetaceae > Streptomyces > Streptomyces sp. NPDC031121. Next base: position 84,594 of record NZ_JBVIGV010000015.1, read on the forward strand.
CTCCTCCTGCTCGTTGGCATCGAGCCGTTCCAGCTTCTCGGACTGTTTCGTATAGGAGTCGATCCACTTGTCGTCCATCCGCTTGACCTGCTCAAGCACGACCGCGGTGACCCGCTCGTCCAGGCCGTCCGGGATCCGATCGATGCCCCAGAAGGCGGCGAAGTTGTCGTGCGCGGCGTCGTCGTGGAAGTACGCCAGGATGCAGGCGACCGAGCCGTCGACCTCGAAGTAGTCGGAGCGGAAGAGGTACTTCTCCTTCGGCTTCAGCGCGAGCAGATGCGGATAGGCGTCGAATGCGCCCTGGAGGTGCTTCACCTCCCGGCGGCGCTGCCACCAGTTCTTCTTCGGCTCGGCGGCTTCGTCGGCCACGCCGTGGACTGCCGCAGTCGTCTGCACGCCCTCAGCCTGAGCAGCGTCGTCCGCGGGCAGATCACCGACCGGAAGCTCCCCGCTCTCCTTCGTCTCGTCAGGCTTCTTTCCCGGGACGCCGAGCTGTGCCCGGACCTTCGTCATCAGCGCCATGGTGTCCTTCGTTCGTTCCTCGTCGTGGGGGTCGGCCTGGCGCTGTCAGTTCAGCGACGTCTTGAGGTCGAGCAGTTCGTCGTCGATGCCCTGGTAGAAGACCCGCAGCATCGGCTCGACCTCCTCGCGGTCGAGCATCGTGGCTTCCTTGATCATGAGGGTGGAGCCGCCGACCTCGGCCTGGAGGACTTGGTGTCCCTTGCGCAGCGCGTCGGTGTTCTTGCCCTTGAGCAGCAGGTACTGGTGGATCGAGGGGAACTTGCCGCCCACGTGCTGCGTGAGGATGTCGTACTGCTCGTTCTGCAGCTCGATCAGATCGGGGTCACGGAGCTGAAGGGCCTGGTTGCGCCGCTCCAGGTTCGCCACCTGGTGGTAGATCCGCTGCGGCTCCTTCGTCGTGATGAAGCTGTGCTCGCACGTCGTCTCGACCTTGCGCCAGAAGGAGTCGACCCGGTCGAGGATCCCGATCCGGTCCTCGTCGAAGAGCAGATAGCTCGCTGATCCGACGACCAGGTAGACCCGGCCTTCGCCGCCGTCGGAGAAACGGATCAGCCCGTCCTCGTCGATCCCGTCGATACCGACGATCGAGTAGAAGTCCGTGGGGTTCGAGCTGCGGCGGGTGAGGACGTGCCGGGCCTTGCGGGGCAGGTAGGCAAGCAAGGCCGGCACCCGCATGATGCGCAGTTCCTTCGTCTTCATCAGCCCGCCGAAGTAGGCGATCGCCGCCAGTCCCCAGAGAACGAAGAACGTGATGGCGACTGGGCCCGAGCTCGCGACGAACGTCGACGTGCTGAACCACAGCAGGGCGAGGATGCCGCCACCGAAGAAGAGCAGTTGCTTGATCGGGGAGGGCTTCGCCGCCCAGCCGCCCTTGCTGAGCGTGATCTCGTGATCCAGAAAGCTCCTGTTCAGCGAACTTGGCACCTTATAGGACAGTTTCGCCATGAAACCCCCATCCCCCCTGCCATCGCAATGGCCATTGCTCGACCTGTCGAGAAGCCTTCATGTGTGAGGCGCGCGAATGGCATCCTATCTTAGACAAGTCATTCGAAACGAGAGTGAAAGGGAGTCGGATGGCTGTGTGAGGCGAGTCTGACTGGCTGATCCGAGTCGTCGAGTGTTGTTTGAACGGCTGACGGATCAGTCGCACCGCGGAAGCGGTGGCGCTCAGTCCATCGCTTCCGCCTCGAGGCGCGGAACGTCGTCGCCCAGGCCGAGCACGGCCAACGCATCGGAGGAGCCGTTCTGGTCGAGGCCTTCCTGACGAACCGACATCCCGTCGAGCACTGCCCGCTCAGAGTGCCGAAGGGGGTGCGCCTCGGCGCCACACAGCGTCTCCTTGACCGGACCGGACCGGACCGGACCGGACCGGACCGGACCGGACCGGACCGGACGCCGGCGCCGCCACTGCCTCGCGCAAGAACATGGCGTCGCCGGCGTCGCTGTGTACGTCGCCGATCAGGCCACCCGGTCGCCCGGCTGAGTGATTTCGCGCATCGTTCCCCCCGCATCCTCGTTCCTGTCGTGATTGGCAGCAGCGGGCCCCCAGGTCTGGACCCGCTCCCACTCGTCACTACCCGGCCGCCATCAACCGAACGACGGGACGATCTTCTTCTTGCCGCCCTGCCTCTTCCAGGAGATGCGGGCGTCGAAGGTCTTGCCCTTGGCCGAGACGAAACCCGTGCCCTGGATGGTCTTACCGGCCGCCAGGTCCTTGCGCTGCGCATCGGTGAAGGTCACCTGGCACCAGGACCGCGGTGGCTCGTCGTCGGAGCCGAAATCAGGGATGATCTTCCTGGCCTGCGCGTCCCAGGTGACCTTGCAACCGAAGGTCCTGCGAGTCCGCGCGCTGACGAAGTCGTCGATTTCCAGCGCTTGGCCCGCCAGGAGCGCCGCGACCTCCGCCGGCGTGAACGTCCGGCCAGACCACTTCGTCGGCTTGTCCGGCACCTCCAGCTGGAACCCGACGAACCTGCGACCCCTGAAGTTGCCGACGCCGAGCGCACCGGTGGCCGGGAAGGGCTTGTTCTCCTTCGGCCTCGCCTCGAACGAGATCGTTTCGCCCGCGAGCAGCTTGGCCACCTCGTCATCGGTGAACTCGTGGCCCGACCAGACCTTCTTGAAGGCGACCCTCTTCGGTCCACCTGGAGCGGCCTGCCATACGCCCTCGGCGCGGGCGGCGCCGATCGCGGTCATCGGATCGGCCGCCCTTCCCGCTCGCGTTCGAGCCTCGACTGCTTCCTGGTCGCCTCACGGGCCATGTCCCGGAGATGGATCGCCTCCTTGTGTGTGATCGGCGCGTCATGAAGGTTGTGCGAGCCCCGCAGGAAGTTCTCCGTGCGGTCGGCGATGGAGTATGCGAGCGCCTGCTCGATCACCGCGCTGGTCTGGCGCACCTCGCCCAGCTCGTCGCGCAGCTTGCGCAACAACCCGTCCCGCTCGCGTTCGACAGCCTCGATGCTCATCAACCGTGTCAACACGCTGCCCAGCAGCGGGTCGCGGGAGCGGAAGAGTTCCACGGCGCGCTCGGTGGCAGGATCGGCATCAAGGCGCAGGTCGAGCTGTGCCAGCAGGAACGCCATCACCAGCGTGCCCTGGCTCAGCCGCCGGCTGAACTCCCGAGCGGCGCTGTCGCTCACGCCCAGCTCACGGACCGCGGCTGCTCGCAGCTGCTCCCGCAGCGCGTTCACAACGCTCTCGGGCAGCGCCTTGATGTGCGGCTGGCTCTGCATGCCGACGAGCCGGAAGCCCGACTGGGGGAGCGCGGCGGTCTCGGCAGTGCTGCCCGAGCCCCTCTTCGAGGGCGCGCTCTGCGCGGCGCGCCGATCACCGGTGAACTGCAGCGATCCGGGCCCCACCTGCTCGGGTTCGTCCGGCGGGGCGATGTCGTCGGCCGCAGGGCCCGCCGGCACGCCGCCCGGGAGCAGCCCGTCAGCGGTGTTCTGCCCGCCGCCGGCGCCACCGCGCTGATGGGATCTGCCGGCGCGTTCGGAGTTGCCGACGTCGGGCTCGCGGTCCTGCTCCAGGTTCGGGCGATCCGTTTCGGCTTGCCCGTCGAAATCAGCCCGCGGACCTTCAACCCCGAGTTGAGAGTCGATGTCGCCGGTCTCATCGAACCGAACCTCCGGCCCGGGTGTTGCCGCCGCAGGCCCACGCCGTGCGGCCTGAGACTGGTCGCGCTTCAACTCCTCGCTCCCAGCACGCCGGTAGGCGTCGAGGAAGGACGTGTCCACATCCATCAACTCGTCGGTGGGCGTGGCCGCCTCCAGCATCTCTGCGAAGTCCCGGCTCATACAAGCTCACCGTCCTCCTCGTCGAGCAGGTAGTTGTCGCCGCGGGTGAGCCCGATCAGCGAGTCGAAGCCCGTGGTGACGACACGTTCGAGGTTCGCCGAGTTCTTCGCCAGCGCCGCGACCTGATCGACGAGCTCATTGAGCCGCGCGATCTCCAGGGTCGGCAGGTCATAGTCGAGGTTCTCGCGCCGGATCTTCTCGACCACCGCCTCGGCCACGTACTCGCTCACCGAGGAGAACCCGCGCTTGTCGGCCCAGTACTCCGCGCGCTGCTTCTCGTCCGAGCTCAGCCGGACGAACATGCCCTGGCGGCCACCGCTGCCGGTCTGGGTCCCGGCCGACGGCTTTTTCCTCGCGCCGCGCACAGGTTGCGTCGTCTTGTCCAACTCGTGTGCGGCAGTCATCTGCGGCTTCTCCATGCCTTGCCTCTCCAATCCGTGAAGTCGCACTATCGGCGCTAATGGATAAGACATCTGCCACTCTTTTTGTTACCTGTCGAGCATCGGCAGAGTCGAAGACGCGCCCAGTCAGCTCCCCCTGCCACGCACTGCCGCAGGAGGTGGGCCAGTCTGAATGAGCGCCCGCTCAGGACTCGGACGGGGGAGTCGGCGTCGCGTTCGCCGTGCAGTCGACAAGCTCCTGGGTGAACCTCGGGGATTGCCAGATCGCCTTGTCCTTGTCGTTCGGCACGTGGTCGACGATTGACCCGGTGCCGAGCGGCGCACCACCGGCGAGGAAGTGCAGCGTCTCCTGGCTGAAGCCGGCCTTGTACACCGAGGTCGCCAGGCACTGGCCGGCCGCCGCGTAGGTCTTCTTCTGGCTCTCGTCACGGGCGTAGGAGGAGAACATCGAGACCAGGCCCTTGGTGAGCTCGATGGAAGAGCTGACCGGCTGATCCGCGCGGACCGGGTAGGCAGGCTTCAGGTTCGGCTTGCCCGCCACTGGCTTCGCGGCTGCCTCCGGCGGCGTGTAGCTCTGGGCCTTGGGGCTACCGCTGTTCGGAAGTACGGCCTCGCTGACGCACCCGTCGAAGGCCTCGCGCAGCGACCGCGAGGCCAGCAGAGCGGCGTCGTCCTCGCTCACCTTGCTCAGTCCGCCGATGACCGCGCCCATGTCGTCGCTGTCGGCCTTGATGATGTAGGCCAGCGCCTTCTCCGACATTCCCGCGTTCCGCACCGCGCCACCGAGGCAAGCTCCGCTGTTCTTTCCGGAGCTTCCGGCGCCTTGGAAGGCGAGCTTGTCCAGCGCCTTGCCGAGAGCCGTGTCGGCGACCTTGGCTGTGCTCGCCGCCGGGCTTGATGCAGGCGACGGCAGAGTCTCCTTGGCCGTTCCGCCGTTGCCGCTGGAGCACCCAACGAGCACAACGCCCGCAGTCAGCGCCGCAGTGGAGAGCCCAACCTTCCTCGTCCGCCAGGTCCTCATCTCTTCTCGCCTCGCATCCCCTGTTGCCGACCAGTCCGATTGGATCCACTGGTCTCTGAGGGTATCTCATTCGAGTTGCCATTCGATGATGGTCTGCGGTGAGTCGGAATGTCGCGCGATAGGGGTTGTAGAGGCTGCACAGAGCGGGACTCGGTTGCGCAGAGTGCCTGCGGGCCCGTCTGGCGCTTGGGGATCAACAGAGTTGATCCGGAGGGCTCTGCGACAGCAGGGCGCAGCCTGGTGCAAGGAACTGCCCTGCCTCGCAGTCGAGATGGCCTCGACCTGCTGCGGTCGGCTCCCTCGCGCCTGCGGCGCAGTGCTCGCGTCCCTCCCTGGAGGCCGGGAGTTCACGCAGGGGGCCACGCTCTGACGCGTGTCCACTTCGGAAGGAGAGCGCCGGACAATGCACGGCGCGCACCACCCAGACCTTGGCCTGGGGTACGACCCGCCAGGGCGCAGCAAGCGCCGGCCCCGACTGGTCGGCACCGGGGCTGTGACCCCGTCCCGGTGGCGAGTTGCCACCACCGCGAACCGCAAGGCCCACGAGGCACCCGAGGGCCTCACATACGACACGAGCGCAGATGCCGCCGTCGGCGTCTTCCGCGCCGCCAACACCACCACGACGGACGGAGACACGACATGGTGCTCGCGATCGGCGCGCTGCTCGGCTGCGCGGCCACTCTGCTCGCCCTCGCCATCCGGCGCAGCCTGACCCGCACGCCGCACTGCGGGTGGTGCGCGACCGCCTCGAACTGGCCCACCTCCCAGCACGACACCCTGCTCTGCCGCGGCTACGTCCAGGACCGCCGCCGCGAACGGCTGCGCGACATCGGGCGCGGCCACCCCGTCGAGGAGCCGAACCAGTGGGGCGAGGCGTACCCACTCGACGAAGAGATCGCCCAGCGAACGAAAGCCGACGCATGAGTGCCGCGACCACCTCGGCCGCCGCCTGTTTCGCCCAGGCGCTCGCCGGGCCGGCCGCCGCATGCCCGACCGACCCGGAAGGCACAGCACCCGTGATCGCCAAAGTCACCGACCGGCGGCAGGCGGGCAGCACCGGTCCCGACCGACCCCGGGCCGGCTCGGCCGGGTGAACGCCCTGGTTCGGGGCGAGCGGGACACCTGCCGCGCCGCCCGGTGCCCAGGTAGGCAACGTCCCCGATCACCGTCGTCCCGGCGGCCACGGCCGGCAGGTTCGACTCCCGCCACACGTGGGCATCGGCCTTGTTCTCGGCGCCGGCCGGGCCGATGCCATGACCAGCGGGGTGTACGTCCGCGACGGGACGCGTTGCCGGCTCCAGCGCCTGCAACGGCCCCAGCCGGGCAGGGCCCGCACCGTGCCGGCACGTCACGCCGACGCCGTCCGCGGCTTCACACGATTCCGTTCAGCACCCGCCGGTCGTCCCACCTCGTTGCCGGGCTGGGGGGCGTCGCGCCGTGGTCTGGTCGGGAATGGTCGGTTGCTCGCGAGGAGCGTCAATTTGATCGGCGAAGCCGATCCGGGGTTCGGAGTGACGAGGTATTCGGTCAGCGCAGCCGCTCTCCGGAACTCGTCAGCTCATGACGACGTGCCATGCCGACATGATCGCGTATCAGAACCCTTTGGTGGTGCGCCTGGCGCGGGCCAAGTGAAGTTGATCGGCGAAGCCGATCCGGGGTTCGGAATGGCGAGGTATTCGGTCAGCGCGGCTGTCTCGGAACTCGTCGGCTCATGATGACGCCACGTGCCGACATGATCCCGCATCAGAACCCCTGGCACGTCTTGGCGCAGGTCAAGTGAATGCCGAGCCAGGGGACATCACGCCGTTGGTCTGGTCGGGAGCGGCCGGTTGCTCGGCGGAGAACGCGAGTTTGATCGGCGAAGCCGATCCGGGGCTCGGAATGACGACGCAATCGATCAGCGCAGCTGATTCGGATGAAGCACTGAAAGAGAAAATCATCTGATCGGCGAAGCCGATCCGGATGGGGGCATGACGGACAACTGAATATCTCAGCCCCATCAGCCAACTGCGCTCGGACGACGTCGTCGATCCGGGCGCTTTGCTGTATCCCCCGTCCGGCTCTGTGTTGAACCCATCGGGATTGGCCGCGACCAGGCCGGATCCCGCACTTGAACCCCTTTCCCTGAACACCCACGTGGTGGGCAGCGCTTTGTGCTGCCCGCGCAGTAGGAGGAGAAGCCTGATGAATCACGAGTCCACGAAGTTGTCGGTCGCGTTCAGCGGGGCCGACAACACGGGTAAGACCACGCAGATCGGCCTGCTGGGCCGCCGGATCGGCCCGGCTGCGGCGCTCGCCGGCGCCCTGCACGACCACGACTCTCGATGGACCGACATCCGGGGCGACATGGCCGGGTGGTGGTTCGAGACGAGCCGCATCGAGGAGTTCACGGACGTCCTCGCGTCTTCTTACCTCGCGCGATCCGCCGCCCGCGGCGACGAGAGCCTGCGACTGTTCGACCGGGGCATCCCCATGCTGGAGGCGTCGGTCGCCGCCACCGTTGCCGTCCGCGAGAACCTGGCCGCCCCGGAGGCGGCCGACCGGGCACGGGCCCTGCTCGAACCGTGGGCCACGGACCTTCGCGCCGCCGAGAACGCTGAGCTTTCCCTCTACCTGGCGTTCTCCAATGACATCGGCAAGAACGTGACCCACAGCCTCGCCCACCAAGCGAGCGTCACCCCGCCCTACGACCGCTACCAGCAGGCCCTGCACGAACGACTCCACGTCATGGCCACCGAAGAGGGCCGCTTCTCGCACACGGTGCTGATCGGTGGCCGCTCCATCGTCGAGGTGCAGCGGGACATCCGGCGTCTGCTGCACCCGCGGCACCCGGCCGTCCCTGCCCGTGCCCTGGACGGGGTGCAGGTCATCGCGCTCGCCGGGCTGTCCGAGAGCGGCAAGAGCAGCGCCGGCGAGTACCTGCGCGTGCGACACGGCCACGCCCGCCTCAAGATCGGGTGGCTGCTCGACACCGCCGCCGCGCACGCCGGCCTTCCCGACCCGTACGCGGTCACGGAGGACGTCCAGGCCGAGTTGATCGTCGACGCCCTGGACCGCTACCTGACGGCCCACCACTACCTGACCGACGTGACGATCGAGTCGCTGCACTCCTTGGAGTCCACCGCCGCACTCCGGCGACTGCTCGGACGGCAGGTCACCGTCACGTACCTCGACACGCCTATGGCGGCCCGCCGCGCACGCAGCGAAACCGGAGCCGACGACGTGGCCGTACGCGACCTCGTCAAGGAGAGTCGAGGCGCGGACAGGATCGCGGGCATCGCGGACCGGGTGATCGACAACTCCGGTACACGGCTCCGCCTGGAGCGCTGCTTGGACGCGCTGGTCCTCGACCGCCACTGGCCCGCACGGCACCCGGAGACGCAGCCCGTGAACACCCTGGGCCTCCCGATCAGCCTGGAGTCCTACCTGCACAAGCTGCTGGACCGCACCACCGGCGGCGCTGACCCGGTGGTGGACCTGCTGGCCGTCACCGGGTCCGCCGCCAAGGGCAGGTACCGGAGCGGGTGGAGTGACCTCGACGTGCTCGTCGTCGCCGACAACGCCCGTTTGGGCCCCCTCGCCGACGTGCTGGCCGAACTCCGCCCCGACCTGGAGGGCGTCAAGGTCGGCGTCAGCGTCGTCACGCTCGCCGAATGCCGCACCGGCAACGTGTCCGTTCGACTCCAGCACGTGCTGGCCCAGATCGGTGCCGGTGACATCACGCCGCTGTGGGTCCGAAACGGCCTGCGGCTCCCCGCTCCGGACCCGGCCGCCATCGTGGCCGCCACCGTCATGAACGGTGTCCAGGCAACCTTCGACATCCGCCGCCAGATCCTCGCAGGCGCCGGCGATCTGCACGCCCTCTACAAGGTGACGGCGCTGTCCGCGAAGGTGCAGTTGGAGTTCCGCCGCGCACCGGTCTCCGCCGACGAGGACGCCCTGACCGCGCTCCTCGGCGCCCACGGCCACGACACCTCCCTGGCCCGAACCGCCCGTACCGACCGCGCCGCCGCCCTCGAGGCCGCCCGGATCATCCTCGACCTGTGGGACGACACCATGAACGGAGTGGAGCAGTGACCGACGAAGTCTTCGCGAAGGACTTCCCCAATCGCACGGCCGCGATTGGGGAGGTTCGTGGCCACCGCCTGATCAAACACCGCCTCTCCGTACCCCGGCTCCATGGTCTTCACGACGGGCCGGACGGCAGCCAGGTGGTCTTCGACGACGTGTTCGCTCAGGGACGGTGCGAACTCCTCCTCGGCGACCTCATCGCCCTCGCCGACCGCGACCCGAGCCACATACCCCGTCTCGTCAAGCTCGTTGAAGCCGTGTGTCACGACCTGACCGCCGCTTTCACGGACGAACGCCGACACCCCCTGAGCAGCTGCGTTCCCACCCTCTACGCCGACCGCATCCGACCCGGTGGACGCCTGGACACCTGGTACCTGCACCCCGGCCACTCCGTCGTTCCGGCCGAAGGAAACGTTCCCGCTCTCACTGTGGCCGACCTCGCCGACCACACGATCACCGTCAACGGTCGGCCGCTCACCATCAACCTCCCCGACATCGTCCGTACCACCCGCCAGATCCTGACACCGGACAGCAGCTGGGTGTGCGGACACACTCAGGGAGACCCCACCGAGCCCAACATCGCCGACCCCCTGTGCTGGCTCGACTTCGCACTCGCCGGCCTCAACACCCTTCCGGGCGAAGCCGCCAACCTCCTCTGGTACCTGATGGGCCTGGGCGGCTGGCTCGTCCCCACCTATCAACCCGACACCTACCAGCGCACCATGCGCCTCGCCCTCCCGCCCCTCACAACCCCCCGGATCACCCACCTGGACCACCACCCCCGACTCCGCCACCTCGACATCCACTACCGCTGGAACACCGGCCCCGGCCGCCGAGCCGCCCTCACCACCGCCCTGCGAGCCCTGCCCGACATCCCCTGGCACGACTTGCGCCCCTTCCTCACCCTCCGCGTCCTCGGTGTCGTCCGTCCCTGGCCCATCACGACGACCGACACCCTCCTGACGCTGATCAAAGCTGCCGAACTCCATCAGCCGAGCAGCAACGCCACCGAGTTCTTCACTCAGCACACATTCGAAACGGAGCTCTCGTGAACCCCTCCCTCTCCCTCACTGATCAGTCGCTGCGCGCCCGACCCCTGCTCGGCCGCACTGCTCTCGTCACCGGAGCCACCGGTGGCATCGGCACCGCGATCTGCCGTGCCCTCGCCACCGCCGGCGCCCACGTCGCCGTCGCCCACTACAACGAGGACGCGGCCGCCGCCGACCTCCTGGACCAGCTGCCCACCCGAGGCATCGCCGTCTCCGGTGATCTCACCGATCCGAAGTTCCCGGCCGCCCTGATCACCACCGTCACGGACGCCCTGGCACCCGTCGACATCCTGATCAACAACGCCGGCGCCTACCCCCGTATCGCCTGGGAAGACCTGAACGAGGCCGACTGGGAGCAGTCCCTCGCCGTCAACCTCCACGCTCCGCGCCGCCTGTGCCAGGCTGTCACCGCGAGCATGACGGCACGCCAGTGGGGCAGGATCGTGAACATCGGCTCGATCAACGCCCTCGTGGGCCGTCGCCAGCTCACCCCTTACGCCACGGCCAAGGCCGCGATGATCGGACTGACCCGGTCCCTGGCCCGCGATGTCGGCGTGGGCGGGATCACCGTCAACTCGGTCCTGCCCGGGGCGATCCAGGTTCCTGCCGAGAACGCCCTCCCGCCCGCCGCCCGGGTCTCCCCCGAGCACCAGATCGCCCGCCAGTGCGTTCCCCGCCGCGGGCGGCCGGAGGACGTGGCCGCCGCTGTCGCCTTCCTGGCAAGTCCTGCGGCCGGGTTCATCACCGGTCAGAGCCTCCACGTTGATGGCGGGTGGGTGATGAGCTGATCTTCTTCGGCCGGGTTCACCCCCGGTCGAATTCTCCACGGTGGTGGCGGCCGGATGATGAACTGGTCTACTCGACAGCAACGCCTGAGGAGACACAGTGAAAGAACGCGTCCGTGCCGTCCTGATCACACCGGACCGCACCATGCTCATCATCCGCCGCACCATCCCCGGCCGCGACGTCTACCACGTCCTCGTCGGCGGCGGCATCGAGGAGGGCGACCCCACACCGGAAGCGGCTCTCCATCGTGAGATCCACGAGGAGATCGCCGGGAAGGCTCACATCGTCCGGCTGCTGGGCACTCTCACCGACACCGAACGCGAAGAGATCCAGCACATCTATCTCGCCGAGGTCCGTACCTGGGCCTTCGACGACCGTACGGGCAGCGAGTTCACGCGTGACGATCGCGGCACCTACGAACTCGTCGAGACATCCCTCACCACCCCCGAGGCCCTGGCCACCCTCAACCTCCAGCCTCCCACGGTGCTGCCCCTGATCCAGAAGGTCATGTCCGAATGGGCGTGAGGCTCTGCACGGCGCGGTTCTGATCCGCAGTGCGCCGGCTGACCCTCGGCGTACGCCACTGGGAACACCGTGCGGGCCACCCACGGAACGGGTTCGACTCCTGAGCGCTGCAGACGGTCCCTGGGGCGTGTCCCTGGAGATCCATGCAGCTCCAACCACCCCAGCACCCCGGTGCGCGCGCTGCCTTCGGGCAACCGCGGCGCCGGGGTGCTGTTTTTTTTCGTGGCTCGCCTTACTCGCCCCGCGAAGGCCGTGCGCACAAGGGATCAGCAGAGCTGATCCGGATCTGACGTCGAAGAACATCCTCGCTCCGCCAGGAGTCGGCCTGGCCGACTCCATGAGCGGCTACCGCCTTGCCCTGTCCTGTGCCGGCCCGTGCACTCCAGCATCCGTACCGAACCATGACCACCACGACGGCACGCAGCATCGTTCGGGAGATCGCCCCCCGCTCCTGCCGCCGCCGCGCCCGAGACGGCGACGCCGGCAACTTGCGACCAGGGCAACCGCGCGCGGCACCGCGTGGAGCACGGCCGCCGAGAGCGGCGAGTGTTCCGAGGTGTCGGCCACCGTGACCGAGCGGCTCCGTCACAGCAAGCCCGAGTGGTCTCTTCTCGAACGGTGGCCGGCAACTGCACCAGGCTCTTGTCTTCCGCCTGATCAGCGGAGCTGATCCGGTCGGCCCTTCGGAAGATCACGTCCACGCCAGGAGTACAGCCGTGAGCCAGGCCCTCCGCTGCAGAGCAGCGGAGGGAGTCTCACTGCCGAATCCTCACCTCGTCCGGGGGAGATCGCCAGACTCCGAGCGCCTCCTCCTACCTGCCCTGTTTCGATGCCCACGATCAGGCGCGGGTCGCGAAGTACCTCTGCGGCGTACGCGTTCGGCCCTCACCCGCTGCCCGAGGGTGGCGCCTTACTGTGCTTGCCCGCCGGCTTTCGCGGCGAGGGCCTGCTGCTCGACGTGCCGTGCCGCGATGTACAGGCCCTCGCGGTTCAGGTGCCGTGAGTAGCTCGAGTCGAGGTAGAGCACGGGCACATCGCCGGCGGCCTTCAGGAGCGCAGGGTGCAGGAGGTGCTTGATGGGACCCGAGCCGCCGCCGTAGACGTAGACGACCTCGGTCGTCGCACCGGCCTGGGAGAGGACGTCGCCGAAGGACGAGGCGATCTCCTCGACCAGGTAGCCGGCCTCGTCCTCGACGAAGCCGACGGCGCGCTGGTGACGATTCTTCACCAGCACAGACGGCTTGGCGTGGAGGAAGTCCGCCAGCTGCTTGCGCGAGGAGAACTGCAGCGTGGCGTCCGACTCACTCATGCGCTCCATGGCGTTCATCAGCGCGGTGCCGTAGCCCTCGTCGAGCGTGGCTGCCGCCTCGGGGTTGAACCGCCCATCGGTGAAGACCGGGAAGTTCACGGTGCCCTCACCGACATCGACACCGATGGTGTTCTGCACCGCCACCAGATCGGAGGCCGAGACCCCTTCCACCACGGACGCGTCGCGAGTGCGCAGATCATCGAGAAGAGCCTGGGCCAGAGGTTCGCCCTTGTCGGTGATGGCGAACTGCGCGGAGGCACCCTCGGCCATCACCTGGACGTCGACGAACTGCAGGCGCACCGAGACCGGGGTGCTGAAGTTCTTGATCGTCACCAGGTGCACCGCGGGGTCGGAGCTGCCCAGCAGACCGATGAACTCTGCGGCGTAGGCGTGGCGGCGCGCGACGAACTCGGAGATCGGCAGCGCCAGGCCGGCGCGCACCTGCACGCGCAGCTCGTGACCGGGCAGCGCGCCGTTCTCGCGGACGTAGTCGCGCAGGGCCTTCGCGGCGAAGACACCCAGGACCAGGACCTTGCTCAGCTCCTGATCAGCCTTGGAGTGCTTGCCCAGTACCTCGAACTCGGTGAACTTCGAGCCGCGCACGCTCAGCGCCGCCCGGCCGAAGATCCGGCGGTCCGACGCCGCTACCAGTGTGGTGGTGAGTGAGCAGTCGATCTGGTTGTAGAAGTCGCCGGCCATCACGGAGGCCGCATCCGCGTCGGGGAGCGGCACCTTCGGCGAGGTGCGGGACGTCGAGACGACCGCGCTGGGCAGATCGATCTCGTCGAAGATCTCCCGCTTCGTATTCTGGATGACGCCCTTGACGTAGCCGTTGCCGACGTCGATGCCGCCGGTGAGGGTGATGATGTCGTTGCTGTTGGCGCTCATGAATTCGGTCCCTCGGTGTCTGTGTCGTCTGCCTGGAAAATGAGATTCACCGCGTCACTCAGCGCCGAGTACTCGCCATGATTTCGTCAATGGAGGCCTGCTTCGGAGGCTCCGGGTTCGGGCCGCTGGCACTTACCGCAGGATCCCCGACCGTCTCAACAGGTGTGGCAACCGGCTCGTGTTGGGCTACCGGCCCTGGTGCCGTCTTCTCGACGACGGCGTCGGCCTGGTCGGCGACCACGGGCCGTGGCCGCCGAACAGGCATGGCGGCCGGACGGCGCTCGGTGACCGCCTCGTCGTCCTCGCGCTGCTCGGTGCTCTCCAGGGGCGGCCGGCCGCGACGCGGCAGCTGCTCGACGGGCTTGTAGTAGACGTCGACGTATCCGTCGCGCTGAATGGACTCCCGAATGAGCAGTCGCAGCGACTGCGAGATGTTCTCCTGCTGATCGAGCCACTCGATCACCGAGGTGTCGGCAGCGGGCACGGTCCAGCGGACCTTGCGAGGTTCACTCGGCCGATTCGCCATCGCACCCACCTCGCCCTGCCACTCGCTCCTGCACTCCATCCGGTCGTTCGCGGGATGTCTCTCGCTCTGTCACATGGACTCACCACCCTTCATGTTTTCTTTTGAATGCGAATCGCTATGAGTCGACTCTAGTGTCCCTATCGAAGCCCATGCAAGTCCCACTCGATACACGAGTCGGGCTCCATTAGTGTCGTCAGTCGTCTCTGGTGGGGGCGCCTGTGAGACGCCGCAGTGCCCCTGCCGGAGACGGCTGGGCGCAAGCCGAGGGCGCCATGCGCCCATGAGTCCCCCGTGCAACGCAGCAAGGGCTCGCACGGGACACCTGAGAGACACCTGGCGTCAGGGCGTGGTCTCGGGGAAGCTGCACGGGGGCACACGCAGGCTTCCACTCGTGTCCCGACTGTGTCTCGTGAGAGACACCACCCGGCTTCCCGATGCAGATGTGTCCTCCGAGGGCACTGTGTGCGACACGGGGGCGGCACCGTTGGAGCGCGCGCGAGATGCCGTGCGGACACGCGCGGGACTTCGAGGGACCCAGGAGTAGCAGTCGGTGTCTCGTACGTGTCCCGGTCACGGCCCCTGCACGTTCCGATGGGTCACCGCAGAGACGCGAGGTGAGCGCTGATTCACGGGCCCGAGAGGCCTGACCGCACCCCTTGCTGCAGCCCTCCGGCATGTACGTGGCGACGGTCACGGACGCCGGCGGAGCGTGGCCGGCACAGCTCTGAGCGAGACACCGACGCAGTGCCGGTGCGGCGGTCGGCGCGGGGCGTCATCGACCCGACGAGGTTACGCAGAGAGAGAAGGGGCGAAGCGGGAGTAGGCCCCCACGCCCGGCGAGCGGGGGAGGAACGACGTGCTTGCGCAGCATGGGCCGCGGGGTGGAAGAGGCTCGGAGGCATCGCTGCGGAGGCCACCGCCTGGAGGAAGGCGACAACGCTCCGATACCCCTCGGGCTGCTCGCTTTGCCCGATGGGCAGGTGGTCGCAGCAGCCGGGGCCCTCTTCTTCCGATGCGTCCACGAGAGACCGCCCCGGGCTTGCCGCGCAAGAGCGAAACGAAACACGGCCCGGGGTCGGATCGTGTCGACAAGGCAGTGCCGAACGCCCGCCTCGGCCGCGGTGCGTGACGTGCGCCGGCATGCTGCCGATGCAGCACCGGAGCAACGACTGGAGCACGGCGAAGCCAGGTTGGTGCAGCCGGCGCAGCACGATGGTGCGAGGCCGGCACGCCGTCAGCGGCGAGCGATGAGGTCGAGCGTCATCCACAGCCGAAGCGGCGGCGTCGCGAGAGGGCGGATCCGCTGCCGGGCGAGGGCTGCGCCGCCTGCGGCGGCAAGGGGATGGACCGGAGCTGTGCCCCGTCGGAAGCAGACCCGTTTCCCGCCTCGTTCGTGACTCACGAGGACGGCTCGGCACGGGGGTACGGCCTTATCCCGAACGGCGAAGCAGCAGTACCACCAGAAGACGTGATGACCAGGCGAGACAGCCTGCCCCGTACCCCCGCTGAACGAAACGGGGGAGGGGTACGAGTCGAGAGGGTACGGCCCGTTTCCCCTGGTGTTCCAGGCTTTCGCCAATGCTCCAGCCGTGGAACGGTGGGATGGCGACAGAGAAGTGAAAAAGAAAAAGGGCATAAGGGAATCTGATAACACGTGTCCTGCGGCCCCTCGCTCCGCTCGGCCTCTTCACCGCGCTCCGATGACGTGTCAGACATGGCCGACGGGCCCACCGGTCGGTTGGCTCGCCGGTCCGTCGGTCGCCGGCGCTTCCTCAGGCCATGCCGGCGCTGCGCTTGAGTTACGACCCCCGACACCGCCCCGCCGCAGTCGTCCGCAGGCGTGTGGGCAGGGGTGAAGGGTGCGATGGTGGATGGGCAGGCACGCAGCGCCTGGCTCAGCCGAGAAGTGACGCATCGCGCGGTGGCCGGCAGTGCGATCCGGCCCGGGGTAGACCACTCCAGCGGGACCTTCCGGGTCGTCAGCCGGCAGTGCCGCCGCGGGAGCTGGACCGGACATCGAGATCGCACGGACCCACCGGGGTCCGCACTCGGTGGCCGCCACTCCACTCGAGTCCACGAAGAGGCGCACCACGACACGGCCCCGGCCTGAACTCGTTCTGCGAGGGAGGAGCCCGCTGCGTGGCGGAGTTGTAGAAGTCAAACAGCGAAGCCGTTGGCGAGGATGCGCTCCGGCGAAGCCGGGGACGTCGACGACGTCGACTCAACTGACGACGAGAACAGCACGGTCGTCACCGTGAACATCCCCCGCAGCGGTGACGGGATGTACATCGTCCACCTCTTGCGATGTGCGGTGACGATCGGATTCGCGTCGAGCTCCAGCGGGAGAAGGACCTGGCCGTGATCGGCGGGTCCACTACCGGGCGGCCGGAATGGGGCAGCGGCACGCAGGCCGCCGCGCCTGCACAGGCGCCAGGACCGCGGCTCTCGACTCCAGCTGTGGAGACCGCCGAGTCACCAGGAGAGGAGACTGAATGATTGCTGAAATGATTCCAGGTCGCCGGTTCCCGCAGCTGGAACGAGGCGGAGAGCATGCGCAAGGCGTTCGACGACGCCTGGCGCGGCCGGGGGCCCAAGAACGTCACCCGGCCGGTGGTTCTTCCGGGGCACTGTCCCAGGGGGCTGACGCGAGGGCGGAACTGATGTGGCGGGACGCAGGCTCGGAGCTCGTCGTCCTTCCCGCCGACTGGTCGGCCCGGGAGCAGCCGGATTCCAGCGGAACCAGGAGGTGGTCGACGCCGCCCGGGCCTTCCGCGAGGCCGGGGGCTCAGGTGCTGTGCACGGCCTTCCTCGGCCTCTGCCGGCAGCGCGGATGCCCGAAGCGATGCCAGGAGCAGCCCATGCCGGATGCACCGGGGCACGTCTCGCACGGCGCCATCCGCTGCAGGGCTCGAGTGTGAGCTGCGGGGACCAAGACGACCCGTGTGATCCATCCGGCCCGAAGACGCGCGATGGGCCCTGCAGTGTGCTGCAGGGCCCATCGGGGGTGAAGGAGAGAAATCGGCCGGGAGGCGAACATCAGGCTCGGCGCTAGTTGCTCCGATCGATGCCGTGAGCCTCGTCGTAGGCCTTCATGACCTTCTTCGGGATGCGCCCCCGATCCGCGAACTCGTAGCCCTCCTTCTTGGCCCACTCGCGGATCTTGTCTCGCTCCTCGGCAGTCGTCTCAGGTACGACTCGCTTCTTGGGCGCAGGCTTCCCGGCTTTCCGGCTGACCTCCAGGTACGACTTCAGCGCAGCCTCAAGGTCCTTCCTCTCCTCAGCTGTGAGGTCGACTTCGTACCAGGTGTCTCCCAGGCCGAAGGTCACGGTAGCCGCATCCGGCTTACCGCTGAGATCTGACTCGACAATGCTTCGAATAGCCATACCGGTGACAGTAGCCGATTGCAAGAACTTTGGAAAGCCTGTCGAACTCATTCGATATAGGCGCGCCATCTGGGACCCGAATGAGACCCAAAGGTGCTGGCAAATTGGCAGAAGAACTGACTGTTACTGCTAAAATCGCAGCAACATTGAAAGGGCGTCTCGTACCTCGTTCTCCACCGACCAGCGACCCCATCGAGAGGGCCTCCACCATGTCCACGCTTCATGCCGCCGACGACCACTCGCTCACCGACGAGGACATCGACCTCTTCACGCCGCTGTGTCAGCGCACGGGACGGTCGGATCAGTACCTGAAGGAGAACGAGCCGATATCAACGGCCACCGCGGTGTCGCCGCCGCGCGTGTCCCGGGCTGGACGACGTTGGTGACCGACCACCACGAGGAGTTCGCGTCGGGCTCGACCGCGGACATCACTGTCGACCCGCGCCGGATCGACGAGGCCTACGCCCACACCGGGGTCTGCGGTGCCCACGTCCTCTGCCAGGCGATCGAGGCATACACCCGCGTGCACCGGCCCGAGAAGCGCTGGGAGACCCGCCTGCTGCGTCTGCTCGCCGGGCTCGGCACTGTCTCCGACGTCATGCCCGTGCTGTACGCGAACCGCCGGCCGGTGCGCGATGCGATCTCGATTGCCCGCCCGCTGCGCGTCGCCGCGCCGAAGACCATCCCCCATCCCTGGAGCGGGTTCGACGCCGACCCCGATGCCATCGACATCGAGCAGTCGATACCGATGCAGCCGCCGCTGCGCACCGAGCCGCATCACCCGGTCTTCTACCGGGGCCTCGATGGCTTCGCGATCGTGCTGAAGACCTTCGCCCGGGTCGTCAGGATCCGAGACGCGCCCCCCGGCATGTACGGACTGTCGGCCAACCGGATGATGAGGCTCAACGGCCACCCGGTCGTCGTCAACCGGCCTGCCGGCCCCGACGATCTCGTCAGCGGTTCCGGCCGCGCGCCGGGGTGGTTCGACATCGTCACCAGCCTGGAGCAGCACGACGGTCTCAGCGCCATGGGACACCAGCAGGCCTGCGGCCTTCGCGTCGCGCAGGCCGAGAAGCTGGGCCACCCGGTCGCCGTGCCGCAGGAGACCGCCCGGGTCGCGCTGCTCGCTGACAGCACCGATGGCCCGAAAGGCGATCTCATACTCGGCCCGGACGCCGACTGCGACGCCGGCCCTCACGATCTGCGGCCGCTGTTCGAGCTGGTGCGCCGGACCGAGGGCCTCAAGCCCTTCGGGCACGGCTTCACCACGCCGGTCGTAGAGATCGAAACAGATCACCACGGGTGCTTGAGCCCGTACAGGAGGAGACCATGACGACGCCACCGACCACTTCGCGGCTGCTCGGCATCGGGTGGTGCGCCCTCGTGCCGTTCGCCGTCGTCGCGGTCTACCTCGGTCTGGGCACCGCCGCAGTCAGCCTCATCGGAGAGCCCATCGTCGCGACCTGCGTCCTGGGCATGCTTGTTGTCATCCTGGTCGGCTCAGTGAGGATCCAGCGGCCCCAGTGGCTCGCGCATGCGCCGGCCCCGCGGCCGCGCGTGGAAGTTCCGCGCTTCGGGCGGACCGCCGTCGGCTGCGCGGTTCTGGCATTCCTCGCCGGGCAGTCGACGGCCTTGTGGATCTACGCCACGACCGGTTCCACGGGCTTCGACGCGTCGAACCAGACGAGGCACGCGGCCGGAGTGCTGGCGACCCTGCTGCTCGCCATGGTCGCGGCTCCTGCGGGGGAGGAGGCCCTGTTCCGGGGGCTGGTCTACCCCTTGCTGCGCAAGCGGGTGAGCATCCTCGCTTCCACGCTGGTCACCGCCGTGGTGTTCGGCCTGCTGCACGGCAACGCCGTGCAGTTCGCCTCGACCCTGCCATTGGCGGTGCTCCTGGCCCTGGTCTACGAACACACGCGCGTGCTGTGGCCCTGTGTGCTCCTGCACCTGGGCTTCAACCTCGCTGCCGCCCTTGTCCCGGCGCAGGTGCTCTTCCCTCTGGCGAACCCCGTCTCCGCGGCGCTCCTGTACCTGGCTTTCGCCGGCTGCGCCTTTGGGCTCTACCGGCGGGTCGCCGGCTTGACCGCGCCAGGCGCGGTCAAGGCCTCGGGAGGCGAGTCCGCGATGCAGTGAGCGAGGTACTCAGCGTCTTCTGAAAACGATGTCGCCAAGGTCCTGACGTCCATGCCGGGGATCGGCGTCAGGACCGAAGGGCGCATCCTCATCGACGTCGGCGACGGATCCGGCGCCCAAACGAGCCTTCCTCTCTCTGCGTTCGCTGCCCCGGCCAACCGACCTCCCGCAGCTGATGCGACAAGAAGATCAGTCAAGGGGGCCGGCACGCCCAAGCCATCCTCTGCCTCGCCAGACGCCGAGCCGACATCCTCTTCGCGATGCTCCGAGACGGCACCTTCTGCGAACCCACCCCGCCCCATCAGCTGGACCCACCTCTTCGGGGTACCCGTTGATGCGCGAGCACGGTGCCACCGCCGAGGCCGACACGGTCAACGCCTGCGGAAGCATGCGATGTCGGGCACCGAAGGCACAGGCGTCTTCCTCGGAATGGACGTCGGCAGGACCGCCCCCACGGCCATGGGCTCACCCCGGCCGGGAAGAAGGTCTTCGACAAGCCGATGCCCGACAGCGAACCGAAGCTGCGCGCCGTCTTCGAAGAGCTCGAGGCCACGTTCGCCACCGCCCTGGCCATCGTGGTAGCCCGCCTCGATCGGCGCCCTGCCCCTGACCGTCGCCCGCGACGCCGGCTGCGAGGGCGCCTACCTGCCCGGGCTCGCCATGCGACGGATCGCCGACCTCTACCCGGGCGAGCGAAAGCCGGTGCGAAGGACGCGGCAGTGATCGCGGATGCGGCCGGACAACGCCGCACAGCCTGCGCTCGCTCGAGCTGACCGACGCAATCGCCGCCGAACCCACCGCCCTGAAAGGCTTCGGCCAGGACCTCGCCGCAGAGGCCACCCGCACCAGCGACCGGATACGCGGCCTGCTCATCCGGTTCCACGCATGACTGGAAGCTGGTCCTGGGTCTACGGCCGGACCACCCTGCCGTCAGCCGGCTCCTCGAGCGCTACGGATCCCCGGCCGCACTGCGCAAGGCCGCCCCCAGTCGGACGTCACCACGCCGAGTACCCCTCGACGATGGTGCCCGCGGCGCTCGCCGCCGGCAGCCTGATGCAGCGGGCGCAGATCCCGACTACACCCGAACCCACGCTAAATGCAATCGACTTGACAGGATCGTTGTGCGTAGGGATATCTTACGAACTCTCAAGTGGGCTGGATACTCAACACCTTTGGTTGACCCGGTCATGCTGTTCTGTTCCGCAACGGGGGGTAAGGCCAGTACATGCGGTGGAAAGCTCGCCGCGTCGGCAAGGGGCCTACGGTCAGCCACCGTGCCGTACGCAGGGCGGCCGGGAACATCGTTGAGGAAGCCAAGCGCCGGGCGCAGCCGTTCGACGACATCTTCCGCCCGCGCAGTGTCCGTGGACCACGACCGGTCCACCGCACTGTCACCCGGGCGTTCACGGGCGCCGTCATCGCGTTGGCCTTCGCGTTCACCATTGCGTTCGAACTTGCCGCTGAAATCCCGTACTTCATGGAACCGCACGCCGGTGTCTTGGGTCTACCGATAGGCATGGGCCTGTTCTGTCTCTGCACCGCTGCCGTCGCGGTCTGCGCGGCGCAGCGGGGCGGCGCGGTCAAGCAGACACCCGGGCGGGCGGTGGATGCCGTGGCAATGGTGCTGGACGCCGTCTACGACGTGCTGCACATGGTCACCACACATCGTCACGCTGGGCAGCGAAGCGAGGGTTCACTGCACACGCGAAAAGTCTGACGACTACTTGGCTCAGCCTGCCGACGCATGACTGAGCGCGGGGTGGGTTGGAGCTCCGAAAGCAAACGGGGCAGGGGCGAGGGGGACGGGCGATGAGGTGGGCTGCTCTACGGGGGACCGCCTGGAGCGGGGAGAGTGGCGGGCTGCGTGCAGAACCAGGCGGTAGAACGCCGATGCACCTCGCGAGAGCAGTCATGCAGTGGCGCAGGGACCCTTCGCGACGCGCGCTCTTGAAGGAGTGCGAGAAGCTGCTTGCCGATCTGCCTGTGCCCACACCCTTCAGTGTCGAGGCGCTGGTCCGAAACATGGAGCATGCGCTCAAGCGTCAGATTCGGCTGGTGGCTTTTGACGACCCAGACGGAGGGCTGGGCACAGCCTGCGGCCTTCGAGTCAGGACGCCGGAGTTCACGGTCGTGCTCTACCGGCGCCGGTCCAGCCGGAACCAGACCGAGCACATCATCCTTCATGAGCTGGCGCACGAGTGGCTGGACCATGGGAGCACCCTGACCGATGAAGAGGTCGAGCGATACGTCCCTGAGCACATCCGGGAGGAAGTCCTTCGTCGATTCCCCCTGGCTCTGGTCCAAGGCCGCGTGAACTACGACAGCCCGGAGGAGCAGCAGGCCGAGTTGTCGGCGTCCCTGATCAAGCGGTCGGCCCGCCGTCAGTCGTTGGCCGGCGACGACATGGTCAGCCTCTTGGAGTCCTCGCTCTCCCACCCGGTTGCTCCGCCGCGGCGTGGCCCCAAGAGCGCATGACGGACGGCATGCTCGACTTCTTCAGGTACCTGACCGCGGCCGTGATGACCCTCATAGCCGTTTGGCGATTCCCCGCCGTCCGGTACGGTGACGCGCACCGCCGAGCCCTCTGGGGCGGCTACGCCGGATTCTCCGTGGCCCTGTGGCTCTACACACCAGCAGCGATGCAGGCCGTGGACCGCATCCCCGTGATCGATCTGAACGCTCTCCTGAGACACTTCGCCAGCACCGCCGCCCTCATCGCGTCCTTGACGTACGTTGCGACCAGCTACGGCAAGAGCTCCGAAGCCGTGGTGCCACGGCACGTCACGGTGTCGCGCTGGATCGCCCGTGCCTCCTATCCGGTGGGCGCGGTCGGCGTGACCCTGCTCACCATTCTTTTTTTCACCGTTGTGGACCGCCGGCGGCAAAGTGAGGACTTCCTCAGCGATCATGCAGGGGAATTAGGCGCCGCCGCGTATATGAGCGTCTTCTACTTCTTCCCGCTCGTCACAGCCGCCGTCTGCGGCTACCAGTGGTCGCGTGGGGCGCGAGAAGCCGAGACGATCAGTATGCGAATCGGTCTCAGGCTCATGGGAATCTCGATGTGGATGGGGCTCCTCCACACGACGGCCCGAATCGTCATCGTGTGGACGGCGGTATTCTTCCCGCTGAGTCATTCCACAATGGAGATGCTCATTGATCTCACGGCGATGTGGATGAACCTGCTCTTCCTGATCGTGGCAGTAGGTGCGAGCATCCCCACCACCAGCGTCGTTGCTGCTCGCTGGAAGACATGGAAGACCCTCTACCGGCTTCACCCGCTCTGGTTCGACCTGGTGAAGGCGTTCCCCGGAACGAGTCTCTACCCGCCCGGGTCGCGCCTGGCCGAGCTGATCCACATGCGGGTCCCCAGCGATGTCCGCCTGGACCGATGGACCCAGGACATCGCTGATGCCTGCGAGAAGCTCCGGTACTACGCCCCGGAGACGCTCCTGTGGGCTGCTGAGGAGGCAGCCGCGTCGCACCCCGACCCCGAGCCGGGCGCCGAGGCGTACTGGATCGCCGCGGCGCTCCGTGCCGCTGCCACCACGAAGCCCAGCCAATACGCGACGGGCCCGCTCCAGGAAAAACCGTTCGTCGACACGAACAGCGAGGCGGCTTGGCTCGTGCGAGTGAGCAAGGCTTACGCGGTCATCACCCCGGGCGACGCTCAAGAGCTTCTGGAGCAGTCTGCGGAGCTGAGTCTTGAACCGGACGCGTAAAACGCTGAAGAAGTCGACTCGATGGGGAGGCCGCGTGAAATAGAAAACAGCCCCAGGCGCTATTGCCGCCCTTCGGATTCGGGCGGGGCCGTCAGTCCCTCAAAGACGTGGCTGGTGCCGTGGGCCAGACAGTGGGTGGCATCGTCTTCCGCCCTGTAAATACCGCCGACCCTGGAAAGCGAAGCGCAGGCGCTGTCGCCGCCACGCGGATGCCGGGGCCGGAACGCTGTCCAGTACGGGCGGCGCCCAGATTCTCAGCACTGGAGTTCCTGCATGTCTCAGCACACCGGCCTCGTCCTCGACTTCGGAGGCGTGCTCACCACACCGCTCCTGCCCGTGGTGCTCGCCTTCGAGCAGCGCGAAGGGCTTCCCCAGGGTGCATGCATCTCGGCCCTGTACCAGGACGAAGAGGGCGTCCGGATCACCAGCGACCTCGAGCGCGGAGCGGTCAGCCAGACCGAGTGGAACGAGTTCGCCGGCAAGAAGCTGGGCGTCTCTCCCGACAACCTGATGGGCAGGATCTTCGGAGGCCTGCGTCCGGAGCCGCTGCTGATCAACGCGGCCGCCGCGGCGCGGCGAGCGGGGATCAAGGTGGGCATCCTGTCCAACTCGGTGGGCCTCACGCCCTGGGACCTCTACGACGGCTACGACCTCGAGAAGCTGTACGACGTCGTGGTGATCTCCGAGCACCACCAGCTGCGCAAGCCCGACCCCGAGCTCTTCGAGATCACGCTCAAGCTCATGGAGATGCCTGCCGAGCAGTGCGTCTTCGTGGACGACACCGAGGCGTACGTCCAGGCGGCGGAGCAGCTCGGTTTCGCGGGGGTGCACAACAAGGACCCCAGGCAGACGGTGGTCGACCTGTCGAACCTGCTGGGCGTGGACCTCACCGCCGCGCCGTAGCCGTCCCCCGAGCGGGCGGCTGGTCCGGCCGCCCCTGGCTGTCGACCACCTCACTGCGAGGTGGTCAACAGCCGGCGATCTGCGTTGTGCCGGTGCGGCTCGGGGTCCTGCTCGTGGGCGTCAGGACAGGGGGACCGCATCCGGTACGCGGAAGGTGGTGTTCCGACACCGGACGCAGCCCGGCCGTCGGTGGCCTCGACACGCCGCATGAGCGTGCCCCGAGCTGCAGCCCAGCCGCAGGGGGCGTCAGGCCGAGAGCGGCAAGCGGCCCGCTCCGCCATGGCCGGGGGCGGACTGCTCGGCGGCGCTGTCAAGGCGTGGCGCCGGCGTCACTGCTCGCTCTGCTCGCCCGGCAGCTTGTTCTTCAGCTCTCCGACGACTTCGTTGATCTTGGCCATCATGTCGGCCGACAGCCCCGCCTGGTTGCCCCGGGCGGCGAGGCCGAGGATCTGGCCCTGGTGGATCGACCCCAGGAAGCGGATGGCTTCGAGGAATTCACCGGCCGCAGGGCTCAACTCGGCGTCGTCCTGGAAGAGGGCGATGTCGACCTGGAGAGCATGGGCCAGGCCGGCACGTACTGCGCCCGAGGCAGTCGCCGTGGCGCCCGAACGCAGCGCGGCGATGTCATCGGCAGTCATGTGCGTCGTGCCGCTGTGCTCGTTGACGGCCTGCGCGATCTGCTCGTTGGACGGAGGCGTCCCGCCCGCGTACCCGTGCTCCAGCAGATAGTTGATCTTCTCGCCGACGGTGCGAGGTGCAGACGGACGGGCTTCCCTCGGGGGCCGCGCCCTGCGTAGCCCGAACGAGACGTCCTGCGCGGCCAGCAGCTCTTCCGTCGTCACCCCGTAAGCCTGCGACAGAGGTCCCACGTAGGCGTCCTGGAGCCGACGCCTGCCGGACTCCGCGTTGCTCAACGGCACGCGACTGGCGTTGATGGCCTCGGAGGCCTGCGCCACGCTGAGGCCGGCGTCGCAGCGGAGCAACTGCAGGTCCACGGCGCCGTCGTAGGGGAAGAGGGCGTCGAGGTCCTGACCAAGCGCTGACGCGATCCCCGGGAGTTTCTCCCCCTTGGGGAACTCTTCGCCGCTTTCCCATCGCGCCACGGTGGGGCCGCTGACGCCTACTCTCGCGCCCAACTCCTTCTGGCTGAGCTCCTTGCCCCGTCTGACAGCTCGCACTCGGCTGCCGTCGAATTGACGTGGCACATGAACTCCTGCGACTTGGCGGTCTAGACCTCGGGTGCTGATGAGAGAACCCTAACGGAAACTGGCTTGATCGATCCATGCATCTAACGTACGTTTCTGTATCGCACCTGATGGTGGGGCTCTGCTCGTGCGTCGATCTTATGCCCTGTGGTTAGTCCATCGCTGAACTACCCGCCCTGTACAAGGCGGGTCCACCGGACCCGGTCATGCAACGGCCCAGGAACCTGGAAGGATCCCACCGATGATCCAGTCTCACCCAGAGGTGTCCGACTCTGGCGAGTTCAAGGGTTTCAACGAAGCCCGGCGCATCATGTGGTGCTACGAGGCTCGCGCCCGCGTGTCCGAGCGGTTCGAGGAGACGAGCTTCCTCGCTGATGCCAACGTCGCAGCGGTCCACGTCGACAACACCACTCGGGCCGACCGCGTGTTCCTCGTGGCGTTCGACGAGGCCGGCCGGCAGGTCGGCGCTGACACGCTCTACGTCGACGGGCCGCACCAGCACCTGGACGTCGCTTCCGAGTTCGACCATGACTTCACTGGGATGAACGTCGTGCTGGACTCGCAGCTTGACCAGGCCATCTCTCGGGAGAACGGCTGGGTCGTCAATCTGAAGGTGCTGCGCGAGTACGAGCCCTTGGCCGATCGTCGGGCCACGCAGCGCGCGGTGTTCTTGATGCATCTGCAGGACATGATGAAGAACGGCGAGGTCCGCGGATTCCTGTTTGGCCGAGATGAGTCCGACGAGGCTGATGCGGCGTGAGGGACCGCGGGTCCGCGAGGAGATGACGACGCCCTGATGGCCCCGCGGCGTCAGGGCGTCGATTCAGGCGCGGGTGCGTGAGGGTGTTGCCCTGTCGCGTCGTCACGCCGGTGGGAGGAGCCGCGAGGCCCACGCGTGGATGAAGTCCGGATTCAAGATCTTCTTCGCCTCGATCAGAATGTCGATCGGAACCCCCGTCGCCCCCGAGATCGCAGCGAGCGTATCGCTTGGCGTGACGGTGGGCGGCTTCGCCTTCGGCACGGGCTGGGTCCGTGCGTCCGATCCGTTGGGCTCGTCCTCGCCGCCGCGACCGGGCCTCGGAGTCGGACTCGACCCGTTCTCGTCCTGCTTCCCCGCGGCGCTCTCGCTCGGCTGCCTGGCGCTGCTGCCTCCGGCGTGCTTCTCGTCCTGCTTCCCCGCGGCGCCCTCGCTCGGCTGCTGGGCGCTGCTGCCTCCGGCGTGCTTCTCGTCAGGGTTCCCCGGCGCCTCGGCCGGGGCGTGATTGCCCGGCAGCGCCCGGGCGAAGCCGCCGTCGGAAGTCGCGAGCTGCGTCAGGCCCCAGCCGACGAAGAGCGCCGCTCCGCCCGCCATGACGCCGACCGCGATCAGCGGCCCCTTGCCGAAGCCCATCGGGCCGGAGTGACTCGGAGCAGTTGCTCTCGTCTCTGCCGTCGGCTTCGACGCCGGCCCCTCTGGCCTCTGAACCGTAGCCGCCATCCCTGCCCCAACTCCTCTATGAATAGCATGCAGAGTCATCCGCGTCTGCCATTTACATTCTACTCAGAGTCTAATCTAAGTCGATGCAATAAGGGATTGAATGGTAGCACGAACCCTGCCCGAGAGAGCGTCAATGGCTCCCCGAACCATCGACCGCCAGGCCGAGCGAAGGAATCGCGCCACCATGGCCAACTGCTCCGGTCTCTCTTCTGCTCTGGCCGATCCGAGTAGGGCGACCGCGGGTTCAGCGTCCGAACTGCGACCTGGGGCCGGCTGGGTCAACCCCGGGGGGCGGGCTGTCGATGCTCTGCTCCTGATGGGCAGACGGGGAGGCATCCGCTCCGACCGCGCCGTCAAGTACGAGCTGTTGGACGCCCAGATTCGTGACGCCTGACGACGCCTCTCGGCCCTGGACGGCCGTCGTGACTGTCCATGAATCAGAGCCCGTGCTCCAGTCTGTACCGTGCGGGACTGGAGCACAGGCTCCTCCTTCTCCTGCCCGGCTCCCACTCAGGGATGGAGTGAGCCATTATTCGACGTCCGTGTCGACTCGGCGATAACCCTCGTATACGAGTCGACAACAAGTCACTCAAGACTGACTACAATGAAGGCATGACTCGCAACGACAATGCCCACGGCGGCAGCAGTCCCGGCGCCGAGCTCCCGAAGTTCTCTGTCAATGTCGTCCCGACAGACCAGCTCGGGCACGAGGAACTCGCCACGGTCCTGAACCTCTATCGCCGCGGCCAGATCACGCCGCTGATCTTCGGAGACGGCAACAAGCCCGAGGCCGCGATCATCCCCTTCGCGGCGTTCGTGCGCCTCATGAAGTACGACCACGCGGCCCACGTCCACGCTGAGGCTGATTTCCAGGCCGAGCTCTCCCATCGCATCCAGGAGTCCGACGCCTCCGGCGAGGCGGGCATGACCGTCGAGGAGCTGGCCGAGAGCCTC
The DNA here is from genome assembly GCF_055570615.1 of Streptomyces sp. NPDC031121. Classification (NCBI taxonomy): domain Bacteria; kingdom Bacillati; phylum Actinomycetota; class Actinomycetes; order Kitasatosporales; family Streptomycetaceae; genus Streptomyces; species Streptomyces sp. NPDC031121. Next base: position 112,760 of record NZ_JBVIGV010000015.1, read on the forward strand.
GGCCCGCTCGGTCACCAGTGGGCGGATGACCATCGTGCTGCCCAGCAGGAGAAGCGTCGTGAGTGAGCGTCGGCCTGTCATCCGCATCCTGCCGACCGCCGGTCTCAGGCAGGACCTCCAGGCTCTCCACGACGCTGCGCTGAAGAAACCTCAAGGACCAGAGGGCCGGCTCCTGCGCGTGGCTCTCAACCAGCTGGGCCGGATCCAGCAAGGCGTGCCGGGCACGCACCCGCTGGGGTGCATGCCCAGTTATCCCGATCTCTCGGATTGTGAGACCACGTACGTCGGCGCAGATCCGAATGCAAAGCCCTCGCACCGGATCGTCTGGCGGGAGCGCGCGCCCCGGCGCCCGGGCGAGCCCGTCATCCGCGAGATCATCGCCCTGGGTGAACGCGCGAACGGGCAGGCCTACTACATGGCCGGCCGGCGTCTGGGCCGCCCTGTGGGCTTCACTCTCGCCGAGCTGGCCGCGCAGCGGGAGCCGATTGCGAGTCCCTCGCGACCCAGGCAGCGCTTGACCGGCAGTTTCGACACGCCATCCATGAACGAGCCTGACCACCAGTTCGAGTGACCATCGCCGACGGCTGAGCCTCTCGGCCGAACTCATCTCATCCACAAAGAACATACCCGTGATGCATGCGGGTATCACGGGTATGTTCTTTTCCGCCGGCTCCTCGCTTTCTGCGACGCGGGCCGCAGTCACGACCCTCAATGACGTTTTCGAACGTGCCGGCATCCCCGATCGTCTCTAGGTCCGTGGTGAGGCCTCGTCCTCATGGCCCCCCAGTCGGCGGTTGAAGCTGCTCGATGCGGAGAACTTGAGAACCACGTAGTCATCGACGTTGCTCTTGCCGAAGCGCACCTTGTGACCCTTGTGGTCCTGCCGGTAGAAGCGGCCGAAGCTCGTGAGCACGACCGTCTCACCGCCGCTGACCGCTCCAGTGAGTTCGCCAAGCAACGACTCGTATACCTTGTTCACCACCCGAATGGGCAGCTTGCTGCGAGTCGCGACCCGCGAGATGAACTCGCGCTTATTGACGCGCGGTGTCTTCGTCGCTTCCATGTCCACACCATGCCCTATCGCCGATCATTACGTGGTTCCACTTGGGAGCCAGTCTATCGGAGATGGTCATGAGCAGAGAAGGGGAGTGAGGCCTATCAAGTGCCGTCGCGATGCTTATCGTTGCCCATCCGGCTAGATTTCCAGATCCGGCTCGATGCCCTCCCGGTCGCCCTTGGGCTCATAGACGACCGACTCGATGATGCTCCGCGTGTTCGGATCGCGGCGCTGGTTCAGGACCCTGTCGTGAGACTCCTCGAACCGCTGCTGCGCCGCCACGCGGTGGGCCGCATCGAGCTTCGCGCCGATGTTGCGCTCTCCGAACTCCATCATCGAACTCAGTGCCGACACCGCGCCCTGCCGGATCGCGTTGACGTTCGACTTGTTCTGCGCCCGCTGCTGCTCCCATCGGCTCCGATCCTCCGGTGTGACGTAGCCGAACATCCGCGCGAAACGCGATCCGAACCTGACCTGCTGTCCCTCGTTCTGATCCTGCTTCATGCCCCTCCTCCTACTTCTCGTCCGTGTTCTCGGATCGCGCTCAGGTGGCCTGGAAGTCCTCGGAGTCGGCCTCAGCGTTCGGGCCGTCGTTCTGCGCGCCGGCCTCCTGCCCGGCCGACGGACCCGTAGGGCGCGACCGCGGCTTGAGCCGCTGCTCCTCGAAGAAGGCCCCGGGGTCGTCGACCGCCGTCTGCAGTGTTTGCTGCCAGTTCTCTCCGAGGCTCCGCTTCAGCTGCGCCTCGAGATCCGGGTACTTCTCGTTCACTGCCTCCATCGCGTCGACGTAGGCGTTGGAGTAGACCCGCTGCTGCTCCTCGGGTGGCAGACCGTCGATGTCCATGCTCGCGATCATCACCTCGGACTGGTCCAGGCGGTGCTGGAGCATGTCGGGCAGCCCGCTGGTGTCCAGACCCTGTTTCTGCGCCGCGAAGCCGACCAGGTAGCCGAGCATGTTGCCTCCGAAGGCCTCCTTGTCGCCGCGGCCCAGCGCGTTGAGAAGCGAGGTCTTCATCGTCTCGGCGAGCTGAACCTGGTGGGCGTCCGCGTCCATGGGCCGGCGGAGTGTGAACATCCCGTCCTCGGGCAGACGCCGGCCCAACTGGTCGTGGAACTCCCCGCTCCAAACCGTGTGGACCCGGTCGGAGCCCGCGATCCGCTCCTCGTGTGCGGGGGCCTTGACGATCCGTCCGTGGGCCACGCCGTTGAACATGGTGCGCAGCTCGGGCTCGTACTCCATCCGCTCACCGATGATCTTTCGGGCGCGCTGGACGACCTCCCGGCGCTCCAGGCCGTCTTCGCTGATCTGCTCGTACAGGCGCTTGCGCAGCGCCCGGTGGCCCTCGCGGATCAGGTCGACGTCCGCGCCCGGCTCACGCATCTTCCAGAAGGCGTTCTCCAGGAGAGCGACCTCGGTCATGGCTGCCGAGTCCGTAGTGAACATCTCCCGGTGGCCGCGCTCACGACGCTGCATGGCGTCCAAGCGCGTGCGCCACTTCTTGGACAGGTGGTCACGCGGATCCGTGCTGCCGATCAGGCGCTCGCGCCGGGCCCCGCTCGGCAGGTCCTTGAAGATCCTCTGCCGGTGCGTGATGCCGCTCTCGGCAAAGGCCACCATGCCACGGGTCCGGGTGTCGATGCGCTCCTGGATCTTGTCCTTGAGGGGTTGGAGGTAGCTGTCCATCTCCTCCCTGAAATCCGGAGCGAGCATCCGCATCGTCATCACCATGCCGACCGCCTGGATGATCGCGTTGGCATTCACTCCGCGCGAGAGCGGCTTGAGACAGGACTGCATCATCATCTGCATGTAGACGTGGTGCATGACGCCGAGATCCTGCGTCCGCTCCTCGTCGGTGAAGCCGGGCACGAACAGCTTCGAGTCCCGCAGCGAGGCCATGTACTTCTCGCAGGCCAGCCGCGTCTCCGCCCTGAGTTTGAGCAGCTGCTCGCGCTGGTCCAGGCCCTCGCTCTCGTCCTCGGCCCGGTCGACGTCGATCCCGTGCACGCGGTCACGGTCGGCCATCCGCTTCCGGGTCTTCTCACCGAAGAATGCGCGGGCACGGTCCCGGAGCCGCTCACGTCGGGCGCGCACACCGTCCGCGTCCTGCGGCCCCGGACCGTCGCTCACCTCGGCGTCGACCGGCTCGTCCGAGCGCGAGTCCCCGTGGGCGTAGGTGTTGCCTCGCGGCTCACCGGTCCGAAGCCGATCGTCGCCAACCGGAAGCGCCTTGGTCGCGCGCCGGCGGCCCGCGGGTCCTGTTCCCAGTGCCTTGGGCTGTGCCATCTCAGTACCCCATCCCGTAGTCGTCGTTGTTGACTTCGGGCTGATCGATCGCGATGGTCGGCTTGTAGACCGGGCGCCTCGCGCCCACGACCACGGCATGCGCGGAGCGGCGCTGCGAGCCGCGGGTGCGGGACGCCGCCGCGTCTTGAGAGATCACGTCGCGCTTGACCACCGAGTCATCGACGGCGAGCACGGCGTGGTCCAGGCCGTGCCTCTCGGTGGAGCCCAGCTGATCCAGCTGCGACGACATCTGCACCCGAGCCTTCAGAGCCGCCGAAGACGCGAACTGCTCGTTCTTCTCGCCGTCGAAGACGCTCTCACGGTTCTTGGCCGCCTCGACCAGATCGGCGAACGCGCCGGCGTAGGCCATCCGGTCCATCAGGGTACCCCGCAGCGACACGTCTTCTTCCAAGTTGCGGATGAGCCCGGTCGCCGGGTCCTCCAGCGCACTGGCCACGCGAGCCACGTACTCCGGGTTGACCCTGACTCCGAAGCCATCCTTCGATTCGTAGAACTCGATGAACTGCTTCTCCCACTCCTCGGCCGCAGCCTGGACGGGCTCACCGTCCATGAATGCCGTGCGCCACTGGCCCGGGCCGACACGTTCGATGCTGCGGCCCCTCCAGAGATCGCGGCCGGGGCCCTGGAGCATCGCGTATTTGTGCCGGGCCTCGGCAGCGTCGTGCTTCGCCTGCAGGATCGACTGGGTCACCGGGTAGGTGACCTCCAGGACGGCCTTGAGATCCTCGCCGCGCAGCGCGCGCACGGCGCGCTGGCTGAACGCGCCACCCAAGCCGGTGCCGTGGGACTTGATCGCCGTGGCGAACATCGAGGCTTCCTGGTCGGATTGGGTGATGCCGGGCGTGCCCTGTGCATCGCCCAGGTTCCGGGCGTAGTCCTCGAGCTTCTTCTCGCTCCCCTTCGCGCCGGTCCTGACACAGACCTCGCGCACGCTCTGCAGGTGTGCCTCGCGATCCGCGAACGTCAGAGCCGCACCGAACTCGCCACGCTGCGCCCGGCGGTACAGCCCGCTCAGCTCCTCCGTCACGAACTGCTGGGCGAGCCTGACGTCCTCCGGCGAATCCGAACCCGTGATTGCCCGCAGCCGGAGCCGGTTGGCCTCGCTCCGCGAACTCTCCAACTCATGGGCCATTCTGTCGTTCTTGGACAGCGCGACCTGGGTGTCCAGCGACACCTGCATGGCCAGCGGGTGTGAACCGTCGCCCTTGACCACTCCGGTGTCCAACAGGTTGGCCGGCACCGAGAGCTTTGCCAGGGCCTCAGCCTTGGCTGCCTCGCTGTGCAGCTTCACCACGGCGACGGCATCACCGTCGAAATCGCCGTCAAAGCAAGCGTCCATCACCGGGTTGATCGCCGCGCCGGTGAGTCGGTCGTCGATCGCCACCCGCATGTAGCGCACACCGGCGTCACGGAGCACCGGGTCACGCCACACCAGCGCGTGGTCGCCCTCGGCGAGCCCCAACTTCGCAGCCTTGACCGAGCTGAGGGCGACTTGGTCGACGTCCAGCCGTGGGTCTGCGGTCCACACCATCGTCGCCGAGTCGGTGAGCCGTGAGGACATCAGCCCGGTCTTGAAGATGTTGCTCGTGCCCGTCAGCACTCGGTTCTGGACGTCGGTCGTGATCACTTCGAAGGCGCGCTGAGCGCGCGAGACCGATTCGCTCATGCCGCGACGCACCCTGGCGCGCTCCTCGGCAGACAGACCCTGGCTGTCCAGCTGCTCGGCCATGTAGCGGTAGCGGCAGGCCTCCACGAATACGTCCTGGTAGCTGCGGGTGTAGTCGTGCATGACGGAGGTCCCGTCCTCGAACTCCTGACCACTACGCAGATGCGAGGACATCACCGGCAGCTTCCACGAGCTCGCGCTCACCGTCTCCGTCTGCTCACCGGTCGGATACGTGAGCGGAAACGGGATCTCCATGTCGCCACCGCGGTCGCCGATGAGGTCGCCGAAGGACTCGCGCATCGCCATGATGTTCAGTCCCGGGAGCTGGCCCGCCCTGCGCGGCTGCGTGCGCAGCAAGTCGGGCATCGGGATGAACCGACGCTCGGTACGCTCGTCGAGGCCCTCGGCCTGGCCGATCACGCGCAGCGTGCCGTCAGCGTCCATGTCCATGCCGGATACCAGAAGGTACTCGCGCAGGCTCGACTCGGCCCCGCTGTTGTGGCCGTAGAACTCGCGCATGATCGCCGGACAGTCCTGAGACTGCAGCGCCCAGGCCAGTTGAGCGGAGGCCTTACGGCCCTTGCCGGCACGCACCTGCTCGTCGTCGTAGATCTTCGTCTTCTCGTCGACGGCCATATGGGTGACCACGAAGCGCATCTCGCCCAGGGCACTCGGCCGCAGTTCTCCGTTGGGCGAGCGCAGATCGGAGACGTTCCCGCTCATCAGCTCGCGCGCCGAGCCCGCGTTGCGCCGGGAGATGAGGCTGAACGGACTCATCACCACGTCCAGACCCGGGTTGGCGCGGAACCAGTTGACCTCTTCGACAACGGCCTGCCGCTGCGCGTCGTGCAGAGGCATGTCCCGGTCGACGATCAGCGAGATCACGCCCTTGTTGCCGTGCAGATCCGAGATCTTGTCGCCCACGACGAGATCGCGCTCCCGACCGCCGGCCCCGCGGATGCGGTGGCGCCCGGCGAATTCCTTCGACACCACGATCGGGTCATCAGCCGTCCAGCCGCCGAAGGTCATCAGCGCCGTCTTCGCCGGTGCGGTGACCTCGGAGGACTGCATGATCGTCGAGGCCGTCATCTGCTGACGGTCGAACGGGTCGTACCGCAGCGTCTCGAGCTCGGGGAGAGCCATGAGCGGCGCACGCTGTCCGGCCACGCTCTCGTCGCCCGGCACGATCCGACCATCGCTGTCGACCTGGGCCTGAGTGGTCAGGTACCGCACGATGCCCTGGTTGGTCGCGCCTCCGGTCATCACCGGGTCGAAGTAGCCGCTGGGCGCTGCCACGTTGTTCCGGTCCTTACCGGTGAGCACCGCCATGTTCCGCCCGCCGGTGAGCCGCCAGGCGTCGAAGTGGTTGTCATCAGCCGGGTCGGTTCGGTCGCGCTGGGCCCTGTACTCGGCGTAGACGGTCGAGCCGGCCTTGATCTCGTTGGAGTAGCGCACACGGCGCGCCTCGGTCTGCAGGATCGCTGCCGTCCACTCGTCCAGGTGTGCCTTGATCTCGCCGGTGGACTCGTCCCGCTGGTACGTGGTGGCGCGCTCGATGTAGTCGATGGGGTGCCTGGTGCCGTAAAGCTGTGAGTAGACCGTGTTGAGCGAGGAGGGCTCGCCGGTCTCGCTCCGCCCGGTGATGACGTCACCGGCGATCTGGTACTGGATGCGCTCGTGCATGAGCTGCTCGTAGCCGCGCAGGCGCGTGCGCTCCTCGACCGAGGTCGGAGCCTCGCCCGGGGTCTGGGCCGTGATCGTGGCCTCGTAGCCGGGCACGATCAGGGCGTTCTGCCCGCCGGCGAAGGCGGTGGTGATCTCGCCGTACGCGCCGACATCGAACACCTGGCCGATCTCACCCGAGATCGGAGTTCCCTTGCCGTCACGGCGAAGCTTCTCGCCACTCCAGCGAATGACGCCGTGATCGTCGACCAGGATCTCGGCGACCGTCGCCGCGTTGCGCTCGATGCTCTCGCGCACGGTGACCCCGATACGCCGCATGAACGCGGATTCGTGATCGGCGATCGGCACGGAACGCTCGGCGTTGAAGCGGACGAGCCGGTCCTTGAACCGGGTCGTCTGGAAGGTCGAGCCCATGATCTCGTCAGGGGAGATCTCGCAACGACGAAGCGCCGAGGCGAGGTTGTCGAGGTTCGACCACTGCCCGGTGGGGCTGGTCATGTATCGCGCCACCCGCTCCGGGTTGAAGCGCTGATCGACAAACTCGCCGTCGACGTCGTGGGGCTCCGCCTCCCAGGTCCCGATGAGTTCGAAGGGAACGTCCTCAGCGTGCTGTCGGACCTTCTCGACGGCGGTGCCGCCGTAGACAAGGTTGCCCATCTCGGGCGTCTCCTCGGCCTGCAGCTCGCCGATCTCCTCCAGCCGTTGCCGGTACATCTCTTCGGTCGCACCCGGGCGCAGCAGTTCGCTGTGCGCGCCTGTGAGCACGTCCCAGTACGAGCGCTGGATCGCAGCGACCTCGGAGTCAGCCGAGTACTCCGGCGGTTCGATCGCATCCAGCAGTCCGCCGGTTCGCTCCAGCTCCGTCTCGGCACGGGCAATGAGGTCCTCGACGCCGAGGGCTGCCCTCAGGTTTTCCCGAGCGGTCTCGACGGCGGTCTTCGCATAGGCCGCGGCCGATTCGGTGTCGCGGAAAAAGGCCGGCAGTGAGCGTTTCTTCGCGTCCCGGCGCAGCATCACCTTCGAGCCGGGCCTAGGGCCGGACTCACCGGGGGCCACGTAGTCGCCGACCACGAACATCGACTCACGGTCACCGTGGTAGCTGTCGGGCACTTCCACCACCATGCGGCCACGGCCGCGCTCCTGGTGCGTCGCGCCGGTCTCGCCGGCGGCGCGCCCCGGAAAGTCCGTACGCTCGACGCGATGTCCCTGGGCGAAGCGCAGTAGTTGGACGGCCTCCGCCGGCGAGGGAGAGTAGACCGCCATGCCGCCGGGAACCCGGTGGTTCGTCGAGTAGCGCAGCACGGTGCCCTTGTCGTATATCCGAGCTCCGGCGTACTCCTCCTGGCGTGTGTCGATGAGGCGGATCTCCATGCCGGTCCCGGCGATCTTCGCCTTGATCTGCCCTGGTTCGCGGTCGCGCATCACCGCGTAGGGCACGCCCTGCGCCTTCAGCTCTTCGAGCAGTGCTGCCGAGCGCGCCACGGCGCGCCGGGACATGAAGCGGTTGCCGTCGACGCGGTTCGTCTGCGGGTTCCGGCCGCCGTCGATGACCCACTCGCGCACCTGGTCGTACTCCTGCCGGCTCATCTTGTCCATGAGCGCGGTGAGTCCCGCGGCGTCGTCGATCGTCATCGCGCGGCCTGCCTGGAACGGCCGGCCGTTGTCGTCGATGCGCCAGAGCACCATGTTTCCGCGCCGCGGGTCGGCCAGGTTCTCCACCTCGCCGCCGGCCACGCGTCCGATCGTCTCGTCCGGCAGGTACAGCAGAGCGGTTCCGGCGCGCTTCACCGTCGCGCGTTCGGACCAGGCGGGGTCATAGGGGCTGATCGGCAGCCGGGCCGACTGTGAGTCGACCTGGGCACCGACACCGGTGACGCGGGTGAACTCCCGCTGCAACTGCTGATAGCGCTCGTTCCGGGGGGAATGATCACCGAACTGCGGCTCGTAGTCGGACACCTTCTCCGCGAACGCCTGGTCGATGGCGGAGAGGCAGTCCGCGATGCCCAGCCGGGGGTCGGCCAGTGCGGTGCCCCGCCGGCCGAGGATCTCGTCGACTCGGGCGCGGATCGCCTTGGCCTGGGAGATCGGAATGACCTGTCCGGCCTGCACCCGGGCCTGCTCGACTGCCTTGTAGTAGACGTACTCGTAGAAGTACTTCCGCAGTCCGCGCGCCTTCTTCATAGTCAATCAGCTTCCTGTGGATGCTCCGGGTTGCATAGAGCTTACATCGTCTATCGAAAGAGAGTTGGAAGCTATTCGAAAGGTCAGTGTCGAGGCTGTCCATCTTGGCTGAGAGGTGGCCTCGGCACTGGCTGTGGTCCTTGTCCGGCCCCAAGCGGCCGCCGGCTACTTCGAGTTCATCTCGATGGCCATCGCCCTGTCGAACCGGCCGTCGGCCAGCACCTCCCAGCTCGGCAGCGAGGCCAGGTACTGGTAGAAGGCCGAGTGGACCCTCACCGTCGCCAGCGACTTCAGGTCCTCCTCGGTGACGTCCTCCTCCGCGAACACCCGCGAGTCCTCGTCCTTCACGTGGCCGTTGATCAGGCGGGCGGCCTTGGCGTACGCGTCCGAGCGGATCTGGCTGATGTAGGTCTGAGACCCGTCGGCGCTGCGCAGTTCGCCGTCGCCGCCGACCGAGAAGTGCTCGCGATCCTGTTCCAACTCGGTCTGCGCGGACTTGTAAGCCTCGGCGATCTCGATGTCCAGGCTTTTGACCTTTGCCGAGCCGTCGGGATTGACCAGCATCTCCTTGCTGATCGTCCCCTCCGCGTAGAGCAGACGCTGCCGCTCGACGCTGGCCGCCTGACTCTCGGCGACTGCGACACCGACCTCGACGTTCTCGATGAACTGGTCCTCGTCGAACATGCTCATCCCCTCGTACTCGTCGGGGTCGACGACCACCGGAGCGTGGGGGTCATGGCCCTCGTCCACCGTGGTCATCGTCGTGATGACCTCCATGACTTCGTCGGCGTAGACATCCGGGTCCAGGCGCTCGATGTCGACCTCCCGGTAGCCGTAGATCTCCTTGTACTGCGCCTTCGCGTCCGCGGCCTTGACCGCCTGCCGCATGCGCTTCTCCAGCATCTTCACGAAGTCCGGCTGATTCATCCGCACGTCGAAGTCCATGGCACTGGACAGCGTGGGGATCGTCTGCAGTGAGTACGTGTGCCCCGGATGCTTGATCGTGTTCCTCAGCAGCCGGACCGACATCGGCAGGATCGTCTGGTTGCGGTTCCAGATCGGCGCATCGCCGGCCCGGAAGACGATCGAGTTGCGCGGCGAGAGGAAGGCCATGTCGTTGTAGCTGATCAGCGGCTCTTCCTTGGTGCTCATCGTGTAGGAGACCCGGCCCTCGGTCTTGCCGCCGATGACCTTGTCGAGATCCTGGCTGATCTGCTTGCTGTCCCTGTACGAGCGGTGAGTCCTGCCGCTCATCTTCTCCAGCGTCTCGATCATCGAGTCGTCCGTGGATTTCAAGAAGACGATGTTCGAGGTGTTGCCCTGCACGATCTTGTCGACGCTCTCGCCGTAGACGTCGCGCAGTTGCTGCAGGGTCTGCAGGATGAGCGTGAACTGCTGCTCCTGGCCCAGGCCGATGGAGAGCATCGTCGCGAAGCCGTCGATGCCCTTGCCCTCCGACTGCAGGTTGCCGAGCTCGTCGAGCATGAACCGCGTGCGGTAGAGCGGCTTCTGGTTCGACTTCGTCATGTACGACTGGTCGGCGCTCACATCGAACAGCTGCTTGACCAGAATCAGGATCAGTTTCGCGTACTTCATCAGGTGAGGCGGGGTCACCAGGAACAGCGCCTTCGGGGACTCCGAGTAGCGAGACAGCTTCTGCGTGATCGCCCGTGCCTGATACGAGACCTTCTCCGGGTTGCCGCCGCCGGAGAAGTCGAGCCGCGTGTCCGGGTAGAGCGTGTCTCCGGCCTGGAAGGACAGGATCTTCCCGTCCCGAGTGCCGCCCTCACGCACCGGCTTCAGCTCGCGCATCACGCCGTTCTTCACGATCTTCTTGCCCGTCACAGGCTCGACCACGTAGTGCCGGCCATTGAGCGAGACCTGGTGGGTCTTCGTGAAGCTGAAGTAGAAGGTGCGCAGCAGCATCTTCGTCTGGGGGTTGACCAGCTCCAGCTTGAGCCAGGCTTCGGCGCCGGGGAACTTGCCCTTGAAGTTGTACCGGGCCCAACCTTCGCGGCCGACGATCTCCTCGTGCTCGAAGTCCTCGCCGAGGTTCTCGGTGAACATCGGGTCCGCGTAGGCGGACCACACGGCCTGTTGACCGACGAGGTGGTCGCGCTTGACGTAGTTCGGCGCGAAGCGCACGCCGAGGCGACGCGGGAAGCTCAGTCCGGCCAGGTCGGTGTTCTGCGACGGCTTGCCCGAGGTCAGCGTCGAGATCGTGGGGTCGGTGAAGAACGACATGGCGGTGATCGCGATGCCGTACACAGAGGCGAGCATCTTCTCCGCGCCGGCCATCGAGCGCAGCGCGTTGTGGGCGTTGCCCACCATCGTGCGCATGTTGTTGCGGGGCAGCGCTTCGCTCGCGTTGAAGTACAGGCTGAGCATGTCCTGATCGGCCTTGCCTTCCCACATGAAGGCCCGGGCCGCAGCCTTCTCCTGCTCCTCGGCCAGGGCGTCCGCGTCGTTGTCGAACTCGCCTGCCTTGACCCGCTTTTCCAGTTCGGCCTCAGGGTTCTTGACCTTCTTCGAGCTCATCTGCACGAAGAGCTGGTAGCAGTTGTAGAGCGTGACCTTGCCCCAGAGGTCGTCGAGCTTCTGCTCGAGCAGCACCGGGTCCATGTTCAGCACGGCTGCGGCGCTGCGCAGCTCCCGTTCCTCTTCCAGGTAGAAGTCGATGAGTCCGTAGGCCGCGCGCTTGAAGGCGTTGTTGGCGGCATTGGGCCAGACCGGGTCCTCGCCGCCGTCGAGCGGAAAGAAGATCCCGGCGATGTTCTCCACGTACAGTGCGCACTTGGTGAAGTTGCCTTCACGCGCTGCGTCGGCCGCCAGCCCCAGGGGGTTGTAGATGTCGGTCTTCATGGAGTTGATCAGGTTGAACTGCACCGGCTCGAACCCCCGGGTGACCAGGGGCACGTAGTTCTTCACCAGCAGCTCGCCCTTGGGGTCGTTGATGACCATGTTCGAGGGCTTCTTCTCTCGCGACCACATGTCGATGACCGGCTCGATGTACGTCTGGCCCTTACCGGCTCGGGTGATGGCCAGCACCATGGTGTTCACCGGCGCGGTGTCGACTATGTACGCCCCGGCAGGGCGCTGGACCTCGTACTCCGGGAACGTCCAGTCCTCCTTGATCAGGGCAGCGACGGTCTTGTACGTGTTCGATCCGAAGCCGAGTTTGTCGCGGTTCTTGCCGTCAGGGTTGTACGGGATGCGTGTGGCGTCGTACTTCTGTCGCAGGGTCTTGTCAGCGGGGAGGCCGGAAGCCTCGAACAGCTCGTCGCCGAAGACTTCGTCGATGATCGGCAGGGTCCGCGTCAGCGGACTGCCTTCGTCGTCGTCCATGACCTCGCCGGCGTAATAGACGAGGTTCCCCTCCTCATCGGTGACGTCCTCCTTGGCGCGCTGGGCGACCTCGACGGTGCCCAGACCCTTCTGCCTGAGCATCATGTGGCTGAGCATCGAGCTGACCTGCACGCTCGAGTGAGCACCGGCGTCAGGGAACCAGTCGTAGTTCTGCTGGATCTCTTCCGGCAGAGCGATGTGCTGGTCGTTCTGGTACTGGTTGATGTCGCTCGTGGTGTTCATCAGGTTCGCCGCGGCGACCCTCCGCGAGAACCACGTGCCGATGACGAGGGCGACCATCAGACCCGAGCCGAGCGTGATGAAAAGCTTGAACCCCGAGACGTCGGCCAGCTGCTCTCCGACCGACGCCCCGCTCTTCTCGGGCTCAGCCGGCCTGCCGGCGCCGAGCTCGCCGTCCTTCGCCGCGGTGTACCAGACGGGGACCGGAACAGCCTCAGCGCTGGGGTGACACTTCGCCTTCACGTCCGGGTTGCCGTCCCGGGTCAGGGGTCGGTAACACTTCACGACCGAGCCGCCCGCACCCGTCATGGTGTCCTGAACGTAGTACGCACTCGGCTTGCCGCTGCCGGACACGCCCGAGCCCGCGAACACGCCCACCGAGAGCACCGCCGCGGCGATGAGCGAGTAGAGGACCCAGGCAACGACCGTCACCAGCACCCCGGTAGTCACCGCGACGACGATGCCCGGTCTGGTCGACCTCAGGGTCAGGAACTTGCTGCGGTCCAACTGCTGGCTGTCGTGCACGTCTCGGTTCGTCAGCGTCTCGCCGGGCTTCCGCGCCGAGATCTTCTCCCAGCTGCTCGCCTTCGGCCGTGCCGCCTTCCGCCTGTTCGTGGCCATCGTGATTCCTTACTCCCGAGCCTCGCCCATTTCGCTGTCCCGCTGTCCGTTGCGCCCGGCTGCGCAGACGGCGACGGCGCAGGGGGAACGCGCCCCGTGCGCCGTCAGATCACCCCGGTCATGACCGGATCGCTCAACGGATGAAGACCACCCCGACGATGAAGCCGGCCACACCCATGAGGAGCGAGAGCGTGACGATCATGACGACGAGGATCTTGTTCGAGCGGCTCTGCATCTCGGAAGCCCGCGCCAGCTCGTTGGCGTAGGCCTCCTTGTCGGCCTGCATCTCCGTCAGGCGGGCTTCGTACCGCCTGGCCGCTGAATCCTCGACCGTCGTCAGCTGCTTGAGCAGGTCGGTGACCCGCGTCACCTGGAAGTTGGTCTTCTCCTTCTCCAGGTTGAGGTTGTGCTGCCACTCGGCGTCCCGGGTCGCCATCTGCGTGATGGCGTCCTTGCGGTTGCGTTCGAGCTCGTCCTCCATCCGGCGGATCCGGTCGGCGTGCTCAGAGCGCATCGATTCCAGGAGGTCCTGCTGTTCCCGGCGCAGGATGCCGATCTCGTCCGTGGTCCGCTGGTGCTCGGCCAGCGCCTCGGACTGGGCGATGTCCGCCTTGCGGTTGTCGTCGACGATTCGCTGGATCTCGGACTTCCACCGGCTCAGGCGCTCTTCCTCGGCCGCCAGGTACTCCGACTGCCGCTCGGCCAGCACCTCGAATATCCGCGTCTGCCCGGTCTGCATCTTCAGCGTTGCGTCCGACCGCCGGACCCGCAGGATTTCCTGCTGGTTGTGCGCGTGGGTATCCTCGATGTCCCGCTCGATCTGGGCTACGGAGTCAATCTGCTCGCGCTCCATCCGCGAGCGGTTGCGCTCCTTGTACTGCAGCTCCGCCGAAAGCGCCGCCTGCTGGGCCACCTTGGCGGCCTGCGCCTCGTAGTCCTTGGCGATCTCCGCCCGGCGGGCTCGGGCCTTTTCCTCCCTCTCTGCCTGCCGCTGCTGGTGCTCAGCCTCAGCCGCATCCTTCAACAGCTTGTACCGGGAGCCCTCGCGGTCGGTGGCCACCGCACGGATGACCTGCTCGGTGTGCGCCGACATGAGGTTGACGTAGAGCGCACGCAGCTCAACCTCGTGCGCGGAACGGAGCTGCATCAAGTCCGCGTTGGCCTGCCGGTTGAGCTGGGCGACCTGGTCCCCGAGCCACTCGGTCGCTCCCTCGGGCACGGCGATCTGTACGACCGGTGCGCCGATGGTGAAGGTCGCGTTGAACTCGTCAAGCCTTACGTCCAAGTCCAGTTCCTCGGAGAGGAACCGGCGGGCGATGACGTCGCGTACCTGGGCCTGATCCGCCAGCGGCACGGCGTCGCCGGCTTCCTGGTAGTCGCCTTCGACGTCGTAGCCGGCGTCGGTCTCGTCGAAGCCCTCGTAGCCGGTCACCTCGTCGCCGTCGTAGTCCGGCTCCGGCTCGACCGAAACGGTGCCCACGTCGTCCCCGTCGAACACGGGTGCGTCCACCCGTTCATCGTCGTCGACGACGTCGCTGAAACGCGGCTCGTCGTCCAGGTCCTCGTCAGCCCCCTCGTCACCGGGGATCTCATCGAAGATCGCATCCCCCTCGTCCTCATCGAGGAGCGCCGGGGAGGGGTCGGCGGTCCCAGCCTCGGCGACCAGGCCGCTGTGTTCTTCCCACGCCTTCTTACCCACGGCTTCTTCGAGGGTCGTGATACCTGCGGCGACGAAGCGCGCCTGTGCGAAGGTCGCGTCGTTCACCAGATCGACGAGCAGATCGCCGCCGGGCTTCTGCCACACGACGGCCCAGGCGTAGGTGGCGCCGGTGAGCAGCGAGTACTCCTCCATGCGCGCGAGCGTCTCGTCGGTGGGGATGATGCCGAAGACTTCCTCTTCGAGCATCTCTGCCGTGGCCACCGTGCGGATCTGGTCGGAGCTGATGAGCTCGATGATCGAGCCCTTCGCCTCGTCCCGGCCGTGCCGCATACTCAAGCCGCCGATCTCCTCGGCAGCAAGCACGAGCATCACCCAGGCCGTGCCGCTGGGAAAGACGAACGGAGTGTTCGACCGCAGCAACTCGACCGCTGCCGGGATCGCCGTCTCTCTCACCACGGAGGCCAGAAGCTCATTGGGCTTCTTCTTCCGTTCCTTCTTCTGGCGGACCGCCGCCGCTCCCAGAATGCCCATTGATGCCGATCCCCTCGCCAAAAGAACACAGTCCGCCTGGTTTACGAGCATCCTATCGCCGCTTTGTCTGAGTAGGCAACTATAGGGCCACGAAGGGCTATCGACTCGTCAGTCGACTAGGTCCGCCGGTCTTTACCGACTCATCGCACCGCGCTGACCTCGATGTAGGCGTCGGAACTCAGCAGGTTCTTGTCGTCGCTGACCAAGTCGCCGACGACGTCGATGCGGATCCGTCGCTCTGAGGGGTGCTCGTTGAGGAAGGTCGCCACCGCGGTGGTGACCTCGTTGGTCAGCCTCGCCACGGCCGCACGCGCGCCGCCGGCATCGGAGTCGGTGTCACCCTTGTCCTCGATGAGGTACTGCAGCACCCTCGCATCGACGTCGACCCGCACGTTGTGCTTGATGAACACCTCCTGCACCATCTCCCGAAGCTTCTTCCGCACGATCTTCTGCTGCGTCGGCAGCGACAGCGGCTGGAAGGGTACGATCGCGTCGATGCGGCCCAGCAGCTCGGGCGGGAACCGGTTGTCGCCTGTCGTCGAGGAGATGGAGCGGCGGATCAGCTTCTCGTACTCCATCAGCTGCTTGCCCGAGCCGGTGTCGTCGGCGGCGTACTGCGAGATGCTCTTGTAGATCTCCGTGCCGGCGTTCGTCGTCAGAACGATGTACGTGTTGAGGAAGCTCACTTCGCGGTTGTTGTCGTCGTTGAGCCGGCCGTCGTCGAGCACCTGTAGTAGCACGCGCGTGACCATCGCCGAGGCCTTCTCGACCTCGTCGAAAAGCAGCACGGCGTGGGAGAGGTCCCACACCCGCTTGGTGAGTTCGGAGCGGAAGGCCGCGAATGACGAGTCCTCGGCGTACTCCGTCATGTCGAAGCGGATCAGGTGCCGCTGGTCATCGCCGAACAGCAGCTTCGCCAGCTGCTTGGTGAGTTCGGTCTTGCCGACGCCGGTGGAGCCCGTGAACAGCAGGCTCGCCATTGGCTTTCCCTTGTCGTTGAGGTCCGCCACCGCCAGCTGTAGGCGACGCGCCACCGCGCCGGTCGCCCATTCCTGGCTGAACACCTTCTCGTCCAGCTGCTTCTTGATCTTCGCGCCGTCGACCTTGAAGGCCACGTTGACGTTCAGGGTCTCCATGAGCACGTCCGAGAGCAGGTCCCGGTCCATCGGCCGGTGCGTCAGGCGGGACCAGCCGACCATGGAGTCGAGCACGAGGATCGACTTGCGCGGTTGAGCGCTGGCCGGCATGTAGCGCTGGGTGTACTCGTAGATCTGCCGGAAGATGTGGTCGTCGTAGAACTCGCCAGCCACCCCATATCGTTCGGCCATGCCCTGCAGAATCTTGATCGTCGTCGACTGGTCGGGCGGGTTCAGGTTGATGCGTTGCAGTCGCTCGACGAGCGGCTGGTTCGGCGAGATGTGCTTGTGGAACTCCTCGTAGGTTGTCGCCGCGATGATCCTGATGCCGCGGGTTCCCGATGCGGCGAGGACCGGCTTGATCGCCTCGACGGCGGCGTCGGAGAGCTGAGCGACCTGATGGAACTCGTCGATGAAGAGGACCAGTTCGTGCTTCTCGTTTCTGACGAAGTCCTCGGCCTCGTCGAAGAAGCCCTTGAGGATCGCGGCCATGTTCTCGGCGGTGCCCGCCTCGGAGATCATGCGCGCTGGGTCCACTTCCAGGTAGAGGCGGTCCTTGTCCACCAGCATCGTGGCCTGGACCAGGGCTGTCTTGCCTGTGCCGGCCTCGGCCAACAGGAGCGCGTTGCACAGCTCGGGACGGCTCAGCGAGGCCAGCAGCTGTGTCGTCTCGTGCTCGCGGCCGACGATGTCGCGCTCGGCCTTCTTCAGCGGCTCCGAGAGTTTGGACAGGAGCCGGTAGCGCTCGTTGAGCTGCACCTCTTGGAACATGCCACACAAGACCTCTCGACAGGACTCACGTTTCGACTGCAAAACCAGTCAAAACCTATCATGAGTCGCACTCGATAGGGCTTGAATGGGGGACTGGAAGGGGTCGTGAGGGCATTCGGAGGGGGTCTTGGGAGGCGGCCGCGCGATCAGTGCTCGACATCTCGTAGTCGTAGGTCGTGCACTCCCGTGGGTCAAGGTGAGCGACTTGTGCGTCCGGATGCGTGCGGTCGCGCGCTGACGGTTTCGGTGGCGCGAGCTGACCGACAGGCAGGCGCCCCCGTGTAGCCGAGAGGCCCCTGGATGTCATTCCAGGGGCCTCTCGAGGGCTTGACTCGGCCTCGCCCTTGGTCTCAGCCGACCGTCGGCTGGTCGACCTCGACCTCGGCTGCCTGCTCCCGCTCGGTCTCGGGAGCCGAAGTCCGAGCCTGCGACTCCTTGGCCGCGGCCTGGGCGTCGCGGGCTGCACGCATGGAGGCCAATTGACGGTCCAGCGTTCTGCTGTCGACCGTGAACTCGGAGGCCTTGACGGACTTGGTGTTGACCACCAGGCCGGTGCCGTGCGTCGCGGGCATCACATTGCCCTTGAAGCCGTAGACGGTGCCGATCTCGTTGCCGTCCTTGTCCAGGATCGGCTCGGTGTTCGGCCCCGCGGCCTCGACGATCTCCTCCATCTGACTGGTGGAGTACGGGGCGCCGTTGTTGTAGCGGACCTTGCCGTCCTCGCCCTGAACCCGATCGGACTTCAGATGCAGGTCCGTTTGATTCGGGCCGCGCAGGTCTCGAGCGTCAAGCTGGATGTCGGCGTACCGGGACTTGCCATCCTTGGTGAAGCCCTTCTTGTAGGCTATCGCGATGAGGTTGACCCCGGTCATCGCGCCCTTGCCCTTGAGAAGTGCCATGATCTCTTCCCTCCACTTGTTCCGACTGTCATCTGACAGTCGACCGCGATCAGTCACACCGCCCGAACAAGACGTAATCAGCTCGTCTGGTCAGGGCTCAAAAGCGGTTGAGATGGACGGCTGATGCGAGTCGGATGCCATCTCGGCGTCTGCTGTGGTCACAGCCTGATCGACTCGGGCCTGGACCCGCACGACCAGGCCGGCGTCCAGCGAGGAAGCCTTGGACCGCCGCATCCCCTCGGCCTGCTCACGCCCGGCGCGCAGCTCCGCGATTCGGGAACGCAACATGAGCGAGCCGGATCGCCGGCCCGTCTGCTGGGACGTCAGCTCCCGGGACACCCGTGTCATCGCCGCGACATCGTTCACCGGCAGATCGGCGATCGCCTCTGCCTGACCGGACTGGTCCAGGTAGTCCATCGCCGCCAGCAGCAGCCGTCGGCGATCCCTGGCCGTCTCGACGAAGGCCTGGTGTGCGCGCGGCCCGATGACGACGTCGGTGACGAAGTCGTAGCGCAGGTGATGTAGATCCAAGCCTTTGACCTCGTCGAAGTCATACGCGGTACCGGCGACGACCTTGAAGTCGGTGCTGACCGCGTCCGTCTCCGGACTCACCCGATCCTCGGCGCTCGACCCCACGCGCAGCACCAGGCCGGAGGAAGCGAGATCCGCCCGGAGGCCGTGCAACTTCCGGTCATAGGACTGCTTCATCGTCCGAATGCGCGCGTCCAGCACCGCCCGGCCGCGCATGCCCTCGGTCAGGAGCCTGCCGCCGGGCTGACCGTAGATCGTCCGGCCCAGATTCTCGGCCTCCTCGGAGTCTTTCATCCGCTGCAGCGAGGCATCCGCGCGCAGGGCCATGAGCGAGAGCAGCCGCCGGCCGTAAGCCGCCACGTCCTGCTGCTGCTCGTGCCATGCGCCCGCACCCCCGACAAAGGGCAGGAAGTGCCGGTACTTGCTCATCAGCCTCCAGTGGTAGGCCTCCTCGAAGCGATAGAAGTCGTAGAGCGGGCGCGAATCCTCTGCGGCCGCACCGGCCTTCTCGGCCCGTTCCCACTGGTGGGTGAGATCGCGGTAGACCCCGGCCTTCTCCCGGTGATGCCGTAGACGTGAGGCGTAGCTGCGCAGCCGGAAGCCGAAGGAGACCAGATCGGCTTCCGTGTTCTCGTGGTCCACCTGACGATCTGCAGCCAGCGCCGCCATCTGCTGGTAGTCCATCCCCATGACTTCGAGCATCGGCGTGCGCACTCGCAGGTCCGACTCCGGCATGGCCCGAAGCATCTGGTAGATGCCGTTGACGGCGCGCTCCGTGATCTGCGTACGTCCCTGCTCGACCAGCTTCTGCCATTCCTCCGTGCTCAGAGACTCCTTCGCGCGGCGCTCGTCGGCGTAGTCGACGATGCGCTCCATGGCCGCGGGCATCGGGGACCCAGCACGTTCGAGCTGCTCGTTCACGAGCTCGGTCACCAGCTGGTTCGCCTTGCGCATGCGAGCGTCGTCCGAGCCGGCGCGCCAAAGGGTTCGGTCCCCAGGCAGGCAGGCGACCAGAAACTGCGGCAGGGACTCGGCACGGATTCGCTCGTGCGCCCACCGCTTGATGAAGGTGGTGACGTTGCGCCGCTCGTAGCCGACGGCGCTGGAGAGGTGAGCGACCGCCTGCTTCTCGTGGAGCCAGGCATCGACGCCGCGGCGGAGCCGGGACTTGTGCCGGTCCAGTAGCTTGCCGCGCTGCGTGCCGTTCTTCGTCACCTGGCCCCGGCCGCCGTCGACCATGGCCAGGTGGCAGTGCACGTGCTCGGTGTCGACCTGGATGACCCCCACGTACCGCAGGTCGTCGAAGCCGCTGGTGCCCGAGCCCATCCGCTCCAGGCCGTACATGATCGCCATGCGCAGCTTCATCTGATCGATGTGGCCGCGGTAGTCACCGCGGGCTTCGCAGCGGAAGTCAACGTCGATGATCTTCTGCTTCCGCAGGTACTCCTCGTCGAAAGACAGCACGGTCTTCAACACGGTGTGCCCCGCGTCGAAGTAGCGCTGGATGTCCTTGCCGGCCGCCTTGAGCTGTTCGTCCGAGAGCGAGACCGAGCCGTAGCCGAAGGCCACGCCGCCGTCGCCTTGCGCCTGCCGCATCTCGTGCTTCGTCGCACCCCGCGAGATGCCGGCGCGCTCGACGGCGGACTCCCGCGCCGTGTAGCGCAGGATGAAGTCGTCGGTGCGCAGACGCCGGATCGGAGCCAGGGACTCCGTCGCCTGCGCGCGGGCCATGTACCGGGTGACGTAGTCGCCCGGCGTCGCGCCGCGCGATCCCTTGCCGCCGGGCAGCAGCACGCTGAACTCATTCACGATCACGATGTCCTGCTTCAGGCCCATCGTCGCTCTCCTTCCTGTCTCGCCACCGATGCACCACGGGCCCCGGCTCCCGTCAGCCGGCTCCCCGGGCCGCGCACGTCACGCCTGATCCGTCCTCAGGAGCCCAAGCTCTGCTCGTCGTCTACGCCGAAGTCCAGGTCGGCCGCACGCTGGGCCACCTGGAGCTTGCGCAAGTCCAGGCTCGGGGCGGGCTTGACCTCATGTCGGCGTGCCTCCTCCTGCAGGTCGGGACCGAGGTTCAGGTCGCGTTGCGCCTCACGGGTCGGGACCGAGGAAGCGGACGGCACCTCCTGCTCTTCTGCCTTGTGCAGTGGTGCAGCCACGCGCTCCCGGTAGAGGTTCTCCGTGGTGCCCTCGGTGCTCGCACGCTCGGTCTTGTACTGCTCGCGTTCGGCGGCGATCTCCGCCTCGATCTGCCGCAAGCGTGCGTTCACGCCGTCGGCCACCGGCGCTGCCTCGGGCGCGGGCGCTCCGACGACCTGCTTGGTCTCGGTGTCCAGGCCCAGCTCGTCCTCGGTGAACAGCGGGTTGATCGCGTCCGAGCGCGACTTCAGCCCACGTGCGTCGACTACGGCCTCGGCCCGCGGGACGCCGTTCTCGGATTGGTCGGCGAAGTAGTCGGCGAGGTCGTAGCCGCTGGACTCGAGATCGATCTCCAAGCCCCCGATGCCGTGGATCTGTGTGAAGACCACGGGCACATCGCCTTCGGTCTGCACCTGCGACGGAGCGAGGACGAGCACGTCCGCCGTGGCCGGCAGCTCCCACTCGATCCCAGTGACCTGCTCGGGCACGGTGAAGCCACTCGTGAAGTATCCCTTGCCGGCCAGCACCACCAGCTGCTGGTCGTCGAACTCGTAGAAGGCGTCCACCTTCTCGCCCTGGCCGGGGGAGTAGGTCACCTGGGATATACCGAACGGCAGGGCCTCCGCAGGGGTGACCGAGCGCAGCTCGCCCGTCATGTGCAGATACGGGCGGTA
Organism: Streptomyces sp. NPDC031121; assembly: GCF_055570615.1. Classification (NCBI taxonomy): domain Bacteria; kingdom Bacillati; phylum Actinomycetota; class Actinomycetes; order Kitasatosporales; family Streptomycetaceae; genus Streptomyces; species Streptomyces sp. NPDC031121. Next base: position 134,199 of record NZ_JBVIGV010000015.1, read on the forward strand.
GTTTTCCTCCCGGCCCCGATGCTTGAGGTCGAGGGATTCGACCATGACGCCGAGCTCGGCGGCCACGCCCTCCAGCCGGTACGTCTCCACTCCTCGTTCCCGCAGGACACGGTGGGCCCATACGTCGTTCATCGTCAGTCCTGCGGTGCGCATCACTTGCTCCTCTTCCGGTTGGTCCTGCTCTGGTTGGTGGTCCTGGTCGTGGACTCCCGTGTGGCGTCGGCCCCGGTCACGTCGCCCCGGGCGTCCTGGATCTTCGCGATCATCCGTGTTGCCCAGCGCCACATGCCGCGCATCACGACGATCTCGCCCGCGGCGAGCAGTGCGACCAGGAAGAGGAGCGGCACCAGCCACAGGGCGATGGTTCCATCCGCGCTGAGCGCAACCCGGGATGCGCCCGACTGCTGGTGCAGCCATGCGCTCAGCAGCGGGATGATGACCACGGCCGTGATGCATGCCAGCAGGTAGTCGGCGAGAAGGACGACGGCCCGGAAGAACCCCGCCCACACCACGACGGAGAACCCGCCGGCCTGATTCCTCGGAGCCAGGCGCCGCCATCCGGTGCGCGGCTTCGAAGCCTTGGGCTCCTTCTCAGGCTTGGCCGTGGTCTTCCTCGCCGCCGAGGCCGTACTCGTCGGGACAGTCGTCTCGGTCTTCTCCAGGGCCTGAGTCGACATCTTCGTGTCCTTACGTCTCGTAGAGGTCTTCTGGGGTGCGCGCCGAAACGGTGGGTGCTTCGCTCACCGCTTCGGCTTGGGGGAGGACTGTTCCCCGCCGGCCCCGACGAGGGCGTCGCGGGTCTTGCCGGAGGCCCGATAGGCGTCCAGCGATGTCGCCGTGCCGTCCTGAGAGGTGGAGTAGGTGATGACCACGAACTCGCTCTTGGCGGCGCTGCTCTTATCCGGTCCAACGCGGACCGGATCGAGACGGGCCACCCCCGTGTAGGAGTAGTTCAGGCCCTGCACTCGACTCACGTGAACGTCCAGACCGGCAAGCGCGTACGTCGTCCCAGCGCCCTTCGCGGCTCCGGTCGCAGTCATCCACTCCGGCACGAACTCAGTCAGTACCCGGGACTTGTGGTCGAGGAAGCCGTAGCGCGCGTCGAGTAGCGCCTGCTGCTCCTTGACGGTCCGGCTCGACGCCGAGCTGTCCGTGAGGCCGAGCAGAAGGGACCGGCCCGTCGTCCTGTCACGGTTCACCCGCTCGATGTCCACGCCCGGCAACTGGGCCAGCAGCGCCGTGTGCCGTGCTGCGAGCTCGGTCCGGGCGTCGTTGAGGTCGCCTTCGAGCTTCTGAACGACCGCGTTGTCCTGGATGTCCGACACCGCCGGACCGGCGCTGAGCAGTCCGGCTCCGAGTGTGACCACCGAGAGCGCGAGCAGCGCCCCGGTGCCGCCGAGCAGGATCCTCCCGGCGTGCAGGCGCAACTTGTCGTTGATCTCCTCCTTCACGGTGCCCTCACCTCCTGCTCCAGAGCCTTGCCCGTGACCGTCGTACCGGTCCGGATGTTCACGAATGCGTTGCGGACCAGGTCGTAGTCGGCGCGGGCCCAGGCCAGCACCGCCGGCTTTTCGCCCGTCCCGGTCCTGGTCTCCATCGCCAGCCAGGTCACCGCGATGGTGCCGTCGTCGTTGACCAGGTAAGGCACCTGGCCGGCCCACTCGAAGCCCGAGTCGAAGCTCATGGGGATCCCGACGCCGGCTGGTACGTCCTTGTCGCCGGCGAGCAGGTACCACGGACCCAGGTCTTCCTGGTGTACCGAGGGGGCAAAGTAGGGGAGGAGATTGCGCAGCGTCGACTGAGACGTCGCCGCGTCGAGCTTGCCGCCGTCTGCCGCCACCTTGGGCGTCAGGTAGCGGTAGTCGTTCTGCAGCTTCGCGACTTGACCGGCCGCCCTCAGGGCCGCGGTCAGACCACGCTCGGCGTCGTCGGCCTTCGGTAGCGCCGCGGTCTTCGCCTCGGTGATCCTGAGCTGCTCCCGCAGAGAGGACACCTCCGGTACAGCCGTACCGCGCACCGCGCTCTGGCCGTCGGACGTTCCTGCGGAGAGCAGGAAGCACAGCAGTGCGCCGACACCCATGCTCAGACCGGCCGCAAGGGTGCGCTTGCGCAGGCCGCCCGCGGGCTCCATGCGCTCAGGAGTGTCCGCGCCCTCCTGCGAGGACCTGGACGTCGCGACGAAGCGTGTCTTGCGTACCGCGGACCCGCCCGACTCATCGGTCTGTGTCGACGCCATTGCCCCTCAACTCGCCGTTCCACTCAAATACCAGTCTAACTCTATCAGTGAGACGAGTCGAAAGGGCGTGCAAGTCATTTGGAATGGCGAGTCTCGCCGCTCGCCGGCACGCCGGAGAGGTTCGCGACCTTGCCGTGGGCGTCGACCGTGACGAAGAGGAGCGCGCGCCGGTACGCCGTGACACTGGCCTTGCTCGCCTTGTTCTGGGTCGTCGCGTCGGAGGTGACCTCGACGTCGGCAAGGACGGCGTAGGTGTAGACGCCCGCCTTGGCGTCGATGACCTCCACGGCCGGATCCTCACCGAGGGCCGAGTTCAGGCCAACCGCGTCGATGTAGTGGTAACGCCGCCCCTGGGAATCCTCGTTGAACCTCGACGGGGGCATGAACGTCTTCAGGAACATCTCGTTCTCGGTGAGGTCGAACCGACTCTTCAGCCGCTCGCGCGCAGCGTCGTAGCTCTGCCCCGAGTCCCACGTGAAGACCATCGAGAGCAGCGACTTGATGCGCTCACGGTCGGTGCTCAGCCGATTCCGGCTGACACCCAGGGCCGCCATGACGTCCGCGTTCACCTGCTCGGCTTCACTCTTCCGGACTGCCGCCAGACGTCCCTCCAAATCGTTGATCCGGGTCTCCTGCTCGACCAGGGCCGCGTGCCGGCTGCTCCAGGTCACTCCGCCAACCGTCGCGACCACCGTGAGGACCGCTGCCGCCCCCAGGGCCGAGAGGTTGCGCCGGAAGAATCCCCGCCGCGCGGGTGCTGCCGTCTGCTCCGTCATCGCTTCCCGCCCGCCTCCTGTGTGCCCGTGCCGCTGAGTTCGGGTACTCCGGACCCGGCCGGCATCCTGACCGCCGGGTTCTCGTGCGGAGCCCCGGCGGCGGTTACCACGAGGGCCAAGCGGTCGAAGGTCCCCACCGTGCCATTGCGTACGTAACGCGCGCTCGCCCAGGCGAGCACCTCGCCGCTCGTCGTGTCCCGGCACAGCCAGATGACCCTTGCCTGGTTCGTCGCGCCGGAGCCGCCCTTCGCGCTCAGATCGGGCATCACCGACTCGACCTTCCATGCGTACGCGCTCGGGGGGGCTGCCTTGTCGCCGTCGTAGCGGATGTACCAGGCGTGGCGCGGATCGATCTCGGTGGTCGCATCGAACGGCGTCAGCGACGACGTGCTGTACGCCTCCTTGTCACTGACGAGGAAGGAGTCCTTGTTGAACAGCGGCGCCAAGGCCCGTCGGTGCTCGACGATTTCCAGCGTGGCCTGGTTCGGAGCCCCGTTCTTCGGGCTGGGCTGGACATCGGCCTGGTGGTACAACTCGGCGAAGGTCTGCTCACCCGCCGCGACCTTCTTCGCGTCGGCGGCTGCCGCCTCGGCGAGCTTTGACAACTGCGCGCCGACGTCCGCCTTCGCGGGCTTGGACTGGGCATCGTCCAGGTGTTGCGTGAGCTGGAGGATCCGGGCCTCGTTGTCTGCTGTGGTCGTCTTGAAGCTCTCGCCGGTCACGCCCGCAGTGATGACCAGGGCGAGGATCCCGGCACTCATCACCGCGGTGACGCCGCGGCGGAGCAGGCGCGCGTTGTCCGCCGGGGCGCGGGCCTGGCCCTTCTCTCGCCGGCGCATCATCCAGCCCGCGAAGCGCTCTTCGAGCTCGACTCCGGTGACCTTCGTGTGTGTCTTCGGTGTCGCGGGCTTCTCCCCGGGCATCGACTCGCTCTCCTGCTCCGATCCGCTGCCCTTGGACTCGTCAGGGGTTGTCGTCACGGAACGCTCCTCAGTCCGCGTTGTTCTCATAAACGACTGAAGTCTATATCAAAAGCCATTCGCGGCCGAGTGTGAATCCATTCAGTAAGAGCGTCGAAGGTGGAACCGGCGCGCGGACCTGACTCGGACACGGAGAAGCCGGTGCCCGGATCGCCGAGCACCGGCGTCTTCCTTCCAGGTCAGATGCTGTGCATCAGGCCGTTTTGATCTTGTCGGAGGTGAGCATCGCATCCGACATGTCCACGAACTTCCAGCCTTCGGCAGCCATCCGCGCCGCGCTGTCGACGCGGACCCGGCCCATGTAGGCGCAGTAGCCGGCCTCACCGAGGATGACCTTGTCCCCCTGGACGCCGAGCACCACGAGGGTGTGGCCGACGGAAGTGGATCCCGGCCCGGACCCGACCGAGTAGGGGACGGGGGTCGACTGCATCGTCTTGCCGGTCTCCCTCGCGATCGTGTAGGCCGTCTCCTTGCCATCACCGACCGGGTAGGCCTGGAACGTCGTGTACTTGTTCACGAAATAGGTGGAGAAGCTCACGCAGTTCATGGCGTGGTTGTCGCCGCAGGAACCGGGGCCGCCGCCCGGACCGTACCGGTCGTCGAGGAACTTGTCGCCCTCCTTGTTGAAGAGGTCGACGAGGGCCTGGGCCTCCTCTTGCGTCATCCCGCCGTCCTTCGGCGAGACGGAACCGCCGGCCGTGGAGGCGCAGTTTCCCAGGATCGTGTCGATCGCGTTCGATATGTTGTCGATGATCCCGCCGACGATGTCCTCGACGTCACCGACGATCGAGCTGTCGACCGACCAGCCGCTCATCTTGCCGAACCACATCTCGGCGTTGTCGCCTCGTACGGCGAGCCCGGCCGCGCCGTCGGCGGAGCGCTCCCAGTTCTCGTGAAAATGCAGCGCCGCCGCACGCGGCGAGCCCTGCGACTTCCTGAGCATGTCCTTGAAGACCGCAACGTCACCCGGGTTGTCACCATCGGCCATGAAGGCCAACTGGGCCTTGATCGTGAACCAGTCGACGCCCTTGCGCTGCGCGTACTGGCGCAGCAGCGTGTTGCGGCCGAACGTCCACTGCCCGAGGCCGATACCGTTGTCCGTGTTCTGCGCGGCGCTGGCCTTCGCGGCGGTCATGGCATACGTCCCCGTCGGAAAGTTCTGCACACTCGTCGGGTCGATCCCCGACTCCTGCGACCAGTTCCCGAGGATGCCCGCGATGTTCGCCTTCGGCATCCCCCAACTGCTGAGTACCGAGTAGATCTCCTTGGCGTTCTTCTCCACGTTCGCCGGGACTGTGGCACCGGAACCGTTGCCGACGTTGTCCGCGTTGACGACGCACGCCGCCCTGTTCGCGTTGATGCTGCCCTCGGTCAACGCCGTCGAGTTGAGGACACCGGTCAGGACCGTGCCCAGCAGGCCCACGGTGGCGGTGATCGCGACCGCACCCGACAGTGCTGCCGCCACAGGGGCCATCGTCGCAGTGACGGTGACGCCCAGGACCGCGCCGGCCCCCTTGGCCAGGAAGCTGCCGATCGCCATGAACGGTGCGGCGATCGCATGACCAACTGCCTTGACGATGTTGACAAAGAGAGTCCACAGCAGCTTCCCGGCGTTGACGGCCATCGCCATGGCTGCGAAGAACATGGACTTGAGCCAGTTCAGTAAGGCCATGGCCATGACCAGGGCCATGGCCGGCGGAGCAGCAGACGCACTACCGCCGATGGCGACGCCCTTGGCCGCCTTCGCGCCCAGGCCCTCGTCGTCCTTCGTCGGACCGCGCTCGTAGCCCGTGCCGCCGACACCCAGCTCACGCTGGTCGGCCGGCTTGGCGTCGGGGCTGCCGCCGGTGGCCTTGGACACGCCTTTGACCGTGTCCTGGGCACCCTCGACAGCGAGGTTCTTCGCTGCGCCAACGGCGGCTCCCGGAAGCCCGCCGGCCTGTGCGCCGGCCACGGCACCGGAGACAGCAGCGCCCGCGTAACGCCCGACGTGACGACGGGTCGCGCTGCTGCCGTCTCCTTCTATCGCCTTCTGGGTCGCGCCTCCGGCCAGGTTCCCGGCGACGCCGTTCATACCCTGCTTGATCGTCGCCCCGGCGTTCGCGGCCCCGGCTGTCTTGCCTGCCGTGTCTGCACTGTCCGGTACCTTCGACCCGGTCTCCGCCGTCTTCGGTCGTGCGGTGTTCGCCGTGCCGGATGTGTCAGCAGGACCGGAAGGACGAGAAGGATCGGAGGGAACAGGAGGACCAGAAGGACCAGAAGGGCCGGAAGGGCCGGAAGGGCCAGAAGGGCGGGAAGGGCGGGAAGGGCGGGAAAGACGGGAAGGACGGGAGGGATCGGAAGGACGGGAAGGACGGGAAGGATCGGAAGGACCGGAAGGATCAGCTTCCCGCCCCGGGAGCTGCTTGGGCACGGCGGTCTTGCCCTCAGGAGGCTTCTCGATGCCCTCCTTTCGGGTGGGTGCCTCCGCCTTCATCCTGCTGTGCCGGCGCGGGGGCGCCGCCGAATCGAGGCTCTTGGTCCCGCGACCCTGCCGGGGCATCCCCTGACTCGCCGACGCGTCCGGCTGGTCCTTCGTCGTCCCCGTCTCGGAGCTCCGATTCGGCTGGTCGGCGGCCATGCTATTTTCCTTTCCGGCTCAAGCCAGGTAGCAGGATCCGACACTTCTTCGCCGCACTCAGTGGAGCGTGGTGAGGAAGTCTTTGTCGTCACGAACGGTGCTGTTGGACTGCACGTCCCGCAGACTCACGTCCAGTCGGAGGAGGTCGAGTGACAGGTCCGACTGGTACTTGGACTTGTTCGCTGAGTAGGTTTGATACGCATGTGAAAGGTTGTTCATGATGTTCATGAGCGGGCGCACCGTCACGTCAGAGGACTGGTAGTCCTTGGTGAGGCTGGTGCCATCCGAGAGAATCCACTGCATGTCCGAGATCTGCTGAACCGTCGGATCTGCCCCCTCGTCGCGCTTCTTGGCGAACAACTGGGCGTAGCTCTGTCCGGCCGGCGCCAGGGCATCGAGGTAGCCGTCGTAGACGTTGCCTGTACGCCAGTTGAGGTCGAAGCCGCCGGCGGCGACGTGCTTGGTCTGCAGCGCCAGCGTCGAGACACCATCCTTTGCCTCGGCTGCGGAGACCCCCGTGATCTTGTCGGTGGCGATCGAGGCCGGAACGGTCGGCGGACGCAGGAACAACCCGTCGATCTTCGTCGTCTGCAGGTCGGACGTATAAGACCGAATCTGCGTCAGATTCGCGCGCATCTCGACGAGCTTCTGGTCCAGGGCCTTCCTGGCCTCGGTCTCCTTCTTCTTGAGTGCGACCCAGTAGTAGGCCTGCGCGGGATCGAAGGTCGGAGCGTTGAGCGCCGCGATCTTCTGGACCCCGGACGCACCGGGGTTGAAGAAGACCCGCCACTGGTCGTACTTGGCGAAGGTCTCGTCACCGGCCAGCTTGCCGCTGTTCTGCTTCGGCTGGGCTCCGGGCGCGGTGAGTTCGGCATTGGCACGGACCGTCAGGTTCAACACCTGACGGTCGAAGGGCCGGTCGGCGTTCAGGAGGACCCCGATGTAGCCGGTCGAGCCGAAGGTGTAGAGGGATCCCTTGATCCCGCTGGTGCTGACCGGCTCGGTGTTGAGTGAGGTGTCCGACCCGAGCAGGAACGCCCTGTAGTCCGCGGCGTTGTACGAGATCTGAGCGGTCGGGCTGAAGTGCATCATCACGAGCGCCTTGTTGCCGCGCTCGTTGGTGTAGACCCCGTCCACGGTGCCGCCGAGATTCGTCTTCGACGTTTTGAAGTCGCTGGTGTACAGGGCCGTCTGTGACAGCGAGTCGCGTCCCGCCTGGTATGCCGAGACCCCTGATGCGCCGATCGCGATCGCGCCCGTGACCGCGAAGATGCCGAAGAACACCCCAAAACGCTCGATCGCGTGGTGCGAGTCAAGCTTGAACTTCCTGCTGAAGCCCAGCGCCTTGTTCCTGATCCCCATCTTCTGCTCTCTTTCGCGCCTGCACCGTGCTGCGAGCCCGGGTACGGCGAACCGGGTCGGAAGAGGCCTTGCGCCTCAACCGACCCGGTTCGCTCGATGGCTCTGTCACCGTTCGTCTGCGCAGTCCGTGACGGCCCCTTACTTGGAAGGGCCGCTCAGGAATCCGGTGACCTGGTCGAAGGTCTGCGCGATCACCGTGCCGCCGCCGAGGTCCGTAATGGTCTTCTGGCCGCCGGAGCCGATCGTCGAGATCAGCGTCCAGCCGCCGGTGCTCAAAGCTCCGCCGACGAGAACGAGGAGCGCGATCGTGCCCCAGCCCTGCTGTTGGCCCGCGGACTGCGGGTTGGCCATCAGCTTCTTGATCAAGAGCACGCCGCCCCAGACCAGGCCGACAACGCCGAGCAGCATGAGTACAGAACCTCCCCAGAGCTGGACCTGGGACTTGGCGTTCTGCAGGAAGCTGGTCAGGTCCCAGGCGGCGCTCGGCAGGGATGCCTGTGCGAGGACGGCTGCCCCGTCGGTCTTCGGCATACTTCTTTCCTCTCGCCTTTCGATTCATTCAGTGGTGTGACATCGAGTCGCACGGCGACAAGCGCTGACTACCTACCATGACAGGTAGCGACAGGGGCTGAGTGGGTCGCGGTCATCCATCGACTCCTCTTGCGGACTCGTATACGTGTGCACCCGGAGTGGCTAACTTACACCATTCGAATCGCCGATCGTAGGGGTGGGCTAGATGTATCGATAGACCATCGAAAGGGCCTCGGGATTGAGGCGAATCGACGTCGCGGTGCGTGGTCGTGGAGGTGGCGCGCGGCCGTTGAGGTGCGGCGGGCGGCTGTGGAATCCGCAGTTCGGGATGTGTAAGGTGCTGCTCCAGCAGTGCCGCGACGTCGGCCTGCTCGATTCCGAGGTGGGCCGCCCCGCCTGCCCCCCGTCGATCGCGATCTTGACCAGGAAGTGTCAAACCGCCATGAACCCACTGCCCGGTGACCTTTTCGCCCGTCGGCTTCGTCAAGAGCGCGAACGCCTCGGCATCAGCCAGGCAGAGCTGGCGCGCCGTATGGCCGCACTGCTTGGCGCGAACGTCGACGCCACTGCCATCACGCGCATCGAGCAGCAGACCCGTGCGGTCAGGCTCGATGAGGCGGTCACCGCTGCCGAGGCTCTCGGGGTTCCGCTGATCACCCTGGTCAGCGACAACTACGCCCGGGAAAACGAGGCTGAGATCCAGAAACAGCTCGCCGAGCTCGCCATCGCCGAGCAGGAGCAGGAGAGGCTGCTGCAGAAGATCCACCGGATCAACCGGACCATCCGGCAACTCTCCGCCGAGCGGGAGGCCTTCGTCTCCCACGCGCTGAGCGTCAACCCTGAAACCGTCGGCGACCACGAGCTCGACCCGGAGACCCAGGCCGCTCTCGATGTCCGGATGCGTGATGTCCGCAACAAGCCGGCCGGAGAAGGCCCAGGCCCAGGCGCATGACGCTGTGCGGGCGGCCGGATTGACCTTCCGGTCGCAGGCTTTCAACGTCCCGGCTTCCGCCACCGGCCGGCCTGCATGATCTCCTCGGTGCTCGCGTCGTTCCGCCGTATCCGGGTGACATGACCAGCCCGCAGACGGTGCAAGCCGTATGCCGGCGGATCCTTCCCGGCCGCTCGGGGTGCCGGTGCAGCATCGCGTGCAGCGCGTCGCCGCTCACGCCGGTCGTGTGGATCCGTGCGTCGAGGGGCACATCGTCCTGGTCGGCGGCCTTCGGTCGGCCTTCGGTCGGCCACGGGCCCGTGCATCCGTCGGCGGATGTAGCTCCAGGCCGTGCGGCTGCGCGGTCGCAGTGTCCCAAATCACCAAGACAGTCGGGCAGTTCGGATAGGATCGCAGGCATGGGATTTGACTGGGAAAACATACTCGGCACAAGCGGGAACGGTCTCGACGAGGCATACGACAGGGCGGTCTCCTCGGTCGTCTACGGCGAGACCTCGGAGGAGGACCATCCGCCACTCCCGGTCGGCGAAGAGTTCGACAACACGGATGGCCTGCGCTGACCTGAGGGCACACGCAGAGACTGCCCGAAGAGCCGGGAGTGCTTGTCGGGCTTGGTCCGCTCTGGCGGGCAATGGGGATCAGAGGCCTCCGCCCCGTAATGGACCGGTGGTCAAGCGTGCCATCGGGAACCTCGCCTCGCCGTGTCCGGATGGGCGCGGCACGGGTGGCGAGAAGTTGCGCTCGGACGGCCCGGCGTCCGTCGCCGGCTTCTTCGGCGTGGCGCTGAGCCGGCCGGGGAATCGCGGGTCAGGCCGGGCCCGGGCCGGTGCGCCCCTCCTGACCTCCCGTGGTCGCCCCAGGGCACTCGGGAGCGGGGCGTGGTGATCGTGTCCCGCCTCGCTGCGAACCCGCTTCGGCCGGCCGTTGGACCACCTTCCGCACCGGGTGGGCACCGCAACGCCCTGGAGTATTCCTGCACCGGGCGCGCCGGCTACGGCTACCGCTGCGGCCACACCCGCGTCTTCCGGCCCCTGGCGCGCCGCTTCAGAGGACTGCCCGGTACGTGTATGAGCCGAGCCGCGCGGCCCGACGTCGGCGGAGGGCGCCTGGCTTCTGGGCATGCTCAGCAGCTCTCGCAGTCGGGGGGTCGGCGGAGACGGTGAGCAGCCCGGTCAGGGCGACGTCCGCAGCGTCGCCCAGGTGGCCAGCGGGGCGCAGGTCGGGCGTGTCCCGTTCTGGTCATCGCTGTGCGTAGACATGACGGCCAGGCCGCGGACGGGAGAGGATCGCAGGTCAGAAGCCGTATCGGAATCATCCGATACGGCCTTTTCCGTTTTGGGGGCCTCCTTGGGGCCGGGCGGGGCCGGGGCGGCCCCCGGCGGGGCGGTCGGCGACCTCGGGGGCTTGCCGGGAAGGGGAACGGGAGGCAAAGCTGGGGTAAAGCGAAGCGCTTGGAAGGGTCATCCGCGACGGTGAACGAACACATGCGCCACCTGTCCCGCGTCCTGCTGCCGGCCGCCCTGCGCCGGCGGGCCCGCCCCGTGACGGGCCTGCCGGGGGTGCCTTCCCAGCCGCAGCCGGGGCAGCGGGAGCCGGGCGGACCCGCGCCCACGTCGCCCCGGACGCGGGAGGACGAACTCCTCGACGAGCTGCCCGGCGTGGTCCGGGACCAGGGACTTCTCGCCCTGGTCAGCGACGCCCTGCTGCCCGCCGACGTACGGGCCGCGAACCTGCACGCGGCCGTCGCGGCCCTGGAGGCGGCCGGCATCGCGCACGGGCTGGTGCCCGAGCCCGGGCCGTCCCACAGGCTGGCGATCGCCCCGGGCGACCGGCCCCGGGTCGCCGAGGCGTGCGCCGAGGCCTTCGCGGGCCGGCCCGTCTACGCCAGGCTGCTGGGCGAGGGCGGCAGCAGCCTGGGCGACGTCCTCGCCGAGGCACTGCCCCGGGCCCTCGCCCCCGAGCGGCAGACCGGCGAACAGGTCCACGGCATCCGCCTGTACCAGCGCGTGGTGACCTCCGGCCGGACGCTTCGCCACGGCCCCGAGCTGGGCTGCGACCTCGACTTCTGGACGCCGTCCGCCTCCGGGCAGGGCGGCGTCGCCTCGCTCCGCGAGACGCCGTACGGATGGTGGCTGCCCTCCATGGAGGCGACCGCGGTCCGGCGGATCGGCGGGCGCGACTGCCGCGTCCTCGACGCCCTGGCGGGACGGTTCCCCCACGACATCGACTTCCCCGTCGACGCCGTGATCAGCTGGGTGGACTCCGCCGACCCCGCCTGGCGCCGCAGACGCGAGCAGGCCGGAGCCGCGGACGGAGCCGGCCGCCCGCACGGGGTGGACGACGCGGAGCACCGCTACCGCGACCGCGGGGAGCTGCGCTACTGCCTGCGCTCCATCGCCGCCTACGCGCCCTGGATCCGGCACGTCTTCCTCGTCACGGACCGGCAGACGCCCCCGTGGCTGGCCGCCGGCCACCCCGGCATCACGGTCGTGGACCACCGCGAACTCTTCGCCGACCCCGGCAGCCTGCCCGTCTTCAACTCCCACGCCATCGAAAGCCAGCTGCACCGGATCCCCGGCGTGTCCGAGCACTTCCTCTACTTCAACGACGACATCTTCCTCGGCCGGGAGCAGCAGCCCCAGTGCTACTTCCTGCCCTCCGGCCTGCCCAAGGTCTTCCACGACCGGCGGGCCGTACCCCCGGCCCTGCCGGGCGAGGACGGGGACGACGACGTCTTCAGCGCCTCCCAGCGGGTGACCCGGCAGGCCGTCGAGGAGGCGGCCGGCCGCACGTACCCGTACATCCTGGCCCACACCCCGTACCCGCTCAGGCGCTCCCTCTTCGCGCGCGTCGAGGAGGTCCTGCCGGGCCGGCTCGACGCCACCGGTCGGTCGGTTTTCCGCAGCGCGACCGATCTCGCGCCGGTCACGCTCGCCGCGCACCTGGCCCTGGCCGAAGGCCGGGCCGTGGAGGGCGAGCTGACCCACGCGTACGTGGCGACGGACCAGCCCGAGGCCGGCGGACAGCTGGCCGACCTGGCCCGGCGCCGCGACGTCGACGCCTTCTGCCTGGCCGACGACGCGGGGACGGAGGTCACGCCGGAGCACCAGCAGCAGACGGTCACCGCATTCCTGGAGGCGTACTTCCCGGTGCCGTCCCCCTACGAGCTGCCGTAGCCGCTGGGCCCGTGCCCCTCGGCCCGGCTTCCGCCCGTCAGGCCGCCTCGGCCGGGGCCGGGGCGGGGCGGGGACGTGCGGTGGGCGTCGGGTCCGCGGCGGGAGCCGGCAGGGCGAAGGCGCGGAGGAAGAGCTGGGCGAGGGGGCCGATGGCCAGGGCGTAGGCGACCGTGCCGACGCCGACGGTGCCGCCGAGCAGGAACCCGGCCGCCAGCACGGTCAGCTCGATGCCCGTCCGGACCAGCCGCACCGAGCGGCCCGTACGGCGGTGCAGGCCGGTCATCAGGCCGTCGCGCGGGCCCGGGCCGAACGCAGCGGCGATGTACAGGCCGGTGGCGGCGCCGTTGAGGACGACGCCCGCGGCCAGGACGGCCACCTGGGCCGCCACGCCGTGCACGTCGGGTACGAAGGCGAGCGTCGCGTCCATGGCGAGGCCGACCGCGAACACGTTCGACACCGTGCCGAGGCCGGGCCGCTGCCGCAGCGGCACCCACAGGAGCAGGACCAGCGCGCCCACGGCGACGGAGACCGTGCCGATGCTCCAGCCGACGCGCTCGGCGACCCCCTGGTGGAAGACATCCCACGGGCCGAGGCCGAGGCCCGCCCGCACCAGCAGCGCAGAGCTCGCGCCGTACAGGGCGAGGCCCGCGTACAGCTGGACGAGGCGGCGGGGGAGGCGGCGCGCGGAGAGCGCGGGAGGCGTGGGCACGGAGGGGCCTTTCCGTCGGGTGAGGCGGCCAAAAGCGGCCGGCTCCCACCGTCGGGCACCCCCGGACCCCTTCGAAAGGGCCAATTCAATCCGAGTGGACTTGCTTTTCCGGATCCGGGCGTCGGCCGCCCCGGGCGGTGTGCCGACCCGTGCCGCCTCCGTGAGAACACGCACATTTTCGTGTTGTTTCGCCCGATTTGGTGAATCCTGGTAGCCGACCAGTCCGGCGCGCTCATCCGCCGTCGGCACACCGGCGCACCGATGCCACGGGAGAGACATGCGACGCGTACCACGCCTGATCACCGACTGGCGGACGGCCCTGCCCCTCGCGTGCGGGGCCGCCGTCCTCGGCTTCGGCGGCCTGTACGCGGCCGGCCTCGCCTACGCGGGCGACACCATCGCCGACGGCACCCGGGTGCACGGCGTCGACATCGGCGGCATGACCCGCCACGAGGCCGAGGCGGCCCTCGACCGCGAGCTCGGCCCCGAGGCCGCCGCGCCGATCCCCCTGCGCATCGACGGCCGCGCCGCCCAGGCGGCCCCCGCGGCCTTCGGCCTGTCCCTCGACACCAAGGCCACCGCCGACCTCGCCGCGCGCTCCGGCTCCGACCCGTTCACGGTGATCGGCCGCCTGGTCCTGCCCGCGCAGGAGCGCGACCTCGAACCCGTCGTCCGGACGGACGACGCGGCCGCGGCCGCCGAGGCCGAACGCCTCGCCGCCCGGACCCGCACCGAGCCCCGCGACGGGGCCATCACCTTCCACGACGGCGCCGCCCGCGCCACCGCCCCCGCCGTCGGCGTCGCCGTCCGGGCCGGGGCCGCGGCGGACGCCGTCAGCACCGCCTACCTGGAGCCGCGCACGGAGCCCGTCGCCGTTCCCGTCGTCCGCACCCAGCCGGCGGTCGACGCCCGGGAGACCGAGCGGGCCATGGCCGAGATCGCCGAACCCGCGATGTCCGGCCCGATCACCCTGACCCTGACCGGCAAGCCCGTCACCCTCACCCCCGAGGTCATCGGCCGCCACCTGGCGATCGCGCCCGGCGACGACGGCGTCCTGCGGCCCGACCTCGACGCCGAGGGGCTCCTCGCCGATCCTGCCGTCGCCCGGCAGATCGCCGAGCTGACCCGGCCCTCCCGCGGCGCCGTCCTCGAGGTGGACCCCGCCTCGAAGCGCGTCGTCGTCGCCGAGGACGGGCGCAGCGGCGTGCAGGTCACCGCCCGGGCCCTGGAGGACGCCGTCCTGCCGCTCCTCACCCGGACCGGCGCCGCCGCCCGGACCGGTGTGCTCGCCGCCACCGAGGTGCCGCCGCAGATGACCGCGGAGAAGGCGCGCAGCCTCGGCATCCGCGAGGAGGTCTCGTCCTTCACCGTCGAGTTCCCGGCGGCGCCGTACCGCAGCACCAACATCGGGCGGGCCGTGGAGCTGATCAACGGCTCGGTCGTCAAGCCGGGGGAGGCGTGGAGCTTCAACGGCACCGTCGGGGAGCGGACCGAGGCGAACGGCTTCGTCGACGGCATCATGATCAATGACGGCCGGTACGTGAAGTCGCCCGGCGGCGGGGTCTCCGCGGTCGCGACGACCATGTACAACGCGATGTTCTTCGCCGGCCTGAAGCCGCTGGAGCACGGGGCGCACTCCTTCTACATCGAGCGCTACCCCGAGGGCCGCGAGGCCACCGTCGCCTGGGGCACGCTCGACCTGCGCTGGCGCAACGACTCCGGCCACGCGGTGTACGTGCGGGCGAGCTCCACGGACACCTCCGTCACGATCAGCCTGCTGGGCACCAGGAAGTACGACGAGGTGCGCGCGGTGAAGGGCCCGCGGACCAACGTCACCCCGCCGAAGAAGGTCTCCGCCCCGGGGCCGCAGTGCGAGGTGCAGACCCCCCTGGAGGGCTTCGACGTCGCCGTCGACCGGGTCTTCGTCAAGGGCGGGAAGGAGGTCAAGCGGGAGACGTACACGACGCACTACACCCCGCGCGACGAGGTCTCCTGCGACCCCGTGACCCCCTCGACCGCACCCCCCGCGCCGGCGGCCCCCGCAAGCCCCGCCGCACCGGCGCCGACCCCCGCCCCCGCCTCCGCGGCCTCCGCCGCCCGCCCCGGCGCGGTGTGAGCCGGCCCCGGACGCACCGCCGCGGCGGCCGCAGGAGCGGCCGCCGCGGCTTCGCCGTCCGGCGCGGGCCCGCCCGGGGCGCCGTCCTCAGTGGTGGAGGAAGGACTTGGGGCGGGCGCGCCAGGAGTGCGCGGGGTGGTGGACCGGGGAGGGCAGGTCGCGGTCCCAGTGGGCGCGGCGGTGCCGGGTGGAGCGGGGCGGCCCCGCGATCTCGGCCGCGCGCGCCAGTGCGAGCAGGGCGGCCGTGAGGGCCGCCAGTTCTATGTGGTCCGGGACGCCTCTGACCACCTTGATCCGGTGCCGGCGTATCACCAGGACACCGGCAGGGACTTGGGGCCGCGGATCAGGCCGCCGGCCTGCCATTCGACCTGCTCGGGCGGGACGGCCAGGGCCAGCCGCGGGTAGCGGTCGAGGAGCGTGGCCAGCATGACCTCCGACTCCATCCGGGCCAGCATCGAGCCGACGCAGTGGTGCGGGCCGTTCCCGAACGCCATGTGGGCGATCGGGCCGCGGTCGAAGTCCAGCCGGTCCGGGTCGGGGAAGACCTCCGGGTCCCGGTTGGCCGCCAGGTACGAGGAGTAGACGGTGTCGCCCGCCTTGATCCGCACGCCGGCGATCTCCAGGTCGCGCGTCGCGATCCGCGGCAGGCCGACCCCGTTGCGGTGCGGGATGAAGCGCAGCAGCTCGTCCACCGCCTGGGGGATCAGCTCCGGCTCGGCGCGCAGCCGTTGGAGGTGCTGCGGATGGGTGAGGAGGGCGTACACCATGTTGGCGCTGTTGTTGCGGACGGCGTGGGCACCGCTCACGAGGATGGCGGTGGCCAGCGAGACGGCCTCGTCGTCGGTGATCTCGCCGGCCGCGGCGGCGGCGGTCAGCACCCCGGTGAGGTCGTCGGTGGGCTCCTCGCGGCGCATCTCCAGGAGGGCGACGACCGTCTCGCGGACCGTCTTGAGGGCGTCGACGCTCTGCGCGGGCGCGGGCCCCGGCGTCATCGCCACGTTGGCCCAGTCGGTCATGTCGGCCCGCATCCCGTGCGGCATCCCGAGCAGGTCGGCGACGGCGGCGAGGGGCAGCGGGCCGTGCAGGTGCTCGACCAGGTCGGCGGGCGAGCCGTGCCGCTCCATGCCGTCCAGCAGGCCGTCGGTGGTCCGCTGGATGGTCGGCCGGAGCTTCTGCATGGCCTTGCCGGTGAACGCGCGCGCCACCACGCGGCGCATGTCGTTCAGCCGGGGCGGGTCGGCGTAGTTCAAGGACGCCTTCTGTGAGGCGATCGCGTGCGGCGAGGAGGCGGTGATCGTCCGGCCCACCAGCTCCGACCTGCTGAAACGCGGATCGGTCGTGGCCGCCTTGACATCGGCGTAGCGCGACATCAGCCAGGCGTCGCCCTGGCCGAAGGGCAGCCTGATGCGGGCGGCCCGCTTCTCCTTCAACCGCTCGTGGAGGAACGGGTCGAAGTCCAGCGCCTGGAAGTCGTCCAGGCTCCAGTGGTGCACCGTCTCGTCCGGGGCCGGCTGCGCAGCCGGCTCCGCGGCCGTTCTCGGCTCTGCCGTCATGCTTCATCTCCCTGCGTGGATGGCTCCCCCGACCGCACGGATGATGCGGCCAAATAGGATTTCCGCGGCCATATCGGCACACGCATCCCTTCCCGGTCGCCACCCGCCCCGCCGCCTGTGCCGGGCAGCGTCACCGGATTGGCCCATGTCCCCCAACGCCGTAGTCCCGCGCGCGCTTCGGCTGCCGGTCCGTGAGGCTGTGTCAGACAGGAAAGGAGAGCCACCCATGGCGACTCTGTGCAGGCCAACGGTGTCCGTGCCCGAGCACGTGATCACGATGGAGGAGACCCTCGACCTGGCCCGGTCCGTGCACGCGGACCATCCGCAGCTCGACCTGGCACTGCGTCTGATCCGCAACACCGGCGTCGCGAAGCGGCACATCGTGCAGCCCATCGAGGAGACGCTCAAGCACCCCGGCTTCGAGTCGCGCAACGCGGTCTACGAGGCAGAGGCCAAGGCTCGCGTCCCCGCCGTGGTGCGGCAGGCGCTCGAGGACGCGCAGCTGCGCGCCAAGGACATCGACATGATCATCTACGTGTCGTGCACGGGCTTCATGATGCCCTCGCTGACCGCGTGGATGATCAACGCGATGGGCTTCCGGACCGACACCAGGCAGCTCCCCATCGCCCAGCTGGGCTGCGCCGCCGGCGGGGCCGCCGTCAACCGGGCCCACGACTTCTGCACCGCCTACCCGGACGCGAACGCGCTGATCGTGTCCTGCGAACTGTGCTCGCTGTGCTACCAGCCCAGCGACCTGGAGGTCGGCAACCTGCTCTCCAACGGCCTCTTCGGCGACGGCATCGGCGCGGCGGTGGTCCGCGGCCGCGGCGGCACCGGCATGACCCTGCACCGCAACAGCTCGTACATCATCCCCCAGACAGAGGACTGGATCATGTACGACGTCAAGTCGACGGGATTCCACTTCAAGCTCGACCGGCGCGTGCCCGGAACGATGGAACCCCTCGCCCCGTCCCTCAAGGAACTGGCCAAGGCCCACGGCTGGGACGCCGCAGCCCTGGACTTCTACATCATCCACGCGGGCGGACCACGCATCCTGGACGACCTCAGCAAGTACCTCGGTGTGGCACCCGAAGCATTCCGCTTCAGTCGGGCCACACTGACCGAGTACGGCAACATCGCCAGCGCCGTCGTCCTCGACGCGCTGCGCCGCCTCTTCGACGAGAACCGCACCGCCGACGCCGCGAAGGGCCTGCTGGCCGGCTTCGGCCCCGGCATCACCGCAGAGATCTCACTGGGCAGCTGGACCTCCGAACGAGGGACCCGTTGAGGGAGGAATCCGAAGAATGCTGAAGGACGGCCCCGCAACCGCACGGCCACCCGTCACGCACTGGCCCACCCCGGCGCTGGAGGGGGTCGACTTCGACCCCGTCCTCGCCGGACTGATGCAGGCGGGGCCCGTCACCCGGATCCGGCTGCCCAACGGATCCGGCTGGGCCTGGCTCGTCTGCCGGTACGACGACGTGCGCATGGTCGCCAACGACCCCCGGTTCAGCCGCAAGCTCGTCGCCGAACACGACGTCACCCGCCTGGCCCCCCACTTCATCCCCGCGCCCGGCGCCGTCGGGTTCGAGGACCCGCCCGACCACACCCGGCTGCGCCGCACCGTCGCCGCCGCCTTCACCACCACCGGCGTGGAGCGCCTGCGCACCCGGGCCAAGCAGATGCTCGACGGCTTCGTCGAGGGCATCCTCGCCGACGGCCCGCCCGCGGACCTGACCGAACGCCTCCTCGCGCCCTTCCCGCTCGCCGTCGTCTGCGAGCTGATGGGCGTACCCGAGCAGGACCGGCCGATGGTCCACGAGTGGACCACCCTCATCCTGTCCTCCGCCCAGGGCGCCGAGCGCAGCGAGCGCGCGAAGAACGAGGCGCTGGCCTACCTCGCCGCCCGCCTGCGCTCCGGGGACGTGCCCCACGACGAAAGCGTCATCGGGCTCCTCGACAAGGCCGTCCGGGACGGCGAGGTCACCCTGGAGGAGGCCACCGGCCTGGGCCTGCTCATCCAGATCGGCGGCGAGGCCGTCACCAACAACGTCGGCAACATGGTCTACATCCTGCTCACCCGGCCGGACCTGATGGACCAGCTGCGCACCAGACCCGAGCTGCGGCCCTCCGCGCTCAACGAACTGCTGCGCTACATCCCGCACCGCAACGCCGTCGGCCTCTCCAGGATCGCCCTGGAGGACGTCGTCATCGCCGGCCAGCTCATCCGGGCCGGCGAGGCGGTCTACGTCTCCTACCTGGCCGCCAACCGAGACCCCGACGTCTTCCCCGACCCTGACGAACTCCACCTGGACCGCAGCCCGAACCCGCACGTCTCCTTCGGGTACGGCCCCCACTTCTGCCCCGGCGCGATGCTCGCCCGCCTGGAGTCGGAGCTGATGGTCGACGCGCTGCTCGACCGCTTCGAGGACCTGCGCTTCACCGTGCCGACCGCCGAGCTGCGCTGGCGGCCC
Organism: Streptomyces sp. NPDC031121; assembly: GCF_055570615.1. Classification (NCBI taxonomy): domain Bacteria; kingdom Bacillati; phylum Actinomycetota; class Actinomycetes; order Kitasatosporales; family Streptomycetaceae; genus Streptomyces; species Streptomyces sp. NPDC031121. The sequence goes on from NZ_JBVIGV010000015.1 coordinate 153,684, forward strand.
GGAGCGCTCATCCGCGGCCCCGAAGGGCTGCCGGTGACCTGGTCATGACGGCGCACGCAGCCCGGGACGGCCTCCTCGTGCCGCCGGGCCACGGCCGGACCCTGCACACCCCCGCCCAGCAGGTCACGTTCAAGGTGACCGGCGAGCACTCCACCGTCGCCTCCAGCTTCGAGGTCGTCGTCCCGCCCGGCTTCGACGTCGGCGCCCACCGGCACATCCGCAGCGAAGAGCTGTTCTACGTCCTGGAGGGTGAACTCGACGTCATGGCCTTCGAGCCGCGCGTGCGCAGCGGCGACGACTGGAGACACTGGGAATCGCTGGACGGACGCCAGGTCGTGCGGGCCACCCCCGGGACCGTCATCGTGGTCCCGCCCGGCTGCCCGCACGCCTTCGCGAACCCGACCGGCGATCCGGCCCGCATGTTCTTCCAGGCCTCACCGCCACCGGATCACGAGCGGTACTTCGAGGAACTCATCGCCCTGCTCGACTCGGGCGTCGCCCCGGACACCGCCGCGATCGCCGACCTGCGGAACCGGTACGACATCGAACAGCTCACGCCCCTGCGGCACGGGCTGTCCTGACCGACCGCCAGCCACCAGCCCCACCGCACACCGCACACACCACACCCATGCTCGGGAGACTCCATGCTGCGCACGCGCCGCACTCTACGCACCGCCACGTACACCTTCGCCGGGACGGTCGTCGCCGCCGCCTCGCTCGCCGCGGGCCCGGCCAGGGCCGCCGAAGCCCTGCCGTCCCACTGGTGCTACGTCAACGGAGTGGAGGCCCGGCCCGGACAGGAGGTGCGGGGCACCGCGGGCGACGACACGATCGTCTGCGAGAACGACGTCGAGAACGCCATCATCTGGGGCGGCGGCGGCAACGACAACATCCGCGTCAAGGGCATGCTCATCGACGCGCAGGTGCTCGGCGGCGAGGGCGACGACACCCTCCAGGTGAACAACCTCGCCCCGCGCAACGGCAACTCCTCCGTGCGCGGCGGCGCCGGCAACGACACCATCATCACCGCCCTCGTCATGGGCACGGCCGAGCACGGCGCCACCGTCTACGGCGACCACGGCGACGACACCATCACCACCGGCAGCGTCTTCGGCGAGCCCGGCGCCTACCAGCGCGGCGGCGGGCAGGTCTTCGGCAACGACGGCAAGGACACCATCCGCACGGGCCACGTCGACCTCGGCGGCCGCGTCCTCGGCGGCAGCGAGCACGACACCATCGAGCCGAAGTCCGTCGGCGCGGAGTCCGCGGGCATCGTCCAGGGCGGTCCCGGCAACGACACCGTCCGCGGCCAGAACGACGCCGTCCTCGTCATCGGCCCCGGCTACGCCCAGGTCGACGGCGGCCTCGGCACCAATGCCTGCAAGATCCGGCACTTCTCCACCGGCGAGCGGGTACGCAGCTCGGTCGCGAACTGCGAGATGCCGGCCGAGACCCCGCCCGCCAGCGCCCCGTCGACCACGACGCCGCCGGCGGCCGGGCCCGCGGAGCCGGCCGCCCCGCCGGCCCAGAACGCCCCGGCCCGCCCGGCCTCAGGGTCCTGAGGGGCGGCGGCCCGTCCGCGGAGCGCCGTGTGCGCGCTCCGCGGACAGGCCGCCCGGCAGCAGGAACAGCGTCAGCACCGCCCCGGCGGTGAAGATCAGCGCCGACGCCGTGAAGACGGTCCTATAGCCTTCCAGAGCAGCCCGTGCCAGTAGTTCCGGCGCGGGCTGCCGCCCTGCCAGGTACCGGCCGACGGCGCCCAGGGCCAGCGTGCTCATCAGCGCCGTGCCCGCCGAGCCGCCGACCTGCCGCATCGCGTTGACCGTCGCGGAGCCCACGCCCGCGTCCCGCGGGTCTACGCCCGCCGTGGCCAGGTTCATCGCCGCCGCGGTGATCAGGCCCATGCCGAGCCCCGTGGCCATCTGGCCGGGCAGCACCTCGACCGCGTACGGGCCGGTCGCCGTCAGGTTCGCCAGCCACGCCATGCCCGCCGCGGCGAGCAGCATGCCCGTCACGACGCGGGCCCGCCCGCCGGCCCGGCCGAGCAGCCCGAGGTTGCTGCCGATCGCGCTGAGCATCGTGCAGCCCGACATCGGCATGAAGGCCAGCCCGGTCCGGGCCGGGCTGAAGCCGCGGGTGTGCTGGAAGTAGTACGTCAGGAACAGGAACACCCCGAACATCCCGACGCCCGTGAGGAAGACGGACGCCAGGGCCGTCGCCCGCACCCGGTCCCGCACGATCCGCAGCGGCAGCAGCGGGTGCGGACTGCGACCCTGCCACCACGCGAAGGCCGCCAGCAGAACCGCGGCCGCCGTCAGGATCCCCAGGGTCGGCACCGACCGCCAGCCGCGCGGGCCCGCCGTCGACAGCCCGTACACCAGGCAGAACAGGCCGGCCGAGGCCAGCACCGCACCCGGCAGGTCCAGCCGCGGCGGCGCCTGCGGCGGGCGGCGGCGCAGCAGCAGCACCCCGCCGGCGACGGCGACCGCCGCGAACAGGACGTTCACGTACAGGGTCGACCGCCAGCCCAGGTGCTCGGTGAGGAGGCCGCCGAGCAGCAGGCCCACCGCGCCCCCCGAGGCGGCCAGCGCCCCGAACACCCCGAAGGCCTTCCCGCGCTCGGCGGGCGCCGAGAACGTCGTGGTCAGCAGCGACAGCGCCGCCGGGGCCAGCAGGGCGGCGAACACGCCTTGGAGGGCGCGGGCCGTGACGAGGACCTCGAAGGAGGAGGCGGCGCCGCCGAGCGCCGAGGCGGCGGCGAAGCCGATCTGGCCGACGAGGAAGGCCCGGCGGCGCCCGACCCGGTCGGCCAGCCGCCCGCCGAGGAGCAGCAGGCTCCCGAACGGGATGGCGTACGAGGTCACCACCCACTGGCGGCGGTGGTCGGAGAATCCGAGGCCCTCCTGGATGGAGGGCAGGGCGACGTTCACGATGGTGGCGTCGAGGACGACCATCAGCTGGGCGAGGCCGATGACGGCGAGGATCCACCAGCGGCGCGGGTCTGGCTGCGCGGCCGGGGCGCCGGCCGCCCCGGTGGTGGTTCCCGCGGCGGGGCCGCGGCCGGGGGAGGGCCCGGAGGCGGGCCCGGTCGGTTCTGCTGCGGACATGGTGGCACTCCGTGGATTCCGCTCGCCCGCGCGGCCGGAGTGCGCTTCGTGCGCGCGGGCGCGGGCGATGTGTGCTTCGACCATGCGCGAGCCGGGCCCGCGGCCCGCGCGCCACGCCACGTTGCCGCCCGGATGGACCAGCCCGCCGGTGCTGTGACCGGCACGGCACCCCTCAGCGGGGTGCCGTGCCGGCGGGGCGCCCGGCGTGGAGTTCCAGGGGGCCGGTGCCCTGGGTGCGGGCGCGCAGGGAGGCCTTGATCTGGCGCCGCAGGGACGGCTTGACGAGGTCGCGGAGTTCTCCGGCCGTCGCGAGGTGCCAGGCGAGGAGCTCCCCCGGGGGGAGGCGGATCGCGGCGAGGGCGGCGCCGTCCAGGATCCCGCCGTCGTAGAGGAAGCGGATGCGGGCCGGGTAGCCCGGCTTGTGCGACCAGTTCACGGCGAGCAGCCGGCCCGGCTCCGCGTCGAGGCCGAGTTCCTCGCGCACCTCGCGCCGGACGGCGGCCCTCGGGGTCTCGCCGAGGTCGCTGTCGACGCCGCCGCCCGGCAGGTGCCAGCGGCCGGGCCGGCCGTAGGCGGGCTCCACGAGCAGGACCCGCCCCGCCGCGTCGGTGAGCAGTGCGCTGGCGGCGGTCAGCGCCTTGGGCCGGGCGGCGCGGTGGCTGGCCGCGTCGAGCGCCCCGGCGTGCTCCAGCGCCGACCGGCGGGCCGGATCCAGCCCGGCGGGCGAGCCCGGCTGGGCCACGCCGCAGGCCAGGTGCGCCACCGAGCCGGTGCGCAGGGCGGCCAGCGCGGCGCGGAGCCGGGCCGCGTCCGGCTCCGGCAGCAGGGCGTACGCCTCCTGCGGCGCGAGCCAGCCCGGAAGCACCGCCGCGGCGGCGGCCGCGTCCTGCGGCCCGAGCGGCCCGACGAGGTGCAGGTGGACGACGGCGGCCCGCGCGCGGGGGCCCGCGGCGGGCAGGGAGTCCACCGCGAGCAGCCGGCCCACGGGGGCGTGCAGGCCCAGCTCCCGGGCCAGGGCTCGGGCCAGCCCCGCCTCCGGGGTGTCGGTGCCGGCGACGGCGCCCCCCGGGAGGCCGGGCCGGCCCGGGGCGCGCCCGGGGGCCCGTACGAGGACCCGGCCGGCCCCGTCCACGACGACCGCCGCGGCCGTCAGCAGCGGGCCGGGCCCGCGGGCGGGGCGGATGGAGCGGCGGTCGGAGCGGTGGTCGGGCACGGCGGGCTCCCACGGGTCGTGCGGCGGCGGGACGGCCGCGGATGGTGCGGCGGCGGGGCGGCCGCGGCCGGTCAAGCCCCGGCCAGCAGCATCCCGCCCATGGTGACCATGGTCGCCGCCACGACCCCGTCGAGCACCCGCCAGGACTTCGGGCGCGACAGCAGGCCGCTGAGCAGGCGGGCCCCGTACCCGAGCGCGGCGAACCAGCCGAGGCTCGCCAGGGCGGCGCCGACGCCGAACGCCCAGCGCAGGTCGCCGCGGTCGGCGGCGAGCGAGCCCAGCAGCAGGACGGTGTCCAGGTACACGTGCGGGTTGAGCCAGGTCATGGCCAGGCAGGTCAGGACGGCGGCGCGGCGGGACGGGGCCGTGGCGCCGCCGGTGTCGAGGGCCGCCGCGGGGTCGGGCCGCAGCACCCGGCGGGCGGCCAGGAGCCCGTAGCCGATCAGGAACGTCCCGCCGGCGATCCCCACGGCCGTGAGGGCGGCCGGCCAGGCGGTGACGAAGGCGCCGACGCCGGCGACGCCGAGCGTGATCAGGAGGGCGTCCGACACGGCGCAGATGGCGACCACGGCGAGGACGGCCTGGCGGCGCGCCCCCTGCCGGAGGACGAGCGCGTTCTGTGCGCCGATGGCGACGATGAGGGAGAGCCCGGTGCCGAAGCCGGCCAGGGCCGCCGTGAGGATGCCGTGTGTCATGCGTCCGACCATATGAACGCATCGCTGTGCAGTACAGCTAAGGATTTTTACGTACCCTTAGCGATTGTGATGGACGATCTTCCGCTGGACCAGGTACGGACCCTGCTCGCCGTCGTCGACGAGGGCACCTTCGACGCTGCGGCCGCCGCGCTGCACGTCACCCCCTCCGCCGTCAGCCAGCGCGTCAAAGCGCTCGAACAGCGCACCGGGCGGGTCCTGCTGATGCGGACCAAACCGGTGCGGGCGACGGAGTCGGGGCAGGTGGTGGTCCGGTTCGCCCGCCAGCTGGCCCGCCTGGAGCGGGACGCGCGCGCCGAGCTCGGCATGGCGCAGGAGGAGGGCGGACCGGTGCGGCTGCCGGTCGCCGTCAACGCCGACTCCCTCGCGACCTGGTTCCTGCCCGCGCTGGAGCGGGTGCCGCAGGACCCGCCGGTCCTCTTCGAGCTGCACCGCGAGGACGAGTCGCACACCACCGCCCTGCTGCGGGAGGGCCAGGTGATGGCCGCCGTCACCTCCTCGCCCGACCCGGTGGCGGGCTGCACCGTGCGCCGGCTGGGCCTCGCGCGCTACCTGCCGGTGGCGGGCCCCGGCTTCGCCGCCCGGCACGTCCCGGAGTCCGCGACCGCGGCCGCCCTCGGGCGGGCCCTGGAGCGCGCCCCGGTGATCGTCTTCGACCGGCGCGACGTCCTGCAGGACGTCTTCGTCCGCTCCCTCACGGGCGACGCGGACACCGGAGCGGGCCGGCTGCGCCACCGCGTGCCCACCTCCGAGGGGTTCCGCGACGCGGTCGCCGCGGGCCTCGGCTGGGGGCTGGTGCCGCAGTCGCAGGCGGAGCCGCTGCTCCGCTCGGGCGGGCTCGTGCTGCTCCTGCCGCACCGGACCCTGGACGTCCCGCTGTACTGGCAGCAGTGGAAGCTCGACTCGCCGGCGCTCTCCACGCTCGCGCGGGTCGTCGCCGAGGCCGCCGCCGAAGCCCTGCACCCCTGGCAGGGAAACTAGGGCCTGTACGGGGTTGCCCCGCGGCGTCGCGATGCCCGGCACGCGCCGAGGGCACGCACCGAACGCCGCTGCTTGCTCCACGGGGCAACCCCGTCCAGGCCCTGGTCCTCTGTGGCCCGGAAGGGCCGCAGCACTAGGCTGCCGCCATGGACTCGTACACGATCGGCCAGGCGGCGCGGCTCCTCGGCGTGAGCGTCGACACGGCCCGCCGCTGGGCGGACGCCGAGCGGTTCCCCACCCGCCGCGAGGGTGCCCGCCGCATGGTCGACGGGCCGGACCTGGCCGCGTTCTGCGTCCAGGTCGCCCGGGAGGGCGCCGGGGACGAGGAGGCGCCCGCCACCTCGGCGCGCAACGCCTTCCCCGGCATCGTCACCGCCGTGAAGCTCGGCACCGTGGACGCCCAGGTCGAGATCCAGGCCGGCCCGCACCGGGTGGTGTCGCTGCTGACCCGGGAGGCGGTGGAGGAGCTGGGCCTCGTCGTGGGCGCGCGGGCCGTGGCCCGGGTGAAGGCGACGAGCGTCTTCGTCGACCGCGCCTGACGCGCACCCTCCGCCGGTCCGCCGCACCGGCGAGCCGCGGGATGCGCCCCGCCGCGGCGGGGCAGGAGCGCGGGCGGTGGCAGACTGGCCGCCGAACCGCCGAAGGGGAGTGCACCGTTGTCCATGTTCAGCAACCTGCGCCGGGTCGTGCGCCGCGGCTACCGGCGGGCCGTGGACCTGAGCCACCCCGCCCGCTCCCCGCTCGGCAGCGCCGTCGTCAACTGCATCGTCTACCGCGAAGGGGTGCGGCAGGAGGGCTGCGCCGACGCCGAGGAGGCACTGCGCCGGGTCCGCAAGACCGGCGGGGGCTTCGTGTGGATCGGCCTGCACGAGCCGTCGCAGGAGGAGCTCGCCGGGCTGGCCGACCTGTTCGGGCTGCACCCCCTGGCGGTGGAGGACGCCGTCCACGCCCACCAGCGGCCCAAGGTGGAGCGGTACGACGACATGCTGTTCGCCGTCCTGAAGACCGTCCGGTACGTGGAGCACGAGGAACTCGCCGCGGACAGCGGGATGGTGGAGACCGGCGAGCTGATGGTGTTCGCCGGCGAGGACTTCGTCCTCACCATCCGGCACGGCGGCCGCGGCACGCTCGGACCGGTCCGCGAGACGCTGGAGGCGGACCCCGAGCAGCTGGCCCTGGGGCCCGCGGCCGTGCTGCACGCGATCGCCGACCACGTCGTCGACGACTACGTCGCCGTCACGGACGCGGTGCAGAACGACATAGACGCCGTGGAGACCGCCGTGTTCAGCGGCGACGGCGGCCGCGGCGACGCCGGCCGCATCTACCAGCTCAAGCGCGAACTGCTGGAGCTGCGCCGGGCGGTGGCCCCGCTGGCCCGCCCGCTGGAGCAGCTGGCCACGCAGCCGATGCAGCCGGTGCCGCAGGAGGCGCGCGCCTACTTCCGGGACGTCGCCGACCACCTGACCCGCGCGACCGACCAGATCAACGCGTACGACGCGCTGCTCGACTCGATCCTCCAGGCCCATCTGGCGCAGGTCACCGTCGCGCAGAACGAGGATATGCGGAAGATCACGGCGTGGGCGGCGATCGTGGCCGTCCCCACCATGGTCTGCGGCGTCTACGGCATGAACTTCGAGCACATGCCGGAGCTGCGCTGGACGTACGGGTACCCGCTCGTGCTCGGCGTGATGGCCGTGGCCTGCTTCCTGATCCACCGCGGCTTCCGCCGCAACGGCTGGCTCTGATCCCCTCCGCTCCGGCCCCTCCGCCAGGGCACGCCCGTGTCGCGGCGGGATAACGATGTGGGCACCGCGGACGCCCTGCCGGGCGTTCCTTCCGCGGACACGCTGGGTGGTGCGCAGGTCCGTGCGAACACCACAAAAGGGATCTCACGCCCCTTCAAGTGCCCCCCGCCGCCTGGATTTCGTCACCGGTTGTGACGTCTCGCGATCAGTGGGTTCCAAGTGGCGGCGGGGGAGGGTGTGTTTGGTTGCCGCAGTCGACAAAGCCCCCGCACAGCCCGGTCGGCAACTCGCTTGACCGCGATGTAAGCGGGGCATAAGTTCGCCCCGGCTTGCTCCAGAAGGACGGGCCGACGATCCGTCCTCAGGGGGGACCATGCACTACTACACCGACGTCCTGAAGAAGTACGCCGTCTTCTCCGGCCGCGCCCGCCGGCAGGAGTTCTGGATGTTCGTCCTGTTCAACATCCCGGTGGCCCTCGTCCTCATGGTCGTGGACTTCGCGCTGTCGACGTACCCGCTCTTCACCGGCCTCTACCTGGCCGCCACGTTCGTGCCGAACCTGGCGGTCACGGTCCGCCGCCTGCACGACACCGGCAAGTCCGGCTGGTGGTACTTCATCAGCTTCGTCCCGTTCATCGGCGGCATCTGGCTGCTGGTCCTCATGGCCAGCGAGGGCGACGCCAACCCGAACCAGTACGGCCCGAGCCCGAAGGCCGTCCAGGCCTGATCCGGCCCGTACGCGCCGCAGCGCACGAGAGAGCGCCGTCCCCGGCGGGAAACCGCCCGGGGGCGGCGCTCCCGCGTTCCCCCGGTTTCACCCGGGTGACGTGCGTCTCGTCGCTCTTCCGGCAGGGGGCTGTCCGGGAGGGCCCCATCACGAGATATCTTGATGTCGAGCAATCTTGCAGACGTGAGACGCAGACTGTGGAGCGGAGCATCCGGTGACTGACTCGACCATCATCTACACGCACACTGACGAGGCCCCGGCCCTCGCGACGTATTCCTTCCTGCCTGTGGTCCAGGCCTACGCGTCGACGGCCGGTGTGAATGTCGAGACCCGTGACATCTCCCTGGCCGGTCGCATCATCGCCTCCTTCCCCGAGTACCTGGAGGAGGGCCAGCGCATCGCCGACGCCCTCGCCGAGCTCGGCGAGCTGGCGAAGACGCCGGAAGCGAACATCATCAAGCTGCCCAACATCTCGGCCTCGATCCCGCAGCTGAAGGCCGCGGTCGCCGAGCTCCAGGCCCAGGGCTACGCGCTCCCGGACTACCCGGACGACCCGAAGACCGACGAGGAGCGCGAGATCCGCTCCCGCTACGACAAGGTCAAGGGCAGCGCCGTCAACCCGGTCCTGCGCGAGGGCAACTCCGACCGCCGCGCCCCCGGCTCGGTCAAGAACTACGCCAAGGCCCACCCGCACCGCATGGGTGCCTGGACCGCCGAGTCGAAGACGAACGTCGCCACCATGGGCGAGAACGACTTCCGCTCCACCGAGAAGTCCGCGGTGATCGCCGAGGACGGCTCCCTGCGCATCGAGCACGTCGCCGCCGACGGCGCCGTCACCGTCCTGCGCGAGTCCGTACCCGTCCTGGCCGGCGAGGTCGTCGACGCCTCCGTCATGCGCGCCGCCGCCCTGCGCACCTTCCTCTCCGAGCAGGTGGCCCGCGCCAAGGCCGAGGGCGTGCTGTTCTCCGTCCACCTCAAGGCCACGATGATGAAGGTCTCCGACCCGATCGTCTTCGGCCACGTCGTGCGCGCCTTCTTCCCGCAGACCTTCGCCACGTACGGCGAGGCCCTCACCGCGGCCGGCCTGTCCCCGAACGACGGCCTCGGCGCCATCCTGAACGGCCTGGACGCCCTCCCGAACGGCGCCGAGATCAAGGCCTCCTTCGACGCCGAGCTCGCCGAGGGCCCGGCCCTGGCCATGGTCGACTCCGACAAGGGCATCACCAACCTGCACGTCCCGTCCGACGTCATCGTCGACGCCTCGATGCCGGCCATGATCCGCACCTCCGGCCACATGTGGGGCCCCGACGGCAAGGAGGCCGACACCCTCGCCGTCCTGCCGGACAGCAGCTACTCGGGCGTCTACCAGGCCGTCATCGAGGACTGCAGGGCCCACGGCGCCTTCGACCCGGCCACGATGGGCTCCGTCCCGAACGTCGGCCTCATGGCGCAGAAGGCCGAGGAGTACGGCTCCCACGACAAGACCTTCGAGATCGCCGCGGCCGGCACCGTCCGCCTCGTCGACGCCGCGGGCACCACCGTGCTGGAGCAGGAGGTGTCCGAGGGCGACATCTTCCGCGCCTGCCAGACCAAGGACGCCCCGATCCAGGACTGGGTCAAGCTCGCCGTCACCCGCGCCCGCGCCACCGGCGCCCCGGCCGTCTTCTGGCTCGACGAGGACCGCGCCCACGACGCCCAGCTGATCACCAAGGTCAAGACGTACCTCGCCGACCACGACACCGAGGGCCTCACCATCGAGATCCTCTCCCCGGTCAAGGCGACCGCGTACTCCCTGGAGCGCATCCGCCGCGGTGAGGACACCATCTCGGTGACCGGCAACGTGCTGCGCGACTACCTGACCGACCTGTTCCCGATCCTGGAGCTGGGCACCAGCGCCAAGATGCTGTCGGTCGTCCCGCTGATGGCGGGCGGCGGCCTCTTCGAGACGGGCGCCGGCGGCTCCGCCCCGAAGCACGTCCAGCAGCTCGTCAAGGAGAACTACCTCCGCTGGGACTCGCTCGGCGAGTTCTTCGCGCTGGCCGCCTCCTTCGAGCACCTCGCCACCACCACGGGCAACGCCCGCGCCCAGGTGCTGGCCGACACCCTCGACCGCGCCACCGGCACCTTCCTCAACGAGGACAAGTCGCCGACCCGCCGCATCGGCGGCATCGACAACCGCGGCAGCCACTTCTACCTGGCCCTGTACTGGGCCCAGGAGCTGGCCGCGCAGAGCGACGACGCCGCCCTGGCGTCCGCGTTCGCCCCGCTCGCCAAGACGCTGACCGAGGCGGAGCAGACCATCGTGTCCGAGCTGAACGCGGTGCAGGGCTCCCCGGCCGACATCGGCGGCTACTACCAGCCCGACCCGGCCAAGGCCGCGGCCGTCATGCGGCCGTCCGCCACCTTCAACCAGGCCCTCGCGACCCTGGCCTGAAGCACCGGCGCCCCCGCGGGGGCGTAGAGGGACAGGGGCCCGCCCCCGGCCGGCAGCCGCCGACCGGGGGCGGACCCGTATGCGGGCGGCGGCCGCCAGAGCCGGGGGGCACGCTCCCTGCTGGGCCAAAGGGCGTTTCGAGCCGCGCAGGGGCGATTGCGGAAGAGGCGCCGGCGGACCGCCGGAGCACCGGCCGGGGGCGCTCCCGCCGGGGGCGGGGCGCGCGAGCGCACACCCCGGCGCACCCGTCGCGCACCCCGGCGAGCGGCGTATCCGGGCTGGGCCTCCCGCTGTACGCGCACCGGCGAACGGTTGTCCGGAAGCCGGAATTCGGCTCTACTGCTCTCCAGCCGATCGCAGGCATATTCCAGGAGGGGCGACACGATGAGAGCGGACCGGACCACGGCCCGGCACGCGGAGCGGCAGGACGGCACCCCGGCCGGGCACCGCGCCGCGGACCGGCGGGCGCGGCGCGCCTCGCACCGGCGCCGGGCGGGCCTGCGCCGCCGCCCCCTGCCGGCCCTGCTCCTGTCCGGATGCCTCCTCGCCGGCCTTGTCGCCGCCGGCATCGCCTGGGAACCGTTCACGGCCGGCGCCGGCCAGTGGGCGGGCGCCCCCCGCATCGCAGAGCCCCGGCCGGGCACGCCCGGCGCGTCCGGATCCGGCCCCTCCGGAAAGGAGGCGCCCGCGCCCGGGAAGACCCGCAGCGGCAGCGGCAAGGGCGCCGACCCCGTACCGGACGCCGGCGACACCGTCGACAAGCGCCCCGCGGGCGCCCTGCCCTTCGACATGCCCGAGCCGACCGCCCTGCGCTCGGCGGCCGGCGCCGGCCGGAAGCTCGTGTTCGCCCACTACTTCACGCCCTACCCGCTCTCCCTCGACAACGTCCGCGCGGACAAGGACTACTACACCCGCAACTACCTCAACCCCGACGGCGAGAAGGGCAAGCACGAACGGTACGGCGGCCTCCTGCGCGACCGGCCCCTGCCCGTCGCGCCCAAGGCCGGCAACTGGGAACTCGCCAACCTCCAGCAGGAGGTGCGCACCGCCCGCACCGCCGGCCTCGACGGCTTCACCCTCGACATGCTCTCCCTCAGCGGCCCCAACTGGGAGCGCGCCAACCTGCTGATGGAGGCGGCCCGCTCCGTCGACCCCCACTTCAAGATCATGTTGATGCCGGACATGACCTCCCTGAAAACCGACGACCCGGCCGTCGTCGCCGGAGCCGTCGCCGCCCTCGCCAAGTCGCCGTCCGCGCACCGCCTCGGCGACGGACGGCTCGTCGTCTCCCCCTTCAAGGCCGAGGTCCGCGACCCCGCCTGGTGGACCCGCTTCATGGACGTCCTGAAGTCCCGGCACGGCATCCGCACCGCGCTCGTCCCGACGTTCCTCGACTTCGACTCCCACCACGCCCGCTTCGCGCCCATCAGCCACGGCTTCTCCGAATGGGGTTCGCGCAGCTACACCGGCCAGGAGGGCGCCGCGCGCGACGTCCGCCGCTCCCACGACATGGGCAAACTGTGGATGCAGCCCGTCTCCGTCCAGGACGCCCGCCCCAACCAGGGCGTCTTCGACGAGGCCGGCAACACCGCCACCCTGCGCGCCACCTGGACCAGCGCCATCGACGACGGCGCCGACTGGGTGCAGCTGACCACCTGGAACGACTACTCCGAGAACACCCAGTTCGCCCCGTCCGTCAACAACGGGCACGCCTACCTCGACCTGGCCTCCTACTACCTGACCCGGTTCAAGACCGGCAGCTGGCCGAAGATCGTCCGCGACACCCTGTACGTCACCGCCCGCACCCAGTTCGCGGCCGCCGACCCCACCGGCGACCAGTCGCTCGTGATGCGGCTGCGCCGCGGCAGCGCGGCCGCCCGCGACACGGTCGAGGTGCTCAGCTTCCTCAAGGCCCCCGCGACCGTCCGGACGAGGACCGGCTCGGCGAAGGCCTCCCACCAGGCCCCCGCAGGGGTCCACGCCACCCTGCTCCCGCTGCGCACCGGCACCAACTCGGCCGCCGTCGAACGCGGCGGGAAGACGGTCACCACGGCCGAGCTGCCGCGCCCGGTGCAGGGCAGGGTCGAGGTCCAGGACCTCCAGTACCACGCCGTCACCAGCGGGCGGAAGTAGCCCCCGGTCCGGCCCGGCGGCGGGACGGCACCGGCCACCCTGGCGGGATTGGCCCTTCCCGGAGGCCCGCCGCCCGCCGATGATCCTGCGGACGACCGCACCGTCCACCAGCGGAGGATCCGTGACCCGGCCGACGAGCCCCAGCAGCCCGACCAGCCCCAGCAGCCCCAGCAGCCCGACCGGCCCGACCGGCGCGGGCCACGGCAGTCCCGCCGTGTTCCCCGGCGGGCCCGCCCTGTTCCGCCTCGACCCGGCGGTCGCCCACCTCAACCACGGCTCGTTCGGCGCCGTCCCCCTCCCCGTGCAGGAGGCCCAGGCGGCGCTGCGCGACGAGGCCCACGCCGACCCCGACGCCTTCTTCACCGGCGCCCCCGACCGCATCGCCGCCGCCCGCGCCCGCATCGCCGCCCACCTGGGCGCCGACCCCGACGGCATCGCCTTCGTCTCGAACGCCACCGAGGGCGCCAACCTCGCCCTCGGCGCGATCCCCCTGGCCGACGGCGACGAAGTCCTCGTCACGAACCACGGCTACGGCACCGTCACCGCGGCCGCCGTCCGCCGCGCCACCGTCACCACCGCCGCCCTCGATCCGGACCTCCCCGACGAGGACGCCGTCCGCGACGCCGTCCTGGCGGCCGTGACGCCCCGTACGAAGGTCGCCCTCCTCGACCACATCAGCTCGCCCACCGCCCGGCCCCTCGCCACCCCGCGGCTCCTCGCCGAACTCGCCGACCGCGGCATCACCACCGTCGTCGACGGCGCCCACGCGCCCGGCATGCTCGCCGACCCGCTCGCCGTCGGCGCCGACTTCTACTTCGGGAACCTCCACAAGTGGGGCTACGCCCCCTCCGGTACCGCGGTCCTCGCCGTCGCCCCCGCGCACCGCGGCCGCGTCCGGGCGCTCGTCCCGTCCTGGGAGGACGCGCACGGCTTCCCGCGCTCCGTCGAGAACCGGGCCACCGCCGACTACACCGGCTGGCTCGCCGCGCCCGAGGGTTTGGACCTGCTGGCCCGCCTCGACGCCGCCAAGGTCCGTGCCCACAACAGCGCCCTCGCCGCGCACGGCGCGGCCCTGCTCGCCGAACTCCCGCAGCTCACCCCGCTGCCCTGGGGGGAGGGCGTCGCCATGCGCTCCCTGCGCCTGCCGCCCGGCCTCGCCGAGACGCCGGAGGCCGCCCGCGCGCTGCGCGAGCGGCTCGCCGCCGAGCACCGCATCCGGGTGCTGGTCTGGCCCTGGCCGGGCGGCGGCGGCATCCGCGTGTGCGGGCAGCTCTACAACCGCCCCGAGGAGTACGAGCGCCTCGCCGCCGTCCTGCCCGGCTTCCTCAGCCGCGCCTGAGCAGGTACGTGTCCATGATCCAGCCCTTGCGGGCGCGGGCCTCGGTGCGCAGCTCCTCGATCCGGCCCGCGACGTCCGCGAGCCGGCCCTGCACCAGGATCTCGTCCGGGGTGCCCACGTAGGCGCCCCAGTAGATGTACGCGTCCTGATCGAGGTGGGCGGTGAAGGCGTGCCGCGCGTCCAGCATCACCACCACGTCGTCCACATCCTGCGGCCACCCCTCGGCCAGGCGGCGCCCGGTCGTGATCTGGACCGGGCGGCCGACCCGGTTCAGCGTCGTGCGGTGCCGGGCGAGCAGCGAGGAGATACTGCTGACGCCCGGCACCACCTCGTACTCGAACGCCACCCGGCCGCGCTCCAGCACCTCGTCGAGGATCGCGAGGGTGGAGTCGTACAGCGACGGGTCGCCCCACACCAGGAACGCGCCCGTCTCGCCCTCGGCGAGGTCCTCCGCGACGAACCGCTCGAAGATCTCCGCCCGCGCGCTGCGCCAGCCGTCCACCGTCGGCGCGTACCGCTCCGGAGTGCGGTCACGGTCGGGGTCCCGGCCCTCCACCAGCCGGTGGCCCGGGCGGGCGTGCTCGTCGAGCATCGCACGCCGCAGCCCCGTCAGGTCCGCCTTCTCCTCGCCCTTCTCCAGGATGAGGAACGCGTCCGCCGCGCCGATCGCCCTGACCGCCTGGAGGGTCAGGTGTTCCGGGTCGCCCGCGCCTATGCCGATCACTGAGAACTTCTTCACGCCGCTATTCTGCCCGCCATGCGAGCCGCGCTGTTCGTCACCTGCGTCAACGACGCGCTCCACCCCCGCACCGGGGTGGCCGTCGTCCGCCTGCTGGAGCGGCTCGGGGTCGGGGTCGACTTCCCTGCCGCCCAGAGCTGCTGCGGGCAGCCGCAGTACAACACCGGCTACCGGCGGGAGGCCGAACCGCTGCTGCGCCGCACCGCCGAGGCCTTCGCCGGCCACCGCTACGTCGTCACCCCCTCCGGCTCCTGCGCCGCGATGCTCCGCGGCCACTACCCGCGCATCGGGCGGCTCGCCCGGCAGGAGGGCCGCGGGGGCCGGCTGGAGGCGTACGCGGAGGACCTGGCGCCGCGGGTGTACGAGCTGTCCGAGTTCCTCGTGGACGTGCTCGGGGTGACCGACGTCGGCGCGTACTACCCGCACACCGTCGCCTACCACCCCTCCTGCCACGGGCTGCGCGGGCTCGGCCTGGGGGAGCGGCCGCGACGGCTCCTCGCCGCCGTCAGGGGGCTGGAGCTGGTCGAACTCCCCGGCGCCGAAGAGTGCTGCGGCTTCGGCGGCACGTTCGCCGTGAAGAACCCCGACGTGTCCGCGGCGATGGGCGCCGACAAGGCCGCGGCAGCGGCCGCCGCCGGGGCCGAGGTGCTGTGCGGCGGCGACAACTCCTGCCTCACCCACCTCGACGGCATCCTGCGCCGCACCGGTTCGCCGGTGCGGTCCGTGCACCTGGCCGAGATCCTGGCCTCGACGGAGGAGGAACCCCTCGTATGACGACGGGCGAACCGGACGCAACGGGCGCGGCGAGGGCGTCGGCGAGGGCGTCGGCGGGGGCGCAGCCGGCGGCCTTCCTCGGCATGCCGCCCTTCCCCGAGGCCGCGCGCCGCGCCGTCCGCGACCCGGTCCTGCGCGCCAACCTGCGACACGCCACACACACCATCCGCGGCCGACGCGCCCGCGCCGTCGCCGAGCTCGCCGACTGGGGCCGGCTCCGCGCCGCCGGCAAGGCCGTCAAGGACCACACGCTGCGCCACCTCGACCGCTACCTCGTCCAGCTGGAGGCGTCCGTGACCGCCGCGGGCGGCACCGTCCACTGGGCGGTCGACGCGGCCGAGGCCTGCCGCATCGTCACCCGGCTGGTCCAGGCCACCGGTGAGCGCGAGGTCGTCAAGGTCAAGTCGATGGGCACCCAGGAGATCGGCCTGGGCGAAGCCCTGGCGGAGGCCGGGATCGCCGCGTACGAGACCGACCTCGCCGAACTCATCGTGCAGCTCGGCCGCGACCGCCCCTCCCACCTCCTCGTCCCGGCGATCCACCGCAACCGCGGCGAGATCCGGGACCTCTTCGCGCGGGAGATGGGCCGCTGGGGCCGCCCCGCCCCCGACGGCCTCGGCGACGACCCGCGGGAGCTCGCCGAGGCGGCCCGCCTCCACCTGCGGGAGAAGTTCCTGCGGGCCCGGGTCGCCGTGTCCGGGGCCAACTTCATGGTCGCGGAGACCGGCACCCTCGTCGTGTTCGAGTCCGAGGGGAACGGCCGGATGTGCCTGACCCTGCCCGAGACGCTGATCTCCGTCGTCGGCATCGAGAAGGTCGTGCCGACCTTCCGCGACCTGGAGGTCTTCCTCCAGACGCTGCCCCGCTCCTCCACCGCCGAGCGGATGAACCCGTACACGACGATGTGGACCGGCACGGCCGGCGGGGACGGCCCCTCCGCATTCCACCTCGTCCTCCTCGACAACGGCCGCACCGACACCCTCGCCGACCCGGTGGGCCGCCAGACGCTGCGCTGCATCCGCTGCTCCGCCTGCCTGAACGTCTGCCCCGTCTACGAGCGGGCCGGGGGCCACGCCTACGGCTCCGTCTACCCCGGCCCGATCGGCGCCGTCCTCAGCCCCCAGCTGCGCGGCACCGGCAATCCCGTCGACGCGTCACTGCCGTTTGCGTCCACGCTGTGCGGGGCCTGCGAGGAGGTGTGCCCCGTCGCCATCGACATCCCCGAGGTCCTCGTCCACCTGCGGGAACGCATCGTGCAGGGCGGCCCGGCGACCCGCGAGGGGGTCCGCGTACGGATCCGGCCCGCCCGCGGCCGCACCGCCGAGCGAGCCGCGCTGCGCGCCGCCCGGCTGCTGCTCGACCACCCCGGCGCGTGGCGGGCGGGCGAGCGGCTGCTGGCCCGCGCGCGGCGCCTGCGGCCGCGCCGGCTGCCCGGACCGGGCCGGGCGTGGACGGACAGCCGGGACCTGCCCGAACCGCCCGAACGGCCGTTCCGCGACTGGTGGGCGGACCGGGAACGACAGGACCGGACGCCGCAGCGGCAGCACCAGGCGGGCACACCGTGACGCGCGACGGGGACACGCCATGACGAGCGAGGGAGGCACACCATGACGAGCAGGGACGTCATCCTGGCCCGCATCCGGCGGGCCGCGGCCGCCGACCCCGCCGGGGCCGAACCGCCCGTTCCGCGGGACTACCTCCGCGTCCACGGCGAGCGCACACCCGCCGAAGCCGCCGAACTGCTCGCCGCGAACCTCGCCGAGTACCGCGCCCACGTCCACCGCACCGCCGCCGACGGCCTCCCCGCCCTCCTGGCCCGGCTCCTGGCCCGGCGCGGCGCCCGCACCGTCCTCGCCCCGGCCGGCCTGCCCCCGCACTGGCTCGCCGCCACGACCGCCACACCGGTGGCCGACCGCGCCGCCGCCACCCCGTACGAACTCGACGCCGTGGACAGCGTCGTCACCGGCTGCGCCCTGGCCATCGCCGAGACCGGGACGCTCGTCCTCGACGGCGGGCCCGCGCAGGGCCGGCGCCGCATCACCCTGATCCCGGACCACCACGTGTGCGTGGTCCGCGTCCCGGAGCAGGTCGTCGACTCGGTCCCGCAGGCCCTGGAACGCCTGGACCCGACCCGCCCGCTGACGTGGATCTCCGGCCCCTCCGCGACCAGCGACATCGAACTGACCCGCGTCGAGGGCGTCCACGGCCCCCGCACCCTGGACGTCATCCTCACGACGGCAACCCCCGCCGCACCCCCCTGACCGCCCGAACGAGCAGCACCCCAACGGCGGCCCCGAGCAGCCCCGGCCTCGGCCAGCCCCGGCTTCGGCACGGTCAGCACGCCGACCGCGGTCAGCACGCCGACGGCGGCGAGGCCCCGCCCAGCCGGGGCGACTCGGCCACGGGATCGACGGGCCCACCTTCCGCCTCCACCCGCCCGGCAAGCTCCCGAGCCCAACCAACCACCCCGGGCACGTCAATCCCGTACCAGCGCCCGCCCACGGGGCCGATCCTGCCCGGCCGGCCCGGCCTGCCCGGCCGGCCCGGCTGGCCCGGCCGGCCCGGCCCGCCCATCCCAGCCGGCCGGCCCATCCCAGCCGGCGCGGCCAGCGCATCGGCTCCGCGCCGCAGCAGCCGGGCCCCTCCGACCGCATTCCCGCGGGCCGCGTGGGTCAGCCCGACCGCCACCTGCGCGAGCGCCCGCCACAGCGGGGCAGCCTCCGGCGGCCCGGACTTCCAGGCGTCCTCGAACACCTCGTGAGCGTGGAACGGCATTCCCGCGTCCAGCAGGCGCTGCGCCTCCCGGACCGTCTCCTCCGGGGTGCGCACCACGCCCTCCGGCTGCCGTGCCACGCCCGAAGCCCCGTAGGGCAGCGGCCGCCCCAGCCCGTCCCGCGGACGCGCACTCCGCGCCCGCCCCTCGGCATCCCGATCCCGTCCCTCCACCCGGCCATCCTCCCCCGACCCGGATACCCGTGCATGCGCACCCCTCGACGTGGGGTAATCTTCTGCATGTGCCGCAGGGCAGAACCCCAGGTGGGAGCAGCCCTCAGCACAACGGGACGTGGCGCAGCTTGGTAGCGCACTTGACTGGGGGTCAAGGGGTCGCAGGTTCAAATCCTGTCGTCCCGACTTGCATCTATGCAGGTCGGAGGTCGTATCGGAAGTGTCCGATACGACCTTCAGGTCGTTTCGGGGGCCGGGTGGGTGGCGTTGCCGAGGTCGCCGCCGGGCGTGGGCTCCGGCGTCCGGTGGCGTGTCCGGGGTGTCGGTGCGTCAGTTGTGGGCCGCGTCGTACTGGTGCCGCCACTTGTCGATCAGGGCGGCCATCTCCCGCTGCATGAAGCCGTAGAAGTCCTGCATCTCGTCCAGCCGGCGCCCGGCGACGCTGTCCTTGCCTGCCACCTTGATGCCTTCGGCGGCGGCGGCCCCCATGCCGGCCAGCAGGGTGTTCTGGTTGCCCATCAGTGTGGCCCAGGCGTGCTCGCGGAAGCGGTAGTGGTCGCGGCGGCTGCCCGGGGCGGGGACGCGTTCGATCATGCCGGTGGGGATGAGTTGGTTGACGGCGCCCGACACCGCGCCCGAGCTGATCTTCAGGACCTCGCAGAGGTCGCTCGCCGTCATCGCCTCCTGCTGGCTGAAGAGGAGCGCGGTCATCACGCGTGCGGTGGTCTTCTGCATGCCGCTCTGGGACAGGGTCAGGGCCAGCTTCTCCGCCGACTCGCGGAGTCTCGCGTCCGTGTCTTCCGTGCCGTCCATGCCTGACCTCCTCTTTGGGGCAGATGTCTATCACACAGAGAGCTTTTGATTTTCAGAGTGTTCACAGATTTGTGAACGCACGCTATGTTCCCGGTATGGAGAACGCGATCGAGCTCCGCGAGCTCACCAAGGCGTACGGCACCCGTCGCGGTCTGACGGGCCTCACCCTGGACGTGGTGCAGGGCGAGGTGTTCGGCTTCCTCGGGCCCAACGGCGCGGGCAAGTCCACCACCATCCGGCTGCTCCTCGACCTCATCCGCCCCACCGCCGGCAGCGTCGCCGTTCTGGGGCTCGACCCGCGGGGCGACGGTGTGCGGCTGCGCCGCCGGGTCGGGTACCTGGCGGGCGACTTCGTGTGTGGCGGCCGCCAGAACGTCCGCGGCTACCTGCGCTTCCTGGCCGCTCTGCGCGGCGGTGTCCCGCAGGGGCGGATCGACGGCCTCGCCGACCGGCTGGGTCTCGACCAGTCGGCGAAGATCAGGAAGCTGTCGAAGGGCAACCGGCAGAAGGTCGGCCTCGTGCAGGCGTTCATGCACACGCCCGAGCTGCTGATCCTCGACGAGCCCAGCTCCGGACTGGACCCCCTCGTCCAGCAGGCCTTCCTCGACCTGGTGGCCGAGGCAGCCGCCGACGGCCGGACGGTCTTCATGTCCAGCCACATCATGAGCGAGGTCGAGGCCGTCGCCGACCGGGTCGGCATCATCCGCGACGGACGGCTGGTGGCCCTCGACACGGTGGCGGACCTCCGCGCGGGTGCGGTCCGCGACGTCGAGGTCACCTTCGGGACGAGTGTTCCGGTGACCGCCTTCGCGGAGCTGCCCGGTGCGAACCGGCTGCGCCTGGACGAGGCCGGTACGACGCTCAGCGGCCAGGTCGTCGGCAGCCCCGACGCGCTCGTCAAGGCGCTGGCCCACTACCCCGTCACCGGCCTGCGCGCCACCGAACCCGCGCTCGACGAACTCTTCCACTCGTACTACGCAGGCGCCGAGGCGGCACCGCGCAGCACCCCGCCGGCACGCATCGCCTGACCCGGTACTCGTACCACGCCACGCACCGGCACCGAAAGGACCACCTGATGAGCGCCGCCGTCTTCGCCAAAACCCTGTCGGACAGCCGTCGGAGCCTGATCGGCTGGGCTGTCGGCACAGCCCTCGTCGGCATGGTGTACGCGGGCACCTACCCCTCGCAGCGGGAGAACACCGAAAGCATCCCCGCGGCGCTCCGCGAAAGCCTCCACGTCGACGGGACCGCCGCGGGTTATCTGCAGGCCACCGTCTTCGGTGTGATCGTCCCCCTCCTCGCGATGGTCTACGGCGTCGCCACGGGCTCCCGGGCCGTCGCGAGCGACGAGGAGTCCGGGCAGCTCGACCTGCTGCTCGCCCACCCCGTCACCCGGACCCGGTTCGCCCTGCAGCGCTTCGGCGCCCTGGCGGCCGGTGCCTTCGCCATCGCGGCCCTCGTCTGGCTCGCGGTCCTGGCCGTGCGCGACAGTGCCGAACTGGCCGGCGTCACGCCGGTCGAGTTCCTTGCCCAGTGCCTGAACCTGGCGCTCCTGGCGATCACCTTCGGGGCGCTCGCGTTGGGGATCGGAGCCGCCGTGGGGCGCCGTACCGCGGCGCTGGTGGTCACTGCCGTCGCCGGGGTGCTCGCCTACACGGCGCACACCTTCGCCGCCCGGATCGGGGCCGCCTGGCTCGCCTACCTCTCCCCGTTCCACTACTACATCGGAGGCGAGCCGCTG
Source organism: Streptomyces sp. NPDC031121 (assembly GCF_055570615.1). Taxonomy (NCBI): domain Bacteria; kingdom Bacillati; phylum Actinomycetota; class Actinomycetes; order Kitasatosporales; family Streptomycetaceae; genus Streptomyces; species Streptomyces sp. NPDC031121. Next base: position 175,089 of record NZ_JBVIGV010000015.1, read on the forward strand.
AAGAACGGCTTCCAGTGGGGCGACGGTGCCGTACTGGCCGCCGCGTCGGCGGTCTTCGTCGCGGTGGGCGTGCTGCGCTTCAACCGCCGCGACCTCAACGGCTGACCCGCTCCGGCGCCCTGCGGCAGCCCGGAGGGATTCGGTGCCGGGGGCGGATTCCGGTTGCCCCCGACTCCGGGAGGTGGGTCCATGGAGGGAGGTGTCGGCGGGAAGGGGAGCGGGCGCAGCGCATGGGAATCGACGTCACCGCGGAGCGGGTGCTGCCGCTGCCGTGCGAGCAGGTCGCCGGGTACGCGATGGACTGGAGGCACGACGCCGAGTGGACGCAGGGCATCCGTTCGGCGGAGCTGACGCGTCCGGCCGACGGCGGTGGCTTCGGAGTCGGGGCCGAGGTGACGCGGACCGCGTACTTCCTGGGCCGGCGGATCGACTACGTGCTGCGCGTCGCCGCCCACGAGCCTCCGCGGCTGCTGGACATGGTGTCGGTCGCGGGCCCGATGCCGATGCACGTGACCTACACCTTCACCCCGACCGCGGCCGGCGGCACGCTGGCGCGGATCCGCGTACGGGGTGACGCGTCCGGCCTCTACGGGCCGGCGGCGCCGCTGATGGGGCGCAAGGTGCGGTCTTCGCTGGTCAAGGACCTGCGGGACCTGGAGCGGCGGCTGAGCGCGCCGCAGCACTGAACGCGGGGACGGTGCGAGGGCGGCGATGGCGCTCCCAGGGTCCCGGCCGGTCTTGCCGACCGGTCGGGACCCCCGTCGTCCAGGCGGTCTTCGGCGCCCGGGCGGGGGAGCGGGGCGGCGGCCGGTCAGGCTCCTGCCGCCACGGCAGTCAGCCAGGCGTTCCAGTCGTTCTCGTAGTCCAGGGAGGTGAGGAAGGCGCGTGCGGCGGTCCAGTTTCCGGTGCGGTAGTGGCCGAGCACGGTGGCGACGTCGTCCGGGTGCCTCTCGACCATGTAGCGGGCGGCGAGGTAGCCCCAGTTGTAGGTGCGGTTGACGTCGCTGTTGGCGTAGGTGGTGTCGAACAGCGTGCGCAGCGAGTACGTGTGCTTGCCGGCCTCGGCCAGGGCGTTGGTGTAGGGGACGCCGCGGTAGGAGTAGGAGACGTACTCCGCGATGCCTTCGCCCCACCACACGGTGGGGGTGCTCTGGCTGGCGTTGAAGTCGCCGTACAGGTCGAAGCGGCCGTCGAGGTAGTGCGTGTACTCGTGGTTGAGGTTCCATATCTGCCAGCCGGGGCTGACGTCGGTGCGCTCGTAGCAGATGAACCGCGGCTGGTTGCCCGGCTTGGAGGGGTCTCCCTCCAGGTACATGCCGCCGTTGTTGGTGTCGATGCCGTAGATCTTCCTCGCATACGCCTTGTAGTCGGCGCTGGAGTTGAAGACGTCGACTTCCAGGGTGGTGTTGTAGTCGTTGGCGACGGGGCCCGAGTCCTTGACGACGCTGTGGAAGTAGGCGTCCTGGTTGGCGAGGCTCGCGCAGGTGGCCGTGAGCTGGGCGGCGGTCATCTCCTGGGCGCGGATACGCAGTGTGGGGCTGCAGTTGTGGACGATCGGCAGGATGCGCGACTCCAGTCGGCCGCCGGTGGTCCCGGTGTCGCCGGGAGCGCCTTTGGCGGTGCCGTGGGCCGGACGCTGGGCCGGGTCGGCGAACGGGTGGCTCGGCTTGGGGTCGGCGTGGGGGGACGCCTGGGCGGGGGAGGCGGCGAAGGCTGCGATGAGCAGGGCGGTGGCGACGGCCATGGCGCGCAAAGGTCACTCCTGGGGAGGGGAGTCGGAATCCCGTCGACGACGGGGTGCGCTGTAAAATGGCACATGTCACATGGGTCGGCAAGAGTTTTGACAGGGACACATCGAACCCGTGTCGTCGTCGTTGCCCGCGGCGGCCGGGAAGCCGGACGGGACGAGGGCGGTGCCGCATTTCGCGGGCAGACGGGCCGTGACGAAAGGACGGCCGGCATGGGCGAGTTGCTAATCGGGACGTGTTCGTGGACGGACAAGGCGCTGGTGGCCGGCGGGTGGTACCCGCCCGGGCGGCGTGACGCGGAGGGGCGGCTGCGGCACTACGCCGAACGCTTCTCCGTCGTGGAGGTCGACGCCGGCTACTACGCCCTTCCGAGCGTCCGCAACAGCGAGCTGTGGAGCGAACGCACGCCGCCCGGCTTCCGGTTCGACATCAAGGCGTTCTCCCTCCTCACCGGCCACCCGACCCGCAGGGCCGCCCTGCCCGGCGACCTGCGCGACCGCGACCTCGGGGATCCGGAGCTGCTCGACGAGGTCTGGCACCGTTTCGGCGCGGCCCTGCGGCCCCTGCGCGAGTCCGGTCGGCTGGGCGCCGTACTGTTCCAGTTCCCGCCGTGGTTCCGGCCGGGCCCGCGGGCGGAGACCGTGCTCCACACCACCAGGAAACGGGCGTACGAGTGGCCGGCGGCCGTGGAGTTCCGGCATCCCGACTGGTGGCGGGAGGACCGGCGCGAGCGCACCGCCGCCCTGCTGCGGGACCTGGACGCCACCGCGGTGGTCGTCGACACGGCCCAGGGGCTGCCGACCTCGATGCCCGCCGTCACACCGGTCACGTCCTCGAAGCTCGCCGTGGTCCGCTTCCACGGGCGCAGCGCCGCCTGGGGGACCGGAAGCAAGGAGGACCGCTTCCGGCACGCCTACACGCGGGAGGAACTGGCCTCCTGGCTGCCGCGCCTGCGCCGACTGGCGGACCGCACCGAGCAGCTGCACGTCCTGTTCAACAACTGCTGCGGTGACGCCGCCGTACGTGCCGCCGAAACGCTGCGGAGCCTGCTGGCATGAGTCCGCCCGATGGGGCCGAAGGCGCCGGCCCCCGGCGAGGCCCGCAGCTCGGAGGCCGTCTTCTCACTTTTCCGCGGAGGCGGCCCCTCCCGTGTTCCGGGCCGCCGGGGCCGCCTCGCGGGCCGCTAGCATGTTCGGACTGTCCACGAGCACGTCGCAACATGAACATCGGCTGACAATTGATATCCACGGTTTCGCGAGCGTTTTCCCGCGCAGACGGCGCAATCCGATCCGCCGTACGGGGCCGGCCCCGGGCCCTGATGTGGGCCGTGGTGGGTGCGGCCGCCCTGGTGTTCCTCGTCGCGCTCGAGTTCGCGGCCCGCCGGTACGGCGAGGCCGGGCCGCTCACCGCCCAGGCCCGGGAAGTCGTCTTCGCCCCCCGCTCGGGGACGGTCCTGTACGCCGCGATGGCGCTGATGACGGTGGTGCTCGGCTGGCGGCAGCGGTTCGCCGCCTTCGGCGCCGCGATCGCCGTCGACCTCGTCCTCTGGGGCGTACGGGCGCAGCTCGGCGCCGAGCAGATGGCCGGAAGCGGCGCCCTGTGGGTGACCCTCGCCTTCGCCGTGATCGCCGTCACCCGCCGCACCGGCCGGGAGCGGACGCTGCTGCTGAAGGGCGTCGGGCTGGCCCTGCTGCTGGTGGCCGGCCGCAAGACCGGCTACACCTGGCTGCTGCTCACGTCGGAGACGCGGCCGATGGTCCTCGACCAGTACGTGGCCGCCGCCGACCACGCCCTCGGCAATCCGTCGTGGGTGGCGGGCCGGATCGTGGAGGCCACCGGCGCGGCAGGGGCCCACGTCCTCGACTGGGTGTACGTCCAGCTCGCGGTGGCCGCCGTCGCGGTCGCCCTGTACCAGCTCCGCAACGTCGCCGCCGAGCGCCGCTTCCCGCGCCACCACCTGGTGCGCAGCTTCCTCGTCATCGGGCTGCTCGGACCGGGCATCTACATGCTGTACCCGGTCGTCGGGCCGGTCTTCGTGTACGGCGCCGACGGCGGGCAGTGGGCCCTCGCCGACCTCTGGCCGAACACGCCGCCGCCGGTCGCCGTCCCGCAGCCGATGCCCTTCGACGGGTTCACCCCGCGCAACTGCATGCCCAGCCTGCACACCGCCTGGGCGACGGCCATCTTCATCCACTCCCGCAAGGCCCCGCGGGCCCTGCGCTACGCAGGAACGTTTTGGCTGATCGCGACCCTCGGCGCGACGCTCGGCTTCGGCTACCACTACGGCGCGGACATCATCGCCGGCGTGGTGTTCACCGTCACGATCGAGACGGCGCTGCGCGCCTACGACCGCGGCTGGGACCCGCAGGGCGTCCGGCTCGCCGTGTACGGCACCGCGGTGTTCGCCGCGCTGCTCGCCTCCTACCGCTTCCTGCCGGTGGAGATGGCCGGGCTGCCGTGGTTGTTCGGGCCGCTGCTCGTGCTGGCGACCGCCTCCGTGGTCTACGGGTACGTACGCACCACCCGGCGGTGGGAGCGGCAGGACGCGCCGGTGCGCCTCCCCGCGCCGCGCCGCGAGACGCAGCGGGAGCCGCAGCCCGAACCGGTCTGAGCCGCCTGGCCGCCGGGAGAGCCCGGCGGCCAGGCGGCTCAGGGCCCGTACGGGGCGCTCTCCGCGCTCTCCGGCCCGCCCGGAGGTGCGGACCGTCACCCGGCGGTTCACGGTCGCCGTACGCGTCGAAGGCGACGCGTACGGTGGCGCCGTCGAACGACACCCGGACACCGGACTCGTCGCGGGCCGGTGCCGGCTCGTCGAACGCATCTCTTCGGTCACGCGCACCGTCCGGGACCGGATTCCGGCCGGTCGTGCCGCGGTCTCCGAAGGTCCCCGGCCGGCCGCCCGTAATCCGGTTGCCCGCGGGCGGGGCGGCGGATCCAATGGCCGGCACGACCACCGGCGCGCCCGCCCTGCCGCCGGGCCGCACCGTCGCTGGGGAGACGCCGATGCACACGCCGCCGACGCACACGCCGCCGATGCACACGCCGCCGACGCACACGCCGCCGCCCGGAGCGCACCGCACTGACGGCGCGCCCGTCCGCATCGGCGCGCTCGTCCCGCTGACCCGGCCCGGCTGGACCGAGGCGGGCCGGCAGCTGCTCGCCGGACTGGAGTTGGGCGTCCGGGACGCGAACGCCGCCGGGGGCATCGCCGGCCGGCCTCTGGAGCTGCTGGTCCGGGACACGGCAGCCGACCCGCGGCGCGCCGCGGCGGCCGTGGACGAACTGGCCGACGCGGGCGTCGCGGCCCTGGTCGGCGAGTACCACAGTGTCGTGGCCCGGGCCGCCGCTGCCCGGGCCGACGCCGTCGGTGTGCCGTTCCTCTGCTCGTCCGCGGTGCTCGACGAGCTCACCGACGGGCCAGCGCAGCAGGTCGCCCGCCTGGCCCCGCCCCAGTCGCGGGGCTGGCGGACGTACGCGGACTTCCTCCTGGCGGCCGGACGGCGGCGGATCGCCGTGGCCGCCCAGCCGGGCGCCTACTGGTCCTCCGGGACGCGCATCCTGCGCGACCGCCTCGCCGCCGGCGGCGGCACCCTCCTCGCACTCGACGCGGACGCGCTCACCCCCGCGGCCCTGTGCGACGCGCTCGCCGCCGACGGCGCGACGGCCCTGCTCCTGCTGGCCGGCCACCCGGAGCCGGCGGTTCCGATCGTCCGGGCCGTCCGGGCCGACCGCCGCCTCGAAGGCGTGCTGATCGGCGCCCCGGCAGGGCAGCCGGAGTTCGCCGGATGGGCCGCGGCGCTCGGCCCGAACGGCGCCGGGATCCCGTTCCTGCGCTACCTGCCCGACCGGCTCGGCCCGCTCGGCGAACGCGTCGCCGGGGAGCTGCGGACCCGGCTGGGCGGGGCGCCGTCCTTCGTCGCCCTGGAGGGCTGGGACACCGTCGCCGTCCTCGCGGAGGCGCTGCGTACCGGCGGCAACGGCCGGGCGGCGGTCGCGGGGGCGTGGCCCCTTGTGTCGGCCGAGGGCACCCGGGGGCGGATCCGCTTCACCCGCGCCGCGGGCACCGGCGTGTGGCAGTGGGCGGGCGCACCGGTCCAGGTCGCAGACCGGGACCCGGCGCGGCCCGACCGGTTCCGCGTCCGTCACACCGCCTGAGGGCCGCGGGCCGGCCACGATCCGCGGCACGCACTCAGACCCGCCTCCACAGCGCCGGGGTGGCCGGCGGCTCCCAGCCGACGGCCGCCACGTGGGCCTGGAGGCACGAGTAGGCCGCGCCGCCGTAGGAGGCCCGGTCCCCGGCCCGGTAGGTGCGGCCGGGGGTCCAGGCGTCCGCGGGCGGCTGGGAGCCCGTGGGGGACGGGGAGGGGCCGCCGGCGTCGGCGTCGAGGACGAAGTCGAAGGTGCCCTCGCGGCCCGGCCCGCTCTGCCGGACGGTCATCAGCAGCCGCGCGTCGAAGAGGGAGTCCGTGGCGTTGCGCGGCTCGCCGGGGAAGTACAGCTGCGTCGTCAGCACGCGCCCGCCGGGGGCCTGGGCCTTGACGTGGATGTGCCGGGTGCGGCCCGGGTAGAGGCCGGGGACGATGGTGCGGAGCGTGAACGCGCCGCGCGCGTCGGTGAACTGGTGGCCGCGGAAGGCGTACCCCGTGTTGTCGTACGCGCCGTTCGTGTCGGCCTGCCAGAAGTCCAGCAGGGCGCCCGCCACCGGCCGGCAGCTCCGGCCGAAGACGAACCCGGACACCGTGAGCGGGACCCCCGGCGTCCCCGCCGAGACCAGCGAGGTCCGCTGCGGGGAGTTCGGCTTGAAATACGGGCCCTCGGTCTGCGGGATCGTCGGCGCGTCGCCGTCGTCGCAGGGCGGCGTGAGCTCCAGGTCGGCGCCCGGGGCGGCGCCGCGGTCCCTGGCCAGGGCCGCGCCGCCGCCGATCAGCAGCGGGGTGACGCCGGCCAGGGCGGCCGCCTTGAGCACCGATTTGCGGCTGAGGGCCCGGCGCTGGGCGTCCTGGGCGTCGTGGCCCGGGTCTTCGGGAGCGGGCATGCGTCGACTCCTTCCGGTGGTGGGGGTGGCGGGCCGGAACCGTGCCGCGGTGGGGCGCGGCAGCGCCGCGGGCGGCGGCCGCCCGCCGGTTCCGGCGCCGCGGTGCCAACCTAGGGGCCGGATTCGGGCGCCGCGATGGACGGGATCCGGGGATCGTGGTGTTTTCCTGCGAGCCCCGCACGGAACCCGCCGGGGGTCAGGCCCGTCTCGCGCCGGAAGAAGCGGCAGAAGTACGACGGGTCGGCGAAACCCGCCTGCTGTGCGACCTGGCGTACCGTCAGGTCGGTTCCCGCGAGCAGGCGTTTGGCCTCCAGGGTCTGCGCCCGGCGGATCAGCTCGCCGGGGGTCAGGCCCGTCGCCTGCTTCACCGCCGTGTGCAGGTGCCCCGTGGAGACGCCGAGTTCGCGGGCGCAGGCGGCCACCGTGAGCTGCGCCCCGCCCGGGCGGGCGGTGATCCGCCCGAACGCCTCGGCGAGGCCGTCCGCCCGGTCTGCGGGCGCCGGCGGCGGCGCGACCGCCTCGGCGGCGCGCGCGGCCTCCACGACCAGGATGTGCAGGTAGGAGCTCAGCACGCCGGCGTACCCGGGCCGCAGGGCCCGGTACTCCTCCTCCATCGCGTCGACCAGCCCGGCGATGCGCGGCGCGTGCGTCCCCAGGCCGACGGTGGGCCGTCCGGCCAGCCGGCGCAGCGCCCGCGCGTCTTCGGGGTGCCCGCCGAGGAAGTCCTCGTGGAAGAGGACGACCCGCCCCGCCAGCCCTTCGGCGCGCTCCCAGTGGTGCACCTGGCCGGGGGTGATCACACAGAGCAGGGGCGGGTCGAGGGGGCCGGGCACGAGGTCGAGGACGTGCCTGCCGGTTCCGCCGGTGACGTGGGCGATCTCGTGGAAGGTGTGCCGGTGGGGGAATCCGGCACGGGAGAGGGGGCCGATCGCGTCGAAGGAGCCGACAGCGAAGGGCAGAAGGTGCGGCTGGGGCACCTGGAGGCGGTGCAGGGGCAGTTCGGCGGCGCTTCGGCCGGTGGGCTTCATGGGTCCTCCCGCAACAGGCGTCACGGCAGTGTGCGCCACCCGCGCAGGATTGGTACAGACCACCGGGCCCCGGCTGGTCCGTCCTCCCGTGCCCCCGCCCCGCCTCAGCGGTGGTACACCGACGCCTCGGCGAACGGCCGGGCCGCCGACGCCGGGGAGGCGAGGACCGCGACCCAGGACCCGTCGGTGAACTCGATGTCCATGCGCCCCTTCTGCAGCGCCCCGCGCGGGTTGGCCCGCAGGGCGGAGACGGACTGCCGCGGCACCTCCCAGTACTCCCGCATCACCGGCGTGGACCGCCACAGCGGGGAGACGTCCGTCAGGGCGAACCAGCGCCGGTCCGTGACGGCGAGGATCCCGCCCACCGAGCCGCGGGCGTCGGCCCGGCTGATGAGGAAGCGGCCGGCGGCGCTCTCCCAGCCGCCTTCCATGCTCGGGCCGTGGAGCAGCCGCGAGCCCGCTGCGTCCACGGCGTCCGGCAGCCGGTCGGCGGCGTCCGCCGCGGCGGCGGGGCGAGAGTGGCGCGGATCGAGCGCCTTGGCGTGGACGAACTGGCGCAGGGGGCGCGGGATCCGTGCCTCTATGCGCCGGGAGAGCGCCGGGGGCTCCGGCGGCGCGAGGAGCGACTCGGGCGGGTACGGCACGCCCGGGCCGAGTTCGTAGGCGCAGGCGGCGACGAGCCGCTCGTCCTGCCGGAGGAAGTTCTGGGCCTGTTCGCGCGTCGCCTGGTTCAATGCGTGCGCTCCTGTTCCGTGCTGGTCCGTGAGGAGGCGAGCCGACGAGTGGCGGGGCTCTGCCGAAGATCATTCTGCCCCCGGGGGAATCGCCGGTTCCGCGCGGGGTACCGGCCAGTAGCAAAGCACGGAAAATCGGCCCCGACCGGCACACAAACGGGTTTCGGCCAGAAAGGCCGCACTCAACCCGGTTGCCCTGTCCGGATCATGACCTGCTGTCAAGGGCCGCGCACGGAGCCGCTAAGATTCCGGGCCGTTGTCCTATGATCATTCGCTTTCGATCGTTTGAGGGTTCTGATGGTTCGCGTGGGATCGTCGCCCGGTAGTCCAGGGGCCACCTCACCCGTCGTATGGGCGCTTCCCGCCCTGGCGACCGCAGTTGCCGCGGCGATCGCCGTCGCAGCGGTCTCCGCACCCGCCCGCACGCCCGTCGCCTGGGTCGGCGCCGTCGCCTTCGCGGCGGTCGCCCTCGCCTGCGCCGTGGCCGCCCGGCGCAGCAGGGCGGTCGCCGTCCTGCGCGCCGCCGTCGCCGCACAGGAGGCGGCGCTCGCCCGGCAGCAGACCGAGACCGTCCGCCTGGCGCAGGAGCTCCTGCCGGACGTCGTCGAACGGCTCCGCAAGGGCGAGTTCCCCGAGGAGGTGCTCGCCTCCCTGGAGGAGCCCGGCACCCACGGGCCGGGACTCACACCCGAGTTCCGGGCCGCCCACCAGGCGGTGCTGCGCTCCGTCCTGGAGGCCGTCGTCGCCGAGGAGGACCTGCGCGACTCCGCGCAGCGCGCCTTCGTCAACATCGCCCGTCGAGTCCAGGCCATCGTCCACCAACAGGCGCAGGAACTGCGCGAGATGGAGGACCGCCACGGCCGCAGCCCCGACGTCTTCGGGGACCTGCTGCGCCTCGACCACGGCACCGCGCTCATCGGGCGCCTCGCCGACTCCATCGCCGTCCTCGGCGGGGCCCGCCCGGGCCGCCAGTGGTCCAAGGCCGTCCCGCTCTACAGCGTGCTCCGCGGCGCCATGTCCCGGATCATCGACTACCAGCGCGTGGAGCTCCACTCGGTCTCCCAGGTCGCCGTGGTCGGCCCGGCGGTCGAACCGCTCATCCACGCCCTCGCCGAACTCCTCGACAACGCCACCCGCTACTCGCCGCCGCAGACCAAGGTCCACCTGACCGCCGTCGACGTGAACTCGGGTATCGCCGTCGAGATCGAGGACGGCGGCGTCAGCATGAGCGAGGAGGCCCGCCGGCGCGCCGAGCGGATGCTCCGCCAGGCGCAGGAGGGCATCGACCTCGCGGACCTGGGCGAGACTCCCCGCCTGGGCCTCGCCGTCGTCGGCCGGCTCTCGCAGGCCTACGACTTCCAGGTCTCGCTGCGCGCGTCGGCGTACGGCGGCGTCCGCGCCGTCCTCGTCATCCCGCAGGACCTGATCACTGCCAGCTCCGCCGCGACCGGCGTCGCCCACGGCATCGGCACCGCTTCCGGTCCGCGTGCCGCCCTGCCCGCCGCCGCGCCCGCCGCGCCGGCGGCCGAGGCACGGCCGGCTGCCGCGGAGCACACGGCTGCCTCCGACGACGCGCCCGCCGCGGCCCGCCCGCCGGCCGCCGCCCGTCATTCGACGGGCCCCCGGCACCCCGAGGACGACGACGTGCCCCTGGTCACCGAGCGGACGGCGACCGGCCTTCCGCAGCGCCGCCGCCGCACCCGCGTCGCGACCCCGGACGAAACGGCCGCGGCCGCCGCGGCACCGGCCGCACCCGCCGCGGCCGCCGTCACACCCGAACCCGAACCCGAACCCGGCATGTGGCTGGCCGCCTTCCAGGGCGGCCTCACCGGGGACACCAGCAGCAAGACCGTCCCGAGCCGCCGCGCCGCAGCAAGCCCGAACACAGACGCCTCGCCGAACACGGCGAGCAAGGGGGAACAGCCATGAGTCAGCAGCAGAGCAACATGGACTGGATGCTCAAGGACCTGGCCGAAAGCGTTCCGCAGACCCGCCACGTCGTCGTCCTGTCCGCCGACGGCCTGCGCATGGCGCAGTACGGCACCGAGACCGACACGGCCGACCGGCTCGCCGCCGCCTGCGCCGGACTCCAGAGCCTGGCCGGCGCCGTCGCCGCCGAACTCCCGCACAGCAGCGGCCGGATGCGGCTCGTCGTGATCGAGATGGACGGCGGGTTCTTCTACCTGATGGCGGCCGGAGCGGGCGCCTACCTGGCCGTCCTGGCCGACGAGGGAGTCGACGCCGGCCTGATGGGCCAGCGCATGCGCGACCTGGTCGCCCGTATCGGCGAGCACCTGAGCAGCCCGCCGCGGGTCGGAGACGCCCCCGGAGCCACCGCGCCCGGGGGAGGGCTGACCGCGTGAGCAACCCGGGCCGGGACTGGGAAGACGGCACTCCCGAGCGGCTCTACGTGATCACGGGCGGGCGGAGCGGACCGGTGTCCCCGGTCCCCCTCGACCTCGTCACCCTGATCATCGCCAAGACGGGGCCCAGGCCCGGGATGCAACCCGAACACGCGGCGATCATGAGGATGTGCGGGTCACCGCTCTCGGTGGCCGAGATCTCCGCCTACCTCGCCCTGCCGGTCAGCGTGGTCACCGTCCTGCTGGGCGACCTGATCACCGCCGGCCACGTGCTCTCACGCCCGCCCGTCGCCCCCGCCAAACTCCCCGACCTGGCACTGATAGAGGCAGTCATCGATGGACTTCGCAAGCTCTGAGCCGCCGCCCACGGCACCCCACCGCGGACATCCCCCGGCCGGTCCCCGGAGCGAGGACGCCCTCCCGGCCACGGCGGCGGCCGCCGTCAAGGTGGTCATCGTCGGCGGCTTCGGCGTCGGCAAGACGACCCTGGTCGGCTCCGTGAGCGAGATCCGCCCGCTCACCACCGAGGAGACGATGACCCAGGCCGGCGTCGGCGTCGACGACACGGCCGGAGTGGAGCGCAAGACCTCCACCACCGTGGCCATGGACTTCGGCCGCATCAGCATCAACGAGGAACTGGTGCTGTACCTCTTCGGCACCCCCGGACAGCAGCGCTTCTGGTTCCTGTGGCGCGGCCTGTTCGAGGGCGCCCTCGGCGCGGTCGTCCTGGTCGACACCCGCCGGCTGGAGGTCAGCTTCGACGTCATCGGGCGCCTGGAGGAGCGCGGCGTGCCCTTCGTCGTCGCCGTCAACGCCTTCCCCGACGCGCCCGAGCACCCGCTGGAGGACCTGCGCGCCGCGCTGGACCTGCCCGAGGCGGTCCCGCTCGTCGTGTGCGACGCCCGCCGCCGCGACTCCAGCCGCGATGTCCTCATGACGCTGATGCGCTACCTGCACTCCCTCGCCGCAACCCCGGAGGCCCTGTGAGTACCCCGCCGTCCGACCCCGCCCTCCCGCCGCCGGGCTGCCCCGCACACCGGCTGTACGGCCCCGAGGCCGAAGCCGACCCGACGGGCCTGTACGAGAGGCTGCGCGCCGAGCACGGCCCCGTCGCGCCCGTCCTCGTCCAGGGCGACCTGCCCGCCTGGCTCGTCCTCGGCCACCGCGAGAACCTCGACGTGGCGCGCACCCCGTCCCGCTTCTCCCGCGACCCACGGCGCTGGCGCGACATGCAGGAGGGCAACGTCCCGCCGGACCACCCGCTGACGCCCATCACCGCCTGGCAGCCGGTCTGCCACCTCGTCGAGGGCGCCGAGCACGAACGGCTGCGCGGCGCGGTCACCGACTCCCTGGAGCGCTTCGACCGCCGCGGCATCCGCCGCTACGTCACGCGGTTCGCGAACCAGCTGATCGACGGCTTCGTCCAGACCGGGCGGGCCGACCTGGTCGCCGACTTCGCCGAGCCGCTGCCGATGCTGGTGATGACGCAGCTCGTCGGCATGCCGGACTCCTACGGCCCGCGCCTCGTCGAGGCCGCCCGCGACATGCTCAAGGGCACCGAGACGGCGGTCGCCAGCAATGCGTACGTCACCGAGACGCTGGAGCACCTGGTCGACCGCAAGCGGGTCGTCCCCGGCCGGGACTTCACCTCCTACCTGCTGGACCACGACACCGACCTGACGGACGACGAGATCGTCGAGCACCTGCGCCTGGTGCTGATCGCGGCCTTCGAGTCGACGGCCAACCTGATCGCGAACACCCTGCGGGTGGTGCTGACCGACCCCCGGTTCCGCGCCAACCTCTCCGGCGGGCACATGACGCTGCCGGACGCCCTGGAACAGGTCCTGTGGGACGACCCGCCGTTCACGACCATCCTGGGCCGCTGGGCGACCGGGGACACCGACCTCGGCGGACGGCACATCAGGGCCGGCGACATGCTGCTGCTCGGCCTGTCCGCGGGCAACGTCGACCCCGACATCCGGCCGGACCTCACCCTGCCCGTCCACGGCAACCGCTCGCACCTGGCGTTCAGCAGCGGCCCCCACGAGTGCCCCGGGCAGGACATCGGCCGCGCCATCGCCGACACCGGCATCGACACCCTCCTGGCGCGGCTGCCCGACCTGGAGCTCGGCGTCCCCGAGGACGGGCTGTCCTGGAGGTCCTCGCTGATGTCCCGCCACCTGGTGGAGCTGCCGGTCTGCTTCACCCCGCACGGGGCCGCGGCCACCGGCGCCACGCCGGTGCCGGCGCGGGTCCCCGCGCCCGCGCCGGTCCGGGTGGCGGCGCCGCCGCGGGCCGCGGGGCCCGCGAGCCGGGCCCCGTGGTGGGCCCGGCTCCTCGGGCGGGGCTGAACCGCCGCGTCAGCCGTCGAGCTGCTGCCACCACCCGGCGAGGGTGGGCACCGGCAGCGGCTCGGCGCTCGTGTCCGACGGGGTGTCCCGGAAGACGACGTCGTACGAGGCCCCCTCGACCGGCAGCGCGTTGCGGTTGCGGGGGCTCGCGTACCGGGGCGCCCGGTTGTGGTACTCGGCGTCGCCGGCGATCCAGTGCTCCAGGGACCGCAGGTACCGCCGGAGCTCCGCTCCCGCGTCCCGCGCCACCTGGTCGCGGAGCCGGACGAAGAAGGAGACCACCCGGTCCCGCAGCGCGACCGCGGCCTCCAGGGCCTCCGCCGGCGTGCAGCCCCGCTCCTGCGCCAGGACGTTCACCAGGTTCTCCTCCAGGGAGCCGTGGTGGTCGTCCTTGTTGTACGAGAAGAAGTCGTTGTCGCACCCGACGATGAAGCCGGCGGCATCGGTCAGCGCCTGCACCTGCGGCGAGTACAGGACCGGCGCCGGCACGTTGATCCCGTTCGCGGCGTCGCACCAGCTCAGGGTGAAGCGGGTGCCGTTCACGGCCATGCGCATCGCCGCGAACTCGTTCAGCGAGGGCATCACGCCCTGCTCCGCGTAACCGGACTGCCAGGTCGAGCCGAACACCCAGTCCTGGATGCCCTGGGTGAAGCGGTTCAGCTGCACCGGCGTCAGCATCTCGTGCGTACGGACCGCCAGGTCCTCCAGCGCCGCGGTGAACGGCCCGGGCGGCAGCAGCCCGGAGCCCGGTGCCCGCACGGCGCGGACGAGCCGCGCCCCGTGGTCGGCGACGTCGGCGGTGCGGGACCTGTCGGTGGCGGCGCCGGAGTCCTGCCAGTCGTCGATCGCGAAGGCCCAGTAGTTCCACTGCGCGAACAGCAGCATCGGCTCCACGTCGCCGAAGGGGATGATCCGGGCGGTGAACTCGGCGCTGCGCGTGGCGAGCCCCCAGGCGCGCTCGGTGTCGTCGGCGTACAGGCGGTGCCCGTCCAGCCAGGCCACGGCGCGCTCTTCGATCTCCGCGGCCTTGGGGTGGATCAGGCCGCGTTCGAACGGGCAGTAGAGCGCGGGCAGCGTCCAGCCGATGCGGGAGGGGGCGGATCCCTTGGCGTACGAGGGCGGCACGCCGTCAGCTCCTCTCCGCCAGGCGGAACAGCAGCAGCCGCGTCTCCAGGGCGTGGTCGCGCCAGATGCGGAACAGCTTGCCGTGGGTGATCGCGGACTCCTGGAGCCGCTCGCGCGACCAGGCCGAACGGGCACCGGTGAGCTCGATGCGGTCGAGCTCGGCGGTGTTCCAGGCCATCGACTGCACCCAGAACTCGGCGACCCGGTCGGTGACGTCCTCGTCCTGCTCCAGCTCGAAGCCCGCCGCCTCGGCGGCCCGCAGGTACTCGGTCAGGGTGCCCAGCCGCGTCTTGTAGTAGCCGTCGATGAACTCCGTCCACTCCGGCCGGCAGATGAAGTGCTCCTGGATGCCGAACCAGCCGCCCGGCTTGAGGCTGTCCGCCACGACCCGGAAGAGCCGGTCGCGGTCCATGTAGCCGGAGCTCTCGTTCGCGTACGCCGCGTCGTACTTCAGCTCGGTGCTGAAGTCGTGGACGTCCGCCAGGAGCGGCGTGACGCGGTCGGCCACGCCCGCCTGGAGCGCGAAGTCCTCGATCACGGGTATGTGGTCGGCGGCGACGGTGAGCCCCGTGACCGAAGCACCGTGCTCCTGCGCCCAGTACAGGGAGCCGCCGCCCACCCCGCAGCCGATGTCGAGGAGCCGTGCGGGCGGGTTGACGTACGCGCCCCAGGAGCGGGCGGCGTGGTCGACGATCGCCTCCTGCGACTCGACGATGCGGCGCTTGAGCACCCGCTGGGTGACGGTGGTGTTGGGGGTCGCGCCCTGCGGGAACAGCCCCATGTGGAAGTGCACCCGGGGTCCGGGGCCGTACTTGTGGAGGATGTCCGCCGTCTTGCGGCTGTAGTAGAGCGGTACTTGGCTCTCGTCGAAGGTCGTGGCACCCGCGGGTGTGGGGACGACGAGGTTGCTGTCCATCGGTTCTCCAGTCGCGTGGGGGTGTTCATCGGCCGCCCCACTCTGCCCGTAAGTGATCGATATAAGTCGTGAGTCACTCGAGGGATGAGCATAGCCACAGCAGAAAGGGCTGCAATTCCAGCCATTTGATGGCACGTCAGGGCCACAGGCCCGATCGGGAAGGGTTCTACGGGCGGGCGGGAAGTGCATCCGGGCCGGTCCCGGGGCCCGCAGCCTAGAATGGGAACATGCATACGAATAACGGGGAGTCCCGTCCCGCCCTGACGGCGGAACTCACCGGTGCCGAGTTGCGGCGCTGGTATTGGACGCTCGCCGAACTCGGCGTCCTCGCACGGGCCATGGGGGTGTCCGCCGGCGGCGGCAAAGCCGCCCTGACCGCGCGGCTGGCCGCCGCGCTCGACGGGCTGCCGGCCCCCGGCCCGGCCCGGCCCGCCCCCCGGAAGGCGGCCCGGCAGCTCACGGCACCCGTCGACGGCCGCACGGCCATCCCGCAGGGACAGCGGTGCAGCCAGGTCCTCCGGGAGTTCTTCACCCGCGAGATCGGCCCGTCCTTCCATTTCGGCGCCGCCATGCGGGACTTCGTCGCGCACGGCGCCGGCCGCACCCTCGCCGAGGCCGTCGCACACTGGCACGCCACCCGCGCCGCCGCCGCCGAACCACGGCCGATAGCCGGCCAGTTCGAGTTCAACCGCTTCCTGCGCGACTGGCACGCCCGCCACCCCGGCCGCCCCCGCGCCGACGCCCTGGCCGCCTGGCGGGCCCACCGCTCCCGCCCCCGCGGCGGACCGTCCATACTGGCTGCCGTGAACAGCGAAGACGCCGCCGACCACCTCCTGTCCCACCGGCAGGGGCGCACCGGGGTGATCACCCTGAACCGCCCCCGGGCCCTGAACGCCCTCACGCACCCCATGGTGCTGCGCATGGAGGAGGTCCTCCTCGCCTGGGCGCGCGACCCGGAGGTCGAACAGGTCCTCGTCCGCGGCGCCGGCGAGCGCGGCCTGTGCGCGGGCGGCGACATCCGGGCCATCCACGACGACGCCAAGGCCGGCACCTCGGCCTCGGCCGCCTTCTGGCGCGACGAGTACCGCCTCAACGCGCTCATCGCCCGCTACCCCAAGCCCTACGTCGCCCTCATGGACGGCATCACCATGGGCGGCGGCGTCGGCGTGTCCGCCCACGGCAGCGTCCGCATCGTCACCGAGCGCTCCCGCGTCGCCATGCCGGAGACAGGCATCGGCTTCGTCCCCGACGTCGGCGGCACCTGGCTGCTCTCCCGCGCCCCCGGCCGCCTCGGCACCCACCTCGCGCTCACCGGCGCCGCCGTGGGGGCCGCCGACGCCCTCCTGTGCGGCCTCGCCGACCACCACGTGCCCGCACAGCGGCTCCCCGAGCTGGCCGCCGCCCTCGCGGACGCCCCCGCCCGCGAGGCGGTCCTGCGGTTCGCGACCGAACCCGCCCCGGGCGTCCTCGCCGGCCGGAGGCACTGGATCGACCGGTGCCACGCCGCCGACACCGTCGAGGAGACCGTCGCGCGGCTCCTCGCCGAGGACGACCCGGCCGCGAAGGAGGCCGCCGAAACGATCCTGGCCAAGTCCCCGACCGCGCTGAAGGTCACCCTCGCCGCGATGCGCCGCACCGCCGCCCTGCCCTCGCTGGAGGACGCCCTCGCCCAGGAGTACCGGGTCTCCTGCAACGCCCTGCGCTCACCGGACCTCGTCGAGGGCATCCGCGCCCAGGTCGTCGACAAGGACCGCGCCCCGCGCTGGAACCCGGCGGTGCTCGCCGACGTCTCCGACGCCGACGTGGCCCGGTTCTTCGCCCCGCCCGCGCAGCCCCCGGCGGATCAGCGGTAGCCGGCGGTGTCCGCCGGCAGCCCCGGGTCCTGGACCTCGACCAGGTACCTCCAGGCGTCCGGCCGGCTCCCGTCCAGGTCCGTGAAGCCGTACACGCGGGCGAGCTGCCCGCTGGAGAGCGACTGCCCGTTCCAGCGGGCGGCCTCCGGGTCGGCGGCGAGCGCGGCGACCGCCCGGCCCACGTACGCGGGACTCTCCGAGATCGCGAAGTGCGGGACCTGCTCCAGGGCGTCCCGCCAGGTGGCCTCGGTCACCCCGTACGCGTCCAGCATCATCTCCGAGCGCAGCCAGCCCGGCGTCAGCGCGACCGCCGTCGCCCCGCGCGGGCCCAGCTCGTGGCCGAGGGCGAACGCCATCCGCAGCACCGCCGACTTCGCGACGTCGTAGAAGAACGACACCCGGTACCGGCTCGCGTTGTACTCGGCGGTGCCGTCCGTCATCTCCACCACCAGCCCGCCCGGCCGCCGCAGCAGCAGCGGAATCGCGTAGTGGCTGGTGATGGCGTGGGTGTCGACGGCGAGCCGCAGCAGCCGCAGCCCGTTGTCCAGGTCGTGGTCCCACACGGTGCCGTCCCACTCGAACAGCAGCTCGCCGCCCCAGATGTCGTTCACCAGCACGTCCAGACGCCCCTGCTCGGCGTCGATCCGCCGGACCAGGGACTCCACCTGCTCGGGCACCAGGTGGTCCGCGACCACCGCGATCCCCTTCCCGCCCGCCGCGGTGACCAGCTCCGCCGTCTCCTCCACCGTCTCCGGCCGGTCGTACTCCGAACGCCGGCCGCGCGTGCTGCGCCCGGTCACGTACACCGTCGCGCCCTGCGCGCCCAGTTCGACCGCGATGCCGCGGCCCGCGCCCCGCGTCGCCCCGGCGACCAGGGCGACCTTCCCGTCGAGGTTCTGCCGTGTCTGCGCCATGCCCCGACCCTATGCCGACCCGCCCCACCCGGGGGGCCGGACGTCCAGGGTCACCGTGTGCAGGCCGGTCGCCCCGTCCGGCAGGACCGGGGCGCGGGCCTCCGTCTGCACGGCCCCGGTGCCGTCCACCGCCCGCACCTGGAGCGTGTGCCGGCCGGGGGAGGCCTCCCACGGCCACGACCACAGCCGCCACGTGTCGACCCCGTCCGCGGCGGCGAGCCGGGCCTGCCGCCAGGGGCCGCCGTCGACCCGCACCTCCACCCGGGAGATGCCGCGGTGCTGCGCCCACGCGACCCCGGCCACCGCGATCCGGCCCGCCGCGGGCCGGGCGGAGGGGCGCGGCGTGTCGATCCGGGACTGCGTCTTGACGGGCGCCCGCGCCGCCCAGGACCGGCGAACCCAGTACGCGTCGTACGCGGCGAAGGTCGTCAGCCGCAGCTCGCGCAGCCACTTGCAGGCCGACACGTACCCGTACAGCCCCGGGACCACCATCCGGACGGGGAAGCCGTGCGCGAAGGGCAGCGGCTCGCCGTTCATCCCGACGGCGAGGAGCGCCTCCCGGCCGTCCATGACGGTCTCGACGGGCGTGCCCAGCGTCATCCCGTCCACCGACCGCGCCACCAGCTGGTCGGCGGGCCCGCCGCGGGAGGGCGGCCGTACGCCGGCCTCGCGCAGCAGGTCGGCCAGGCGGACGCCGAGCCAGCGGGCGTTGCCCGCGTACGGCCCGCCGACCTCGTTCGACACGCACGTCAGCGTGATGTCGTGCTCCACGAGCGGCCGTCGCAGCAGGTCGCGCAGGCCGAGGTCCAGCGGGCGGGTGACGCCCTCGCCGTGGATCCGCAGCCGCCAGGCGTCCGCGTCCACGCGCGGCACCACCAGGGCGGTGTCCACCCGGTAGAACTCCCGGTTCGGGGTGAAGAACCGGGACGCCCCCGGCACCCGCGGGTCTGCGCCGGGCGGCACCGGCGGCGCGGGCACCGCGGGCGGCGGCAGGGCCAGCGCCGCCCGGGAGGCCGTCGCGGTGGCGGAGCCGTGCGCGCCGAGCCGCCGGCCGGCGTACCCGGCGACCGCCGAGGCGGCGAGGACGCCCGCGGCGAGCCGCCCGAAGCCGCGCCGGTCCATCGCCCGCGCCCCGCCGGGCGGGGCGCCCGCGGGCCGGGGCCGGCGCAGGGCGCGGGCGAGCGCGTAGAGCACCACGGCGGCGGTGAGGCCCCCGGCCGCCGACGGCACCGCGTCGCGCCAGGAGGCCCCCGGCCGGCCGAGGGCGGCCGCCGCCCCGAGGAGCCCGACGGCGGCGGCGACGGCCGCCCCCGCCCGGAGGCGGCGCGCGGCGAGCACGCCGGCCGAGGCGGCGACCGCGGCGAGGACGAGCAGGATCCCGGCGGCCAGCAGCGGCTTGTCGGCGGTTCCGAACGTGCGGACCGCCCACTCCTTCACGGCGGCCGGGGCGAGGTCGACGAGCGTGCCTCCCACCGCGGCGACGGGGGCCGCCTCGGGGCGGACCGCGGCAGCGCCCAGCTCGGCCGCGGCCAGGCCCGCGCACGCCGCGAGGAGCCCGCAGGCGGCGCCGCCGAGGAGGAGGCGCCGCCGCCCGGATCCCGTCTTCCCGCCTGCCATGTGCAGTCCGTCCGCCGACCGGTCGCCCGACCCCTCCAGTGTCCCGCCGCGCCCGGCCGCCGCGCGCCGCCACCGCCGTGTCAGACGCGCGGGTTGCCCTCCGCCGCGACGCGCTCGGCGGCCTGCCGGGCCACCGTCTCCAGCCGGTCCTCCGCGGCGGCGCCGGGGTCTTCGGCCGTGCCGGCCAGGCGGGGGGCGAGCCCGCCGCGCTTGCGGAGTTCCACCACCCCGTCCGTGAGGAGCTCGACCGGCTCGCCGGGATGCGGCACGCCCGGCACCCGCTCACCGGCGGCGGGCGGTGCGGGCGCCGGCGGCGCGGCGGCGGCCCCCCGGCCCTCGGCGGCCGGTGCGTCCGGCGCGGGGCCCTCCTGCCCGGACCGGCCGGGCCGCTCGTGTCCGGTGTCGGACATGCTCGCTGCACTCCTGCTCGTGTCATGCCGTCACGGCGTCGGAAGGGGCGGCCGCCGGATCCCCGGCGGCCGCCCCTGCTCGCTTCCGGGACAGTGAAGCGAGTGCCCGCCCCGGGCGGCGGCCGGATGCCGGGTTCTCCCTCCCAGGAGGCGCGCAATTCCCTCGAACGGGTGAAGTGTGTCGGGGTAGGCCCGGCTACCGGGCCGCCGCCAGCAGCCGGGCCACGCCGGAGGCGAGCGCGTACGGGTCCCCGGTCGGCCCGTGCGCCTTTGAGGGGTGCCGGGTCGTGCGCCGGGCCCACTCCTCCTCGAAGGCGTGCCAGTCGATCTCGCGCGGCGCGGTCCCGCCGGCCAGCGCCTCCTCCAGCGAGGCGAAGTACGCCGCCCAGCGCGGCGCGTACAACTCCCGCACCAGGCCGCCCCACTCGCGGTTCGCGTAGTCGTGCAGGAACCCGCCCTCGCTGGTGCTGCGCCGGCCCCACACGCTCAGGATCGAGCGGGCGTCGTACTCGTACCGGTCCTGCTCCGCCCGGTCCGCACCCCAGGAGCGGGCGGCGGAGAGCCAGGTGCCCAGCAGCAGGTGCGGGTCGGAGCCCGCCAGCGCGTCCAGCCGGCGCTCGGCGTCCTGCCAGGCGGCGGTCAGCTCGCGGAACGCGGCCAGGTCGCGGGCCGTGTACGCGGCCCGGATCCGCGGCAGCAGCACCCGCGAGTGGTTGGCGAGCGCCTGCCGGGCGGTGTCCACCAGGTCGAAGCGGTAGGCGCTGGAGCCGCGCAGCCGCGGATCCACCTTCAGGAGGTGGTCCAGCGCCCGGCGCACCGAATCGGCCGGGTAGCGCATCGACTTGGGGCTCCAGTAGGCGGCCGTGGCCGCGGTCAGGCTCGGCCGGGCCGCGAACAGGCTGTCCTGGGACTCCGACCACAGGCCGGACGAGGTGCTGTAGGGCCCCTTGCGCAGCTCCTCCCACGCCGCGGCGGCCTCCTCGTCGGGCCGCCCGTAGCGCCGGGCCGCGAACGCGGCGAACCACGCCCGGTGGTCGATCGGGCCCGGCTCCCAGGCGAGGTCGGTGAACAGGTCGAAGGCGGCGGGGTTGGTTCCGGTGGCCTCGGGCAGGTAGGCGGTGCCGCGCAGCGCGCTGTCCTCCTTGGCCCGCCAGGCGCCGAACCGGTCCAGCCACACGGAGGTGTTGGCGCCGACGGTGGTGTGCCCGCCGAAGTTGTAGATCGTGCCGAGCGCGTACGGGGCGCCGCCCCAGCGGGCCTCCCGGTCCAGGCGGTTGTACCGGTCGGACAGGCCGTCCAGGATCAGCAGCTTCGAGGTGTCCGTCCCCGCGAGCAGTTCCTGGCGGGGGCTGTCCTGCCAGCCCAGCACCGCCCACAGCGCCCCGGGGTGCGCGGCGTGCAGGGCGGCCTGGACGGCGCCGGAGGCCGCCCGCACGTCCACCGGGCCGGCCGTTCCGCCCTCGTGGAGCGGGCTCATCCGGTACATGGTGCTGTCGCCGAACACCGCGCGCTGCTCGGCGTAGTAGGCGGCGGCCACCTTCCCGAACACCGGCGAGGACGGGTCCAGCCAGTCGGGCCGCTCGAAGCCCGCCCAGTCGCCCTGCGGCACCGTGGCCGCGCCCGGGTTGCGGGCGGCGAAGCCGGGCGGGACGGTCCCGTAGTAGCCGGGCAGTACCGGGGTCATGCCCAGGCCGCGCAGCTGCCCGGCGATCCTCCGGCCGATGGCCGCGCGCTCGCGCATCACCCGCTCGGAGACGGGCCCGCCGAAGCCGCTCAGGTTCTGCAGCAGCCACCAGCTCTGGTGGGCGGGGCCCGGGATCCACGCGCGCAGCTCCGCGGGGGTGTACCCGAAGCGCTGGAAGGTCCGGTAGTACGGGTACTCGGCGCCGACCTGCACGAACACCTCGTTCACGCCGTGCAGGGCCAGGAGGTCGATCTGCCGCTGGTGCTGCTCGAAGGTGCGGTACGGGCCCGAGTAGCCGTCGTCGGTGTCGTTGAGGGCGTACCGGTGGGGCACCAGGGCGCTGCGGGTGACGGGCGCGGGCACGGCGGGCAGCCGCGCGGGCAGCATGCCGGTGCTCTCGCCGGGCCAGCCGATGTCGACGCCGGCGACGTGCTGGAGGTACCAGCCGACGCCGGTCAGCAGGGTCGCGCCGGTCGAGCCGCGGACGGTGATCGCGCCGGTCCTCCCCGAGACGGTGAAGGTGTCCTGGCCCGCCGCCGGGTCGGGTACGAGGGTGAACTGGTTCGCGTGCCGCGGCAGCAGGCGCCGCAGGGCGGCCCGCGCGGGGCCGGCGTCGAAGGTGCGGGGTGCCTGCCCGGCCTCGGCCGGCGGGGCGGCGGCGCCCGCCCCGTCCGCCGGTGGGGCGGCGGCGCGGGCGGGGGCCGGGCCGGGCAGGGCGGCGGCCAGGGCCAGGGCGAGCAGCGCGGCGGGGAGCGCGGCGAGGGGGCGGAGGCGGGGGCGGGTACGGGAGGCGGGGCGGAGGGCCCGCCCGCGCGGGCGCGGCCGGCCGCGGCCCGCCGCCGGAGGTTCTGGGTGGTTCGTCATGGCTCCGTCGCGTGCGGGAGGCGGGACACGGGTGGGCTCGGGGGAGGGGCGGGGGCGGGGGGCATGGGCGTGGGGGTGCGGGCCGGGGACGGCCGCCGTCCGGCGGGTGCGGGCGGCGCCCGCACCGCGGGTGCCGCCCGGCGTTCCGTCAGACCGGCAGGGACCAGGCCTGGTCGACCCGGTGGTCGCCGCAGTCGGCCAGCCGCAGGCGCTCGGCCGGGGCGTCCGCCGTGGCCGGCGGGGCGGGCGCGGTCAGGCAGAGCCCGTACGCGGCCGAGACGAGGGTCCCGTCGCGGCGGTGCGTCCAGCGCTGCCCCGGCTGCCGGGGAGCGCAGCGCGCGAGTGCGACGAGGCCGTCGGTGCCCGCGGCCAGGCACTGGCCGGCCAGCCGGAGCGTCGAGTCGGGGGCGACGACCCACCGCTGGTCGGCGGCGGCCGTGCACGCGGCGAGGACGACCGCGCCGACGCCGGTGGTGTTGGCGCCGTCCGCGCACTTCACGCCGTCACCGGTGATCTGGCCGGTCGGGACGGCGTCCCCGCAGCCCTTGTGCGGAGTGAGCCGCCAGACCGCCGTGTCGTGCCCGGCGAGCTTCCCCGTCAGGTCGGCGGAGACCTCCGCGCGGCCGCCGCTCCACAGGTCCTTGGCGGTCACCGTGCAGTTGTACAGCCCGATGTCGGCGAGCGGGACGGAGATGTCGCGGGTGGCGGCGGACCGGTTGAGGACGGCGACCGCCCGGTCCCCGTTCGCCAGCGGCCGGGCGAGCACCTCGAAGGTGGCGTTCGCGGAGACCACCGCGCCCTGGCGGCCCATGGGGTCCTGGTCCAGGGCGATCAGGTCGGTGTTGCCGAGCGCGGCGAGCCCGCCGGGGGTGAGCGAGGAGACGTCGGAGGAGAGGATGAACGGGGCGGCCATCATCGCCCACAGCGCGACCTGGCTGCGGCTCTCGGCGTCGGTCAGGCCGGGGGCGCCCGCGATGAGGAAGTCGGGGTCGTTCCAGTTGCCGGGGCCGGCGTACCGGCCGAGCCAGCGGTTGTACCCGTAGTTGCCGAGGACGGAACTCCAGCGGGAGGTGGCCGGCGCGGCCGGGTTGTGGACCTTGATGTCCTTGCCCTCGCGCCACAGCTGCCCGGTCTCGCCGACCCAGTCGATGACCTTGTGCCAGTCGGCGGAGCCCCATTCGCCCTGCTGGAAGTAGGCCGGTGCGGACGCCGACAGGACCATGGGCCGGCCGGTGTCGCGCAGTGCGCGGGCCACGGCGTTGTAGGCGTCGCGGTAGGCCTGTTCCTTCGTCCTGCCGGGCGGCACCCACAGGTTGCAGCCGTCCATCTTGACGTAGTCGGCCTTCCAGGACGCGAACAGCCGGGCGTCCCGGGCGTAGTGGTCGGGGCCGCCGCCCTCGGGGGAGCCGCTGCCGGGGTACTTCTCGCAGGTGAGCGAGCCGGCGTCCTGGTAGATGCCGAACTTCAGCCCCTTCGCGTGCAGGTACTCGCCCAGCCAGGCCATGCCGTGCGGGAACTTCTCCGCGTCGACGACGAGGTTGCCGTCCGCGTCCCGGCTGCGGGTCATCCAGCAGTCGTCGACGGTGACCGTGTCGTACCCCTTGGCGGCCAGGCCGCTGGAGACCAGCGCGTCGGCGTTGGCGACGACCTTCGCCTCGTCGATGTCGCACATGTAGTGCGCCCAGTTGTTCCAGCCCATCGGCGGGGTCAGGGCGAGCGGGGTGTCCGAGGTCGCGGTGGGCTCGGCCGCCGCGGTGGCGGGGGCCAGGCCGAGGGCGAGCAGGGCGGCCGCGGTGAGGCAGGGGAGCGACGCACGCAGGCGAGGCGGCACGGAGTCTCCTTGCGAGGGGGCGGTGGTGCGCCCAGTGCAGCGGTGTGACTACCCGCTGTCAACAAAGGCCGATGGTTTGTGCCGTGATGACCAGCAATATGGGTGTAGGCCGGTCACGCGATCGGGCAGCGACCGCGTGTGTGACAGTGGCTGATACGCTGTATCACATGCCGCGCAGATCACCCGCCCTGGACCGGGCCACCCCCTCGGCGATCGCGGAGGCCGCACTGCGGATCATCGACGAGGACGGCCCCGGCGCGCTCAGCTTCCGCTCCCTCGCCGACCGGCTCGGCGTCTCCCACGCCACCGTCCAGCGCCGCTGCACCGACCTCGCGGGCCTGCTGGACCTGTGCACCGACCACCTCGCGCGCCGCCTGCCCGAGGTGCCCGCCGGAACCGGCTGGGCCGAGGCTGCGGAACTCCGCTTCACCGCCCTCTACCGGCTGCTGGTCGCCCACCCCGGGCTCCTGGTGCTCCGCGGGAGCCGCCCGTGGACCGGCCGCGAGCTGCTGGCCCGGCTCGTCGAGCCCTCCCTGGCGGACAGCACGGCCGCCGGGATGGCCCCCGCCGAGGCCATGGCCGTCTACCGGGGCATGTACCTGCTCACCCTCGGCTGCGCCGCCTTCGTCGACCACCGCAACCCCGCCGCGGTCACCGCCGCCTCGCGGACCGCGATCGCCGCCCTCGATCCCGATGACTTCCCCGTCCTGACGGCCGCCCTGCCCGAGATCCTGCCCGTCCTCACCGACCACGCCGTGTACGCCGCCGCCCTGCGCCGGCTGATCGACGCCGCCCGGCCCGACACCCCGCGGCCCTGACGGGCGCCGCCCCGCACGCCCCCACCCCAGCGAAAGGGAACCGCCCCCGTGGAAGAGCAGCTCGACCCCGCGGCCGTGCGCGCCGCCGCCGCCCGGATCGCCGGGGCCGTCCGGCCCGCCGCCGTGGTGCCCGCCGCCGAAGGCGTCTGGTACGCCCTGGAGCACCTCCAGCACACCGGCTCCTTCAAGGCCCGCGGCGCCCACAACTTCCTGGCCGCGCACCGCGCCGCCGGAACGCTGCCCTACGCCGGAGTCGCCATCGCCTCCGGCGGCAACGCCGGCCTCGCCTGCGCCTGGGCGGCCCGCGCCCACTCCGTGCCCGCCACCGTCTTCCTCCCGGCCACCGCGCCCCGGATCAAGGTGGACCGGCTGCGCGGCTACGGCGCGGACGTCCGCCTCGTCGGCGAGCGGTACGCCGAGGCGCAGGCCGCCTGCGCGGAGTTCACGGCCCGCAGCGGCGCCCTCGCCTCCCACGCGTACGACCACCCCCTCGTCGCGGCCGGCGCCGGAACCCTGCTGGAGGAGGTACGGGCCGCCCTGCCCGGCCTGGACGCGGTCGTCGTCGCCGTCGGCGGCGGCGGACTCCTCGCGGGCGTCGCCACCGCCGCCCGGGAGCACGGCGTGCGCGTCGTCGCCGCCGAACCGGAGGGCTGCCGGGCCCTGTCCGCCGCGCTGGAGGCGGGCCGGCCCGTCGACGTCCCGGTGGCCTCGGTCGCCGCGGACTCGCTGGGGGCCACCCGCGTCTCCGCGGACGCCCTCACTGCCGCCCTCGCCGGCGGTGTCCGCTCGGTCCTCGTGCCCGACTCCGCGATCGTCTCGGCCCGGCGGACGCTGTGGGAGGAGCACCGGATCGTGGTCGAGGCGGGTGCCGCGACGGCCCTGGCCGCCGCCCGCACCGCCCCCGAGCCGCTCGGCGAGCGCGTCGCCGTGGTGCTGTGCGGGGCGAACACCGACCCGTCGGACCTGGCCGCGGGCCTGCCCGCGCGCCGCCCCGGGCTGCCGGCGGCGCCCGGGAGCTGAACTCGCCCGCCCCGTAAGGCTGCCCGCGTCACGGCAGCACGACGATCGTTGCGCCGACCTGCGACTTTCGGGGACAGCGCGGCCGTGTCCCGTCCTGCGAAAGTCCTCGTGTCAGAAGGAAACACCCCGCGACACGCGACACGGGGAAGACGCACGGAGGAACGGGCATGGCACAGCGCAAGGGATGTCTCATCGGCTGCGGAGTGGCGCTGGCCATCGGCATCGCCGGCGCGGTGGCGCTGGCGTTCGGGCTCACCAAGGTGGTCGACGCCGCGAACAAGACCATGATCGACCCGGCGGTGTACGCCGCCCTGCAGGTCGGCGACGCGGAGGACGCCGTCCGCGCCAAGCTGCCGTCGGGCGATTCCTTCATGAAGGAGGCCCTCAAGTCGGGCGGCCCGGCCGAGCCCGCGGGCAGCACCTGCTCCTGGTTCATCAACGGCGACGGCGAGTCGGCCGGCGAGACCGTCTACCGCCTCTGCTTCAAGGACGGCAAGCTCGCCGAGAAGGTCCAGTACCCGCTCAAGTAGCGGCCGGCCGGCCCCGGTTACCTGCCGAACGACAGCAGCGCGTGGTGGACGAGGCCGGGCTCCGGGCTCTTCACCCTCCCGTTGAGCAGGAACAGCCGCCCGCCGGCCCACGCCGTGTGCGCGCCGTGCGAGAAGAAGACCTCCTGCGCCCCCGCGGCGCCGGACGGGCTCTGCAGGAACACCTCCAGCGCGCCGTCGGCCGGCTTCAGCGCGGCCATCGCGCCCGCCGCCCTGCCTTCGGGCCACAGGTAGGCGACGACCTTGCCGTCCTCCAGGGCCGTCGGCCAGATCCGGCGGCCGCCGGGGGCCTTCGCCCGCCACTTCTCCTTGCCGGTGGCGAGGTCCACGGCGATGACGTGGTCGGTGAGGTCGATGCCCAGTTCGCGGCCCGGGCTGCCGCCGGCGAGGTACAGGGTGTCGGCGTCGGCCACCGCCGCGGGGCAGTCGCCCAGGCTGCCGCTGCCGTCGCCCCAGCCGTTGCACCGCTTGTCGGTCCCGAACGGCGCCTCGCCGTGCGAGCGGACCTTGCCGTCCGCGGTGAACGCGGTGAGGCTCCACACCTTCCGGCCGCTGTGGTAGGCAGCCGCGACCAGCGGGTCGGCGGACAGGACCCGGCCGACGGTCCAGCCGCTCTCGAAGCCGTGGCCCCACTTCGCCGCACCCGTGGCCGGGTCGACCTCCTCCAGCAGGGGGCGGCCCGCCCCCGGGGCGCCGCCCGCGTCGGGGCACTGGCGGACGAGGACCAGCCGGGCGCCGCCGCCGAAGGCCACCGGGTGGCAGCCGCCCGTCTTGGAGGTCCCGAAGAGCTTCCTGCCGTCCGTGGCCGAAAACCCTCTCATGACGGCCGACCGGGCGACGGCCACGGTGTCACCCGAGACCGCCATCTGCAGCTCCAGCGCCGTGTCGTAGTCGTTCTCCTTCGGCACGGGGGCCTTCCAGCCCGCCTTGCCCGCCGCGAGGTCGATCTGCTGGAGCGCGTTGCAGTGGGTCGTGGGCCCCTGGCCCTCCCGCACCGCGACGACGAGCTTCCCTCCGGCCGCCGGCGCCTGCGGCACCCCGCACACGGGGGTCTCCAGCTGCACCTTCCACTTCTCCCGGCCGTCGGCCGCCCCGTACCCGGCGACTTCCCTGTCCACGGCCCGGACCACCACTTCGCCCACGCGCCACGGACCGTACTGCCGGGCGCCCGCCCCGGCCACCTCCACGCGGTTCTCCAGCAGCCAGATCGGAGCCTCGCCGGGCTTGATGCCGGCGTTCGGGTCGACGGTGTCCGGGCCGGTGCCGGTCCCCTTGCCGTCGCCCTTGTCCACGGGGGCCGACGGGGAGGGGGGCGGAGACGCGGACGCCCCACCGCCCGCGGACGGCTCCGCGTCGCCGGACGGGCCGCCGAACACGGCCCAGCCGAAACCGGCGACGGCGAGCGCCGCGGCGGCCAGTGCCGCCACCACCGCGGCCCGCTCGCCCCGCAGCCCGCGCCGAGGGGCCCGTACGGGTGCCTCGGGGGCGTACGGCTGCGGCGCCGGGCCGAAACCGGGGGGCGCCGACGGCTGCTGCGGAGGGACGTCGGGCTTCGGCGGCTCGCCGTGATCACGACCGGTCATGGGAAGAGTGTGGCCGGTGGGGCCCCTGCCGGGGACCGCATTTCCGGACTTCCCCCGCCCGGTCGCGCGGACCACCCGGCTGCGCCGGGCCTGGCCGGACCGCCGGGTGTGGGTTCCGCCACAGCGGGCGGACGGTCGGCCCGCCGCGCCGGGGGAGTGGCCCCCACCTGGTTATGCACCTAGTTGCAAAAGGGTGGTCTCCTCGCTACAACAGGTTCCATCCACCCCCGCGCGAGGAGGCGCCCCCATGAGTTCCCAGAGCCGGTACCCCCACCTGCTGAGCCCCCTGGACCTCGGTTTCACCACCCTGCCGAACCGCGTGGTCATGGGCTCGATGCACACCGGTCTGGAGGAGCACGCGGGCGGGTTCGAGCGCCTCGCCGCCTTCTACGCCGAGCGCGCCCGCGGCGGCGCCGGCCTCATCGTCACCGGCGGCATCGCCCCCAACGACGCGGGCCGGCCCTTCGAGGGCGGCTCCCGCCTCACCACCGAGGAGGAGGCCGCCGAGCACCGGGTGATCACCGAGGCGGTCCACGCCGAGGGCGGGAAGATCGCCATGCAGATCCTCCACTTCGGCCGCTACGCGTACCACAAGGACCTCGTCGCCCCCAGCGCCCTCCAGGCCCCCATCAGCCCCTTCGTCCCGAACGAGCTGAGCGACGCCGAGGTCGAGCAGACCGTCGAGGACTTCGTCCGCGCCGCCCGCCTCGCCAGGCTCGCCGGCTACGACGGCGTCGAGATCATGGGCTCGGAGGGCTACCTGGTCAACGAGTTCATCGCCGCCGCCACCAACCGCCGCGAGGACCGCTGGGGCGGCTCGTACGAGAACCGCGTCCGCTTCCCCCTGGAGATCGTCCGGCGCACCCGCGAGGCCGTCGGCCCCGACTTCATCCTGGTCTACCGCCTCTCCATGCTCGACCTGGTCCCCGGCGGCTCCACCCTCGACGAGGTCGTCCACCTCGCCAAGGAGATCGAGGCCGCGGGCGCCACCATCATCAACACCGGCATCGGCTGGCACGAGGCCCGCATCCCCACCATCGCGACCTCCGTCCCGCGCGGCGCCTACACCTGGGTCACCAAGCGGCTGATGGGCGCGGTCTCCGTCCCGCTCGTCACCAGCAACCGCATCAACACCCCCGAGAAGGCCGAGGAGATCCTCGCCGAAGGCCGCGCCGACCTCGTCTCCCTGGCCCGCCCCTTCCTCGCCGACGCCGACTTCGTCGCCAAGGCCGCCGCGGGCCGCCCCGAGGCCATCAACACCTGCATCGGCTGCAACCAGGCCTGCCTCGACCACACCTTCAGCGGCAAGATCACCAGCTGCCTGGTCAACCCCCGCGCCTGCCACGAGACCGAGCTCGTCCTCTCACCCACCCGGCTCGCCAAGCGCGTCGCCGTCGTCGGCGCCGGCCCGGCCGGCCTCGCCTGCGCCGTCACCGCCGCCGAACGCGGGCACACCGTCACCCTGTTCGAGGCCTCCGGCCACATCGGCGGCCAGCTCGACATCGCCCGCCGCATCCCCGGCAAGGAGGAGTTCGAGGAGACCATCCGCTACTTCGGCCACCAGCTCGCCGAGCGCGGCGTCGAGGTCCGCCTGAACACCGCCGCCGACCCGGAGCTCCTGCGCGGCTACGACGAGGTCGTCGTCGCCACCGGCGTCACCCCCCGCACCCCCGCCATCGATGGCGTCGACCACGCCAAGGTCGTCAGCTACCTCGACGTCCTGCGCGACGGCGCCCCCGTCGGCGAGAACGTCGCCGTCGTCGGCGCCGGCGGCATCGGCTTCGACGTCGCCGAGTACCTCACCGACAGCGGCGAGGGCGCCTCCCAGGACCCGGACGTCTACTTCCGCCACTGGGGCGTCGACACCTCCTACGCCGGCCCCGGCGGCCTGACCGCCCCCGACCGCCCGGCCTCCCCGCGCCGCGTCCACCTCCTCCAGCGCAAGACCACCAAGGTCGGCGCCGGCCTCGGCACCACCACCGGCTGGATCCACCGCGCCGAGCTCAAGCACCGCGGCGTCGTCTCCGTCGCCGGCGCCTCCTACGACCGCATCGACGACGAGGGCCTGCACATCACCGTCGACGGCGAGCAGCGCCTCGTCCCCGCCGACACCGTCGTGCTGTGCACCGGCCAGGAGCCGCGCCGCGACCTCTACGAGGAGCTGCGCGCGGCCGGCGTCGCGGCCCACCTGATCGGCGGCGCCGACGTCGCCGCCGAGCTCGACGCCAAGCGGGCCATCCGCCAGGGCACCGAGCTGGCCGCCTCGCTCTGACCGAAAAGGATTGTGGCGGCCCCGCCGGGCCGCCACAATCTGCGGGTGACCCTGACACCGGCAGACGCAGACAAGGTCCTCAAGGACAACTTCGCCCCGTGGGTGCTGGCCCTGGGCCTGACCGTCGAGGAGACGGGCGACCGGCACGCCGTGCTGCGGCTGCCCTGGTCCGGCGAGCTGGCCCGGGACGGCGGCGGGCTGTCCGGGCAGGCCCTGATGGCCGCCGCCGACACCGCCACCGTCATCGCGATCAGCGCCGCCCGCGGCGGGTACGGGCCGATGACGACCGTCCAGCAGTCGACGAGCTTCCAGAGGCCCGTGGCCGGATCCGACGTGCTCATCGAGGTCCGGGTGACCAAGCTGGGCAAGCGGATGGCCTTCGCGGACATCACGATGACACCGGAGGGTGCGCAGGACCCGGCCGCGACCGCGTCGACGGTCTACGCGCTCCTCGGCTGACGCGTGGCGCCTGCCTCCCCAACCCCGTTACCGCAGGATCCGGCACCGCCGCTCCGGCGGAACCGGAACTTCACCGTCTTCTGGCTGGGCCAGGCCCTGTCCGTCCTCGGCGGCTCGATCACCTACCTCGCCCTGCCGCTGCTCGTCCTCGACGCGACCGGGTCCATCGTCCGGATGGGCCTGCTCACCGTCGTCATGGGCGCCACGGGCATCGCGACGGGGCTGTTCGCCGGGTACGTCGTCGACCGCACCGACCGGCGCCGCCTGATGGTCGCCTGCGACCTGGGGCGCGCCGTGCTCCTCGGCGCGGTGCCGTTCGTATGGCTCGCCGGGCCGCGCCTGTGGGTGCTGTACGTGCTGACGGCGGTCGTGACCGTCCTCAAGACGCTCTTCGACGTGGCGTACGTGACCGCGGTGCCGGCCCTGGTGCGCAGGGAGGACCTCGCTGCCGCGAACGCCCGGCTGATGGGCACCTTCGCGGTCGGCACGCTGTTCGGGCCGGTGGCGGCCGGCCTCGTCACGGCCGGGGTGGGCGCCGCCTGGGCGCTCGCGGTGGACGGGGCGACCTTCCTCGTCTCGGCGCTCAGCCTGCGCTGGGTGGCCTTCGGCACGGCGCCGCACTCCACGGCCCCCGGCGACGCGGGCGGGTCCGGGCGGGACGGGGTGCGCGGACGGCTCCGCGAGGTGTTCACGACCGGCTTCGCGTTCCTGTGGGCCCACCGGCTGCTGCGGCCGCTGACCGTCCTGCTCACCCTGCTGACGTTCCTCACGATGGGCGCCACCGACCTGCTGGTCTTCCGACTGCAGGAGGACCTCGGCCGGGACGCGGCCGTCGTCGGCCTCGTCGTCGCCGTGAGCGGCCTCGGCGTCGTCGCCGCGTCCGCCTGCGCGGCCCGGCTGCGCCGCGCCTTCGGGTTCGGACCGTGCTGGCTGGGGTCGGTCGCGCTGATCGGGGCCGCCGTGGCCGTGACCGGGACCAGCACCGGCGTGCCGGTGATCGCCGCGGCCGCAGCGGTGTTCATGTTCGGGATGACCCTCGGCGGCGTCAGCTCCATGACCCTGCGCCAGGAGGTCACCCCCGAGCCGCTGCTCGGCCGGGTCACCTCGGCGTTCTGGACGGTCCACAACGCCGCCGGCCCGATCGGCGCCGCCGTCCTCACCCTGTGCGCGGGCCGCTGGGGCGTCACGCCGGTCAGCCTCGCCGGCGCGGTGTTCTGCCTGCTGATCGCGGCCGCCGGGCTGCTGACGCCGCTGCGCTCGGCCCGGTCCGGCGGCCGGCCCGCCCCGCCGGCGGCGGCCGGGGCCGGACCGGGGCCCGCCGGCGCGGCCGGCGCGGACACCGGCGGCGCCGGCGGGGCGAAGCAGACGTGATCCCGGCCGGCCCGGCCGGGCCGGCCGGGATCCGGGCCCGCACCCCGCGCGGGCGCACGGGCCCGGCGTACGCCTGCGCCCCCGTCGGCGCGCAGGCTCAGAACCGGTGCGGGGAGCTGCCCGGGAAGCGCTGCGGCGCGGACGGCACCAGGTCGGCGCGGCGCTCACCGCCGGCCGGAGCGGTCCGGCAGGTCACGTCCGCCGCGGGCAGGCCGCCGCCGGCCAGGTAGGCGTTGACCGTCGCGTTGACGCAGGACGCCGGGTCGAACAGGTAGACGCCGTGCCCCTCGCCGCCCTCGGCGAGCACCATGCGCGAGCCCGCCAGCGCCCGGTGCAGGGCCTGGCCGCTGTCCAGCGGGGTCTGGGAGTCCCACTCGTTCTGGACGGTCAGCACGTTCGCCCGGGTCGTCGTCTTCGTGGCCGGCTCGATCGGCCGCTGCCAGAACGCGCACGGCTTGATGTTGGACGCGAAGTCGCCGTACAGCGGGTACTTCGCCTTGTCCCGGGCCGCCTCACGGGCGTACTGCTCCGGGTAGCGCGGCCACTCCACGTCACCGCACACCACCGACCAGAACGCGGCGGTGCCGTTGTCCGACGCCGGCTCCGACGTCGGCCGCAGCAGCCGGCGCTGCTCCGGGGTGAGGGCGGTGGGCCGGCCCTCCGCGGCGTCGACCAGCGCCCGGACG
The DNA here is from genome assembly GCF_055570615.1 of Streptomyces sp. NPDC031121. NCBI lineage: Bacteria > Bacillati > Actinomycetota > Actinomycetes > Kitasatosporales > Streptomycetaceae > Streptomyces > Streptomyces sp. NPDC031121. The sequence continues at coordinate 208,319 of NZ_JBVIGV010000015.1, forward strand.
ACGGGCGTCGCCTGCGCCGGGTAGAAGAACAGCGCCCGCGCGGTGCGGATGTCGTCGCCCGACAGCTTCTGCCCCTCGAACTCGATGGGCACGCGGTCCGCGCGGGCCACCAGGTCCCAGAACGCCTTGGAGACCGCACCGGGCGTCGCGCCCAGCCGGTACTCGCCGTCCCGCTCGGCGGCCCACCGCGTCCAGCGCGCGAACGCCGGCTCGGCCTCGGTCGCCCACACCTGGATCATGCCGCGCCACGCCCGCTTGGGGTCCACGCCGCTGTCGAGGACGAAGCGGTCGGTGCGGGAGGGGAACATCTGCGTGTACACCGCACCCAGGTAGGTGCCGTACGAGTAGCCCACATAGCTGATCTTCTTCTCGCCGAGCGCGGCGCGGATCGCGTCCATGTCGCGCGCCGTGTTGCGGGTGGTGATGAACGGCAGCACCTGCCCCGACTTCTCACGGCACTTCTCGGCGACCGTCTGTGCCCACGCGACGTCCGCCGCGAAGGTCTCCTCCTTGTACGGGCGGTCGAAGGCCTGCTCCTCGTCGGTCAGTCCGCAGGTGACCGGGCTGCTTGCGCCGACGCCGCGCGGGTCGAAGCCGATCACGTCGTACCGGTCGCGCACGTCCTTCGGCATCAGCTCGTCCGCCATCAGCGGCAGGTCGAGTCCGGGGCCGCCGGGGCCGCCCGGGTTCATCAGCAGCACGCCGTGCCGCTTCGCCGGGTCGGCGCTCTTCATCCGGGATATCGCGATGTCGATCGTGCGCCCCTGCGGGCGCCGGTAGTCGAGCGGCACCTTGACGGTCGCGCACTCGTAGGAGGCCGGCTGCTCGGGGCTGCACCGCTGCCACGCCGGCTTCGGCGGGACGAACTCCGCGGCCCCGGCGGCCGACGCCTGGGGGGCGGACAGGAGGGGGACGGTGGTGGCGAGCAGGCCGGCCGCGGCGAGCACCGGCGCGAGGCGTTTGATGTTCACGTAACGCCGTTTCCTTTCCGTGAAGTCGGTGGCCCCACCACCCTGTTGCACGGACAGGCCCGGCGAATCATCCCGGAGGGCCGCCTCCTGTGCGCCTCTCGGACGAGGAGGGATTCGGACAACTGGCCGACACGCCGCCCCAGTCGGGCGCGCCCGGCGTGCGCGGCGCCGCCCGGCGGCCGCCCGGCGGCGCGACGGCGCAGGCCCCGGCCGCGGGGGCGGGGCCGGCCCGGCCGCCCGCCGCGGCGGGCACGGGCCGAGCGGCGTACGACGTACGGGGGACGCGCCCCGGCGCCGACCGCGGCGCCGCCGCCGGCCCGCGGTCCGTCGTACGGCCGAATCCGGGCGCGGCTGGGGCTGCCCGTCCGCGGCGGGGGAGGGAGGATGGAGTCGTCCCGGGTGCCGGGGCACGGAACGGGCGGGCCGGCGCTCCGCTCTCTCGGCGGCGGACGGGAAGGAGCGGTCGGCATGAGCACGGCGAACGGCGTCCCGGCCGACTCCGCAGGCACCCCGCCGGGCCCGAGCGGCCCCACAGGCCCCACCGGTCCCACCGGCTCGGCCGGCCCCACCGGGCCGAGCGGGCCCGTCGGCCGGGCCGGGCCGACCGGCACCGGCCCGGGCCGGGGGCTGCTGGACGTGCTCGGCGTCGCCGCGGTGCTCCTCGACTCCGAGGGGCGGATCATCCTGTGGAGCCCGCAGGCCGAGGAGCTCTTCGGCTACCCCGCCGAGGAGGCGCTGGGCGAGTACGCGGCCCGCCTCCTCGTCGACGACGAGCACCTGGACGTCGTCCTGGGCCTCTTCCGGGAGGTGATGTCCGGCGGCAGGCCCTGGGCCGGGGTGTTCCCCGTCCACCACAAGGAGGGCGGCACCCGGCTCACCGAGTTCCGCAACATGCGCCTGGAGGACCGCGAGGGCCGCCACTACGCCCTCGGCATCGCCTCCGACCAGGCCACCCTGCGCCGCCTGGAGCGCGACCTCGCCCTCTCCCTGCGCCTGGTCTCCCAGTCGCCCATCGGCCTGGCCGTCCTCGACACCGACCTGCGGTACGTCCTGGTCAACCCGGCACTCGAACGGATCAACGGGCTCCCGGCCGAGCAGCACCTGGGCCGCCGCGTCCACGAGGCCCTGCCCCGCGTGGACGCCGCGGCCATCGAGGCGGCCATGCGCGAGGTACTGGTGACGGGCGTCCCCCGGCTGGACCAGTTCACCACCGGCCGCACCCCGGCCGACCCCCTCCGCGACCACGCCTTCTCCGCCTCCTTCTACCGGCTCGACGACCCGGCCGGGCGGCCCATCGGCGTCGCCGCCTCCATCGTCGACGTGACCGAGCAGCACAAGACGGCGCAGGCCATCGCCCTGGCCCGGCAGCGGCTGGCCCTCATCGCCGACGCCTCCGTCCGCATCGGCACCACCCTCGACCTCGGGGTCACGGCCCGGGAGCTCGGCGACATCGCCGTGCCGCAGCTCGCCGACGTCGCCACCGTCGACGTCCTGGACGACGTCCTCACCGGCGAACCGCCGCCCGGCACCGCCCCCGCCGGGACCGTCCGGTTCCGGGCCCTCGCCGTCAAGGCGGCCCGCCCCGGCCCCGCGGTCCGCGCGGCCGACCCCGTGGGCACTCTGGCCCGCTACGACGACACCCGCGTCGTCACCCGCTGCGTCCGCACGGGGCGGCCCGTCCTCCAGGCCCGCGTCACCCCCGGCGAACTCGGCGGCATCGCCCGGGACGCCGAGGCCGCCGCGCTGCTCGCCGAGGCGGGGCTGCACTCCTACCTCGCCGTGCCGCTCATCGCCCGCGGCGAGGTCATCGGCGCGCTCGGCCTGCAGCGCGCCGACAACCCGCTGCCGTTCGACGAGGACGACGTCCTGCTCGCCCAGGAGCTGGCCGCCCGCGCGGCCGTCTGCATCGACAACGCCCGCTGGTACCAGAAGCAGCGCCGCGCCGCGCTCCTCCTCCAGCGGCACCTGCTGCCCCACCAGCCCACCCCGACACCCGGCCTGGAGATCGCCTTCCGCTACCAGCCCGCCCAGAGCGCCGGCGAGGTCGGCGGCGACTGGTTCGACGTCATCCCGCTCGCCGACGACAAGACCGCCCTCGTCGTCGGGGACGTCATGGGCAGCGGCATCAACGCGGCCGCCGCCATGGGCCAGCTCCGCACCGCCGCCCGCACCCTGGCCGAACTCGACCTCGACCCCGCGGCCGTCCTGACCCGCCTCGACCACACCGCCACCGGGCTCGGCCACACCATGGCCACCTGTGTCATCGCCGTGTACGACCCCCGCCGCAACCGCTGCCGCATCGCCACCGCCGGCCACCTGCCGCCCGTACGCGTCGGCCGGGGCCGCCCGCCCGAGCTGCTGGACCTCCCCACCGGGGTGCCCCTCGGCGTCGGCGGCGTGCCCTTCGAGGCCACCGCCCTCGACCTGGCCGTCGGGGACGAGCTCGTCCTCTACACCGACGGCCTCGTGGAACGCCGCGACCAGGACATCGACACCCGGCTCCGCGCCCTCACCGACCTGCTGGACACCCCGGGCCGCCCGCTGGAGGCGACCTGCGACCTGCTGCTGGGCCGGCTGCGCCGCCCGGACGACCGCGACGACGTCGCGCTGCTCATCGCCCGCGCCCGCCCCCTCTGACGGGACGTGCGGCCGCGGCACGGTACCACCCCTCCGGGGAATCGACCGGATGTTTGTCCATTCGTGATGGGCCTTCCGAACGACCACCACAACTGGCACTAGCGTCCCGTGGCACCCGGGGAGCGCGGGTGCACGCGGCACGACTGCCGTGTCCCTTGCCCCTGCCGCCCCTTCCGGCCCATGCAGCAAGGAGGCACAGTGCTGTCATTCCGTCGGTCGGCCGTCGGCAGCATGTCGGTCGCATCGAGACACGTGTTGGCCACGGTCGCCGTCATCGGCGCCCTCGCCTTCACCCTGATCGCGTTGCTGGTCCCCGTGGAGAAGTTCAACGGGGGATCGGCCGCAGCGACCACGCTCCCCGCGGCCGACGACGACGGCCTCGGCACCATGAGCACGGCCTTCGGGCCGCTGACCGCCCAGGACCGGGACTTCGTCCGCAAGGTGCGCCTCGCCGGCCTGTGGGAGCTGCCCGCGGGCCGCCAGGCCCTCCAGCGCAGCAAGCGCTCCACCATCCGCACGGCCGGCGAGCACCTCGTCGAGGGCCACTCCGAACTGGACCGGCGCGCCCTCGAAGTGGGCGGGGCGCTCGGCATGGAACTGCCCGACCGGCCCACCCAGCAGCAGCAGGAATGGCTCGACCAGCTCACCAGCGCCCAGGGCGCCCAGTACGAGCAGCTGTTCGCCCAGCTGCTCCGCCGGGCCCACGGCAAGGTGTTCTCGCTCGTGGCCCAGATCCGGGCGCAGACCCGCAACTCGATGGTCCGGGGACTGGCCACGGACGCCAACGCCACGGTCCTGGACCACATCACGGTCCTGGAGGCCACCGGCATGGTCGATTTCGACGGCCTCGCGGACGCGCCGCCGGCCGCGGTCCCCGCGCCCGCCTCCTCCACCGTTTCCCGACCGAAGTGAAGTGATCGCATGAGTCAAAAGGGCCACAAACGCCGTCTGCGGACGTCGCACAAGGTCCTCGCCATGGTGTCCGCCCTGGTCCTGGGCGGCGGCGGGGTCGTGTTCGTCGCACAGGGCGCGTTCGCCGGACAGGACGACCGCGCCGCCCCGGTGACCGCCACCATCGACTGCCCGGACGTCGGCGACAAGCTCACCGACGTGCCCGACCGGGCCCGCCCCGAGGTGGACAAGAACCTCGCCCAGCTCGACACGCAGGTCGCCGACGCCTACAAGCAGCTCGCGACGGGCCGCGCCAACGGCGGCGCCCTGCTCGGCGGCCTCGAAGAGCAGCGCGGAAAGACCATCGATGCCATCGGCGACGCGATGGCGGGCGCCGGCGCCCGCCCCCAGGGCCTGAACGGGCTCGCCGGCTGCGAGATGAAGCAGGCGGCCGCCCCCGACCCGAAGGACGAGCCGGCAGCCGCGCAGGGGGCCGCAGCGCAGGGCGCCGCGGCCCAGGGCGGCGGCCAGGCGGCGGCCAAGGGCGGCCCGGCCCGCAGCGACTTCGTCGCGATCGGCAACATCCGGCCGAACGTCCGCAAGCCGGCGGACCGCGGGAACGCCTCCAAGGGCTCCTTCTCGGTGAACTGCGGCCGCAACGAGAACGGCCACTTCAACCCGGACAACGTCATCGTCGCCCCCGGCGTCAGCAACGGCGCCCACCACATGCACGACTACGTCGGCAACCTCACCACGGACGCCTTCTCCACCAACAACAGCCTCGCCGCCTCCGGCACCACCTGCACCAACGGCGACAAGTCCACCTACTACTGGCCCGTGCTCCGGCTGCGCGACGGCCGCGCCGAACGCGACGCCAACGCGCCCGGCGGCGGCCAGGACGGCAACGTCGGCACCATCCTCAAGCCGAAGCAGGTGACGATCGAGTTCAAGGGCAGCCCGGTCTCCAAGGTCGCCGCCATGCCCCGCTTCCTGCGCATCATCACCGGCGACGCCAAGTCCTTCACCAACGGGCCGGGCAACGCCAACGCCTCGTGGAGCTGCACCGGCTTCGAGAACCGGCAGCTGAAGGACAAGTACCCGGTCTGCCCCAAGGGCAGCGACGTGGTCCGCACCTTCACCTTCCAGAGCTGCTGGGACGGGCGGAACACCGACAGCGCCAACCACCGCACGCACGTGGCCTTCGCGAACAAGGACGGCTCGTGCAAGCCGGGCTTCAAGGCCATCCCGCAGCTGGTCCAGCGGATCGTCTACAGCGTGCCGCCCGGCTCCCGGTTCGCGGTCGACAGCTTCCCCGAGCAGCTGCACAAGCCGGTCACCGACCACGGCGACTTCATCAACGTGATGTCGGACCGGCTCATGGCGAACGCGGTGCGCTGCATCAACGAAGGACGCACCTGCCGCTGAGTCCCTCGGGGCGGCGCACCCCCTCCCCTGTGCCGCCCCGAGAGCGGTGGGGGGGGGGAGGGGGGGGGGGGGGGGGAAACACACCCGAGGGGTGGTGGGGCATTCCTAGGGACACAGGGGGGGGGAGGGGGAGACAAAAGAGTGGCCTCTCGAGTGGGGGCCACAACCC
>NZ_JBVIGV010000016.1:0-42020 GCF_055570615.1 Streptomyces sp. NPDC031121
CGCCCGCCACCACGATCTTCGCGGAGGTGGTGGAGCGAGCCGCCCCGCCGTTAGAGCTTGCGAAGTCCACTGAGCACCCTTTCGAGCAGTGTCACGTCCGGCGTACCGCCGGCCTCTCCGTTGCCCGGCTGGTGGATGGCCACCATGCCGGCCTCTGCCAGGTCGGCCACGAGGATGCGCGCGACGCCGAGCGGCATCGACAGCAGGGCGGAGACCTCCGCGACCGACTTGACCTCGCGGCACAGCGTGCAGATGCGCTGGTGCTCGGGCAGCAGGCCGGACAGGTGCATCGGATCGGCGGTGGTGCTGACCAGCGCCTCGATGGCGAGCTGGTAGCGGGGCCGGGTCCGGCCGCCCGTCATCGCATACGGGCGCACAAGCGGCTGGTCGCCCTCCGAGTACGACGAGTCGTCGTACGCATCGGAGTAGGCGGGGGGCGGGGTCATTGATCCTCCGGGCTGGACAGCAGTGGTCAGCGTGCCGTCTGACGGGGCGGCCGGTGGGGGGACGGTATGACGGCCTGGCGGTGGTACTGGATCCCGGGGCGGGGGCCCCGGTCCCCCGGCCGGAAGTACCGTCCGGCCGGGAGAGGGGTGGGTCAGATGAGCAGGCTTCCCTGCAGCTCGGCGCGCAGGTCCGGGGTGAGGACCGTGCCTGCGCGGTCGACGAGGAGGGCCATCTCGTAGCCGACGAGGCCGATGTCGCACTCGGGGTGCGCGAGCACCGCGAGCGAGGACCCGTCGGAGATGGACATGAGGAAGAGGAATCCCCGGTCCATCTCGACCACGGTCTGGTTGACGGAGCCGCCCTCGAAGATGCGGGAGGCTCCGGCGGTCAGCGAGGTCAGTCCGGAGGCCACGGCCGCCAGCTGGTCGGCGCGGTCGCGCGGGAATCCGTCGGACATCGCCAGAAGGAGGCCGTCGGCGGAGACCACCACCGTGTGGGACACCCCGGGGGTGTTGTCCACGAAGTTGGTGATCAACCAGTTCAGGTTCTGTGCCGCCTGGCTCATCGAACTCAACTATCGCTCCTGCTGGTAAGTGGGGTCGATGTGGTAACTGCCGGTCGCCGGGCCGTTGTTCCCGGCCTGGCGGCCCTGCTGGATACCGCGTCGGAGGTTGGTCAGACGGCCGCGGACGTCGTCCGGGGCGCGCGAGACCTGGGGACCGGCCTGAGTGTCGGCCTGCTGCTGCGCGGTGCCGGCCACGAGGTTCGCCCGCGGTACCCGGCGGGGCAGCCCCGAAGTCGTGATGCCGCCGGCGGCGGGCTGGCGCACGCGCTCGGCCTGGCGCATCAGCTCGTCGTTCGGCGAGGACCGCCAGCTGACGGTCGGCGTGCTGCCGGTCGTCGCCGCGGCCGGCTCGGCCGGCGGCTCCTGGCCGCGCTGCGGCAGCGGCTGCTGCGGGCGCCGGGCGGGAGCGGGGGCCGGGGCGGCCGGGGCGGCGGCCTGCGGCTGCTGGGGCACCGCCGGCACCGGGCCGGTGGGGCGGGAGCCCTCCGACGGGTACCAGTTCGACTCCAGCGACTCGAAGATCGGGCTGCGCTCGGGGCCGCGGCCGGAGGCAGGCGGCAGCGCCTCGGGCTGCTGCGCCTGCGGCAGCTGCGGAGCCTGGGGGTACTGCGGCTGCTGGGGCTGCTGCGGGGCGAAGCCGCCGGCGCCGGGGCCGCCGGGCCGCGGGGCCTGGAAGTCCTGGCGGGCGAACTGGCCGGTGGCGGACTGGTCCGCCGCGCCGCGCACGTCGGGACGCTCGAACTGCCCCGTCGTGCTGTTGCCGCCGCCCATGCCCTGCGGGGGCGGGGCGTTGAAGTCCGGACGCGGGAACTCCGCCGTCGAGCCGGGGCCCGAGAGCTCGTCGTGGCCCCGCGGGAAGTCCTGGCCGCCCTGCCCGCCCTGGCGCGCCGGGTCGGCGCCCCAGCTGGTGGACTGCGGGCCACCCGAGCCCGGCAGCTCCGGGCGGGCGGCGCCGCCGCGCGGCGGCAGCTGCGGCCGCGGGCCGCGCTGCGCCGGGGCGGCCGGGGGCGCCGCGGGAGCGGAGGCCGGAGCCGAGGGGGCGGCGGGCTGCGGCGGCTGCGGCCGCTCGAAGCCGCTGCCCTGCGGGAAGCCGGCGGGGGCGGAAGCCGGGGGAGCCGCCGCGGGGCGCTGCTGGAGGCCGCCGGGAGCACCCGGGCCGCCGGGGCCCTGGCCGGGGCCGCCGGCCGGAGCGCGGTTCGGCGTCGGGGCACCGCCGCCGAAGCCGCCCTGGTCCTGTCCCGCCGGAGTGGCGGGCATGCCCGGACCGCCCTGCGGACGTCCGCCCGGGGCGCCCTGCTGCGGACGGCCGCCCTGCGGGCCGCCCGCGCCGCGCTGGCCGGCCAGCGCCGCGCGCTGGCCCATGGCCGCGGCCACACCGCTGCGCTGCGGGCCGGCGCCGACGCCCTGGCGGGCACCGCCGGCCGGGCCGGAGCCCTGGCCCGCGGGGGCGCCGGGACCGCCCTGGGCGCCCGCGGCACCCTGGCCGCCGGGAGCACCGGGGCCGCCCGGCTTCTTGCCGCCCTGGGCGACGTCCACCGGCAGCATGACGAGGGCCGTGGTGCCGCCCGAGTCGGACGGGCGCAGCTGGATGCGGATGCCGTGTCGCAGGGACAGGCGGCCGACCACGAAGAGGCCCATGCGGCGGGAGACGGAGACGTCCACGGTCGGCGGAGCGGCGAGCCGCTCGTTGATCGCGGCGAGGTCCTCGGGGGAGAGGCCGATGCCGGTGTCGTGGATCTCGACCAGCACGCGGCCGTCGGGCAGCGCGTGGCCGGTGACCTTGACCTTGGTCTGCGGGGAGGAGAACGACGTGGCGTTCTCCAGCAGCTCGGCGAGCAGGTGCACGAGGTCGTTGACGACGCGGCCGGCGACGTCGGTGCCGGGCACCGACGCCAGCTCGATGCGCTCGTACTGCTCCACCTCGGACGCCGCGGCGCGGAGCACGTCGACGAGCGGGACGGGGCGGGTCCACCGGCGGCCCGGCTCCTCGCCCGCGAGGACGAGGAGGTTTTCGCCGTTGCGGCGCATGCGGGTGGCGAGGTGGTCGAGCTTGAAGAGGGAGGACAGCTGGTCCGGGTCGGCCTCGCGGGACTCCAGCTCGGAGATGAGCGAGAGCTGGCGCTGGATGAGGCCCTGGGAGCGGCGCGAGAGGTTGGTGAACATCGCGTTGACGTTGCCCCGCAGGAGGGCCTGCTCGGCGGCGAGGCGGACCGCCTCGCGGTGCACGTCGTCGAACGCCGCGGCCACCTGGCCGATCTCGTCCCGGGTGTGCAGGCCGACGGACTCCACGGACGTGTCGACGTCCTGCGGGTCGGACTCGGACAGCTGCTTGACGAGCTCGGGCAGGCGGTCCTGGGCGACCCGGGTCGCGGTGTCCTGCAGGCGGCGCAGCGAGCCGATCATGGACCGGGCCATGACGAACGCGCCGACGAGGGACACGCCGAGGACGAGGAGGATCAGCGCACCGTTGATGATGGCATCGCGCTGCGACTCGTTCTTCAGCTCGCGGGCCTTCTGCTCCATGTCCTCGAGCAGGGTCAGCTCGATGACCTTCATGGCCTGGAGCTTGGTGTCGTCCGCGTCGTACCAGTCCATCCAGGAGCGGTACTGCGTCTCCTTCGCGAACTGGTTGGGGTTCGACAGGACGCGGCGGGTGTAGTGGTCCGCCTTGCCGATCTCGGGGTTGCCGTCGCCCAGCGCTGCGAGGAGGTCCTCGGAGTTGCCCTGGTAGACGAGTTCGAAGGTCTTCTTCGCCTGGCCCTCGCCGCGCTGCGCGGAGAGGGCGTACAGGCGGTCGTTCTCCGTGAGGTTGCCGGTCTTCTCGCCGCCGTCGGGCAGCGAGGCGGCGATGATGGCGCGCTGGATCGAGGCGTACTCCTTGGCGGAGGAGAACGCCGCCAGGGCGCGGGTACGCTTGATCATCTCCGGGCTGGAGGTGGCCTGCGCCATGTCCTGGGAGAGCGAGAGCAGCGAGACGATCAGCTGGTTGTACTCGGTGACGGTCTGCTGCGCGCCGTTCTGGTACGCGTTCCTGCGGACCGTCTCCAGGCTGGCGAGCTGGCGGCCGATCTGCAGGATGTTGTTGCGGATCGACTTGAGGGTCTCGTCCTTGTCCTCGGCGGTGTCGACGCGCTCGGTCGCGTTGGCGAAGGACTTCGCGGCGGCGTCGGTCTGCGCGCGGACGCCCGTGACGAGGGTGTCCATCTTGCCGGACTTGTCGGTCGACAGCGGACCCGCGGAGCGGTCGCGCTCCTCCTGGAGCGCGGCGGCCAGGTTGGTGGCCTGCCGGGTCATCGTCGTCAGCAGCTGCATGTGCTCCAGCTGCTCGATGTCGTTGAGCGAGTCGTTGATGCGGAAGCCGCCGAGGCTGGTGGCGGCGACGACGGGGAGGGTCAGCAGCGAGACCAGGCGCGTGCTGATGCGCCAGTTCTGCATGTGCAGGCGGGAGCCGGGCCCGGGAGGCGCCGCGGGTATCGCGGTGTCCTTCTCGGCCGGGGACTCGGCCGAGGCCTTGCCCTTGTTCCTGCTCCGGCCCTTGATGCGGGTGGCCTTGCTCTTCACGCCGCCCTTCGCACCGGCGGCGTCGGGGCCTGCGCCTTCGAGGGCCGGCCCGCGGCCTTGGGCGTGCTGGGGCGAGGAGCCTCGGTCGGTCCCGCCGCGAGGCTCCTGCTCCGCCGCAGCGTCCCCTCGGCCCTGAAGGGCCTGGGGAGACCCCTTGCCATCCCGCTTGAATCGTCCCTGCACTAGCGTCGCAACCTCTGGACCAGGCGTCCCGCCGGGCGACGGCTGGGACGGTGTCGAGTCGTGGGGCGCTTGCTTGCGGCCCCATGGTGGTCGTCGGTGACCGGCGCGTCATCCTTCCGTTCCCGCCGCGCGGCGCAGTCTCGCGCCACCTGCGCGCCGGGTGTCTCCCGCGGCGGTCCCGCGAATTCCAGCACAGTGGCGGATCTCCAACAAGGTGCGCGTGTCGGCCCCCGGAGTCGGCCACACGACGTGTTCGCAGAGCTACGTACGGTGTGGGACCTTTCGGGGTGAATCGGACTTACGCTGGTCAAACGCCCCGGTTGGCACGGTGTCCCAGTCGTAATGATCAGCAGCGGAATGGCTTATTCAGTGGCGCAATGTCCGTTTCGGCACCCGCAGTTGACTGTCCGTTATGCCTGCATTGCCCGGTCGCTGGTGAGCAAACTCACATGTTCGTGGCCAATACTTGCCGGTTCAGGCGGGGATTCCGATGTTTAGCCTTGCCCTTTACAGGGTTGAAGGAACCGACAACCCCACCCGACGACCGAGCCGAGGCCCGAGACTCCGATGAAGACGACGATGATGTTCCGCAACATAGCCAACCCGCGCCGCACCACCCTCGCGCACCTCAAGGACGCCGAGGAACTGCAGGCGCCGCAGGCTCCGGAGCACGCCGTCGAGCTGCCCACCCAGACCGCCAACCCGCGCCGCACCGTCCTGATGGACGCTCCGGCCGCCGCCCCCGCCGCCCCGTAGCGGCAGGCAGCGGACGCGCAGCCGCCGGCGCCCCGCGACGGGCCGCCGGCGAGAAGAGCGCCGGGCGCCGCCTCCCGCCGCGTTAGCCTGGAGTCCGCAGACTCCAGCCAGCGGAAATGACAGAGGGGCAGACGCAAAGCGTGCGCATCGCCAGGTTCTCGATCGACGGCAATGTCGCGTTCGGCGCGGTCGAGGGCGACTCGGCCCCCGGCGCCGGGGGCGAGGCCGTCCTCGACATCATCAAGGGCATCCCGTTCGCGGACTTCGAGCTGTCCGGCACGAAGGTCCCGCTGAGCAAGGTCCGGCTGCTGCCGCCCGTGCTCCCGAACAAGGTCGTGGCCGTCGGCCGCAACTACGCGGAGCACGCGGCGGAGCTCGGCAACACCGTGCCCGACGCGCCGATCACCTTCTTCAAGCCGTCCACCTCGGTGATCGGCCCCGGCGACCCGATCCCGTACCCCTCCTTCTCCCAGGACGTCCACCACGAGGCGGAGCTGGCCGTGGTGATCGGCCGGATGTGCCGCGAGGTCCCGCGCGAGCGGGTGGCCGAGGTCGTCCTCGGCTTCACCTGTGCCAACGACGTCACCGCCCGCGACGTGCAGAAGCGCGAGCAGCAGTGGGCCCGGGCCAAGGGGTTCGACGGCGCCTGCCCGCTCGGCCCCTGGATCGAGACCGGCATCGACCCGGCGGCCGTCGCCGCGGGCCTCGCCGTCCAGTGCACCGTCAACGGCGAGCAGCGCCAGCTCGGCAGCACCGCCGACATGGTCCGCTCCGTCGAGGACCTCGTCGTCCACATCAGCGAGGCGATGACGCTGCTCCCCGGCGACGTCATCCTCACGGGCACCCCGGCCGGAGTCGGCCCCCTCAGCGTCGGCGACGAGGTCGCCGTCACCATCGAAGGCATCGGCACTCTCACCAACAAGGTGATCAAGCGTGGCTAACGCGACCCCCGTCCGCGTACGTTTCTGTCCCTCGCCGACCGGCAACCCCCACGTGGGCCTGGTCCGCACCGCCCTGTTCAACTGGGCGTTCGCCCGCCACCACGGCGGCACGTTCGTCTTCCGCATCGAGGACACCGACGCGGCCCGCGACTCCGAGGAGTCGTACGTCCAGCTGCTGGACTCGCTGCGCTGGCTCGGCTTCACCTGGGACGAGGGCCCCGAGGTCGGCGGCCCGCACGCCCCGTACCGCCAGTCTCAGCGCATGGAGATCTACGCGGACATCGCGAAGAAGCTCAGGGACGGCGGCTACGCCTACGACTGCTACTGCACCACCGAGGAGCTCGACGCCCGCCGCGCGGCCGCCCGCGCCGCCGGCAAGCCCTCCGGCTACGACGGCCACTGCCGCGAGCTGACCGCCGTCCAGCTGGAGGCGTACCAGGGCGAGCACCGCACGCCGATCGTCCGCTTCCGGATGCCCGACGAGCCGATCACCTTCACCGACCTGGTCCGCGGCGAGCTGACCTTCACCCCGGAGAACGTGCCGGACTTCGGCATCCTGCGCGCCAACGGCGCCCCGCTCTACACGCTCGTCAACCCGGTCGACGACGCGCTGATGGAGATCACCCACGTCCTGCGCGGCGAGGACCTGCTCTCCTCCACCCCGCGCCAGATCGCCCTGTACAAGGCGCTGATCGAGCTCGGCGTCGCCAAGGCCGTCCCGCAGTTCGGCCACCTGCCGTACGTGATGGGCGAGGGCAACAAGAAGCTCTCCAAGCGCGACCCCGAGTCCTCGCTGAACCTCTACCGCGAGCGCGGCTTCCTCCCCGAGGGCCTGCTGAACTACCTCTCGCTGCTCGGCTGGTCCTTCTCCAAGGACCAGGACGTCTTCTCGATCGAGGAGATGGTGGCGAAGTTCGACATCGACGGCGTCAACGCCAACCCGGCCCGCTTCGACCTGAAGAAGGCCGAGGCGATCAACGCCGACCACATCCGCCGGCTGGACGAGAAGGCCTTCGCCGACGCGTGCGCCCCGTGGCTGCAGGCCCCCTTCGCCAACTGGGAGCCCGGGGACTTCGACGCAGACGCCTGGGCGGCCATCGCACCGTACGCCCAGACCCGCGTCACCGTCCTGTCGGACATCACCGCGAACGTCGACTTCCTCTTCCGCAAGGAGCCGGTCGACGACCAGGCCTCCTGGGACAAGGCCATGAAGGGCGACCCCGCGGCCCTGCTGACCTCGGCCCGCGCCCGCCTGGAGACGGCCGACTGGAACGACCCCGAGTCGCTCAAGCAGGCCGTCCTCGCCGCGGGCGAGGCCCACGGCCTCAAGCTCGGCAAGGCGCAGGCGCCGGTCCGCGTCGCCGTCACCGGCCGCACCGTCGGCCTGCCGCTCTTCGAGTCCCTCCAGATCCTGGGCAGGGACCGCTCGCTGGCGCGCATCGACGCCGCCCTGGCCAAGCTGGCCGCCACCGCCGCCTGACCCGCGGCGCCGCCGTCCCGCAGGGGGCGGCCTCCGGACCCTCCGGAGGCCGCCCCCTGCGGCGTCCTCCGGCCGCCTCGGCCACGGGTACCGGGCCGGACTTCGCCGTACGCCCGCGGCGGCGCGCGCCGGGGCGTAGCCTCGGCGGTATGCCGATCCGCGCCGTGCTCTGGGACATCGACGACACCCTGTTCGACTACACCGGGGCCGACACCGCCGGGCTCGCGCGCCGGCTCGCCGAGGTCGGCCTGGGGGAGCGCTACGGCTCGCCCGCCGAGGCGCTCGCGCTGTGGCGGGAGGCCACAGTCCGCCAGTGGGACCGCTTCGCGGCCGGGAAGACCACCTTCCAGGGGCAGCGGCGCGACAGGGTGCGGGACTTCCTCGGGGAGCCGGCGATGGCCGACGCCGAGGCCGACGCCTGGTTCGACCGCTACGTCGAGCACTACAAGGCCGCCTGGGCGGTCTTCCCCGACGTCGTGCCCGCCCTGGACGCGCTGGCGGGCCGCTACCGGCACGGCGTGCTCTCCAACTCCTCCAGCGCCAACCAGGACCCCAAGCTCCGCCACCTCGGGCTGCGCGAGCACTTCGAGGTGCTCGTGTGCGCCGCCGAGCTGGGCGTCAGCAAGCCGGAGGCCGCCGCCTTCCTCGCGGCCTGCGAGGCGCTCGGGCTGCCTCCGGCCGAGGTCGCGTACGTCGGCGACCAGCCGGAGATCGACGCACGGGGCGCCCGGGACGCCGGGCTGACCGCGGTGTGGCTGGATCGCGACGGTCTACGCGGCCCCGGGCCGGCCGGAGTGCACCGGATCGCGGGGCTCGCCCAGCTCGCGGAGGTGCTGGCGCTGGATACCCGTTTTGGAGCACGGTCAGCCATCCGGTAATGTTCTTTCTGCGCCGCCGGAGCGGGCCGAAAGGCCGGAGACGGAGACGCAGCCCGAAGAAAATCCCCACAGGGGATTGACTTCTGGTGGGGTATGGTGTAATTGGCAACACGAGGGTTTCTGGTTCCCTTATTCTAGGTTCGAGTCCTGGTACCCCAGCGCAGTGCAGCAGTAACGCAGTGCTTTGCCCCCGTTGTGTAGCGGCCTAGCACGCCGCCCTCTCAAGGCGGTAGCGCCGGTTCGAATCCGGTCGGGGGTACAGATCCTTCCCGCGAGGGGTCCTGGGTAGCTCCCGGACATCTTGATGCAGGATCGCCAGGGCCCCCGTTGTGTAGCGGCCTAGCACGCCGCCCTCTCAAGGCGGTAGCGCCGGTTCGAATCCGGTCGGGGGTACTGAGGTCTGGTTCAGACCACCTTGGGCTATGGTGTAATTGGCAACACGAAGGTTTCTGGTTCCTTTGTTCTAGGTTCGAGTCCTGGTAGCCCAGCGCAGTGCAGCAGCAGCTGCAAGGCACGCCCCCGTTGTGTAGCGGCCTAGCACGCCGCCCTCTCAAGGCGGTAGCGCCGGTTCGAATCCGGTCGGGGGTACACAGAGGAGAGGCCCTCCGCGTTCATCGCGGAGGGCCTCTTCGTGTTGTCCGGCCGCCCGCCGCCCCGTTGCAGAAGTACGGGCCCGGAGGCGCGTGTTCGGACGTGTGCGGCGTCGTACGCGCCCCCGGGCCCGGGGGAGTGGGAGGGGGAGGGGCGGGCGGTCAGCCCGCGCGGCGCAGGGCTTCCGTGAGGCGCGCCGCGGCGTCGATGACGGCCTGGGCGTGCATCCGGCCCGGGTGGCGCGTCAGGCGCTCGATCGGCCCGGACACCGACACGGCCGCCACCACGCGGTTCGACGGCCCGCGCACCGGCGCCGAGACGGACGCCACACCCGGCTCCCGCTCGCCGATCGACTGCGCCCAGCCGCGGCGCCGCACGCCCGACAGCGCCGTCGCCGTGAAGCGCGCGCCCTGGAGGCCGCGGTGCAGCCGCTCCGGCTCCTCCCAGGCCATCAGGATCTGCGCGGCGGAGCCCGCCTTCATCGGGAGCGTGGAGCCCACCGGGACGGTGTCCCGCAGGCCCGACAGCCGCTCCGCGGCCGCCACGCAGATGCGCATGTCGCCCTGCCGGCGGTAAAGCTGCGCGCTCTCGCCCGTCACATCGCGAAGGTGGGTCAGTACCGGTCCCGCCGTGGCCAGCAGCCGGTCCTCGCCGGCCGCGGCGGCGAGCTCCGCCAGCCGCGGTCCGAGGATGAACCGGCCCTGCATGTCCCTCGCCACCATCCGGTGGTGTTCCAGTGCCACGGCCAGGCGATGTGCCGTGGGTCGTGCGAGCCCTGTCGCCGCGACCAGCCCGGCGAGGGTGGCCGGACCGGACTCCAGTGCGCTCAAAACCAGAGCTGCCTTGTCGAGAACGCCGACGCCGCTAGAGTTGTCCATGAAACGATATTCACGTCTCACACTGTGAAACGCAAGTTCAAATTTTCCAAGAACCAGCGAGTCTGTATGTGCGGGTCCACGAACCACTGGGTCCGAGGCCGTCGTCCGGCACGTGGGGTACCGGCGATCAGGCGCACCACATCTCTATGAAGCGCCGGCCGTACCGGCCGGCCGGAGGGAAAGCGATGGGTAGGACACTCGCGGAGAAGGTCTGGGACGACCACGTCGTCCGGCGCGCCGAAGGCGAGCCCGACCTCCTCTTCATCGATCTGCACCTGCTGCACGAGGTGACCAGCCCCCAGGCCTTCGACGGCCTGCGGCAGGCCGGCCGCAAGGTCCGCCGTCTCGACCTCACCATCGCGACCGAGGACCACAACACCCCCACCCTCGACATCGACAAGCCGATCGCCGACCCGGTCTCCCGGGCCCAGCTGGAGACGCTGCGCAAGAACTGCGCCGAGTTCGGGGTGCGCCTGCACCCGCTGGGCGACGTCGAGCAGGGCGTCGTCCACGTCGTGGGACCGCAGCTGGGCCTGACCCAGCCCGGCACCACCGTGGTCTGCGGCGACTCCCACACCTCGACGCACGGCGCCTTCGGCGCCCTCGCCTTCGGCATCGGCACCAGCCAGGTCGAGCACGTCCTGGCCACCCAGACGCTGCCCATGGCCCGCCCCAAGACGATGGCGATCACCGTCACCGGCGAGCTGGCCGAGGGCGTCACCGCCAAGGACCTGATCCTGGCGATCATCGCCAGGATCGGCACCGGCGGCGGCCAGGGCTACGTCATCGAGTACCGCGGCGAGGCCGTCGAGAAGCTGTCGATGGAAGCCCGCATGACCATCTGCAACATGTCGATCGAGGCCGGCGCCCGCGCCGGCATGATCGCCCCCGACCAGACGACCTTCGACTACCTGAAGGGCCGCGACCACGCCCCGACCGGCGAGGACTGGGACGCCGCGGTCGCCTACTGGAAGACGCTGCGCACCGACGACGACGCCGTCTTCGACGCGGAGGTCGTCATCGACGGCGCCTCCCTGTCCCCGTTCGTCACCTGGGGCACCAACCCGGGCCAGGGCGCACCGCTGTCGGCGAACGTCCCCGACCCGGCTTCGTACGAGGACGCCTCGGAGCGCCTGGCGGCCGAAAAGGCCCTGGAGTACATGGGGTTGACCGCCGGGCAGCCGCTGCGCGACATCCGTGTGGACACCGTCTTCGTAGGCTCCTGCACCAACGGCCGGATCGAGGACCTCCGCGCCGTCGCCGGCGTCATCAAGGGCCGCAAAGTCGCCGACGGCGTACGGATGCTGGTCGTCCCCGGCTCCGTCCGCGTCGCCCTGCAGGCGGTGGAGGAGGGCCTGGACCAGGTCTTCAAGGACGCGGGCGCCGAATGGCGGCACGCCGGCTGCTCCATGTGCCTGGGCATGAACCCCGACCAACTGGCCCCCGGCGAGCGCTCCGCCTCCACCTCGAACCGCAACTTCGAGGGCCGGCAGGGCAAGGGCGGCCGCACCCACCTGGTCTCCCCCCAGGTCGCCGCGGCCACCGCGGTCCTGGGCCACCTGGCCTCGCCCGCCGACCTGTCCGACGCCCACGCCACCGCCGGAGTCTGAACCATGGAAGCCTTCACCACCCACACCGGCCGGGCCGTGCCGCTGCGCCGCAGCAACGTCGACACCGACCAGATCATCCCGGCCCACTGGCTCAAGAAGATCACCCGCGACGGGTTCGAGGACGGGCTCTTCGAGGCCTGGCGCAAGGACCCCGGCTTCATCACCAACCGCCCCGAGCGCGCCGGGGCCACCGTGCTGGTCGCCGGCCCCGACTTCGGCACCGGCTCCTCCCGCGAGCACGCCGTCTGGGCGCTGCAGAACTTCGGGTTCAAGGCGGTGATCTCCTCCCGCTTCGCCGACATCTTCCGGGGCAACTCCCTGAAGAACGGGCTGCTGACGGTGGTCCTGCCGCAGGAGACCGTCGAGCGGCTGTGGGAGCTGACCGAGGCCGACCCGGCCGCCGAGGTGACCGTCGACCTGGTCGCCCGGCAGGTCCGCGCGGCGGGCATCGAGGCCGAGTTCGAGCTCGACGACAACGCCCGCTGGCGCCTGCTGGAGGGGCTGGACGACATCTCCCTCACCCTTCAGAACGAAGCCGACATCGCCGCGTACGAAAGCACCAGGCCGAGCCACAAGCCGCGTACGATTCGCGCCTGATTACAGTCTGAGCAGCGCTTATTCACCGCCGGGTGATCACGGCGAGAACTCTGTGCCCCCCGCCCCAGGGCGGGGGGCACAGCCGTGTGTTGAGGCCCCGTGAGGCGACAACTCGCCCCAGATGGCACAATCTGTGCATGGAACGCGACAGTCAACTGGAGCTCTGCCACCTCGTCGCGGACCGATTGAAAGAAGCACACACACGGGTGCGCACGCTGCAAGTCCCGGAGGGCGTAAGGATGGCGCTGTCCCGGAAGCTGCTGGTCGTCACGGCCGCGGCGAAGCATGATCTCGCCGATGCGGCAAGGCGCCTGGACAGGTTGATGAAGGACCTCGACGAGGGTCGATTCCCTGAAGGCGACTGATGCGAAGGAACTCCGCAACGGGCACTCCCGTTGCGGCACTAGGGTGATTAGCCCGTTTCGTGTTTGATTTGCGGTATATATCCGCCTAACGTGCGAAATAAGCTTGAACACATTCGTTCTGGCGAGGTCTCCGAAGGGGAAGACGTGAACAAGGCGCAGCTCGTAGAAGCGATTGCCGACAAGCTGGGCGGCCGCCAGCAGGCCGCCGACGCCGTCGACGCGGTACTGGACGCCATGGTCCGCGCGGTCGTGGCGGGCGACCGGGTCTCGGTCACCGGCTTCGGCTCGTTCGAGAAGGTCGACCGGCCGGCCCGCTACGCCCGGAACCCGCAGACGGGTGAGCGCGTCCGGGTCAAGAAGACCTCGGTTCCCCGCTTCCGCGCGGGCCAGGGCTTCAAGGACCTGGTCAGCGGCACCAAGAAGCTCCCCAAGGGCGACGAGGTGGCCGTGAAGAAGGCCCCCAAGGGCAGCCTGATGGCGGCGGCCGCCGCCGGGGGCAGCCGCAGCACGGTCAAGAAGGCCGCGGCGAAGAAGACCACCGCGAAGAAGGCCGCCCCGGCCAAGAAGGCGACCACCGCCGCGAAGACCGCGACGGCGAAGAAGACCACCGCGAAGAAGACGGCGGCGACGGCCAAGAAGTCCGCGCCGGCGGCGAAGAAGACCACCGCCGCGGCCAAGAAGACCACCGCGTCGAAGAGCACCGCCGCCGCGAAGAAGACCACCGCGAAGACCACCGCGCCGGCGAAGAAGGCCGCCGCGAAGAAGGCGCCCGCCAAGAAGGCGACGGCGCGCAAGACCACCACCGCGAAGAAGACGACCGCCCGCAAGAAGTAGCTCCGGGCGCGTCGCACACACGTCGGGCCGACTCCCCTCGGGGAGCCGGCCCGCGGTGCGTCCGCGCAGGCCGGAGCCGGTAGGGCGAGCCCCGGACACCCGCCCGGACGGCCCGGCTGGTGCTGTGGCCGGGAAGCGGCCTCAGTGCTAGAAGGTCTGCAGGGTGACCAGGGTGATCCGCAGGGACGCCCCGCGCCCCTCCGTCTCGATCCGCACCCGCTGCCCCGGCCGCAGCAGCCGCAGGCCGCCCGCCTCGAACGCGGGGGCGTCGAACGGCACCGGAGTGCCGTCGTCGAGCAGCACGCTGCCGCTGCGGGTCGTCGGGTCGTACGTGTACGCGGTCGCCTGCATACGGGCACTGTATCGGGCGGTGTGCCGGCCCACCCCCAGCGCGAGCGCCGCCCGCAGGTCCGCCCCCGTGTCCACGTCCCGCCGGACGCTGTCCACCCCGGACAGGGGGATTTCCACCGCGCCCGACGCGGAATGCCGCGCCCGCGACGGGCCGCCGAACGCGGGTGCCAATTCCGACTCCGGACCCGCGGAAAGCAGCGTCGTACCGAATCCCGCGGCATCCGCGAGAAATGCCCGGGGAAATACGGATGCGGTTTCGAGCACGCGTAGCAATTCCCCCGGGCGCAGCGCGGGCAGATCCGCGTTCATCGCGGCCACCGCCGCCCGCGGACGGCCCGCCCGGGCCCGGCGCGCCCCGTGCGCCAGCGCCGCATTGAGGCCCGCGCCGGGCGCGTCCGCGACGATGCGCGCCCCGAGCCGGGCCAGTTCCCCGCCGGCCGCCGCGTCGTCCGTCACCACCACCACGTCGCGCACCGCCGGGCAGGCCAGCGCGCCGGCCACGGTGTCCTGCGCGAACGCCAGCGCCAGCCCCGGCCGGGCAGCGCCCACGGCCGCCGCGAGGCGGCTCTTGGCCACCGCGAGGGGCTTGAGCGGGATCACCAGGCTCCAGACGGCGTCCGTGGCGGACTCCTTCCCTCCGTGGGCGGCGGCGCGGCCGCCCACCGGGGCCGGCCGCGGTCCGCCCGCCGTGCAGGCGCCCATTGTCGCCCGAGCCCCGACCCGGGCCCCGGCCCGCCGGAGCGGGGCGTACGGTGTTCTCGACAGAGACCGGGCCGGGCGCCACACTTGTCCGGCCCGCACAGGTGCCCCAGCCGCGCACCGGTCGTAGAGGAAGGTGTCCGAGTGTCCCGCCGCAGAATCGGCTTCTGGTACCGCCTGGCCGCGGTCATCGCAAAACCGCCGCTGGTCGTGTTCTTCAAGCGGGACTGGCGGGGAATGGAACACATTCCGGCCGACGGCGGGTTCATCACCGTCGTCAACCACAACTCGTACCTGGACCCGCTGTCGTACGCGCACTTCCAGTACAACAGCGGCCGGGTGCCCCGCCTCCTCGCCAAGGCCGCGCTCTTCAAGGTCCCCTTCGTCGGCGCCATCCTCCGCGGCTCCGGCCAGATCCCGGTCTACCGGGAGACCACCAACGCCCTGGACGCCTTCCGGGCCGCCGTCGAGGCGATCCAGCGCGGCGAGTGCGTCGCCTTCTACCCCGAGGGCACCCTCACCCGCGACCCCGACATGTGGCCGATGGCCGGCAAGACCGGCGCCGCCCGCGTCGCCCTCATGACCAGGGCGCCCGTCATCCCGGTGGCCCAGTGGGGCGCCAACCTGGCCATGCCGCCGTACGCCAAGGAGAACAAGGTCCGCCTCTTCCCCCGCAAGACCCTCCAGGTCCTCGCCGGGCCGCCCGTGGACCTCTCCGCGTACTACGACCGGGAGCCCACGCCGGAGGTCCTCAAGGAGGCCACCGAGGCCATCATGGCGGCCATCACCCGGCTGCTGGAGGAACTGCGCGGCGAGAAGGCGCCCGACCAGCCCTACGACCACCGCAAGGCCAGGGCGGAACAGCGGCGCAAGGCCGCGGAACAGGACCACAAGTGACCGCTCCCGTGAAGGCCGCCGTCTTCGGAACCGGCTCCTGGGGAACCGCCTTCGGCATGGTGCTCGCCGACGCCGGCTGCGAGGTGGTCCTGTGGGGCCGCCGCCGGGAGCTCGCCGACGCCGTCAACACCACCCGGACCAACCCCGACTACTTCCCCGGCGTGGAGCTCCCCGCGGGCATCCGCGCCACCACCGACGCGGCCGAGGCCGCGCGCGGCGCCGACTTCGCCGTCCTCGCCATCCCCTCCCAGACCCTGCGCGGCAACCTCGCCGAGTGGGCCCCGCTGCTGCCGCCCGACGCCGTCCTCGTCTCCCTGATGAAGGGCATCGAACTGGGCACCGCCAAGCGGATGAGCGAGGTCATCGAGGAGGTCGCCAAGGTCCCGCCGGCCCGCGTCGCCGTCGTCACCGGCCCCAACCTGGCCCGCGAGATCGTCGCCCGGCAGCCCGCTGCCGCCGTCGTCGCCTGCTCCGACGAGGCCGTCGCCCAGCGCCTCCAGGCGGCCTGCCACACCCCCTACTTCCGCCCCTACACCAGCACCGACGTCATCGGCTGCGAGCTCGGCGGAGCGGTGAAGAACGTCATCGGCCTCGCCGTCGGCATCGCCGACGGCATGGGCCTGGGCGACAACACCAAGGGCTCCCTGATCACCCGCGGTCTCGCCGAGGCGACCCGCCTGGGCCTCGCCATGGGCGCCGACCCGCTCACCTTCTCCGGCCTCGCCGGCCTCGGCGACCTGGTCGCCACCTGCTCCTCGCCGCTCTCCCGGAACCACACCTTCGGCACCAACCTCGGCCGCGGCATGACCCTGGAGGAGACCATCGCGGTCACCAAGCAGACCGCCGAGGGAGTCAAGTCCTGCGAGTCCGTGGCCGATCTGGCCCGCCGCCACGGCGTCGACATGCCGATCACCGAGACCGTCGTCGAGATCGTCCACCACGGCAAGCCGCCGCTGGTCGCGCTGAAGGAGCTGATGGCGCGCAGCGCCAAACCGGAGCGGCGCTGACTCCTTTCCGGACGTATGAGCGGGTACCCTCGTGGCGATATGAGCAGCGAGAACCTCCCCCAGTCCCCTGAGCAGCAGGGCCGCAAGCCCCGCGTGGCGGTCGTGTTCGGCGGCCGCAGCTCGGAACACGCCATCTCGGTCGTCACCGCGGGCGCCGTGCTGCGCGCCATCGACCGCTCCAAGTACGAGGTGCTGCCCATCGGCATCACCGCGGACGGGCGGTGGGCGCTGACCGCCGACGAGCCCGAGCGGATGGCCATCGCCGACCGCCGGCTGCCGAGCGTCGCCGAACTCGCCGAGTCGGACGAGGGCGGCGTCGTGCTCTCCG
Source organism: Streptomyces sp. NPDC031121 (assembly GCF_055570615.1). Lineage (NCBI taxonomy): Bacteria > Bacillati > Actinomycetota > Actinomycetes > Kitasatosporales > Streptomycetaceae > Streptomyces > Streptomyces sp. NPDC031121. The sequence goes on from NZ_JBVIGV010000016.1 coordinate 16,969, forward strand.
TCGACCCGGCCAGCCGCGAGGTCGTCTACACGGAGCCGGGCGCCGTCCCCAAGGCCCTGGGCGAGGTCGACGTCGTCTTCCCGATGCTGCACGGCCCCTACGGCGAGGACGGCACCCTGCAGGGCCTGCTGGAGCTCTCCGGCGTCCCCTACGTCGGCTCGGGCGTCCTCGCCTCCGCCGTCGGCCAGGACAAGGAGTACATGAAGCGGGTCTTCACCTCCTTCGGCCTGGCCGTCGGCCCCTACCTGACCGTCCGCCCCCGCGAGTGGCAGGCCGACCCGGAGGCGGCGAAGGCCCGCATCCTGGACTTCGCCGCCGAGCACGGCTGGCCGCTGTTCGTGAAGCCCGCCCGGGCCGGCTCGTCCATCGGCATCACCAAGGTCGACGACGTCTCCGGCCTCGACGCGGCGATCCGCGAGGCGCAGCGCCACGACCCGAAGGTCATCGTCGAGGCGCTGCTGCGCGGCCGCGAGATCGAGTGCGGCGTCCTGGAGTTCGAGGACGGCCCGCGCGCGAGCGCGCCCGCCGAGATCCCGCCGGTCTCCAGCCACGACTTCTACGACTTCGAGGCCAAGTACATCGACTCGGCGGCGGGCATCGTGCCGGCCCCGCTCACCCCGGAGCAGACCGCCGAGGTGCAGCGGCTCGCGGTCGAGGCCTTCGAGGCCGCCTCCTGCGAGGGCCTGGTGCGCGCCGACTTCTTCCTCACCGAGGACGGCACGTTCGTCATCAACGAGATCAACACCATGCCGGGGTTCACGCCGATCTCCATGTACCCGCGGATGTGGCAGGAGTCGGGCGTCTCCTACCCGGAGCTGGTGGACCGCCTGATCCAGGCGGCCCTGCGCCGGCCCACGGGGCTGCGCTAGACGGCGCCCCGGGCCGCGGCCCGCACGACGCAGACCGCCCGCCGGGGGTTCCCGGCGGGCGGTCGGTGTGCGCGCGGGGCGCGGGTCAGGAGGCGATCCCCTCGGGAACGGCGGCGGCCACCGCGGCGGACAGCCCGACCAGCATCCCCGCGTCGGCGGCGTGCTCCCTGGCGACCACGACCTCCGTGTACGCCAGCCGCATCCCGGTGGTGAACCGGAACGACCCGTCGTCCTGCTTCTCCAGCAGCCAGGCCACCCCGTTGACGTGGATGCCCTCCTGGTTCGGATCGAGCATCTTCGCGGGCTTGGGGACGCCGCACCGCAGTACGATCGCCGAGCCGCCCCACGCGGCGGTCAGCTCGGACTCCGGCTCGGTCGGGGTCCGAGCGAGGCCGGCCACCGTCTCCGGAAGCCTCTCGTGCAGCGCCGCACAGTGGCCCGCGACGTCGGCGGGCGGAGCGGGCGGCGGGTCCACACGGGCCCCGCCGCCGGGGGAGCAGCCCGCCAGGGCGGCCGCCGCGGCCACGGCGGTCAGGGCGGTCACACGGAAAGGCCGGCGGTGTACGGACATCACCGGCCAAGAGTAGACGGGGGCTACAGATGGACCACCGGGCAGGTCAGGGTGCGGGTGATGCCCTCCACCTGCTGGACCTTGGCCACGACCATGCGGCCGAGCTCGTCCACGGTGTCGGCCTGGGCGCGGACGATCACGTCGTACGGGCCGGTCACGTCCTCCGCCTGGATCACCCCCGGGATCTTGCCGATGGACTCGGCGACGAACGACGCCTTGCCCACCTCGGTCTGGATGAGGATGTACGCCTGTACCACAAAACCTCCAGGGCGGCCACGAGGATCGATTCCCCTAACCTCAGGGCGGGCCCGTGGACAGCGGGCGGGCCCGGGGAAGAAGGGACGCCACGGTACCGCGTCGCCGCGCACCGCGGGGAGACCCGGGTGGACGGCGCCACGCACAGCGGGGCGTACGGAGAGCAGAAGTTGACGTATCAGTTGACGGTACCCAGAGCTGTGACGGATCGCGACCGCAAGCGGACTGGGCAAGAAGGGGCACAGCGATGAAGGGCACTGTGGGCGAGCTGGGGGAGTTCGGGCTCATTCGGGAGCTCACCTCACGGCTCACCACCACCCCCGCGGTCCGGCTCGGACCCGGCGACGACGCGGCCGTGGTGTCCGCCCCCGACCGCAGGGTCGTGGCGAGCACGGACATCCTGCTGGAGGGCCGGCACTTCCGGCGCGACTGGTCCACGGCCTACGACGTCGGCCGCAAGGCGGCCGCGCAGAACCTCGCCGACATCGCCGCCATGGGTGCGGTGCCCACGGCGCTGCTGCTCGGCCTCGTCGTCCCGGCCGAACTGCCGGTCACCTGGCCCACCGAGCTGATGGACGGGCTGCGCGACGAGTGCCAGGTCGCCGGGGCCGCCGTCGTCGGCGGGGACGTCGTCCGCGGCGAGACGATCACCGTCTCCATCACCGCCCTCGGCGACCTCCGCAACCACGAGCCCGTGCTGCGCTCCGGCGCCCAGCCCGGCGACGTCGTGGCCGTCACCGGCTGGCTCGGCTGGTCCGCCGCCGGCTTCGCGGTCCTCTCGCGCGGCTTCCGGTCCCCGCGGGCGTTCGTCGAGGCGCACCGCCGCCCCGAGCCGCCCTACCACGCGGGCCCCGCCGCGGCCGGGCTCGGCGCCACCGCCATGACCGACGTCAGCGACGGCCTGATCGCCGACCTCGGGCACATCGCGGAGGCCAGCGCCGTGCGGATCGACCTGCGCTCGGCGGCCGTGGACATCCCGACGCAGATGCACGACATCGGCCAGGCCGTCGGCGTCGACCCCTTGCAGTGGGTGCTCACCGGGGGAGAGGATCACGCCATCGTGGCGACCTTCCCGCCCGACGTGAAGCTGCCCGCCCGCTGGAAGGTCATCGGGGAGGTGCTGAACCGGTCCGCGCTGCCGCAGGTGACCGTGGACGGCGCGCCCTGGACCAGCACGGGCGGATGGGACCACTTCGGCTCCGACCCGTCCACCGAGGAGACCCCGAGATGAGCGATGCGCCGCCGCTGTGCCTGACCGTGGCCGGATCGGACTCCGGCGGCGGCGCCGGCATCCAGGCCGACCTCAAGACCATGCTCGCCCTCGGCGTGCACGGGATGAGCGTGGTCACCGCGGTCACCGCCCAGAACTCCCTCGGCGTCCGCGGCGTCTGGGAGCTGCCCCCCGAGGCCGTCACCGCCCAGTACCGGGCCGTCGCGGACGACATCGGGGTCCAGGCCGTGAAGACGGGCATGCTGGCCTCCGCGGCCCTCGTCGAGACGGTGGCCGCGCTGCTCGCCGACACCGGCGCCCCGGCCGTCGTGGACCCCGTCGGTGTCTCCAAGCACGGAGACGCGCTGCTCGCCGCCTCGGCGCTGGAGGCCGTACGCCGCGAGCTGCTGCCGCGCGCGACGGTGGCCACGCCCAACCTGGACGAGGTGGCGCAGCTTACCGGCGTGGTCGTGGAGGACGAGGACGGCATGCGGCGGGCCGCCGACGCGGTCCTCGCCCTCGGCCCCGAGTGGGCGCTGGTCAAGGGCGGACACCTCGCCGCCCACGGCGACGAGGCCGCCGACCTGCTCACCGACGGCGAGACCGCGCTGTGGCTGCGGGCGCCCCGGCACGACAACCGGCACACGCACGGCACCGGCTGCACCCTCGCCAGCGCCGTCGCGGCCGGACTCGCCAAGGGGCAGGACGTCCCGCAGGCCGTCATGGAGGCCAAGGAGTACGTGACCGGCGCCATCGCCGCCGGCTTCGCGCTCGGCGGCGGCATCGGGCCCGTCGACCACGCCTGGCAGTGGCACCGCTGATCCGTCACGTCCCGCGGCCCCCGGACCGCCCCTCAACCCGAGGGGCGGGCTCCCGGCCGCGGGACCCGGACCGCCACCGGGCAAGGCAAAAGGCCGGTCCACGGGGTGGACCGGCCTTCTTGGCAACCGGGAAGGGCTGCGCTACGACGTGGGAGCGTCAGCGCGAGACCTTGCCGGCCTTGATGCACGAGGTGCAGGCGTTGAGGCGCTTCGGCGTCCCACTGACCACGGCACGCACGCGCTGGATGTTCGGGTTCCAGCGACGGGACGTACGGCGGTGCGAGTGCGAGATGTTGTTGCCGAAGCCCGGCCCCTTGCCGCAAACGTCGCAGTTGGCAGCCACAGGTCACTCCAAAGACTTCAGATGCACTTACAGTGAAATCCGGCGCACCGGATCAGAGATCTGAAGTGGTTTGCCGGGGAAGACCCGACGGTCGTCGGGCAACCGGAGCAGCATACAACGACTGCTCCCGTCCCAAAAAACTACCATGGCCGCCGTCCCGCCCGCCCCGCGGTCCCGACGTCCCGGCACCGCCCCGTTACCCTGCGGTGAACCCTGGCCCGCACAAGGAGGAACGCCCGGTGCCGCACGAGCAGCAGCCGCAGCCCTTCGACGAGTTCGACGCCGAAGCGGTGCGCACCTGGAGCTCGCTGGCCGTGGCCGCGCTGGGCCGGGCCCGCGCCGACATCGACGCGATCAACGTCTACCCCGTCGCGGACGCCGACACCGGCACCAACCTCTACCTCACCGCCGAGTCCGCCGACCGCGCCCTGGGCGCCGCCGGCGCCGCCGGCCTCGTACCCGCCGTGCAGGCCTGGGCCCGCGGGGCGCTCATAGGCGCCCGCGGCAACTCCGGCACCATTCTCGCCCAGCTGCTGCGCGGCGTGGCCGACGGCCTCGGCGACACCCCCGGCGACAGCGGCCCCGGCCCCCGCCTGGCGCACGCCCTGACCCGGGCCGCGCAGGAGGCCTACCAGGCCGTCGCGCACCCGGTGGAGGGCACCATGCTCACCGTCGCCGCGGCCGCCGCGCGGGCCGCCGAGGCGGCCGGGGCCGCCGCCGGGACGGCTGCGGACGTCGCCCGCGCCGCCTACGACGGGGCCCGCGCGGCCCTCGCCGAGACCCCGGGGCAGCTGGCCGAGCTGGGCCGGGCGGGCGTCGTCGACGCCGGGGGCTGCGGGCTCGTCGCCGTCCTCGGGGCGCTGCGGCAGGCGCTGTCCGGGCAGGAGCCCGAGGCCGGGGCCGCCGGCGGGCCGGCCGCCGCGCTGCTGCCGCAGCCTGGGCCGTGCGGCGCCGGGGAGGAGCCCGACGGGCCGGCGTACGAGGTGCTGTACCTGCTGGAGGCCGCCGAACCGGCTGTCGGGCGGCTGCGCGAGCGGCTGGACGGCCTCGGCGACTCCCTCGTGGTGGTCGGCGGCGACGGCCTGTGGAACGTCCACGTCCATGTCGACGACCCCGGGGCCGCCGTCGAGGCCGGCGTCGAGGCCGGACGGCCGTACCGGATCCGCATCACCCACTTCGGCGACGAGCGCCGCCGCCGCACCCCCGCCGAGCGCGCCCAGCGCGCCGTCGTCGCGGTCGTCCCCGGCGAGGGCCTGGCCGCCCTGTGCGGAGAGGCCGGCGCCACCACCGTCCTCGCCCCGCCCGGAGCGGCCCCCGACGCCGACGGGCTCACCGCCGCCATCCGGCGCGCCCACGCCCGCGAGGTCGTCCTGCTGCCCGGCGGGCCCGACCAGCGCGCCGCCGCGCACGCCGCCGCCGAGCGGGCCCGCGCCGACGGCGTGCGCGTCGCGGTGATCCCCACCCGGTCCGCCGTCCAGGGCCTCGCGGCCCTCGCCGTCCACGACCCGGAGGGCACCTTCGACGAGGACGTCGTCGCCATGACCTCCGCGGCCGGAGCCACCCGCTACGCCGAACTCGCCGTCGCCGAACGGCAGTCGTTCACCTCCGCCGGCATCTGCCAGGCCGGGGACGTGCTCGGCCTCATCGACGGGGACGTCGCCGTCATCGGCTCCGGACTCGCCGAGACCGCGGAGGCCGTCCTCGCCCGCATGCTGGGATCCGGCGGAGAACTCGTCACCCTCGTCCTCGGACCGGACGCGCCCGACGCCCTCGCCGAGCGGCTGGAGGCGTACGTCCAGCACGGGCACCTCGCGGTGGACACCGTCACCTACCAGGGCGGCCGGCACTCCGCCCCGCTGCTGATCGGGGTCGAATAGCCGCGGTGTCGGCGACATGGTGTGCAATGAACGGGTGCCCGCGCTCGACGAAGACCTCAAGAAGACGCTCGGCCCCGCCACCGCCAAGGTGCTGGCCGAACAGCTCGGCCTGCACACGGTCGGCGACCTGCTGCACCACTACCCGCGCCGGTACGCCGAGCGCGGCGAGCTGACGTCGCTCGCCGACCTGGGCGACCAGCTCGACGAGCACGTGACGGTGGTCGCGCAGGTCGCCGACGCCCGCGTCCACACCTTCAACGGAGGGCGGGGCAGACGCCTGGAGGTGACCATCACGGACGGGTACGGCCGCCTCCAGCTGGTCTTCTTCGGCTCCGGCGTGCACAAGCCGCACAAGGACCTGCTGCCGGGCAGCCGGGCGATGTTCGCGGGCAAGGTGGGCAGGTTCAACCACCGCCTCCAGCTCTCGCACCCCGCGTACGAACTGCTGGGCGCCGACGCCGGGGCCTCTGCGGTCGACGCGTTCGCCAACCAGCTCATCCCGATCTACCCGGCCTGCGCCAAGCTGGAGAGCTGGAAGATCGCCAAGGCCGTGGACGCGGTGCTGCCGAGCGCGCAGGAGGCCGCGGACCCGCTGCCGCCCGCGCTGCGCGAGGGCCGCGGGCTGCTCACCCTCCCCGAGGCGCTCCTCAAGGTCCACCGCCCGCGCACCAAGGCCGACGTCGCGCAGGCCCGCGACCGCCTCAAGTGGGACGAGGCCTTCGTCCTCCAGGTCGCCCTGGCCCGCCGCAGGCACGCCGACTCCCAGCTGCCCGCCGTCCCGCGCCGCCCCGCGCCCGGCGGCCTGCTCGACGCCTTCGACGCCCGGCTGCCGTTCACCCTCACCGAGGGCCAGCAGGCCGTCTCCCGGGAGATCCTCGACGACCTGGCCACCGAGCACCCCATGCACCGCCTCCTCCAGGGCGAGGTCGGCTCGGGCAAGACACTGGTGGCCCTGCGCGCGATGCTCACCGTGGTGGACGCCGGCGGACAGGCCGCGATGCTCGCGCCCACCGAGGTCCTCGCGCAGCAGCACCACCGCTCGATCACCGAGATGATGGGCGAACTCGCCGAGGGCGGCATGCTGGGCGGCTCCGACCTCGGCACCAAGGTCGTCCTGCTCACCGGCTCCATGGGCGCGCCCGCCCGCCGGCAGGCCCTGCTCGACCTCGTCACCGGCGAGGCCGGCATCGTCATCGGCACCCACGCGCTGATCGAGGACAAGGTGCAGTTCCACGACCTCGGCCTGGTCGTCGTGGACGAGCAGCACCGCTTCGGGGTCGAGCAGCGCGACGCCCTGCGCTCCAAGGGCAGGCAGCCGCCGCACCTGCTGGTGATGACCGCCACCCCGATCCCGCGCACCGTCGCGATGACCGTCTTCGGCGACCTGGAGACCTCCGTCCTCGACCAGCTGCCCGCCGGGCGCTCCCCGATCGCCACCCACGTGGTGCCCGCGAAGGACAAGCCGCACTTCCTCACCCGCGCCTGGGAGCGGGTCCGCGAGGAGGTGGAGAAGGGCCACCAGGCGTACGTGGTGTGCCCCCGCATCGGCGACGAGGAGGACGAGAAGAAGGCCGCCAAGGCGGCGGGGTCCCCTGAGGACGAGGCCGAGAAGCGGCCCCCGCTCGCCGTCCTGGAGACCGCCGAGAAGCTGCGCACCGGGCCGCTGGCCGGGCTCGCGGTGGAGGTGCTGCACGGCAGGATGGACCCGGCCGACAAGGACGACGCCATGCGGCGGTTCGCCGCCGGCGAGGTCCAGGTGCTGGTCGCCACCACCGTCATCGAGGTCGGCGTGAACGTCCCCAACTCCACCGTCATGGTGATCATGGACGCGGACCGGTTCGGCGTATCCCAGCTCCACCAGTTGCGCGGCCGCGTCGGCCGCGGCTCCGCCCCGGGCCTGTGCCTGCTGGTCAGCGAGATGCCCGAGGCAAGCCCGGCCCGTGCCCGGCTGGCCGCGGTGGCCGCGACCCTCGACGGGTTCGAACTGTCCCGGATCGACCTGGAGCAGCGCCGCGAGGGCGACGTGCTCGGCCAGGCCCAGTCCGGTGTCCGCTCCTCGCTGCGCATGCTCGCCGTCATCGAGGACGAGGAGATCATCGCCCAGGCCCGCGACGAGGCCGCCCGGACGGTTGCCGCCGACCCCGAGCTGGAGCACCTGCCCGCGCTGCGCACGGCTCTCGACGCCCTGCTGGACGAGGAGCGCGAGCAGTACCTGGAGAAGGGCTGAGCACCGGCCGGAGCGGGCCGGGCGGCACCGTCCGGCCCCCTGGACCTATCGTGGACCCCGCGGCGGCCGGTGCCCGGCAGCCGCCGCAGGGAACGCGGCATCGGGCCGCGGCCCCGCCGCCCCACCCCTGACCGCCGTACCGAAGGACCCAGATGACGCGCGTGATCGCCGGCAGCGCCGGCGGGCGACGGCTGGCCGTGCCCCCGGGCACGGGCACCCGGCCGACCTCGGACCGGATGCGCGAAGGCCTGTTCTCCACCTGGGAGTCGCTGCACGGCGTCGAGGGGGCCCGCGTCCTCGACCTCTACGCCGGCTCCGGCGCCGTCGGCCTGGAGGCCCTCTCGCGCGGCGCGGCGCACGCCCTGCTCGTCGAGACCGACGCCAAGGCCGCCAAGGCCATCCGCGACAACATCAAGGCGCTCGGCCTGCCCGGCGCCGAGTTCCGGGCCGGCCGCGCCGAGCAGGTCGTGGCCGTCCCCGCCGCGGGGGAGCCGTACGACGTGGTCTTCCTCGACCCGCCCTACGCCGTCACCCACGGCGATCTTGGCGAGATCCTCCTCACACTCCGCGCCAACCGCTGGATCGCGGACGGTGCGCTCGTCACCGTGGAGCGCGGCACCAGGAGCGGAGCGTTCCCGTGGCCCGAGGGGTTCGAGCCGCTGCGCTCCCGCAAGTACGGCGAAGGCACCCTCTGGTACGGCCGCGCCGCCTTCACCAGCGAAGAGTCATGATGCCCGCACCGGAGAGCAAGGGGACCAAGTTGCGCCGCGCCGTCTGTCCGGGGTCCTTCGACCCCGTCACCAACGGGCACCTGGACATCATCGGCCGGGCCTCCCGGCTCTACGACGTCGTCCACGTCGCCGTGATGATCAACCAGTCCAAGAAGGGCCTGTTCACCATCGACGAGCGGATCGAGATGATCCGCGAGGCGACCGCCGAGTACGGCAACGTCGAGGTCGAGTCCTTCCACGGGCTCCTCGTCGACTTCTGCAAGCAGCGCGACATCCCGGCGATCGTCAAGGGCCTGCGCGCCGTCAGCGATTTCGACTACGAACTCCAGATGGCCCAGATGAACATCGGGCTGAGCGGCGTGGAGACGCTGTTCGTGCCCACCAACCCGACGTACAGCTTCCTGTCCTCCTCCCTGGTCAAGGAGGTCGCGGCCTGGGGCGGCGACGTCTCCCACCTCCTCCCGCCGCACGTGCACGCGGCGCTCACCGCCCGGCTCGCCGAACGCTGACCGGGCGAAGCCGCCGCCGTTCGCTGTCGGGCGCCGCCCCCGTGGCCTTACAGTCGTCCCGTCCGTCTCAGGAACCGCCCCGAGGCCGAGAGAGTGCGAGCCGCCATGGACGTCCACAAGAAGCTCGACGAGATCGTCGCGGCCGTCGGCGGCGCCCGGTCCATGCCCATGTCGGCCTCCTGCGTCGTCAACCGCGCCGAGCTGCTCGCCCGCTTGGAGGAGCTGCGCGAGGCGCTGCCCGGCTCCCTCGCCCGCGCCGAGGAGGTGCTCGGCGGCCGGGAGCAGGTCGTCGAGGAGGCCCGCCGGGAGGCGGAGCGGATCGTCGGGGCAGCGCACGCCCAGCGCGCCGTGCTGGTCTCCGACTCGGAGGTGGCCCGCCTGTCCCGGGACGAGGCGGACCGGATCCTGGCGGAGGCCGGCCGGGAGGCCGCGGAGATCCGCGCGCAGGCCGACGACTACGTCGACGCCAAGCTCGCCAACTTCGAGGCCGTGCTGACCAAGACCCTCGGCTCCGTCGACCGCGGCCGGGAGAAGCTGCTGGGCCGCGGCCCCGGCCTGGACGAGGAGGGCCTCCCGGACCCGGACGCGCCGGAGCCCGGCGGCGACCCGGAGACCCTGCGCCGGCAGGCGGATGCGTACGCGGACGCGAAGCTGGCCACCATCGAGGCGGTGCTGGCGAAGACCCTGGAGGCGGTCGGCCGCGGCCGCCAGAAGCTGCTGGGCCGGGTCCCCGCGGACGACCTGGGCGCGCACGTGGCCGCCCGGGACGCCGAGGGGGCGCAGCCCTCCCGCGCCGCGAGCGACGCCGACTTCCTCGCGGGCCTCGCCGAGCCGGAGCCCGCGGCGGCGCCGGCCCCGGTGATCCCCGCGCAGGCGGCCGCCGAGCCGGTGTACGGCGGGTACGGCCACCCGCAGCCGGGCGGGCAGGACGGCTACGCCTACCAGGACCCGTACGCGTACGGGCAGCAGGCCGCCGCGCAGCCCGACCCCTACGCCGCGGCGTACGGCGGCCAGCCCGACCCCTACGCCGCGTACGGGGCGCCGGGCGCGGCGGCCGGGTACCCGTACGCGCAGCAGCAGGCGGCCCTGGACGAGACGAGCTTCTTCGACACGAGCATGATCAACCTGGACCAGCTGCGCCAGTACGAGCAGGGGCGCTGACCCGGATTGGGCTCAGGGCGGGGCTGCGGGTATCCTGACTGTTCGGTCGCGCGTATCCGTCGCGATCCGCGCTGCCCTTGAGCGGCGGCGCTCTCGATCTTCAGTGAACCCCGAAAGCAGGAACGGCCCTGAACACCCGCCTCGACCACCGCAACCCCCTCGTGTTCGACACGCACGAGCTGGGTCGGCGTCCTGGTGCCATGCAGCGGCTGTCCCGCGAGATCCCGGCTCCGGCGGACCTCGGTCTGGCCGGAGTCATCGGTGTGCCGGAGGGTGCGCCGCTGAAGATCGACCTCCGCCTGGAGTCGGTGATGGAAGGGGTGCTTGTCACAGGCACCGTCCGTGCATCGGCCGAGGGGGAGTGCGTAAGGTGTCTGGAGTCCGTGGGGCGCGAGCTCAAGGCGGACTTCCAGGAGATGTTCTCGTACCCTGACGCCGACGACCGGGGCCGCCCCAAGGCGGAGCCGGCCGACGACGCCGAGGACGACGAGGACACGCTCTACCTTGAGGACGGCTTGTTCGACCTCGAACCCGTGCTGCGGGACGCGGTGGTGCTCGCACTGCCGCTGCAGCCGGTGTGCCGGGAGGACTGTCTCGGACTGTGCCCCGACTGCGGGACCAGCCTGAACGAGGACCCGGAGCACCACCACGACGCCGTCGACATCCGTTGGGCGGCTTTGCAGGAACTCGTCGTGACCGATCAGGGCGGCGAGAAGGACAACATGAGCGGCACTGCATCTGACGACGTTCAGAGCGCCGCCGAGAAGCAGGAGAAGTAGCCGTGGCTGTTCCGAAGCGGAAGATGTCGCGCAGCAACACGCGCCACCGCCGGTCGCAGTGGAAGGCTGCGGTCCCCACCCTGGTTTCGTGCGAGCGCTGCCAGGAGCCGAAGCAGCAGCACATCGCGTGCCCGAGCTGCGGCACCTACAACAAGCGCCAGGTCCTCGAGGTCTGAGCGGCTGGTGAGAGGCGCAATGTCTGAACTGTCCAACGCTGAAAAGCAGGCAGACAGTAACAACGCGGCCTCGTCCCACACGCTTCTGGAAGGGCGGCTCGGGTATCGACTCGAGTCCGCCCTTCTGGTGCGTGCACTGACCCACCGCTCCTACGCCTACGAGAACGGCGGCCTGCCCACCAACGAGCGCCTGGAGTTCCTGGGGGACTCCGTCCTCGGCCTGGTGGTCACGGACACGCTGTACAACACCCACCCCGACCTGCCCGAGGGCCAGCTGGCCAAACTGCGGGCCGCGGTGGTCAACTCGCGTGCGCTGGCGGAAGTGGGGCGCGGCCTCGACCTCGGCTCGTTCATCCGGCTCGGCCGGGGCGAAGAGGGCACGGGCGGCCGGGACAAGGCCTCCATCCTCGCCGACACCCTCGAAGCGGTGATCGGCGCGGTCTACCTCGACAAGGGCCTCGACGCGGCCTCGGAGCTGGTGCACCGGCTCTTCGACCCGCTGATCGAGAAGTCCTCGAACCTCGGGGCCGGCCTGGACTGGAAGACCAGCCTCCAGGAGCTGACGGCGGCCGAGGGGCTCGGCGTGCCCGAGTACCTCGTCACCGAGACCGGTCCGGACCACGAGAAGACGTTCACTGCTGCCGCCCGCGTCGGTGGTGTCTCGTACGGCACCGGCACCGGCCGCAGCAAGAAGGAAGCGGAACAGCAGGCGGCGGAGTCCGCGTGGCGCGGCATCCGCGCCGCCGCGGACGAGCGGAAGGCCGCTGCGGCGGCCGCCGCGGACGGCGGGTCGCCGACCCCCGCCGATCCGGCGCCGCAACTCTGACGCCGGCCGGTTCCTCCTCCTTCGGGCCCGCCCGCTCCTGCCGCGCAGGGGCGGGCGGAGCCGTTCCCGGGGGAGCCCGGCAGCCGCGCGGGGCGGGCCGGTAGGCTCGCGGGCAGAGCACCGGAGAACGCGCCCGCCAGGAGGAACACCTTGCCCGAGCTGCCCGAGGTCGAAGTGGTGCGGCGGGGCCTCGCGCGCTGGGTCGCCGGCCGGACCATCGCCTCCGTGGAGGTGCTTCACCCGCGCGCCGTCCGCCGCCACACCGCCGGCGGCGCGGACTTCGCGGACCGGCTGCGCGGCGAGACCGTAGGGGTGCCGCAGCGGCGCGGCAAGTACCTGTGGCTGCCCCTGGAGGGCCGGGAGCTGTCTGTCCTCGGCCACCTCGGCATGAGCGGACAGCTGCTGGTCCAGCCCGAGGACGCCCCCGACGAGAAGCACCTGCGGATCCGGGTGCGGTTCGCGGACGGCGCCGGCACCGAGCTCCGCTTCGTCGACCAGCGCACCTTCGGCGGGCTCTCCCTGCACGCGACCACCGCCGACGGCCTGCCGGACGTCATCGCGCACATCGCCCGCGACCCCCTGGACCCGCTGTTCGACGAAACCGTCTACCACCGCGCGCTGCGGGCCAGGCGGACCACCCTGAAGCGGGCGCTGCTCGACCAGTCGCTGATCAGCGGGGTCGGCAACATCTACGCGGACGAGGCGCTGTGGCGGTCCCGGCTGCACTACGAGCGCCCCACCGCCACCCTCACGCGCCCCCGGAGCACGGAACTCCTCGGCCATGTCCGGGACGTGATGAACGCGGCCCTCGCGGTCGGCGGCACCAGCTTCGACAGCCTCTACGTCAACGTCAACGGGGAGTCCGGCTACTTCGACCGCTCGCTGGACGCCTACGGGCGCGAGGACCAGCCGTGCCGGCGGTGCGGCACGCCGATGCGCCGCCGCCCGTGGATGAACCGGTCGAGCTACTTCTGCCCGCGCTGTCAGCGGCCGCCGCGCCCGGCGTCGTAGGCCTCCCGGGCGGACAGCACCTGCGGCATGCTGCCCTCCAGGAAGTGGATGAGGGCGAGCAGCCTGTCCGCGACCTCGATGCCGAGCGGCGTGAGCTCGTAGTCGACGCGCGGCGGGTTCACCGGCTGCGCCTCGCGGCGGACGATGCCGTCGCGCTCCAGGGCCTGGAGGGTCTGGGAGAGCATCTTCTCGCTGACGCCGTCCACCTTGCGGCGCAGCTCGTTGAAGCGGCAGGAGCCGTCGCGCAGGGCGCCGACGGTGAGGCTGCCCCAGCGGCCGGTGACGTGCTCCAGCGTCTCCCGCGAGGGGCAGGCGCGGGCGAACGCGTCGAACGGGAGTCCTGTCGTCGTCTCCATGCGGCCAGCTTAACGCCGCACAGCGCTGCCCCGCGGGGTGCGCTTTCCGGCGGGCAGCGCTCCGTCCGGGCGCTGGGTCAGAAGCCGAAGTTCTGCGTCCACCACGGGCCGCCGGCCGCGAAGTGAGCGCCCACGCCGAGGGTGCGGAACTCGCAGTTCACGATGTTGGCGCGGTGGCCGGGGCTGTTCATCCACGCCTTCATGACGGCCTCGGCGTCACCCTGCCCGCGGGCGATGTTCTCGCCGCCGAGGCCGGATATGCCGGCGGCCGCGGCGCGGTCCCAGGGGCTCCGGCCGTCGGGGTCGGTGTGGGAGAAGAAGCCGCGGGCGGCCATGTCCTTGCTGAACGCCCCGGCCAGTGCGGCGAGCGGCGGGTTGGCGCGGACCGGGCCGCAGCCCGCCTGCGCGCGCTCCTGGTTGACCAGGGCCAGCACGGCCGCCTCCTCGGCGGAGTGGCCGTCGGACGGCTCGGCCGGCGGGACGGGCGGCTTCGGCGCGGGCGGCTTCGGAGCGGGCGGCTTGGGCGCGGGCGGCTTGGGCGTGCTCTTCTCCGGCTTGGGCTCCGGCTCCGGCTCCGGCTCCGGGGCCTGGGCGGTCGGGCTGGGGGAGGCCGTGGACGAGGGGGAGGCGGAAGGGGTCGGCGAGGCGGAGGGGGAAGGTGTGGCCGACGGGGAGGGGGAGGCGGTCTCCGGGGCGCTGGAGGCGCGGCCCGACAGGTTGGCCAGGCCGCCCTGCTGCTCGGCGGGCGCGGGGCGCGGCGCGGCCGCCGGCTTCGCCTGCCCGCCGCGGCCGTCGCGGTCGGAGGAGACGCCGACGTACGGGAAGGAGTCGCCGACGGGCACGGTGCCGGTGGTCACGGCGGCGGTGCCGAGGACGACGGCCGCCGAGGCGCCGAGCAGGCCGGTGCGGACGGCGGTGCGGCGCGCGCCGCCGCGGCGCGGCGCGGCGTGGAGTCGGTGGCGTCCCATCCGGCGTACCTTCCTCGCGGTTCGAAGATCGTCCTTAACTCGCCCAAATGGGTGAGTTCATTGAGGCGTGACTGTACGCCAAGGCGTCCCGGGGCCGGTGCGGTCGGAAGGGGCCCGGGCGGATAGCGTTCGCGCATGAGCGAAGATGTCCGCCTGACCGCCTGGGTGCGCGGCCGTGTACAGGGAGTGGGCTTCCGCTGGTTCACCAGGGCCAATGCGCTGGAGATCGGCGGGGTCACCGGGTTCGCCCTCAACCTGGACGACGGGCGGGTGCAGGTCGTGGCCGAAGGTCAACGTGAGAATTGCCACCGGCTGCTGGACTGGCTCCGCTCCGGCGACACGCCCGGGAGGGTCGACGGGGTGACGGAAATCTGGGGGGCGCCGCGCGGCGGCTACGAAGGCTTCGCGATCCGCTGACATACCGGATGACCATGTACTGATCGCATGCGGAAGCGGCGCGCACGGCTCCGGATCTGCGCGTTCGCCCCCCATGCGTTGCCGCGGGCGCGCAGGCGTGGAAGGCTCGGAAGAGCGGACGATCTCCGCGTCCTCTGCGCGGACGGGCCTGCCCGCCGATACGGGGCGTGATCGTGTTGACCGTCAAACTTTTTGGTGAGACGCTGGAAGCCCCGCGCACCCTAGCTGTTTGGCAGTGCTGGCAGAGTTAAGCGCAGTGACTGACAGTTGCTGTCGGACATCCGCGGGTGCAAACCCTCACGACCCACACCGCTTCGGTCGGTCACTCAGTGTGGAGGACCATCCATCATGGCAAAGGCGCTTCTCGGTTACGTCGGCGGCTCCGACCCGCGACTCCTCGCCGAGATGCGACGGCTTCAGCAGCGCGTCCAGGACCTCGAGTCCGAGCTCGTACGGATTCAGTCCGAAAACGACGCGCTGAACGCGGCCGCCGCTCAGCACGGAGACTCGCTTCTGGACCGCATCGACATCGACGTACCCCAGGCGGAGCCTGCGCTCACCTGATCCGCGCTCATCGTCGCTCGATTCCAGCCTGCACGAAACTGCAAGGGACGCTCCGGCGTCCCTTCTTTCCTTTCCCCGCCCTCTCCTCGCCGAGGAGCCTGCCGGGGCTTGGCCAGACTTCTGCCCTGCACCTTCACGGGTGAAACCGAACCCGAAAGGTAGAGTCCGGCGGCGTGCACCTCAAGTCCCTGACCCTGCGCGGCTTCAAGTCGTTCGCGTCCGCCACCACCCTGCGCTTCGAGCCCGGCATCACCTGCGTGGTGGGGCCCAACGGGTCCGGGAAGTCGAACGTGGTGGACGCGCTGTCCTGGGTCATGGGAGAGCAGGGCGCCAAGTCGCTGCGCGGCGGCAAGATGGAGGACGTCATCTTCGCCGGGACCACCGGCCGCCCGCCGCTCGGGCGGGCCGAGGTCTCGCTGACCATCGACAACTCCGACGGCGCCCTGCCCATCGAGTACGCCGAGGTCACCATCACGCGGATCATGTTCCGCGGCGGCAGCAGCGAGTACCAGATCAACGGCGACACCTGCCGGCTGCTCGACATCCAGGAACTGCTCTCCGACTCCGGCATCGGCCGCGAGATGCACGTCATCGTCGGCCAGGGCCAGCTCGACTCCGTCCTGCACGCCGACCCGACGGGGCGCCGCGCGTTCATCGAGGAGGCGGCCGGCGTCCTCAAGCACCGCAAGCGCAAGGAGAAGGCGCTGCGGAAGCTCGACGCGATGCAGGCCAACCTCTCACGCGTCCAGGACCTCACCGAGGAGCTGCGCCGGCAGCTCAAGCCGCTGGGGCGGCAGGCCGCCGTCGCCCGCCGCGCCGCCGTCATCCAGGCCGACCTGCGCGACGCCCGGCTCCGGCTCCTCGCCGACGACCTGGTGGCCCTGCGGGCCGCGCTGGAGGCCGAGCTCGCAGATGAGGCCGCGCTGAAGGAGCGCAAGGACGCCGCCGAGGCACAGCTCGCAGAGGCCGTCCGCCGGGAGGCGGAGCTGGAGGAGGCCGTGCGCGGACTCGCCCCGCGGCTGCAGCTGGCCCAGCAGACCTGGTACGAGCTGTCGCAGCTGGCCGAGCGGGTCCGCGGGACCGCCTCCCTGGCCGACGCCCGCGTCCGGTCCGCCTCCGCGCCGCAGGAGGAGGAGGAGGAGCGGCGGGGCCGCGACCCGGAGGACCTGGAGCGGGAGGCCGCGCGGATCCGAGAGCAGGAGGCGGAGCTGGCGACGGCACTGGAGGCGGCCTCCCGCGCCCTGGAGGACACCTCCGCGCACCGCGCCGAGCTGGAGCGGGCCCTCGCCGTGGAGGAGCGGCGGCTGCGCGACGCGGCGCGGGCCATCGCGGACCGGCGCGAGGGCCTGGCCCGGCTGGCCGGGCGGCTGGGCGCGGCCCGCTCGCGCGCCGGGGCCGCCCAGGCGGAGGCCGACCGGCTGGCAGCCGCGCGCGAGGCGGCAGGCGAGCGGGCGGAGGCCGCGCGGCGGGAGTACGAGGCGCTGGCCGAGGAGGTCGGCGGGCTGGAGGAGCCTGCGGCCGACGCGGAGTACGAGGCCGCCAAGGCGGAACTCGCGGAGGCCGGGGCGGCGCTCGCCGCGGCCCGGGACGCGGCGACGGCCGCGGAGCGCTCCCGGGCCGCTGTCACGGCGCGGCGGGACGCCCTCGCGCTCGGGCTGCGCCGCAAGGACGGCACGGGTGCGGCCCTCGCCGCCCGGGACCGGCTGGCCGGACTGCTCGGCCCGGCGGCGGAACGGCTGACCGTCGTCCCGGGCTGCGAGGCCGCGGTGGCCGCAGCGCTCGGAGCCGCGGCCGACGCCCTGGCGGCGGACTCCCCGGCAGCGGCCGCCCGCGCCATCCGCCACCTGCGCGCCGCTGACGCGGGCCGCGCCGCCTTCCTGATCACGACCCCGCCCGCACCCCGCCGACTCGTGCTCCCGTCCCCCACCGGCGACCGGCTCCCGCCTCACAACCCCCCGGCCGCAGCCGTAGCCGCGGCCACTCCCACCGTGCCGACCAGCCGGGAGTCCGACGCGTGTGCCGCCTCCGAGGGCGCCCCGGCCGCCCCTGCCGCCCCCGGATCTCCGGCCGCCGGGGCAGATCCGACGGTGCCGCTCGACCGCGAGGCCGACGCCTGTGCCGCCTTCGAGGGCGCCCCGGCCGCACGGGTCGTGCCCGGATCTCCGGCCGCCGGGGCAGATCCGACGGTGCCGCTCGACCGCGAGGCCGGCGCCCCCGCCGCCTTCGAGGGCGCCCCGGCCGCACGGGTCGTGCCCGGATCTCCGGCCGCCGGGGCGGCCCCGATGGTGCCGGCCGGCCCTCAGGCCGGCGCCTGTGCCGCCTCCGAGGGCACCGCGGCCGTGCCGGGCACCCCCGGATCTTCGGCCCGCCCGCCGAGCCCGACCGTCTCGGGCGGTGGCCCCGCCGACGCCACTGCCACCTGCGCAAACGCCTCGAACGCAGCTGCCGCACCAGCCGCCTCGGAGTCACTGGCCATCCCCGCGGACGCTACCGGCCGCCAAGCAGCCGGCGACCCTGCGTTCCCCGAGGGCGGTCCCGCCCCGGCCGTCCACGAAGCCGCGGGTGCACTGGCGGCCACAGCCGCTGCGGGCGGCCGTCACGTCAGCGCTGCCGTCCCCGACGGCCCTCTCGCCGAGGCCTCTGCCGATCCCCGCCCTGTGGTCTCGCCGGGTGTTCCTGCCGGCCTGGATGCCGCCGAAGGCGAGCCCGGGCGGGAGGGCGGGCTGTTCGGGACGCCCGTCGGGGGGCTCGTGCGCGGGGACGCCGAGCTGGTGCGGGCCGTTGCGCGGGTGGTGCGGGAGCACTACGTCGTCGCGGACCTCGGTGAGGCCGAGGCGCTCGTCGCCGCGCGGCCCGACGCGGTGGCCGTCACCCGGGACGGCGACGTGCTCGCGGCGCACCTCGCCCACGGCGGGTCCGCCGGTGCGCCCAGCCTGATCGAGGTGCAGGCCGCCGTCGACGAGGCCGCGGCGGAGCTCGACCGCCTGGACGGGCAGTGCCGGGAGCTGGCCGCCGCCCAGGACGCCGCGCGCGAGCACCGCCGGGTCTGCGCCGCCCGCGTCGAGGAGCTGGGGGAGCGGCGCCGGGCCGCCGAGCAGGCCCGTGCCGGCACGGCCCAGCAGCTCGGCCGCCTCGCCGGCCAGGCGAAGGGCGCCGCCGGCGAGGCCGAGCGCAGCGCCGCCGCCGCGGAGAAGGCGCGCGCCGCGCTGGAGGAGGCGTTGGCCGAGGCGGAGGAGTGCGCGGAACGGCTGGCCGCCGCCGAGGAGAGCCACCCGTTCGGCGAGGGCGAGGAGGAGCCCGACACCGCCGTACGCGACCGGCTCGCCGCCGACGGGGCCAACGCCCGCCAGACCGAGATGGAGGCGCGCCTGCAGCTGCGTACGCACGAGGAGCGGGTCAAGGCCCTGGCCGGGCGGGCCGACGCCCTCGACCGGGGCGCCCGCGCCGAACGCGAGGCGCGGGCCCGGGCCGCGGCCCGCCGCGAGCGGCTGCGCCGGGAGGCGGGGGTCGCCCGCGCCGTCGCGGACGGCGCCCGCCAGCTGCTCGCCCACATCGAGGTCTCGCTGGGCCGCGCCCGGGAGGAGCGTACGGCCGCCGAGGCGGCCAAGGCCCTGCGCGAGCGCGAACTCGGCGAGGCCCGCAGCCGCGGCCGCGACCTGAAGGCCGAGCTGGACAAGCTCACCGACTCCGTGCACCGCGGGGAGGTGCTCGGGGCCGAGAAGCGGCTGCGGATCGAGCAGGTGGAGGGCCGGGCCCTGGAGGAGTTCGGCATGGACGCCGGCTCCCTCGTCGCCGAGTACGGGCCGGACCAGCCGGTCCCGCCGAGGCCGCCCGCCGAGGGGGAGGTGCTCCCCGAGGACCCGGAGCACCCCCGCAACCGGCCGGGCCGCTTCGTGCGCGCCGAGCAGGAGAAGCGGCTGAAGGCCGCCGAACGCGCTTACCAGCAGCTCGGCAAGGTCAACCCGCTGGCGCTGGAGGAGTTCGCGGCGCTGGAGGAGCGGCACCAGTTCCTCAGCGAGCAGCTGGAGGACCTCCGCCGGACCCGCACCGACCTCCTCCAGGTCGTCAAGGAGGTCGACCGGCGGGTCGAGGAGGTCTTCACCGAGGCCTACCGCGACACGGCGCGCGAGTTCGAGGGAGTCTTCTCGCGGCTCTTCCCCGGCGGCGAGGGCCGGCTGGTCCTCACCGACCCGGACGACATGCTCGCCACCGGGGTCGACGTCGAGGCCCGCCCGCCGGGCAAGAAGGTCAAGCGGCTGTCGCTGCTGTCGGGCGGGGAGCGGTCGCTGACCGCCGTCGCACTCCTGGTGTCGATCTTCAAGGCCCGGCCGAGTCCGTTCTACGTGATGGACGAGGTCGAGGCGGCGCTGGACGACACCAACCTCCAGCGGCTCATCCGGATCATGGAGGAGCTCCAGGAGAGCTCGCAGCTGATCGTCATCACGCACCAGAAGCGCACGATGGAGGTCGCGGACGCGCTCTACGGCGTCTCCATGCAGGGCGACGGCGTCTCGAAGGTCATCAGCCAGCGACTCCGCTGAGCCGTCCGGGGCTTCGAGAGTCCGCTCCCCGCCCCGGCCCTTCAATAAGTGAAGCCCCTGCCACGGAGCAGTCCGGGCAGGTCGCAGCGTTCCGGGCACACCTCTCGCCGCCCGAGTTCACCCTCGGCTATTGACTTCAAGAAATGAACACATAAGCTCGCTGCGCCGCCTCTTCCCTTCGAGTGGTGCCGGTTTTCGACCTGTGCCCCACTGGAAGGAAAAAACACCCCACCCGCCCGCCGACGCAGCAGGGCACAGGAGCACACCTTGAGCAGCAGCACAGAGAAGGCGCCGGCTCCGGACGGAGGGCGCGCCGCCCGGTCCGACCACCTCGGGCACGTCATCTTCATCACCGCCGCGGCCGCGATGGGCGGCTTCCTCTTCGGCTACGACAGCTCGGTCATCAACGGCGCCGTCGTCGCCATCCGCGACCGCTTCGACGTCGGGCCCGAGACCCTCGCCCAGGTCATCGCGGCCGCTCTGATCGGCTGCGCGCTCGGCGCCGCCACCGCCGGCCGCATCGCCGACCGGATCGGCCGAATCCGCTGCATGCAGATCGCCTCCGTCCTCTTCACCGCGAGCGCCATCGGCTCCGCCCTGCCGTTCGCCCTGTGGGACCTGGCCGCCTGGCGCGTCGTCGGCGGCTTCGGCATCGGCATGGCCTCCGTCATCGGCCCCGCCTACATCGCGGAGGTCTCCCCGCCCGCCTACCGCGGCCGCCTGGCCTCCTTCCAGCAGGCCGCGATCGTCATCGGCATCGCCGTCTCCCAGCTGGTCAACTGGGCCATCCTCAACCTCGCCGACGGCAACCAGCGGGGCGAACTCGCCGGCCTGGAGGCCTGGCAGTGGATGCTCGGCGTCATGGTCGTCCCGGCCGTGCTCTACGGCCTGCTGTCCTTCGTCATCCCCGAGTCCCCCCGCTTCCTGATCTCGGCCGGCCGCACCGAGCAGGCCCGCAAGGTCCTCGCCGAGGTCGAGGGCTCCGGCACCGACCTCGACGCCCGCGTCGCCGAGATCGAGCACGCGATGCGCTCCGAGCACAAGTCCACCTTCAAGGACCTCCTCGGCGGCCGCTTCGGCCTGCTGCCGATCGTCTGGGTCGGCATCGGCCTGTCGCTCTTCCAGCAGCTCGTCGGCATCAACGTGATCTTCTACTACAGCTCCTCGCTGTGGCAGTCCGTCGGCATCGACCCGACGAGCTCCTTCCTCTACTCGTTCACCACGTCGATCATCAACATCGTCGGCACCGTGATCGCGATGATCTTCGTGGACCGGCTGGGCCGCAAGCCGCTCGCCCTCATCGGGTCCACGGGCATGGCCCTCTCGCTCGCCACCGCCGCCTGGGCGTTCTCGTACACGACCGGCACGGGCGACGACATCACCATGCCCGACCTCCAGGCCGGCGTCGCGCTCGTCGCCGCCCACTCCTTCGTGCTCTTCTTCGCGCTCTCCTGGGGCGTCGTGGTGTGGGTCCTCCTCGGCGAGATGTTCCCCAACCGCATCCGCGCCGCCGCACTCGGCGTCGCCGCCGCGGCCCAGTGGGTCGCCAACTGGCTCATCACCGTCACGTTCCCGTCGCTCGCGGACTGGAACCTGTCCGGCGCCTACGTGATCTACACCGTCTTCGCCGTGCTCTCGATCCCGTTCATCCTCAAGTGGGTGCCGGAGACCAAGGGCAAGGCGTTGGAGGAGATGGGGTAACCATCCCCCGCCACCACCCCACTCCTCACGCAAGCGGTGCTGCCCCGGCTCACTTCCCGAGCCGGGGCAGCACCCGTTCGCCCAGCAGGCGCAGGCTCCGCCAGCCCTCGTCCGCCGGCATCCCGGTGCCGTGCGGGTCGACCAGGTCGAACCGGGCCACGGTGACGGGCAGGCCGAAGTCCCCCTTCGCCGGATGCGGTGCGCGGGCGAAGGGGGACGGTAGTTGAGGGGGTGTCAGATGGACAGGGGCGCGGCGGGCTTCGCCTCCGCCCGCGGGGCGCCGGCCCCGCCCGGCGGCCCGCCCGGCCGCGCCGCCGGGCGCGGGAGGACGGCGTACAGCACGCCCGAGGTGACGATGCCGACGGCCCAGCCCAGCCCGTTGGCCCCGATCCAGGTGTCGGCGAGGGGGCCGGCGAACCAGTCGACCCGGGTGAACAGCAGGCCCGCGGCGAGTGCCGCGCCCCACGCCGCCATCGCCTGCCAGGCGTAGCCGCCGCGGTACCAGTAGGCGCTGGTCCGCGTCGTGTCCATCAGCGCCCGCCCGTCGTACGAGGTGCGGCGCAGCATGTCGGCGCCGAACACGCCGATCCACGCGGAGAAGGCCACGGCCAGCAGCGTCAGGAAGGAGATGAAAGAGCCGAAGAAGCTCGTCGCGACGACCATCAGCAGGAAGCCGAAGACCAGGCTGATGGCGGCGTTGACGGAGACCGCGGCCGCGCGCGGCACGTTGATGCCCAGGGTCTGCGCGGTGAACCCGGCCGAGTACATGGACATCGAGTTGATCAGCAGCATGCCGACGAGGGCGGTCAGCAGGTAGGGGACCGCGATCCAGGCGGGCAGCAGCTCCCCGATGAAGGAGACCGGGTCCTGCGCCGACGCCAGGTCCGGCGTGCCCACGGCCATGACGGCGCCCATCAGCACCATCGGGATCACGACGACGGCCGCGCCGCCGACCGTCGCGCCGACCACGCTCCGGGCCGAGGCCGTGCGCGGCAGGTAGCGGGTGAAGTCCGGGCCCGACGGCACCCAGCTGATGCCGCCCGCGGCGATCGTGCCGATGCCGGCCACCATCATCGCGGTGGAGCCGGCCGGCCGGTCGAACACGGCCTGCCAGTCCGTCTCGGCGACCAGGTAGCCGAGGACGAGCACGCTGAACGCGCCGAACAGGTACGTCGACCAGGTCGAGCAGGCGCGCAGCGCGCTGATGCCGAGGCCCGAGACCAGGAACGTGCAGCCCACGAAGAGCAGCAGAGCGACCACGATCAGGGCGGTGTTCTTCTCCACCCCGAAGAGCAGGTCCACCACCGTCAGCAGGGCGAACGCGCCGCTGACCGCGTTGATGGTCTCCCAGCCCCAGCGGGCGATCCAGATCAGCGCGCCGGGGAAGAGGTTGCCGCGCTGACCGAAGACGGCCCGCGACAGCGCCATGCCGGGCGAGCCGCCGCGCTTGCCCGCCAGCGAGATCAGCCCGACGAGCCCGTACGAGACGACCGGGCCGGCCACGGCGACGACGAGCACCTGCCAGATGTTCAGCCCGTTGGAGATCACCAGGCCGGCGCCCATGGTCAGCAGCAGCACGCTGATGTTGGCAGCGACCCAGGTGGGGACGAGTTCGCGGACGCGGCCGGTGCGCTCCGCGTCGGGGACGGGTTCCAGCCCCCGGGTCTCTATCGCGCCGTCGGGAGTCTCGGCAGGCATACGTGCTCCGATGAGGTGATTTTCGGGAATTCGCCCCTCATCGTAGTTTCCGCCGCAAACGCACGAACGGCGGGGAAGGTCCCGGTGCGCGGCCCCGGTGCCGGCGGAGGTTCGCGCATACTGAAGCGGTTATGGACATCCTCATCCTTGCCGTAGTACTCATCGCCCTGGTCGCGGTCGGCGCGGTCAGCGGGCTCGTGGTCAGCAGCCGCAAGAAGAAGCAGCTGCCGCCGCCGGCGCCGCCGAGCACGCCGACCATCACCGCCCCGCCCGCCGAACCCCAGGTGGGGGAGGACGCCGCCACGACGGCGGAGGAGCAGCGCCGCACGATCGAGGAGGTCGTCCTCCCCGAGGCGGAGGCCGCCGCCCCCGAGGCGCCCGTCGCCGAGGCCGAGGCCCCGGCCGCCCCCGAGATCGAGGTGCCCGAGCCCACCGCCGGCCGCCTGGTCCGGCTGCGCGCGCGCCTCGCCCGTTCGCAGAACTCCCTCGGCAAGGGGCTGCTGACGCTCCTGTCCCGCGAGCACCTCGACGAGGACACGTGGGAGGAGATCGAGGAGACCCTCCTCATCGCCGACGTCGGCGTCGTGCCGACGCAGGAGCTCGTCGACCGGCTCCGCGAGCGGGTCAGGGTGCTGGGCACCCGCACCCCCGCCGAGCTGCGCGCCCTGCTGAAGGAGGAGCTCGTCGCCCTGGTCGGGGCCGACCTCGACCGGTCCGTGAGGACGGAGAGCGGCACCGAAACCCCCGGCGTCGTCATGGTCGTCGGCGTCAACGGCGTCGGCAAGACCACCACCACCGGCAAGCTGGCCCGCGTCCTCGTCGCCGACGGCCGCAGCGTCGTCCTGGGCGCGGCCGACACCTTCCGCGCCGCCGCGGCCGACCAGCTCCAGACCTGGGGCGAGCGCGTCGGCGCCCGCACCGTGCGCGGGCCCGAGGGCGGCGACCCCGCCTCGATCGCCTTCGACGCGGTCAAGGAGGGCATCGCCGAGGGCGCCGACGTCGTGCTCATCGACACCGCCGGCCGCCTGCACACCAAGACCGGTCTCATGGACGAGCTCGGCAAGGTCAAGCGCGTCGTGGAGAAGCACGGCCCGCTGGACGAGGTCCTGCTCGTGCTGGACGCCACCACCGGGCAGAACGGCCTCACGCAGGCCCGCGTCTTCGCGGAGGTCGTCGAGATCACGGGCATCGTGCTGACCAAGCTCGACGGCACCGCCAAGGGCGGCATCGTCGTCGCGGTGCAGCGCGAACTCGGTGTGCCGGTCAAGCTCATCGGCCTCGGGGAGGGCCCCGACGACCTCGCGCCGTTCGAGCCGGAGGCCTTCGTCGACGCCCTGATCGGCGACTGACCGGCCCCCTGCATACGGCGGTGGGGGGGGGGGGGGGGGGGAGGAGAGGGGAGAACAGATAGACGGGGGGGAGGGGGGGGTGTGGGTGTCGG
>NZ_JBVIGV010000016.1:42030-160844 GCF_055570615.1 Streptomyces sp. NPDC031121
CTTCGGCGGCGCTCTGTCTTGTCCCCTCGTTCCCCCCTTGCCCGTTTTTTCCCCCCCTCCCCCCCCCCCCCCCCCCCCCACCGCCGTATGCAGGGGCGGGCGTGCGGTCTAGCGGCGCAGCCGGTGGCAGATGTACGCCAGGGTGCCCAGCAGCAGCCGGGCCTCGGGCGGGCCTCCGACGCAGTCCAGGGCCGGCGGGCGGAGCCAGCCGACCGGGCCGAGGCCCGCGTGGTCCGAGGGCGGGGCGGTCACGTACGCGCCGTGGCCGAGGGCCCGCAGGTCCAGGTCGGCGTCGTCCCAGCCCATCCGGTACAGCAGCCGGGGCAGCCCGTCCGCGGCGCCGGGCGCCACGAAGAACTGCGCCCGCCCGTCCGGGGTCGCGGCGACGGGTCCGAGCGGCAGGCCCATCCGCTCCAGCCGGACCAGGGCGCGGCGCCCGGTCTCCTGGGCGACCTCGATGACGTCGAAGCCGCGGCCCGCGGGCAGCAGCACCGCGGCGCCCGGGTACTCGCCCCACGTCCCGGCCACCTCGTCGAGGGTGGCGCCGGCGGGGACGGTCGGGGCGAGGGGCAGCGGGTGGGCTCCGGGGGCCGGGCAGTCGGGGCGGCCGCAGGAGCAGTCCCGCCGGGGGCCGGCGGCCCGTGCCCCGGGGACCACGTCCCACCCCCACAGGCCCGTGTACTCCGCGACCGCCGTGCACTCCGACGTCCGCCCGCGGCGGCGCGTACCGGAGCGGAATTCCTTGGTGCTGCGGCTGCCGCCGATCGTGAAGCCCATGCCCATGCCCCCTCCAACGGGTCGGACGCGCCGGTGGTTACGACGTTCGGGGGGACCGGGGTGCGGCCTCCCCTGCGGTGCCGCCCGGCGCACTCCCTGCCGCGCGCGCCCCGGGCGCACTCCTGTCCATCCGATCGCCTCTGCTCCACTGCCAAGTGAATCGCGCCTGGCGGGCGGCGCGTTCGTCGCCAGGGGTGGCGAATGGTGGCGTTTCGACGAACCGGCTCGCGGGGCGGGTGATCGTAGGATTACTTTCGGTACACCGACCCTGAGGGCGTAACGTTCGTGATTATGCCGGAGGCAAGACGTGAAGGACCTGTGAAGGTCCCCTGGCGGCGCCTGCCCTCCCGGACAGGGTTTGCGTAGGAACAGGGCTGAGCGGATGGGGGCGTTCCAGTGGGCGGCAACGGCGCAAGCGGAACGAGCGGGCCACCGGACGGATCCGGGCCCGCCGCCCGCAACGAGCAGCTGACCTCCTGGTTCGTGCGCAGCGGCTGGTCCAAGGGCGAACTCGCCCGCCAGGTGAACCGGCGCGCCCGGCAGATGGGCGCCCACCACATCAGCACCGACACCTCGCGCGTGCGCCGCTGGCTCGACGGCGAGCAGCCGCGCGAACCCGTCCCGAGGATCCTCTCGGAGCTGTTCTCCGAGCGCTTCGGCTCCGTCGTCGCCATCGAGCAGCTCGGCCTGCGCACCGCCCACCAGACCCCCTCCGTCTCCGGGGTCGACCTGCCCTGGGCCCCCCAGCAGACCGTGGAACTCCTCGGGGAGTTCTCCCGCAGCGACCTCATGCTCGCCCGCCGCGGCTTCCTCGGCACCTCCCTCGCCCTCTCCGCCGGCCCCGCCCTCATCGAGCCCATGCAGCGCTGGCTCGTCCCCTCCCCGGCCGCCGACCCCGCGGCCGGGCGCGGCGGTCAGGGCGGCGGGGCCCTCGGCGGACACCGGCCCCCGCGCCTGTCCGGACCGGAACTCGACCTCCTCGAAGCGACGACCGTCATGTTCCGCCAGTGGGACGCCCAGTGCGGCGGCGGACTGCGCCGCAAGGCCGTCGTGGGCCAGCTCCACGAGGTCACCGACCTGCTCCAGGAGACCCACCCGGCGCCCGTCATGAAGAGGCTGTTCAAGGTCGCCGCCGAACTCGCCGAGCTCGCCGGGTGGATGAGCTACGACATCGGGCTGCACCCCACCGCGCAGAAGTACTTCGTCCTCGCGCTTCACGCCGCGAAGGAGGCCGGCGACAAGCCCCTCGGCTCGTACATCCTCTCCAACATGAGCCGCCAGATGATCCACCTGGGCCGCCCCGAGGACGCCCTGGAACTCATCCACCTCGCCCAGTACGGCAGCCGCGACTGCGCCGGCCCGCGCACCCAGGCGATGCTGTATGCGATGGAGGCCCGCGCCTACGCCAACATGGGCCAGCCCAGCCGCTGCAAGCGGGCCGTCCGCATGGCCGAGGACACCTTCGAGGACATCGGCCCCGGCGACGCGCCCGAGCCCGACTGGATCCGCTTCTTCTCCGAGGCGGAGCTCAACGGCGAGAACTCCCACTCCTACCGCGACCTCGCCTACGTCGCCGGGCGCAGCCCCATGTACGCCTCCCTCGCCGCGCCCGCCATGGAGCGCGCCGTCGAGCTCTTCGGCCGGGACGAGGTGCACCAGCGCTCCTACGCGCTCAACCTCATCGGCATGGCCACCGTGCACCTCCTCCAGCGCGAGCCCGAGCAGGCCGCCTCCTACGTCGACCGCGCCCTCGCCGTGGCCGGAAAGATTCGGTCCGAAAGGGTGAACACCCGGCTCCGCAAGACCGTCGACACCGCCGCCCGTGAGTACGGCGACGTCGCCGAGGTCGTCCGGCTGACCGACCACCTCGCCTTCGCACTGCCCCCGGCCGCGGAGGCCGTCTGACGGCCCGCGCGGCCGTCCCCCCGAAGGCCCCGGCCGCGGCAGCCACCCCGTGAAGCCCGATCAGGCTCCCCCAGCCAGGACTCCCGGGTGGTGCCGCGGCCGGCCCCGTCCCCCCGCCGCCGGCCGCCCCCGCCGGGCCGCCGGCCCGCCCCCGCCGACGGAGGCCCTGTTCATCGGCACGTAACAGCCCGCACCTCTTCGTCACGGGCGCGAAACATCGGGCGGCGCCGCCGGAAACCGGCCTGCGCGAATCTCTGGGTCAATAACCGGCCAGCCCCCGGGCCCCGGGCCACCCACCGGCCCCCACGCCTTCACGCGCCCAGGTCCCACGGTCGCCCGCACGCGAACGCACCGACGACGAGGAGACGCCGATGGCACCAGCCATCACGACCCTCGCGGCAGACACCCCGACGCTGTCTGCCGCGAACACCGGGTTCATGCTCATCTGCTCCGCCCTGGTCATGCTGATGACCCCGGGACTCGCCTTCTTCTACGGAGGCATGGTCCGCGTCAAGAGCAGCCTCAACATGCTGATGATGAGCTTCGTCAGCCTCGGGATCGTCACGGTCCTGTGGGTGCTCTACGGCTTCAGCATCGCCTTCGGCGCCGACTCCGGCGGCCTCGTCGGCTGGTCCTCCGACTACCTCGGCCTCAGCGGCATCGGCATCACCGAGCTGTGGGACGGCTACACCGTCCCCGTCTACGTCTTCGCCGTCTTCCAGCTGATGTTCGCCGTCATCACCCCCGCCCTCATCAGCGGCGCCCTCGCCGACCGCGTCAAGTTCGGCGCCTGGGCCCTCTTCACCGCCCTGTGGGCCACCGTCGTCTACTTCCCCGTCGCCCACTGGGTGTGGGCGCCCGGCGGCTGGCTCTTCGAGATGGGCGTCATCGACTTCGCCGGCGGCACCGCCGTCCACATCAACGCAGGCGCCGCCGCCCTCGGCGTCATCCTCGTCATCGGCAAGCGCATCGGCTTCAAGAAGGACCCGATGCGGCCCCACAGCCTCCCCCTCGTCATGCTCGGCGCGGGCCTCCTCTGGTTCGGCTGGTTCGGCTTCAACGCCGGCTCCTGGCTGGGCAACGACGACGGCGTCGGCGCCGTGATGTTCGTCAACACCCAGGTCGCCGCCGCCGCCGCCATGCTCGCCTGGCTCGCGTACGAGAAGCTGCGCCACGGCTCCTTCACCACGCTCGGCGCGGCCTCCGGCGCCGTCGCCGGCCTCGTCGCCATCACCCCCGCCGGCGGCTCCTGCTCCCCGCTCGGCGCGCTCGCCATCGGCGCCGTCTCCGGCCTGGTGTGCGCCATGGCCGTCGGCCTGAAGTACAAGCTCGGCTACGACGACTCCCTCGACGTCATCGGCGTCCACCTCGTCGGCGGCGTCATCGGCTCCCTCCTCGTCGGCTTCTTCGCCACCGGAGGCGTCCAGTCCGAAGCGGCAGGCCTCTTCTACGGCGGCGGCCTGGAGCAGCTCGGCAAGCAGGCCGTGGGCGTCTTCTCCGTCCTCGCCTACTCTCTCGTCGTGTCCGCACTGCTCGCCTTCCTCCTCGACAAGACGATGGGGATGCGCGTCAGCGAGGACGACGAGGTCTCCGGCATCGACCAGGTCGAGCACGCCGAGACCGCCTACGACTTCAGCGGAGCCGGAGGCGGCGCCCCCTTCCGGAGCACCCCCGCCCCCGCCCCCGCCGCCGCGAGCAAGAAGGTCAACGCATGAAGCTGATCACCGCGATCGTCAAGCCGCACCGGCTGGACGAGATCAAGGACTCCCTCCAGCGCTTCGGCGTCCAGGGCCTGACCGTCTCCGAGGCCAGCGGCTACGGCCGCCAGCGCGGCCACACCGAGGTGTACCGCGGCGCCGAGTACACCGTGGACCTCGTCCCCAAGATCCGCATCGAGGTCGTCGTCGAGGACGACGACGCCGAACCGGTCATGGAGATCCTGGTCAACAGCGCCCGGACCGGCAAGATCGGCGACGGCAAGGTGTGGAGCGTCCCCGTCGACGCACTCGTCCGGGTACGCACCGGCGAGCGCGGCGCCGAAGCGCTCTGACGACGGGAGGCCCTGGGTGACGAGCGCCGGAACGACCACGGACACGTCCGACCCGGGACCCGGCGGCTACGCCGCGGCCCGGCTGCGGCTCCTTGAACGGGAGCCGCAGTCCGGGCCGTCGCGGCGCTCCGCGCTGGCCGGGCTCACCGACGACTGGCTGAACTCCCTGTTCGCCGACGCGGCACGCGACACCGGCGTCCGCGGCGCCGCCCTCGTCGCCGTCGGCGGCTACGGGCGCGGCGAACTCTCCCCCCGCAGCGACCTCGACCTGCTGCTCCTCCACGACGGCAAGGCCGCCCCCGCCGACCTCGCCCGCCTCGCCGACCGCCTCTGGTACCCGGTGTGGGACCTCGGCCTCTCCCTCGACCACTCCGTCCGCACCCCCGCCGAGGCCCGCCGCACCGCCTCCGACGACCTCAAGGTCCACCTCGGCCTCCTCGACGCCCGCCCCGTCGCCGGCGACGCCGGCCTGCTGGCCGGCCTGCGCACCGCCGTCCTCGCCGACTGGCGCAACGAGGCCCCCGCCCGCCTGCCCCGGCTGCACGCCCTGTGCCGCGAACGCGCCGAACAGTGCGGCGAACTCCGCTTCCTCCTCGAACCCGACCTCAAGGAGGCCCGCGGCGGCCTCCGGGACGCCGCCGCCCTGCGCGCCGTCGCCGCCTCCTGGCTCGCCGACGCCCCCCGCGAAGGCCTCGCCGAAGCCCGCCGCCGGCTGCTCGACACCCGCGACGCCCTCCACCTCGCCACCGGCCGCCCCGGCGACCGGCTCACCCTCCAGGAACAGGCCCAGGTCGCCGCCCGCACCGGCCACCCCGACGCCGACACCCTGCTGCGCGAGGTCTACGAAGCCGCGCGCACCATCTCCTACGCCGCCGACGTCACCTGGCGGGAGGTCGGCCGGGTCCTGCGCGCCCGCGCCGCCCGCCCCCGCCTGCGCGGACTGCTCGGCCCCCGCGGCCGCGGCGCCGCCGCCGGAGCCGCCGAACGCGCCCCGCTCGCCGAGGGCGTCGTCGAAGCCGACGGCGAGGCCGTCCTGGCGCTCGCCGCCCGCCCCGACCGCGACCCCGTCCTGCCGCTGCGCCTCGGCGCGGCCGCCGCGCAGGCCGGGCTGCCCGTGTCGCTGCACGCCGTACGGCGCCTCGCCGCGCAGGCCCGGCCGCTGCCCGAACCCTGGCCGGCCGAGGCGCGCGAGCAGCTGATCACCCTGCTCGGGGCGGGCGAGCCGACCGTCGCCGTCTGGGAGGCCCTGGAGGCCGAGGGCCTCGTCTCCCGGATGCTGCCCGAGTGGGAGCGCGTACGGTGCCGGCCCCAGCGCAACCCCGTCCACACCTGGACCGTCGACCGCCACCTGGTGGAGACCGCGGTGCGGGCCTCCGCGATGACCCGCCGCGTCGGCCGCCCCGACCTGCTGCTGATGGCCGCCCTCCTGCACGACATCGGCAAGGGCCTGCCCGGCGACCACTCCGCCGCCGGGGAGGCCGTCGCCCGCCGGATCGCCCTGCGCACCGGCTTCGCCGCGGCCGACGCCGACACCCTCGCCGCCCTGGTCCGCCACCACCTGCTGCTCGTCGACACCGCGACCCGGCGCGACCTCGACGACCCCGCCACCGTCCGCACCGTCGCCGACGCCGTCCGCACCCCCGGCACCCTGGAACTCCTGCACGCCCTCACCGAGGCCGACGCCCTGGCCACCGGGCCGGCCGCCTGGTCGGCCTGGCGCGCCTCCCTCGTCGCCGACCTCGTCCGGCGGGTCGCAGCCGTCCTCGGCGGCGCCCCCGACCCCGGGCGGCCCGACCCGGCGCCCACCGCGGAGGAGGAGCGCCTCGCCGTGGAGGCCCTGCGGACCGGGGAGCCCGTCCTGGCACTGCACGCCCGCCCGGAGGAGGACGCCGTCGGCGCGGAACTCGCCGTCGCCGTCCCCGACCAGCCCGGTGTGCTGCCCGCCGTCGCCGGCGTCCTCGCCCTGCACCGGCTCACCGTCCGCGCCGCCGACCTGCGCTCGCTGGAACTGCCCGGCCAGCTCGGCGAGGTGCTCGTCCTGCGCTGGCGGGTGGCCGCCGGGTACGGCTCGCTGCCCGAGGGGTCCCGGCTGCGGGCCGACCTCGTCCGCGCCCTGGAGGGCGGCCTGGACATCTCCGCGAAGCTCGCCGAGCGGGAGGCCGCCTACCCGCGGCGGCGCGGCGTGGTCCCGCCGCCGCCCCGGGTCACCGTCGTCCCGGAGGTGTCCTCCCTCGCCACCGTCCTGGAGGTGCGCGCGCCCGACGCCGTCGGGCTGCTGCACCGCATCGGCCGGGCCCTGGAGGACGCAGGGGTACGGGTCCGCAGCGCGCACGTCTCGACGCTGGGGGCCAACGCGGTGGACTCGCTGTACGTCACCTCGGCCGAGGGCAAACCCCTCGCCCCGGCGGAGGCGGCCTCCGTCGCCGAGGCCCTCGCCCGCGCGCTGGCCTGACATCCGGCCCCGAGGGAAAAACGCCCGCGGGGTCGGGCAGGCGGGCCGGACCGATACCCTGGGGTACGACCACACCGCCCCCGACCCGAGGAATCGCGACCACCGTGTTCGATACGCTTTCCGACCGCCTCAGCGCGACCTTCAAGTCCCTCCGGGGCAAGGGCCGCCTCTCCGAACAGGACATCGACGCCGCGGCCCGGGAAATCCGTATCGCCCTCCTCGAGGCCGACGTCGCCCTCCCGGTCGTCCGCTCCTTCATCGCGAACGTCAAGGAGCGCGCCCGCGGGGCCGAGGTCTCCAAGGCCCTCAACCCGGCGCAGCAGGTCCTCAAGATCGTCAACGAGGAGCTGGTCTCGATCCTCGGCGGCGAGACCCGCCGCCTGCGGTTCGCCAAGACCGCCCCGACCGTGATCATGCTGGCCGGCCTCCAGGGTGCGGGCAAGACCACCCTCGCCGGAAAGCTCGGACACTGGCTCAAGGGCCAGGGCCACACGCCCCTGCTCGTCGCATGCGACCTCCAGCGCCCCAACGCCGTCAACCAGCTCGGCATCGTCGCCGAGCGCGCCGGCGTCGGCTTCTACGGCCCGCAGCCGGGCAACGGCGTCGGCGACCCGGTCCAGGTCGCGAAGGACTCCGTCGAGTACGCGCGCACCAAGCAGTACGACATCGTCATCGTCGACACCGCCGGCCGCCTCGGCATCGACGAGGAGCTGATGCAGCAGGCCGCGGACATCCGCGACGCGGTCAGCCCCGACGAGGTCCTCTTCGTCGTCGACGCGATGATCGGCCAGGACGCGGTCAACACCGCCGAGGCCTTCCGCGACGGCGTCGGCTTCGACGGCGTGGTGCTGTCCAAGCTCGACGGCGACGCCCGCGGCGGTGCCGCGCTCTCCATCGCGCACGTCACCGGCAAGCAGATCATGTTCGCCTCGAACGGCGAGAAGGTCGACGACTTCGACGCCTTCCACCCGGACCGCATGGCGGGCCGGATCCTCGACATGGGTGACATGCTCACCCTGATCGAGCAGGCCGAGCGGACGTTCTCGCAGGCCGAGGCCGAGAAGATGGCGGCCAAGCTCGCCAAGGGCCCCAAGGAGTTCACGCTCGACGACTTCCTGGCCCAGATGGAGCAGGTCCGCAAGATGGGCTCCATCTCCAAGCTGCTCGGCATGCTGCCCGGCATGGGGCAGATCAAGGAGCAGATCAACAACATCGACGAGCGCGACGTCGACCGCACCGCCGCGATCATCAAGTCGATGACCCCGGCCGAGCGCCAGGACCCGACGATCATCAACGGCTCGCGCCGCGCCCGTATCGCCAAGGGCTCCGGGACCGAGGTCAGCGCCGTCAAGAACCTCGTCGAGCGGTTCTTCGAGGCCCGCAAGATGATGTCGCGCATGGCCCAGGGCGGCGGCATGCCGGGGATGCCGGGCATCCCGGGCATGGGCGGCGGCCCCGGCCGGCAGAAGAAGCAGGTCAAGCAGGCCAAGGGCAAGCGCAAGAGCGGCAACCCGATGAAGCGCAAGGCGGAGGAGGCGGCGGCCGCCGCCCGCCGCGAGCAGGCCGCCCTGGGCGGCGGGGCGGGCGCCGAGGGCAGCCCCTTCGGGCTGCCGGGCGGCGCCCCGGGCGAGGACTTCGAGCTGCCGGACGAGTTCAAGAAGTTCATGAAGTAGTACCGGCGTCCCCTGGGGCCCCGGCCGCCCACCGCGCGGCCGGGGCCCCGGTGCGTCCGGGCCAGGGCGGGGCGGTCCGGGGCGGGGGAGCCCGTCCGGAAGCCTCTGCCCGGAATATCCCTTATGGTCGGCGAGGAGGACGGCAGTAAGGAGGCCCACGGTGCCCAGCCCCACCCCCGCGCCGCCGCGCGAGCGGGCCGACACGCCCTGGCGCTCCGAAGGCGCGCCGCCCCCGCCGCCCAAGAAGAAGATGCCGGGCGGCTGGCGCTGGCTGGTCCTGGCCGCCCTGCTCGTCTTCCTGGTCACCAACCTCGTCCTGTCCTTCTTCAACGAGGGCGACGAGCCGACCGTCTCCTACACCGAGTTCAGCAGGCAGGTCGCCGCCGGCAACGTCGCCAAGATCTACGCCAAGGGCGACGCCATCCAGGGCGAGCTGAAGGCGAAGCGGCCCCTCCCCGACGGTGAGAAGGGCGACTACACCAAGTTCACCACCCAGCGCCCCGCCTTCGCCGAGGACGACCTGTGGGCCGAGCTCACCAAGCAGAACACCACCGTCACCGCCTCACCGGTGGTCGTCCAGCGCAGCCTCCTCGCCAACGTGCTGCTCTCCCTCGCCCCGATGCTGCTGCTCGTCCTGCTGTGGGTGCTCCTCGCCCGCCGGATGGGCTCGGCGCTCGGCGGCGGCCTCGGCGGCCTCGGCCGCAAAACGCCGCCCCGGCCCGTGGAGCTCCAGGAGGGCGGCAAGCGCACCACCTTCGAGGACGTCGCCGGCATCGACGAGGTCCAGGGCGAGCTGCACGACGTCGTCGACTTCCTCAAGAACCCCCAGCGGTACCGGGCGATGGGCGCCCGCATGCCCGGCGGCGTCCTGCTCGCGGGACTGCCCGGGACCGGCAAGACGCTGCTCGCCCGGGCGGTGGCGGGCGAGGCGGGCGTCCCGTTCTTCTCGGCGTCCGCCTCCGAGTTCATCGAGATGATCGTCGGCGTCGGCGCCTCCCGGGTCCGTGAACTGTTCACCGAGGCCCGCAAGGTCGCCCCGGCGATCATCTTCATCGACGAGATCGACACCATCGGCCGGGCCCGCGGCGCCGGCGGCGGCATCGGCGGCCACGACGAGAGGGAGCAGACCCTCAACCAGATCCTGACCGAAATGGACGGCTTCTCCGGCTCCGAGGGCGTGGTCGTGATCGCCGCCACCAACCGCGCGGACGTCCTCGACCCCGCCCTCACCCGCCCCGGCCGCTTCGACCGCACCGTCACCGTCGCCCCGCCCGACAAGAGCGGCCGCGAGGCGATCCTGCGCATCCACACCCGCGAGATCCCCCTCGCCCCGGAGGTCGACCTCGCGCAGATGGCCGCAACCACCCCGGGCATGACCGGCGCCGAACTCGCCAACCTCGCGAACGAGGCCGCCCTCCTCGCCGTCAAGCGGGGGCGCGACCGGGTCACCCAGGGCGACCTCTCCGAAGCGCTGGAAAAGGTCCAGCTCGGTGCGGAGCGCCCGCTCGTCATGCCCCAGGAGGAGCGCCGCCGCACCGCCTACCACGAGAGCGGCCACGCCCTGCTGGGCATGCTCCACCCGGGCGCCGACCCCGTCCGCAAGATCACGATCGTGCCCCGCGGCCGGGCGCTCGGCGTCACCCTCTCCACCCCGGAGGCCGACCGGTACGCCTACACCGAGGAGTACCTGCGCGGCCGGATCATCGGCGCGCTCGGCGGGATGGCGGCCGAGCACACCGTCTACGACGTGGTCACCACCGGCTCCGAGAACGACCTGGAACAGGTCACCGGCATCGTGCGCGGCATGGTCGGCCGCTGGGGCATGAGCGAGCGCATCGGCCGCCTCACCGCCGTCCCCTCCGACGGGCAGAGCCCGTACGGCCTGGTCGCCGCCCCCGCCACCCTCGACGCGGTGGACGCCGAGATGCGGCGGATCGTGGACGAGTGCTACACGGAGGCCTGCCGCCTGCTGCGCGAGCACCGGCCGAAACTCGATGCCCTCGCCGAGGCGCTGCTCGCCAACGAGACCCTCGACGAGGCCGCGGCCTACGCCGCGGCCGGCATCCCGCGCACTCCCGCCTGACGGCCCGCCGCCGGGAGGGCGGCCGCGCCTGCCGCGGCCGCGCCCTCCCGCTTTCCGGGCGGCTCCCTCACGGCACCCGGGCCACCACGTAGCACAGGATGTTCGGCAGCCAGACCGAGCCGTCGCTTCGCTCGTACGGGTGAAGCGCCTCGGCGAGCTCCTTCTCCACCTGCCCTGTGTCGCCCGCGGAGCCGTACAGCCCCGTCGAGAGCAGCCCGCGCACCGCGCTGTCGGCGTCCGCGTACCCGAACGGGCAGAACACCCGCCCCGAGCCGTCGGGCCGCAGCCCGGCCGCGGACACCAGCGCCTCCAGGTCCCTCGGTGCCGGGCCGCCCCCCGGCACCGAGGGGACCGTGCACCGCTCCGCGGGCCCCCAGCCCGCCAGGACCACCGCGGCGCCGCTGCGCAGCGCCGGCAGGGCCGCGGCGAGGGCCGCCCCGGAGGGCGCGAAGGCGAACAGCACGTCGTACGGGCGCCCGCCGGGTGCCGGCGCCGACGGCAGCACGTCCAGCAGGCGCTCGCGCGCCAGGGCCCGCCGCTCGGGGTCCGCCTCCACCCCCGTCGCCGCGGCGCCCCGGCCCTCGGCCAGCAGCAGGGCCAGCCCGGCCCCGCAGTCCAGGCCCAGCAGCCGGTCGCCCGGACCGACCGCCAGCCGGTCGTAGACCGTCTCGTACAGCGGTACGAGCATCCGTTCCTGGATCTCCGCCCAGTCGCGGGCGACGAGTGTCGGCGTAGGCGTAGGTGTCATCGAAAGAGCGCTCCTGATTCCTTGTCGCCCCCTTGCCCCCGATGCCAGAGAACTCCCCATCCGCCCCCGCGTCCAGAGGAGTGCGCCACCCGATTCACGGATCGCCCCCCGGGCGCCGTACCATTCGCGCCATGGCAAAGGCTCCCGTTCTCACCCCCCAGGCGGAGGATTTCCCCCGCTGGTACCAGGATCTGATCAACAAGGCCGAGCTGGCCGACAACGGCCCTGTGCGCGGCACCATGGTCATCCGGCCGTACGGCTACGGGCTGTGGGAGCGGATGCAGCAGGAGATGGACGCGCGCATCAAGGAAGCGGGCGCCCAGAACGCCTACTTCCCGATGTTCATCCCGCAGTCCTACCTGACCAGGGAGGCCGAGCACGTCGAGGGCTTCGCCCCCGAGCTCGCGGTCGTCACCCACGGCGGCGGCAAGCAGCTCGAGGAGCCGGTCGTGGTGCGCCCGACCTCCGAGACGATCATCAACGACTACTTCTCGAAGTGGGTGCAGAGCTACCGCGACCTGCCCCTGCTGATCAACCAGTGGGCCAACGTGGTCCGCTGGGAGATGCGCCCGCGCGTCTTCCTCCGTACGAGCGAGTTCCTCTGGCAGGAGGGCCACACGGCCCACGCCACGTACGAGGACGCGCGCGACTACGCGGCCCGGATCCACCGCGACGTGTACGGCGACTTCATGGTCAACGTGCTCGGCATCGACGTCGTGCTCGGCCGCAAGACGCCGAAGGAGCGCTTCGCCGGCGCCATCAACACCCTCACCCTGGAGGGCATGATGGGCGACGGCAAGGCCCTCCAGATGGGCACGAGCCACGAGCTGGGCCAGAACTTCGCCAAGGCCTTCCACACCCAGTACCTGTCGAAGGACAGCAAGCAGGAGTTCGTCTGGCAGACCTCCTGGGGCGTGTCGACCCGCATGGTCGGCGGCCTGATCATGTCCCACGGCGACGACAACGGCCTGCGCGTGCCGCCGCGGCTGGCGCACGTCCAGGTCGTGGTCATGGCGATCAAGGGCGACGAGGCCGTGGCGAAGGTCCGCGAGCTGGGCGACCGCCTGAAGGCCGCCGGCATCCGGGTCCACGTGGACGACCGCGTCGACACCCCCTTCGGCCGCCGCGCCGTCGACTGGGAGCTCAAGGGCGTCCCGGTCCGTGTCGAGATCGGCCCCCGCGACCTGGAGGCCGGCACCGCGATGCTCGCCCGCCGGATCCCCGGCGGCAAGGAGCCGGTGCAGATCGACGCCCTCGCCGACCTGCTGCCCAAGGTGCTGGACGAGGACCAGGCGCAGCTGCTGCGCGAGTCCCGCGAGCGCCGCGAGGCCCGCACCACCGACGTCTCCACGCTGGAGGAGGCCGCCGAGGCGGCGGCCGCCGGCGGCTGGGCGCGGATCCCGTGGGCCGACCTCGGCCCCGAGGGCGAGGCCAAGCTGGGCGAGCAGGCCGTCACCGTGCGCTGCCTGATCGCCGAGGACGGGTCGGTGCCCGAGTCGGACGACGCCCCCGGTACGCTCGCCATCGTCGCGCGCTCGTACTGACACCCGACGCCCGCGCTTCCGCCATCGCGCCCCGGCGTGCGGCCGCCCGCCGCGCGCCGGGGCTGATGTTTTGCCGTCGGCGTTGTGTACCGACTCCTCCTGGGATCGGCGCACCCGTCCTCGTCGTCGCGCATCAGGCACAACTGACGGGTACGTGCAAAAAATTTGGAATGGCCCGGAATCGGAACACCGGGGGCCTTCGGCTCGTTGTCACGACGTGAGCACGACACCACCTGTTCTCGCCGCAGAGCTGGCGCAGGCGTGGGCCGACATTCAGCGGCACCACCCCGAGCTGCCGGACCTTGCCGCGCCCGAGTCCCTGATCGGAGAGTCCTCGTCCGCCTGCGGCGCGGAACTCTCCTTCGAGCGACTGCTGCACGAGGCAGTCCACGGCATCGCCGCCGCCCGGGGAGTGCGCGACACCTCCCGGGCCGGCCGCTACCACAACCGCAGATTCCTCGCGATCGCCGAGGAGATGGGGCTGGACCATTCCGACGAGCCGCATCCGAGCAGCGGCTTCTCGCTGGTCACGCTGAACGCCGAGGCGAAGAAGCGGTACCGCCCGACCATCGAGCGCCTCCACCGCGCCCTGAAGGCCCACACCGCGGCCACGACGGCCGACACCAAGCGCACCTTCCGCGGCCCGGCCGCGCGGCACGGCTCGTCCGGCGGGGGCGTGCGGGTCAAGGCCGTCTGCGACTGCGGGCGCAACGTGCGGGTGGTGCCCTCCGTGCTGGCGCAGGCCCCGATCGTCTGCGGCGGCTGCATGAAGCCGTTCCGCATCCCGGAGGTCGCGGTCACCGCAGCCGCGTCCTGAACCCGCCGCGCGGTGCGGCGCGCGGCGGGCGGCACGGGCCGCCGGGGGCGGGCCGGGGCCGCCACCGTCATGTGGCAGAATGGATGGCTGTACTCGACAGTCGCACAGGACCCCTCTCTCCTCCGGCTGACGCGTCCATCGGGCACCCGAGTACCGCAACCCCACGTGGCATCTCAAGTGCCCAACCACGTCAAGTTCAGGAGACACCACTCCAGTGGCAGTCAAGATCAAGCTCAAGCGCCTCGGCAAGATCCGCTCCCCGCACTACCGCATCGTCGTCGCCGACGCCCGCACCCGCCGGGACGGCCGCGCGATCGAGGAGATCGGCATCTACCAGCCGACGTACAACCCGTCGCGCATCGAGGTCAACGCCGAGCGCGCCCAGTACTGGCTCTCGGTCGGCGCCCAGCCCACCGACGCCGTGCTCGCCATCCTCAAGCTGACCGGTGACTGGCAGAAGCACAAGGGCCTGCCGGCCCCCGCGCCGCTGCTGCAGCCGGCGACGAAGGAAGACAAGCGTCGCTCCTTCGACGAGTTCGCCAAGGCCCTCGAGGGCATCGGCGAGACCAAGGGCGAGGCCATCACGCAGAAGGCGAAGAAGGCCGACAAGAAGGCGGACGAGGCTGAGGCCGCCGCCGAGTCGACCGAGGCCTGAGCATGCTCGAGGAGGCTCTTGAGCACCTCGTAAAGGGCATTGTGGACAACCCCGACGACGTGCAGGTCGCCTCGCGCAACCTGCGCCGCGGGCAGGTGCTCGAGGTCCGGGTCCACCCCGACGACCTCGGGAAGGTGATCGGCCGCAACGGCCGCACCGCACGTGCGCTGCGCACCGTCGTGGGCGCCATCGGCGGCCGCGGCATCCGCGTCGACCTCGTCGACGTGGACCAGGTCCGCTGAGCAGTTGAATCACCGGCACGGGCCGGGGAGGGCATTCGTGCCCGCCCCGGCCCGTCGTCGTATGGACAGGAGAAGGAAGAGTGCAGCTGGTAGTCGCGCGGATCGGCCGCGCCCACGGGATCAAGGGTGAGGTCACCGTCGAGGTGCGGACGGACGAGCCGGAGCTGCGGCTCGGGCCCGGCGCCGTGCTGCAGACGGAGCCGGCCTCGGCGGGCCCCCTCACCGTCGAGACGGGACGGGTGCACAGCGGGCGCCTCCTGCTGCGGTTCGAGGGAGTGAAGGACCGCAACGCCGCGGAGGCGCTGCGCAACACGCTGCTGATCGCCGACGTCGACCCGTCTGAGCTGCCCGAGGAGCCCGACGAGTTCTACGACCACCAGCTCATCGACCTGGACGTGGTCCTGGAGGACGGCACCGCGATCGGCCGGATCACCGAGATCTCCCACCTGCCTTCGCAGGACCTGTTCATCGTCGAGCGGGAGGACGGCTCCGAGGTGATGATTCCCTTCGTGGAGGAGATCGTCGCCGAGATCGACCTGGAGGAGCAGCGCTGCGTCATCACGCCGCCGCCCGGCCTGATCGACGACCGTGCCGTGGTGGCCTCCACCCGGGACGAGGAGGACGGGGCCTGATGCGGCTCGACGTCGTCACGATCTTCCCCGAGTACCTGGAGCCGCTGAACGTCTCCCTCGTCGGCAAGGCGCGGGCCCGCGGGCAGCTCGGCGTGCACGTCCACGACCTGCGCGACTGGACCCACGACCGGCACAACACCGTCGACGACACCCCGTACGGCGGCGGCCCCGGCATGGTCATGAAGACCGACCCCTGGGGCGAGGCCCTCGACGAGGTGCTGGCCGACGGCTACGAGGCCGGCGCCCGCGGGCCCGTCCTCGTCGTGCCCACGCCCAGCGGGCGGCCGTTCACGCAGG
This sequence comes from Streptomyces sp. NPDC031121, assembly GCF_055570615.1. Classification (NCBI taxonomy): domain Bacteria; kingdom Bacillati; phylum Actinomycetota; class Actinomycetes; order Kitasatosporales; family Streptomycetaceae; genus Streptomyces; species Streptomyces sp. NPDC031121. The sequence continues at coordinate 57,906 of NZ_JBVIGV010000016.1, forward strand.
AACTCGCCGTCGAGCTCTCCGAGCGGCCCTGGCTGATCTTCACGCCGGCCCGCTACGAGGGCATCGACCGGCGCGTCATGGACGAGTACGCGACGCGCATGCCGGTCTACGAGGTCTCCATCGGCGACTACGTCCTCGCGGGCGGCGAGGCCGCCGTGCTCGTCGTGACGGAGGCCGTCGCCCGCCTGCTGCCCGGCGTCCTCGGCAACGCCGAATCGCACCGGGACGACTCCTTCGCGCCCGGCGAGATGGCGAACCTGCTGGAGGGCCCCGTCTACACCAAGCCCCCGCAGTGGCGCGGCCGCGGCATCCCGGAGGTGCTGCTGAGCGGCCACCACGGGAAGATCGCCCGCTGGCGGCGCGACGAGGCGCTGCGCCGGACCGCCGCCAACCGGCCGGACCTGATCGAGCGCTGCGAGGCCTCGGCGTACGACAAGAAGGACCGGGAGCTGCTGGCCGCCCTGGGCTGGCAGCCGTCCGCGGACGGCCGGTTTTGGCGCAGGCCGCGGACCGTGGAAGAATAGGCGGCTGCTGTGTGCTCGCGTGCGCCCCTGCCACAGGGGGACCGTCGCACGAGGGGTGGCACGGCTACGGAATTCTCCCCGAAAACCCGCATCGGCGACCTGTGGCGTCGTGCGAAGAAAGCAGACGAAGAACATGTCTCACCTGCTCGACGGCGTGAACGCCGCCTCCCTGCGCTCGGACGTCCCGGCCTTCCGCCCGGGTGACACCGTCAACGTGCACGTCCGCGTCATCGAGGGCAACCGCTCCCGTATCCAGCAGTTCAAGGGCGTCGTCATCCGCCGCCAGGGCTCCGGCGTCTCCGAGACCTTCACCGTTCGCAAGGTCTCCTTCAGCGTCGGTGTCGAGCGCACCTTCCCGGTGAACTCCCCGATCTTCGAGAAGATCGAGCTGGTCACCCGTGGTGACGTCCGCCGCGCCAAGCTGTACTACCTCCGTGAGCTCCGCGGCAAGGCCGCGAAGATCAAGGAGAAGCGCGACCGCTGATCTCCTCTCCGGATCCAGGGGGCGGCCGGATAGGCTCCCCCCGATGGACACCGAAGCAGAGCTCACCGAACGCGGCCGCTCCTCCCCTGGCACGGGGGAGGAGCGGCCGCGTTCCGCTTTTGCCCGGTTCCTCGCGCCGGACGGCCGGCGGAGGCTGCCCCCGCTGCGCGGAGCCGCCCTGCTCGGGGTGGCCTGCACCGTCTTCCTGCTGCTGCTCGCCGGCTTCGTCGTCCAGCCCTTCCTGATCCCGAGCCGGTCCATGGAGCCCACGCTCCAGGTCGGCGACCGACTGCTGGTGAACAAGCTGGCGTACCGTTTCGGCGATGCGCCGCGGCGCGGCGACGTGGTCGTGTTCGACGGCACCGGCTCCTTCGTGCGGGAACCGGACACGGCGCCGGGCCCGCTGGCCGGGCTGGTCGGCGGAGCGGCCTCCGCCCTCGGCATCGGCGGGCCGTCCGACACCGACTTCGTCAAGCGGGTCGTCGGCGTCGGCGGGGACGACGTGGTCTGCTGCGACGCGCAGGGGCGCCTCGCGGTGAACGGGGTGCCGCTGGCCGAGCCGTACCTGTACCCGGGCGACGCTCCCTCGAAGGTGCCCTTCCGGATCGTCGTCCCGCTGGACCACCTCTGGGTGATGGGCGACCACCGGTCGCAGTCCCGGGACTCCCGGGACCACCTCGGCGAGCCGGGCGGCGGGATGGTGCCGGTGGAGAGGGTCATCGGGCGGGCCGACTGGATCGGCTGGCCGCCCTCGCGCTGGGGCCGCACCGCCCCGCGGCCGGCGCCGTCCGCCCCGGCGCCCGCCTCCGGAGGCGGCCATGGGTAGCCGCGGCCGGCAGCGCAGCGAGCGCGAGCGCCGCAGGCAGGCCGCGCGGCCCGCCCCCGCGCCGGCCGCCGCGGAGACCCCGGCGGCGCCCGAGCCGGGCGGGCGGGCCGAGCGGCGCCGGCTGGCCCGCCGCGTCCGGCGGCGCCGGCGCACCCGGCGCGCCGGCGAGCTCCCGCTGCTCGTCGTCGCGGCGCTGTGCATCGCCCTGCTGCTCAAGACGTTCCTGGTGCAGGCCTTCTTCATCCCCTCGGGCTCCATGGAGGAGACCATCCGCATCGGCGACCGGGTCCTCGTCGACAAGCTGACCCCCTGGTTCGGCTCCCCGGTCGAGCGCGGCGACATCGTCGTGTTCAAAGATCCCGGCGGTTGGCTCAAGGGCGAGGCCGCGCGCCCGCCGCGCGACCCCGTGGGCGTCAAGCAGATCAAGCAGACGCTGACCTTCATCGGCCTGCTGCCCTCCGCCGACGAACAGGACCTCATCAAGCGGGTCATCGGGGTCGGCGGCGACACCGTCGCCTGCTGCGACGCCAAGGGCCGCGTCACCGTCAACGGCGCGCCGCTGGACGAGCCGTACGTGAAGCCCGGGAACGCACCCTCCGACATCAGGTTCGAAGTGGCCGTCCCGCCCGGCCGGCTCTTCGTCATGGGCGACCACCGCTCCAATTCGGCCGATTCCCGCTACCACCTCGACGAGGCCTTCCAGGGGACCATCTCGGAGGAGGGCGTCGTCGGCGAAGCCGTAGTCATCGCATGGCCGTTCGACCACTGGCGCAGGCTGGAGCAGCCCGCGACCTTCCTCACCGTGCCGGATCAGCGGCGGAGCGGGCGACGCGGCCGCAGCGGGCGCCGTGCGGGCGCACCCGTCGCATAGTGTGTCCTCGGTCTCCCGCGCCTTAGGGAACTCCCGCTCGTTAAGGGAGGGGAGGACCCGTGCCGAACCGGCCGGGCGGCAGTTCCGAGTGAGGAGTGGATGTGGGGGACGTGGCGGTAGGCGCACGGTCCGGACGCGACGACGGCGAGGAGCGCCCGGCCGACGCCGAGCACATTGCCGGGGGCGCGGCCGGCGACGAGGCGGAGGACGACGCCGAGGCGCAGCCGCAGCGTTCGTTCTGGAAGGAGCTGCCGCTCCTCATCGGCATCGCCCTGCTGCTCGCCCTGCTGATCAAGACGTTCCTGGTGCAGGCGTTCTCGATCCCCTCGGACTCGATGCAGAACACCCTCCAGCGCGGCGACCGCGTCCTGGTGGACAAGCTCACTCCGTGGTTCGGCTCCGAGCCCGAGCGCGGCGAGGTCGTGGTCTTCCACGACCCGGCGAACTGGCTGGCGGGGGAGCCCACCCCGGAGCCCAACCTCGCCCAGCAGATCCTCAGCAAGATCGGCCTGATGCCGTCCGCCGACGAGAAGGACCTGATCAAGCGGACCATCGCCATCGGCGGGGACACGGTCGAGTGCAAGAAGGGCGGCCCGGTCGTCGTCAACGGCAAGCCGCTCGACGAGCCGTACATCTTCCCCGGCAACACCCCCTGTGACGACGCGCCGTTCGGGCCGCTCAAGGTGCCCGAGGGCAAGATCTGGGTGATGGGCGACCACCGCCAGAACAGCCAGGACTCCCGCTACCACATGCAGGACTCCACCCAGGGCTTCGTCCCCGTCGACAAGGTCGTCGGGCGCGCCGTGGTCGTGGCCTGGCCGGTCACCCGCTGGTCGACCCTGCCGGTCCCGGACACCTTCGATCAGCCGGGCATCGGCAACCAGGCCCCGGCCAAGGCGCTGAGCGCCGCCCCGGCCGCGCTCGGCCTGGCCGGAGCCGTCCCCCTCGTCCTGTGGCGCAGGCGGAGGCTTACCGGCGGTCCTACCGGCAGGTAGGGTGCCGCCCAGGGTGGTCCATCCCGGATTTGGGGGCGCAGCCATGGGCGGAACGCAGGACAGCAGAGCGCAGCAGGCGCGCGGCACCGGAGGCGGCGTCCGCGGTGCCGGCGGCGTCCTGTCGGGCATCGCCGTGGCCGTCGGCTTCGTGCTCTTCCTCGGCGGCTTCGTGTGGGGTGCTGTCGTGTACCAGCCCTTCACCGTGCCGACCGACTCGATGGTGCCGACCGTCAGGCCCGGCGACCGGGTCCTCGCCCAGCGGATCGACGGCGCCGAGGTGCGCCGCGGCGACGTGGTCGTCTTCACCGACACCCGGTGGGCCGACTCGCCCATGGTCAAGCGGGTCGTCGGCGTCGGCGGCGACACGGTGAGGTGCTGCGGCGAGGGCGGCCGGCTCACGCTCAACGGCCGGGAGCTCGACGAGCCGTACGCCGACCTCGACGACCCCGGCGCCGCCGCGAACGGACTGCGGCCCGCGTCGCAGACCCCCTTCGAGGTGACCGTCCCCGAGGGGAACCTCTTCCTCCTCGGCGACCGCCGCGCCGCCTCCCTCGACTCCCGGGCCCACCTCCAGGAGGCCGGGCAGGGAACCGTGCCGCGCTCCGCGGTGCAGGGCCGCGTCGACGCCCTCGCCTGGCCCTCCGCGACCATGGTCGGCCGGCCCGCGGCGTACGCGGACCTGCCCGGCGGGGTCTCCCGGCCCGGGCCGCTGCGGATCCAGCTGGCCGCGGCCGCGGCCGGGGCCGCGCTCGTCCTGCTCGGGTGCGCGTACGGGCCGCTGGCGCGGACGCTCGCCCGCCGCCGGGAGCGGGCCGGTGCCCGCTGACCCGGCCGGCGCCGCCGGCCTGCGCAAGGTGTCCCGGGTGGTGCTGCTCGACCCCGCAGACCGGATCCTGCTGCTGCACGGCTTCGAGCCCGCCGCACCGGAGGTCGACTGGTGGTTCACCCCCGGCGGCGGCCTGGAGGGCGCCGAGACCCGCGAAGAGGCCGCCCTGCGGGAACTCGCGGAGGAGACGGGGATCACCGAGGTCGTGCTCGGGCCGGTGCTGTGGCGGCGCCAGTGCGCCTTCCCCTTCGACGGGCGGCAGTGGGAGCAGGACGAGTGGTACTTCCTGGCCCGGACGGGGCAGACGCGCACCGAGATGAAGGGCCTCACCGAACTGGAGCGGCGCAGCGTCAGCGGTTCCAGGTGGTGGACCGTGCAGGAACTCCTCACGGCCCGCGAGACGGTCTACCCCAAGCGGCTCGCCGAGCTGCTGGCGACGCTGCTGGCCGAGGGCCCGCCGGGCGCGCCGGTGGACCTCGCGACGGAAATCGACCGGCCGCCCGCGTGACTGCCGCACAATGGGGGGACGCACGGCTGAAGGGGAACATGCCATGAGCGCCGAGGACCTCGAGAAGTACGAGACCGAGATGGAGCTGAAGCTCTATCGGGAGTACCGCGACGTCGTCGGGCTGTTCAAGTACGTGATCGAGACGGAACGCCGCTTCTACCTGACGAACGACTACGAGATGCAGGTGCACTCGGTCCAGGGGGAGGTGTTCTTCGAGGTGACGATGGCCGACGCCTGGGTGTGGGACATGTACCGGCCTGCCCGCTTCGTCAAGCAGGTGCGCGTGCTGACCTTCAAGGACGTGAACATCGAGGAGCTCAACAAGAGCGACCTCGAACTGCCCGGCAGCTGACCGCGGCGGCCCGGCCGCGCCCGGCGGGGGCGCGCCTGTCCCCCTGACGGGTGAGGGGGCTGTCCACAACGGCCTCTCCGTCCACCAAGATCCACTCGCTTCCGCGGTCCGCGGGACCGTGGCGGTGGAGGTGGTGCGCGGTGGACGCGAAGGGCGTGGCGCGGCAGGCGATGGGGCGGTACGGCGAGGATCTCGCCGTGCGGCGGCTGGCGGAGGCCGGCATGATCGTCATCGAGCGGAACTGGCGGTGCCGGGCGGGGGAGATCGACATCCTCGCCCGGGACGGGGACGCGCTCGTGGTGTGCGAGGTCAAGACCCGGCGGGCGGGCCCGTTCGAGCACCCGATGGCCGCGGTGCGGCCGGGCAAGGCGGAGCGTCTGCGGCGGCTCGCCGGGCGCTGGCTCGCCGACCACGGGGGGCCGCCGCCGGGCGGGGTGCGGATCGACCTGGTCGGGGTCGTGCTGCCGCGGCGCGGGGCGCCCGTCGTGGAGCACGTCAGGGGGGTGGCCTGATGGGGTTCGCGCGAGCCTGCTCGGTGGCCCTCGTCGGCGTCGAGGGCGTGGTCGTGGAGGTCCAGGCCGACCTCGAACCGGGAGTGGCGGCGTTCACCCTGGTGGGGCTGCCCGACAAGACCCTGGTCGAGAGCCGGGACCGGGTGCGGGCCGCCGTCGCCAACTCCGGCGCCGCCTGGCCGCAGAAGAAGCTCACGGTCGGGCTCAGCCCGGCCTCCGTCCCCAAGGGCGGCTCGGGTTTCGACCTCGCCGTCGCGGCAGCGGTGCTCGGGGCCGCGGAGGTCGTCGACCCGGCGGTCATCGCCGACCTGGTCCTCATCGGGGAGCTTGGGCTGGACGGCCGGGTCCGGCCCGTGCCCGGCATCCTCCCGGCGGTGCTCGCCGCCGCGGAGGCCGGCCACCGGAACGTCGTCGTGCCGCGGGGCTGCGCCGCCGAGGCGGAGCTGGTGCCCGGGGTGTCGGTGCTCGGCGTCGGCAGCCTGCGCCGGCTGATCGCGGTGCTGACCGGGGCCGACGGCGCGGCCGCCGAGCCCGAGGAGGAGGCCGGGCCGCCGGGCCCCGGGCCTTCGGCGCTGCTGCTGCCCGGCGCGGGCCTGGGCACCGGGGTCCTCTCCGGCGGGGCGGCGGAGGGCGGCCCCGCCGACCTGCCGGACCTGGCCGACGTGGCCGGGCAGCAGGCGGCCCGCCGCGCCCTGGAGGTGGCCGCCTCAGGAGGGCACCACCTGTTCCTGAGCGGGCCGCCGGGCGCGGGCAAGACGATGCTCGCCGAGCGGATGCCGGGCATCCTGCCGCCGCTCACCCGGCGGGACTCCCTGGAGGTGACCGCCGTCCACTCGGTCGCCGGGATCCTCCCGCCGGGCGACCCCCTCGTCACCCGGGCCCCCTACTGCGCGCCGCACCACTCCGCCACCATGCAGTCCCTCGTCGGCGGCGGGGCCGGGGTGCCGCGGCCGGGGGCCGTCTCGCTGGCCCACCGCGGGATCCTCTTCCTGGACGAGGCCGCCGAGTTCAGCGCGAAGGCGCTGGACGCGCTCCGCCAGCCCCTGGAGTCCGGGCGGGTGGTCATCGCCAGGGCCGCCGGCGTGGTGCAGCTGCCGGCCCGCTTCCTGATGGTCCTCGCGGCGAACCCCTGCCCCTGCGGGCGGCACGGGCTGTACGGCGCGGGCTGCGAATGCCCCGCCTCCGTGGTCCGGCGCTACCAGGCCCGGCTGTCCGGACCGCTGCTGGACCGGGTTGACCTGCGGGTCGAGGTCGAGCCGGTCGGCCGCCGCGACCTGGCCCGGCCCGGCAGCCGCGGCGAGCCCACGGCCGTCGTCGCCGCCCGGGTCCGGCAGGCCCGGGAGCGCGCCGCGGCCCGGCTCGCCGGGACGCCGTGGCGGCTCAACGCCGAAATCCCCGGCCACGAGCTGCGCACCCGCTGGCCGGCCGCACCCGGGGCGCTCGCCCAAGCCGAGCGGGACCTGGAGCGCGGCCTCCTCACCGCCCGCGGGCTCGACCGGGTGCTGCGCGTCGCCTGGACCGTGGCCGACCTGCGGGGCAACGACCGGCCGGACGCGCTGGACCTGGCCGTCGCCCTGGAGCTCCGCACCGGAGTGTCCCGCGGCGCCGCCCTCGCGGCGGGAGCCGCGCCGTGACGGCGCCCGGCGGCCGGGAGCCGCTGCCCGGGTCCGGGCAGCCGCACGGTCCCGGCCCCGAGCCGCTGCCGGACTCCGGACCGCCGGGCGGCCCCGGCCCGGAGGGCCGGACCGGGTCGGAACCCGGCTCCGGGGGGTACGGGGAGGAGCTGCTCGCGCGGGCCGCGCTGACGCGGGTGCTGGAACCGGGGGACGTGCACGGGGGCCGGTGGCTGCGTGAGCAGGGGGCCGCCGGCCTGATGCGCCTGCTCACCGGGGCCGACCCCGAGCCGCCGGAGCTGGGCGGGGCGGGCCGGCAGCGGGTGGCCGGATACCGGCTGCGGGCCGCGAAGGCCGATCCCCGCGCCGACCTGGACCGGGCGGCGGAGCTGGGCTGCCGGTTCATCTGCCCCGGCACCCCGCAGTGGCCCACCCAGCTCGACGACCTCGGCGACGCCAGACCCGTCGGCCTGTGGGTACGGGGCACCCCCGACCTGCGTACCTGGGCGCTGCGCTCCGTCGCGCTCGTCGGGGCGCGGGCCTGCACCCCGTACGGGGCGCACATGGCGCACACCCTGGCGGCCGGGCTCGCCGAGCGCGGCTGGGTCGTGGTGTCGGGGGCGGCGTACGGGATCGACGGCGCCGCGCACCGCGGTGCGCTCGGTGCCGGCGGGGCGACGGCCGCGGTCCTGGCCTGCGGGGTGGACACCCCCTACCCGCGGGGCCACGCCGGGCTGCTCGGCACTATCGCGGGGCAGGGACTGGTGCTGGGCGAGCTGCCGCCCGGCAGCCATCCGACGCCCGCCCGGTTCGTGCTGCGCAACCGGGTCATCGCCGCCCTCACCCGCGGCACCGTCGTCGTCGAGGCGGCCTACCGCAGCGGTTCGCTGGTCACCGCCCGCCGCGCCCGGCAGCTGGGCCGGTTCACCATGGGCGTCCCCGGGCCCGCCACCAGCGGGCTGTCGGCCGGGGTGCACGAGCTGCTGCGCGGGGAGGCGGTGCTCGTCACCGACGCCGCCGAGGTGGTCGAACTCGTCGGCGGCATGGGGGAGCTGGCGCCCGAGCGGCGCGGGCCGGTCCTCGCCCGCGACCTGCTGGACCCGGACACCGCGCGGGTACTCGACGCGCTGCCGGCCGCGGGGCCGGCGCAGGCCGCCGACATCGCCGTCGCCTCGGGGACCGGCACCGATGAAGTCATCGGCAGACTGTACGAACTTCACTCTCTGGGGTTCGTCGAACGGCTGGGCGACGGCTGGCGGTTGGCCAAGAGGACACGCCGGGAAGGCACACGAACCGGTGGCGAACGGCGAGGCGGTCGGTGACCTGGGGCGTTCCGGTGAAAGAGTGAAGCCGATGAATACCGCGGTCCTTCTGCCGGCAGCCGCCGGGACCGGGCGCCCGGCGCCGGTCCCGGGTCGCCCGTGCGATCCGGGACGCCGCCGGGGCCTCATACGATCCCGTACTCTTCGCGCACCGCGACTACTCCGTCACGCTACGCTCACAAGGAATCCGGCTCCGGCAAAGGCGAAGCATGCCCCAGCACACCTCAGGGTCCGACCGCGCCGCCGTGCCCACCGCTGCCCGCGGCGGCGTGCGGCCCACCGCGCCTTCGTCCCTGGAGGCGCTGTGGCGCTCGTACAAGGCATCGGGTGACGAACGGCTGCGGGAGCAGCTGATCCTCCACTACTCGCCGCTCGTCAAGTACGTCGCCGGCCGGGTCAGCGTGGGCCTGCCGCCCAACGTGGAGCAGGCCGACTTCGTCTCCTCCGGCGTCTTCGGGCTGATCGACGCCATCGAGAAGTTCGACCCCGACCGATCCATCAAGTTCGAGACGTACGCCATCACCCGCATCCGCGGCGCCATGATCGACGAGCTGCGGGCGCTCGACTGGATCCCGCGCTCCGTCCGGCAGAAGGCGCGGGCCGTCGAGCGGGCTTACGCCACGCTGGAGGCGCAGCTGCGCCGCACGCCCACGGAACACGAGGTGGCCGCCGAGATGGGCATCGCCGTGGAGGAACTCCACACGGTGTTCAGCCAGTTGTCCCTGGCGAACGTGGTCGCCCTGGAGGAGCTGCTGCACGTCGGCGGGGAGGGCGGCGACCGCCTCTCCCTGATGGACACCCTGGAGGACACCGCCGCCGACGACCCGGTGGAGGTGGCCGAGGGCCGCGAGCTGCGCAGGCTGCTGGCCCGCGCCATCAACACGCTGCCCGAGCGGGAGAAGACGGTGGTGACGCTCTACTACTACGAGGGCCTGACCCTCGCCGAGATCGGCAACGTCCTCGGCGTCACCGAGAGCCGCGTCAGCCAGATCCACACCAAGTCGGTGCTGCAACTGCGCGCCAAGCTGGCGGATGTGGGGCGCTGACCCGCCGCTACCTCCGTACAGTGGACGGGTGCCCAGGATTCGAGCGGCCTCCGTGGCCGAGCACCGGTCGATGCAGCGCGGCGCCCTGTTGGACGCGGCGCGCTCCCTGCTGTCCGAAGGCGGGACCGAGGCCCTGACCTTCCCCGCCCTGGCGGAGCGGACCGGCCTGGCCCGGTCCTCCGTCTACGAGTACTTCCGCTCCCGCGCCGCCGTCGTCGAGGAGCTGTGCGCGGTCGACTTCCCCGTCTGGGCCGCGGAGATCGAGGCGGCCATGGAGCGGGCCGCCACACCCGACGCGAAGATCGAGGCCTACGTGCGCAGCCAGCTCGGCCTCGTCGGGGACCGGCGCCACCGGGCGGTGGTGGCGATCTCCGCGAGCGAGCTGGACGCGGGCGCCCGGGAGAAGATCCGCGCGGCGCACGGCGGGCTCGTCGCGATGATCGTGGAGGCGCTGGCCGCGCTGGGCCAGGAGGAACCGAAGCTGGCGGCGATGCTCCTCCAGGGCGTCGTCGACGCGGCGGTGCGCCGCATCGAGCTGGGCGCGGCCGAGGACCCGGCCGTCGTGACCGAGACGGCCGTCGCGATGGCTCTGCGCGGCGTCCGAGGACAGGTCGCGTCGTGAAGGCCCGTCGCCCGGCCTTTCGGGCGGCCGACGCTGCTGTGACGACACTCCCCGGCGCCGCCCCCGCGCCCGGCAGCAGCCGTGGCGACGGCCGCGGGAGCAGGCCCAGCGGGTTGAGGTAGTCCTCGCCCGCGAGCAGGCCCCAGTGCAGGCAGGGGCGCGCCCCGCAGTGGCCGCCCTCCGCCAGGACGGCGACCACCTGCCCGGCGGTGACGGCCTCCCCCTCCGCGACGAGCGGCCGCACCGGCTCGTACGTGGTGCGCAGGCCGCCCGGCAGGGTGAGCGACAGGACCCCGCGCCCGGCGACCGGCCCCGCGTGGTGCACCCGCCCCGGCCCCACCGCCCGCACCCGCGCACCCGCCGGCGCGGCCAGGTCCACCCCGCGGTGCCCGGCGGCGTACGGGGTCGGAGGCGGGTCCCACCAGCGGGCGACCACCAGGGGGCCCGGCAGCGGCCGCACCGCCGCCCGCACCCCGGCAGGAGCCCCGCGCGCAGGGGCGTCGCGCGCCCCGCCGTGCGCCCCCGGCGCGTGCGCGGGCGCCCGGGCGGCTGCCCCGGGGGCGTCCCCCGCGGCGGGCGGGCCCGGGGCCGCCGCCCGGGCGGTGAGCAGCAGCAGCGCGATCAGCAGCGTCGTCACGGTCATGCGGCCAGCGTGACCCCGCCGCCGCGGGCCGCGGGCGGCCCTGTGGACGGCGGGGGCGTTGTGGACGGCGGCGTCACCTGGCATACCGCCCGGTCCCGTACACTTCTTACGGCGATCCGGGTCACCGGGTCGACTTCGCACGCCCCGGGGCCGGTCGGCAAGACCGGGTGCCGGCGTCTCTCGGTCCCCTTCGACGGGGGCAGGACGCATCGGGGCGTCAGGACCAAAACCGAGAAAACCAAGGAGATGGCCATGGCCGTCGTAACGATGCGGGAGCTGCTGGAGAGCGGCGTCCACTTCGGTCACCAGACCCGTCGCTGGAACCCGAAGATGAAGCGCTTCATCTTCACCGAGCGCAACGGCATCTACATCATCGACCTGCTCCAGTCGCTGTCGTACATCGACCGCGCCTACGAGTTCGTCAAGGAGACCGTCGCGCACGGCGGCTCCATCATGTTCGTCGGTACCAAGAAGCAGGCCCAGGAGGCCATCGCCGAGCAGGCGACGCGCGTCGGCATGCCGTACGTCAACCAGCGCTGGCTCGGCGGCATGCTCACCAACTTCTCCACGGTCTACAAGCGCCTGCAGCGCCTGAAGGAGCTCGAGGCGATCGACTTCGAGGACGTCGCGTCCTCGGGTCTGACCAAGAAGGAGCTCCTGGTCCTCTCCCGCGAGAAGGCCAAGCTGGAGAAGACCCTCGGTGGTATCCGCGAGATGCAGAAGGTGCCCAGCGCCGTCTGGATCGTCGACACCAAGAAGGAGCACATCGCCGTCGGCGAGGCTCGCAAGCTGAACATCCCGGTCGTCGCGATCCTCGACACCAACTGCGACCCCGACGAGGTCGACTACAAGATCCCGGGCAACGACGACGCGATCCGCTCCGTCACCCTGCTCACCCGCGTCATCGCCGACGCCGTCGCCGAGGGCCTGATCGCCCGCTCCGGCGCCGCGACCGGCGACTCGAAGCCGGGCGACAAGGCCGCCGGCGAGCCGCTCGCCGAGTGGGAGCGCGACCTGCTCGAGGGTGAGAAGAAGGCCGACGCCGCCGAGGCCGCCCCGGCCGCCGAGGCTGCCCCGGCCGCCGAGGCCGAGCAGGCCTGACCCACTGGAAGGGCCCGGCGTTCACGCTCCGGGCACTTGCAGCACGGACGATGACGGCGGGGGAGCCGCGCCACGAGCGCGCCTCCTCCGCCGTTCACCCGTAGATCTACGACTTCGAGAGAGAAGCAAAAGACTCATGGCGAACTACACCGCCGCTGACGTCAAGAAGCTCCGCGAGCTCACCGGCGCCGGCATGCTGGACTGCAAGAACGCGCTCGTCGAGGCCGACGGCGACGTGGAGAAGGCCCAGGAGGCCCTCCGCATCAAGGGTCAGAAGGGCGTCGCCAAGCGCGAGGGCCGCTCCGCCGAGAACGGTGCCGTCGTCTCCCTCATCGCCGACGACAACACCTCCGGTGTCCTCGTCGAGCTGAAGTGCGAGACGGACTTCGTCGCCAAGGGTGAGAAGTTCCTCGCCGTCGCCAACCAGCTGGCCGCCCACGTCGCCGCCACCTCCCCGGCCGACATCGAGGCCCTGCTCGCCTCCGAGATCGAGCCCGGCAAGACGGTCACCGCCTTCGTCGACGAGGCCAACGCCAACCTCGGCGAGAAGATCGTTCTGGACCGCTTCGCGCAGTTCACCGGTGGCTACGTCGCCTCCTACATGCACCGCACCATGCCCGACCTGCCGTTCCAGATCGGCGTCCTGGTCGAGCTGGACAAGGAGAACGCCGAGGTCGCCCGCGGCGTCGCGCAGCACATCGCCGCGTTCGCCCCGCAGTGGCTGTCCGCCGAGGACGTCCCGGCCGACAAGGTCGAGTCCGAGCGCCGCATCGCCGAAGAGGTCACCCGCGCCGAGGGCAAGCCCGAGGCCGCCATCGCGAAGATCGTCGAGGGTCGCGTGAACGGCTTCTTCAAGGACGCCACCCTCCTGGGCCAGCCGTACGCGCTGGACAACAAGAAGTCCGTCCAGAAGGTCCTGGACGAGGCCGGCGTCACCCTGAAGCGCTTCACGCGCATCAAGGTCGGCATCTGAGTCCGTCCGTACACGACGGACACCGGACCCCGGTAGGGTCTGAGGCAGTCGTCCGCGTACGCGTGGAACGACCGCAGATCTGACGAGGAGGCCATTGCCGTAGAGGGAACCGCGAGGACCCACCGGCAATGGCCTTCTTCGTATGTGCACGAGGAGATCTCCATGAATCAGGGCGTGGACCCCCACAACGCTTCCGACGACAAGAGCGACCACGGGAAGAAGGGTCGCCGCTTCATGCTGAAGCTGTCCGGCGAAGCCTTCTCCGGCGGCGGCGGACTGGGCGTCGACCCCGACGTCGTCCATGCCATCGCGCGTGAGATCGCCGCGGTGGTCCGCGACGGCGCGGAGATCGCCGTCGTGATCGGCGGCGGCAACTTCTTCCGCGGCGCCGAACTCCAGCAGCGCGGCATGGACCGAGCCCGTTCCGACTACATGGGCATGCTCGGCACCGTCATGAACTGCCTCGCCCTCCAGGACTTCCTGGAGAAGGAGGGCATCGACTCCCGTGTGCAGACGGCGATCACCATGGGCCAGGTCGCCGAGCCGTACATCCCCCTGCGGGCCGTGCGGCACCTGGAGAAGGGCCGCGTCGTGATCTTCGGCGCGGGCATGGGCATGCCGTACTTCTCCACCGACACCACGGCCGCGCAGCGAGCCCTGGAGATCGACGCCGAGGCCCTGCTCATGGGCAAGAACGGCGTCGACGGGGTCTACGACTCCGACCCCAAGAAGAACCCCGACGCGGTCAAGTTCGACGCGCTGGAGTACGGCGAGGTGCTCTCCCGCGACCTCAAGGTCGCCGACGCCACCGCCATCACGCTGTGCCGCGACAACGACCTGCCGATCCTGGTGTTCGAACTGCTCACCGAGGGCAATATCGCCCGCGCCGTCAAGGGTGAGAAGATCGGGACGCTCGTGAGCGACCAGGGAACCCGGGCCTGAGCGGTCCGCAGACGGAGCCGGCCCGGCGCGGCCGGACCCGCACCGCCCGCCTGAACCATCCATTCAAGACATGCAGGAGCACGTGGTGATCGAAGAAATCCTCCTCGAGGCCGAGGAGAAGATGGAGAAGGCCGTCGTCGTCGCGAAGGAGGACTTCGCCGCGATCCGCACGGGCCGTGCGCACCCGGCGATGTTCAACAAGATCATGGCCGACTACTACGGCGCCATCACCCCCATCAACCAGCTCGCGTCCTTCTCGGTGCCCGAGCCGCGCATGGCCGTCGTGACCCCGTTCGACAAGAGCGCCCTGCGCAACATCGAGCAGGCCATCCGCGACTCCGACCTGGGGGTCAACCCCAGCAACGACGGCAACATCATCCGTGTGGTCTTCCCCGAGCTGACCGAGGAGCGCCGCCGCGACTACATCAAGGTCGCGCGCACCAAGGCGGAGGACTCCCGCGTCTCCATCCGCTCCGTCCGCCGCAAGGCCAAGGACGCCCTCGACAAGCTCGTCAAGGACAAGGAGACGGGCGAGGACGAGGTGCGCCGCGCGGAGAAGGAGCTCGACGACACCACCGCGAAGTACGTGGGCCAGGTCGACGAGCTGCTCAAGCACAAGGAAGCCGAGCTCCTCGAGGTCTGATGAACGACTCTCCCTGGGCCGCGGAGCCGGTTCCGGCGGGTCCCGCATACGATGCGCTGGTGGGCCCGCACACTCGGCCCATGCCCATCGTGCCCGATGCCGCCGGCCGTGACTTCGACGACCGGGAAGCACGCGATCGGGGGGCCGCCGCTGAAGGCGGCCCCCCGTTCCGCGCCGAGACGCCGCCGCAGGAGCCCATGCCCAGCCCCCCGCCCCCGCCCTCGCAGGCGCCGCAGGACGCCTCGCCACCGCCGCCCAAGAAGCGGGCGGGCCGAGACCTGCGCGCCGCGATAGGGGTCGGTGTCGGCCTCGGAGCGGTGATCTTCGCTTCGCTGTTCATCGTCAAGGCGGTCTTCGTCGGCGTCGTCGTCGTCGCGGTCGTCGTGGGCCTGTGGGAGCTCACCTCCCGGCTCCAGGAGAAGAAGGGCATCAAGGCGCCGCTGGTCCCGCTGGCCATCGGCGGCGCCGCCATGGTCATCGCCGGGTACGTGCGCGGCGCCGAGGGCGCCTGGGTGGCGATGGCCCTGACCGCGCTCGCGGTCCTGGTCTGGCGGATGACCGAACCGCCGGAGGACTACCTCAAGGACGTCACCGCCGGCGTCTTCGCCGCCTTCTACGTGCCGTTCCTGGCGACGTTCGTCGCGATGCTCCTCACCGCGGACGACGGCCCCCAGCGCGTGGTCACCTTCCTCGTCCTGACCGTGGTCAGCGACACCGGCGCCTACGCGGTCGGCTGGCGCTTCGGCAAGACCAAGCTCGCCCCGCGCATCAGCCCCGGCAAGACCCGCGAGGGGCTGCTCGGAGCCGTCGTCTTCGCCATGGCCGCCGGAGCCCTGTGCATGGAGTTCCTGGTCGACGGGGGCGCCTGGTGGCAGGGGCTGGTCCTCGGCCTCGCGGTCGCCGTCAGCGCCACCCTCGGCGACCTCGGCGAGTCGATGATCAAGCGCGACCTGGGGATCAAGGACATGGGCACGCTGCTCCCCGGCCACGGCGGGATCATGGACCGGCTGGACTCGCTGCTGCCGACCGCCCCCGTGGTCTGGCTGCTGATGGCCCTCTTCGTCGGCACCGGCTGAGCCGACCGGGTTATCCTGAAGGGCGCACCACCACCGGTGGTGCGCCCTTTCCCCGTGATCGCGGGGATGCATCTGTGAGGTCTCCGGGCGCGGACAGCGCCATCGCCATCGGCTCCGCACGCGCGGGGGTCGTCAGACCTCGTCGCCCTGAGGAGGACCGAACATGGCACCCCGCCCCGCTCCGGGAGAGCTCACCTTCATCGCGCCGAAGGCCGCGAAGAAGCCGCCCCGGCACCTGGCCGACATGACGCCGGCAGAGCGCCGCGAGGCCGTCGCCGCGATCGGCGAGAAGCCGTTCCGGGCCAAGCAGCTCTCGCAGCACTACTTCGCCCGCTACGCCCACGACCCGGCCGAGTGGACCGACATCCCGGCCGGCTCCCGCGAGAAGCTCCGCGAGGAGCTGCTGCCGGAGCTGATGAAGGTCGTCCGGCACATCTCCTGCGACGACGACGCCACCCGCAAGACCCTGTGGCGCCTGCACGACGGCACCCTCGTGGAGTCCGTCCTGATGCGCTACCCCGACCGGGTCACCATGTGCATCTCCTCGCAGGCCGGCTGCGGCATGAACTGCCCGTTCTGCGCCACCGGCCAGGCCGGACTGGACCGCAACCTGTCCACCGCCGAGATCGTCCACCAGATCGTCGACGGCATGCGCGCCCTGCGCGACGGCGAGGTCCCCGGCGGCCCGGCCCGGCTGTCGAACATCGTCTTCATGGGCATGGGCGAGCCCCTCGCCAACTACAACCGCGTCGTCGGCGCGATCCGCCGGCTGACCGACCCCGAGCCCGACGGCCTCGGCCTGTCCCAGCGCGGCATCACCGTCTCCACCGTCGGCCTCGTCCCGGCGATGCTGCGCTTCGCCGACGAGGGCTTCAAGTGCCGCCTCGCCGTCTCCCTCCACGCCCCCGACGACGAGCTGCGCGACACCCTCGTCCCGGTGAACACCCGCTGGAAGGTCCGCGAGGTCCTCGACGCCGCCTGGGAGTACGCCGAGAAGTCCGGCCGCCGCGTCTCCATCGAGTACGCCCTGATCCGCGACATCAACGACCAGGCCTGGCGCGGCGACCTCCTCGGCCGGCTGCTCAAGGGCAAGCGCGTCCACGTCAACCTGATCCCGCTGAACCCGACACCCGGCTCCAAGTGGACCGCCTCGCGGCCCGAGGACGAGCGGGCCTTCGTCGAGGCCATCGCCCGCCACGGCGTGCCGGTCACCGTCCGCGACACCCGCGGCCAGGAGATCGACGGCGCCTGCGGGCAGCTGGCGGCCGCCGAGCGCTGAGGCCCGGAGGCCCGGGAGGTGCGGAAACGGCCGCGGGGTACCCTGTGGCCGAACCAATTCCACATTCCGACAGGGGAGCGCCACAGCGCTGAGAGTGCGGTCACCGTCCACCGCAGACCCTCTGAACCTCGCCCCGGTCATTCGGGGTAGGGAGTTCGGTCACCACTCAAGCTGTTGCGCCCTGCCCGGCGTCCGCTCGCGAAGCGCCCGGCAGGGCCGCGTCTTCTCCTGGTCACACCCAGGAGGAATCACCAGTGAGCACCACCACCAGGAGACTCGCGGCCACCGCGCTCGCGACCGCCCTCGGCGCCGCCGCGCTCACCGCCTGCGGCGGCAGCGGCGACGGGTCCGCGGCCGAGGGCAGCGGTTCGCCGGCGCAGAAGACGGTCACGCTCGTCTCCCACGACTCCTTCGCCGTCACCGAGTCGGTCCTCAAGGAGTTCGAGCAGCAGAGCGGCTACACCGTGAAGGTCCTCAACTCCGGGGACGCCGGCACCGCCCTCAACCAGGAGATCCTCACCAAGGGATCCCCCCGCGGCGACGTCTTCTTCGGCGTCGACAACACCCTCCTCTCGCGCGCCCTCGACAACGGGATCTTCACCCCGTACGAGGCGAAGGGCCTCGACACGGTCAAGCCCGAATTCGTCCTCGACGCGCAGCACCGGGTCACCCCGGTCGACTCCGGCGACATCTGCGTCAACTACGACAAGGCGTACTTCGCGGAAAAGAAGCTCGCCCCGCCGCAGACCCTCGACGACCTCGCCAAGCCCGAGTACAAGGACCTGCTGGTCGTCGAGAACGCGGCGACCTCCTCGCCCGGCCTCGGCTTCCTCCTGGCCACCGTCGGCAAGTACGGTGAGGACGGCTGGAAGGACTACTGGGCCAAGCTGAAGGCCAACGGCGTCGAGGTCGTCGACGGCTGGGAGCAGGCCTACAACGAGCGCTTCTCCGGCTCCGCCGGCGGCAGGAAGGCCAAGGGCGACCGCCCGCTGGTCGTCTCGTACGCCTCCAGCCCGCCGGTCGAGGTCCTCTACGCCGAGCCGCAGCCGGCCGAGGCCCCCACGGGCGTCGCCACCGGCACGTGCTTCCGCCAGACCGAGTTCGCGGGCCTGCTCAAGGGCGCGAAGAACGAGGCGGGCGGCAAGGCGCTCATCGACTTCATGATCGGCAAGAAGTTCCAGGAGGACATGCCGCTCAAGATGTTCGTGAACCCGGTCGTCAAGGACGCGCAGCTGCCCGAGCTGTTCACCAAGCACGGCGCCGTCGTGGAGAAGCCCGAGGCCGTGGCCCCCGACACCATCGCCAAGAACCGGGAGCAGTGGGTCAAGACGTGGACCTCGCTCGTCGTGAAGTAGCCGGCGACGGCGCGGGGCCCGGCGGGCCCCGCGCCGCACGCGGCGCGGCCGCCAGGTTCGCCCTGATGGCCGTGCCCCTGGCCTTCTTCGGGCTGTTCTTCGCCTACCCCGTCACCGCCATCGTCGGCCGGGGCCTGAAGACGGACGCCGGATGGCAGCTCGGCCGCATCGGCGCGGTGCTGGCCGAGCCGGGCATCGCCGGCGTCCTGTGGTTCACCGCCTGGCAGGCGCTCGCCTCCACGGCCCTCACCCTGCTGCTCGCGCTGCCCGCCGCGTACGCCTTCGCCCGGCTCGACTTCCCCGGCAAGCAGGTCCTCCGCGCCGTCGTCACCGTCCCCTTCGTCCTTCCCACCGTGGTCGTCGGCACGGCCTTCCTCGCCCTGGT
This sequence comes from Streptomyces sp. NPDC031121, assembly GCF_055570615.1. Taxonomy (NCBI): domain Bacteria; kingdom Bacillati; phylum Actinomycetota; class Actinomycetes; order Kitasatosporales; family Streptomycetaceae; genus Streptomyces; species Streptomyces sp. NPDC031121. The sequence goes on from NZ_JBVIGV010000016.1 coordinate 76,804, forward strand.
GGGCCGGGGCGGGCTGACGGAGGAGCTGTGGGGGCTCCGGCTCGACACGACCGTGTGGGCGATCCTGCTCGCGCACGTGTTCTTCAACTACGCCGTCGTCGTCCGCACCGTCGGCGGGCTGTGGGCGCAGCTCGACCCGCGGCAGGAGGAGGCCGCCCGTGTGCTCGGCGCGGGCCGCCTCGCCGCCTGGAGGCAGGTCACCCTGCCCGCGCTGGCGCCGGCCGTCGCGGCCGCCGCCGTCATGGTGTTCCTCTTCACCTTCACCTCGTTCGGCGTCGTGCAGATCCTGGGCGGGCCCTCGTACGCCACCCTGGAGGTGGAGGTCTACCGGCAGACCGCCCAGCTCCTCGACCTCTCCACCGCCGCCGTGCTGACGCTCGCCCAGTTCGCCGCCGTCGTGGGGATCCTCGCCGTCCACGCGTGGACGGTGCGCCGCCGCGAGACCGCGCTGCGCCTCGTGGACCCCGCCCGGACCGCGCACCCGCCGCGCGGCGCCGGGCAGCGGCTGCTGCTCGGCGGGGTCCTGCTGACCGTGGCGCTGCTGATCGTGCTGCCGCTCGGCGTGCTGGTCGAGCGGTCCTTCGACACCCCGGCCGGCTACGGCACCGGCTACTACGAGGCGCTGTCGCAGGCCGGCTCGGGCGGCGGCACCTTCCTGGTCCCGCCGCTGGAGGCGATCCGCAACTCCCTGGAGTACGCCCTCGCCGCCACCGGCATCGCCGTGCTCGTCGGCGGCCTCGCGGCCGCCGCCCTGACCCGGCGCGCCGGCCCCTTCGTCCGCGGCTTCGACGCGCTGCTGATGCTGCCGCTCGGGGTGTCCGCCGTGACCGTCGGCTTCGGCTTCCTGATCACCCTCGACGAGCCGCCGCTGGACCTGCGGACCTCCTGGATCCTCGTACCGCTGGCGCAGGCGCTGGTCGGCGTCCCGTTCGTCGTCCGGACCATGCTGCCGGTGCTGCGCGCCGTCGACGAGCGGCTGCGCGAGGCCGCCGCCGTGCTCGGCGCCTCCCCGCTGCGGGCCTGGCGGGAGGTGGACCTGCCGCTGGTGCGGCGGGCTCTGCTGATCGCCGCCGGGTTCGCCTTCGCGGTGTCCCTCGGCGAGTTCGGCGCCACCGTCTTCATCGCCCGGGCCGACCGGCCGACCCTGCCGGTGGCGGTGGCCCGGCTGCTGGGGCGGGCCGGGGACCTGAACTACGGGCAGGCCATGGCGCTGAGCACCGTGCTGATGCTGGTGTGCGCGGCCGCCCTGCTGGTGCTGGAGCGGCTGCGCCCCGACAAGTCCTCGGGAGAGTTCTGATGACCCTGCTCGAACTGGCCGGGGTGTCGGTCCGCTTCGGCGGACGCGCCGCCGTGGACGGCGTCGACCTGGAGGTCGCCGAGCACGAGACGGTGTGCCTCCTCGGCCCCAGCGGCAGCGGCAAGTCCACGCTGCTCCGGGTCGTCGCGGGGCTCCAGCCGGTCTCGGCGGGCCGGGTGCTGCTCGGCGGCGCCGACCAGGCGCGGGTGCCCGTACACCGGCGGGGCGTGGGCCTGATGTTCCAGGACCACCAGCTGTTCCCGCACCGGGACGTCGGCGGGAACGTCGCGTTCGGCCTGCGCATGCAGGGCGCCGCCCGGGCCGCGCAGGAGGCCCGGGTGGCCGAGCTGCTGGAGCTCGTCGGGCTGCCCGGTGCCGGGCGCCGGCCGGTGTCGTCCCTCTCCGGCGGCGAGCAGCAGCGGGTCGCGCTGGCCAGGGCGCTCGCGCCGTCGCCGCGGCTGCTGATGCTGGACGAGCCGCTGGGCCAGCTGGACCGGGGGCTGCGCGAGCGCCTCGTCGTGGAGCTGCGGGCGCTGTTCACCCGCCTGGGCACCACGGTGCTGGCCGTCACCCACGACCAGGGGGAGGCGTTCGCCCTGGCCGACCGGGTGGTCGTGATGCGGGAGGGCCGCATCGCGCAGGCCGGCACCCCGCTGGAGGTGTGGCAGCGGCCGGCCTCCGAGTTCGTGGCGCGCTTCCTCGGCTTCGACAACGTCGTCCCCGCGACGGTGTCGGACGGGTCCGCGGCCACCCCGTGGGGCGAGGTTCCCGTACCGGAGGGGTCCCCGCGGGGGGAGCACCGGCTGCTGGTCCGCCCGGCGGGCGTCCGGCTCGCCGCGGACGGGCTGCGCTGCGAGGTGGAGTCGCGGACCTTCCGCGGCGCGCACGTGGCGCTGCGGCTGCGGCCGGCGGGCGGGCCGGTCCTGGAGGCCGAGTGCGACCTGGCCGGGGCGCCGGCGCCGGGGGACCGGGTGGCGGTGGCGTTCGCCCCGTCGGAGGTCGTCGTCATCCCCGCGGCCCGGCCCGACGGTTCCGGTTCTAGCTGACTCCGGCGGGCTCCCGGGCCGGGGCGGCCGGGTCCGCCGCGGGTTCGGCGGCCGGGTCGGCGCCGTCGTGGTTGCCGAACCAGGCGACGGCGACCGCGCCCGCGACGGCGAGGACGAAGCCGGTCACGGCGAGCCAGGCCATGCCGGGCCGGGACGCGTCGCCGAGCCAGAGCACGCCGATGGCGCCGGGGAGCACGGTCTCGCCGACGACCAGCGCGGCCGTGGCCCCGTTCACGGAGCCGATCTGGAGTGCGACGGTGTGCAGGTACATGCCGCCGGCGCCGGCGAGGACGATCGCGTACAGGGCGGGGTCGCCGAGGAGGGCGGCCGGGTCGAACGGGTCGATGCCGTTCAGGATGCGGACGCCGACGCCGAGGGCGCCGAAGGCCAGGCCGGACAGCAGGCCGGCGAGGATGGCGGCGCGGCCGCCGAGGAGCCGGACCGCGACCGTGCCGCCCACGATGATCAGGGCCGTCACGGCGAGCAGCCACCAGTGGGTGGCGAGGGGGGCGTAGTGGCCGCCCTCGTGGCCGGCGGCGCTGGCGAGGAGCACCAGGGCGGTGCAGACGGTGCCGATGGAGGCCCACTCCTTGCGGGTGAGCCGGATGCCGAGCATCCGCACGCTGAGCACGGCGGTGATGACGAGGTTCGCGCTGATGACGGTCTGGGAGAGGAAGAGGGGCAGCATCCGCGAGGCGAGCGCGCCGAGCCCGAAGCCCGCGAAGTCCAGAACGGTGCCGACGATGAACTCCCAGGTCATCGCCGCCTTGGCGGTCGACGACAGGTTCGGGCCGCCGTGCGCGGTCACCCCCGCGTCCGCGGGTGTGGCCCGCGCCGCCCGGCGCGAGCCGACGGCTTGCAGGACGGATCCCGTGCCGTAGCAGATGGACGCCGCTATCGCGGTCAGCAGGCCTATGAGCACCGAGGGCTCCGATCACTTCCGGCAAGTTGTGCGTACCACTGCCAGACGTGCGGAACGCCCCGGGAGGTTGCCTCGTTCGGCCGTTTCGTCCCGGGGTGCCGGACGGGGCGAGCGTCAGCCGGTCAGCGCCAGGGAGGTCAGCCGGGCGACGCCCCAGCAGACGGGCAGGCAGACGGCGAGCAGTGCGGCGGCCCGCACGGTGGCGGCGGTGCGCAGGACGCTGCCGGGGGCGCCGAGGTCGGCGAGCGCGGCCCGGCTCGCGGCGCGGGACTGGCGGACCTCGACGGCGGCGGCGAGCAGGGTGGCGGCCGCGCAGAGGACGGTGAGCGCGAAGGCGGCTCCGGTCAGCGGGCCCAGGGGGGCGCCGATGCCGCCGCTGCCGGGGAGGGCGGCGGCGATCGCGGCGGTGCCGGCCGCGCACAGCACGCCGAGGGGGCGGCCCAGCCGGGACGCCTCCTCCTGGAGGGTGCGCCCGGCCAGGAGCCGGAGGGCGCCGGGGCGGACGGCCTGGACCAAGGTGCCGCAGGCGTACGCGAGCCCGGGCCCGGCGAAGGCCAGCCCGGCGGCGGTGAGCGCCCAGCCGGCCGGGAGTCCGCCGCCGGCGGGCCCGGCGTGGCCGAGGACGGCGAGCCCGCAGGCGGCGAGGGCGACGCCCCAGGGCAGCCCGGCCGCCGGTGCGGCGGGGGTGCGGGGGCGCAGCGCGAGCGCGGCTGCCGCCGAGGCGGCGAGGGGGGTGAGGGCCAGGAGGGTGAGGGCGGCGGCGAGCGGCAGCGGCCGGTCGGCGTGCAGCAGGGCGGAGCCGGCACCGTCGAAGGGGAGTCCGCCGAGGCCGCTGCGCAGGTGGAGGAAGGCGGCGAGGGCGAGGGCGCTGCCGAGGGTGCAGGCGACGGCGGTGGAGGCGGCGGCGGTGAAGGCGAGGTGCAGCGGCCCGAGCCCGACGGCGTCCATGCCCTCGCGGGGGCGGGTGGCGGGGTCGGTGCGGGCGGTGCGGACGGCGAGGTGGACGGTGGCGGCGAGCGGGAGCAGGGCCCACAGCAGGCGCGGGAACGATCCGGCAGGCCGGGCCGCGGCCGCGGCGAGGACGTACAGCAGCAGGAAGCCGGTGCCGGCGGCCGCGGCGGCGACGAGCAGGCGGCGCAGCTGGACGAGCGGGCGGGAGCCGCGGGTCAGGCGGAGAGCGAGCACGCGGCCTGGCCTTCCGGGGAGTCGCCGGGCGCGCCGGGGCCCGCGGCGGCGGGGGCTGCGGCGGGGCGGCCGTCGAGGAGGGGGAGGCACCGGTCGGCGGCGGCCGCGGTGTCCTCGTCGTGGGTGGCGAGCACGACGGTGATGCCGTGGGAGCGGGCGGCCGCGGTGAGGGTGCGCAGCAGCACGGCCCGTTCGGCGCGGTGCAGGGGCGCGGTCGGCTCGTCGGCGAAGACGACGGCGGGCTCGTGGACGAGGGCCCGGGCGAGGGCGGCGCGCTGGGCCTCGGGTCGGGTCAGCGCGCCGGGCCGCCTGCGTGCCTGGGCGCCGATGTCGAGGCGGTCGAGCCACTCGAAGGCGGTCCGCTTGGCGGTGCGGTGCGGGGTGCCGGCGACCAGCAGCGGCAGGGCGGCGTTCTCCCACACGGTGAGTTCGGGCAGCAGCGCCGGCTCCGGGCCGAGCCAGCCGAACCGGTCGCGGCGCAGCCGTTCGCGGGCGAGGGCTCCCATGGTGTGGACGGGCACGCCGTCGAACCAGACGCCGCCGTCCTGGGGGACCAGCCGGCCGCCGAGGCAGTGCAGCAGCGTGGTCTTCCCGCTGCCGCGCGGGCCGGTCACGGCGAGGACCTCGCCCTGGCGGACGCCGACCGACACCCCGGTGATGCCGGGCGAGCCGTCGTGGGAGTAGTGAACGGACCGTGCCCAGAGCACGTCGCTGTCCGGTGGAGCCTCCATGGCGTACACCTCCGTCCGGGGGAACGAAGCGGAGCCCGTGGGGTCACTGGCGCCCGCACTGAGATGTAAGGAGATGAGGGCCGAGATGGTCGACAGCACACGGCCCGGGTGCCCCGTTCCCACTCGAACGGGGCACCCGGGCCGCGGCGTACGGTCCTGCGGGTCCGTTTACAGCTTGGCCCACGCCTCGGTGAGCACGGAGCGCAGGATCCCCTCGATCTCGTCGAAGGTGCCCTGGTCCGCGATCAGCGGCGGGGCCAGCTGCACGACCGGGTCGCCCCGGTCGTCGGCCCGGCAGTACAGGCCGTTGTCGAAGAGCGCCTTGGAGAGGAAGCCGTACAGGACGCGCTCGGTCTCCTCGTCGGAGAAGGACTCCTTGGTGGTCTTGTCCTTGACGAGTTCGATGCCGTAGAAGTACCCGTTGCCGCGGACGTCGCCGACGATCGGCAGGTCGTGCAGCTTCTGGAGGGTCTTCAGGAAGGCGCCCTCGTTGTCCAGCACGTGCTGGTTGAGGCCTTCCTTGTCGAAGATGTCGAGGTTGGCGAGGGCCACCGCGGAGGACACCGGGTGCCCGCCGAAGGTGTAGCCGTGCAGGAAGGTGTTGCTGCCCTTGTAGAAGGGCTCGGCGACGCGGTCGGAGACGATGCAGGCGCCGATCGGGGAGTAGCCCGAGGTCATGCCCTTCGCGCAGGTGATCATGTCCGGTACGTAGCCGAACTTGTCGCAGGCGAACATCGTGCCGAGGCGGCCGAAGGCGCAGATCGTCTCGTCGGAGACGAGGAGCACGTCGTACGCGTCGCAGATCTCACGGACCCGCTGGAAGTAGCCGGGCGGCGGCGGGAAGCAGCCGCCGGCGTTCTGCACCGGCTCCAGGAAGACGGCGGCGACGGTGTCGGCGCCCTCGAAGAGGATCTGCTGCTCGATCTGGTCGGCGCACCAGCGGCCGAAGGCCTCGGGGTCGTCGCCGTGGATCGGGGCGCGGTAGATGTTGGTGTTCGGCACCTTGTGCGCGCCGGGGACCAGCGGCTCGAAGGGGGCCTTCAGCGCCGGCAGGCCGGTGATCGACAGGGCGCCCTGCGGGGTGCCGTGGTAGGCGACCGCGCGGGAGATGACCTTGTACTTGGTCGGCTTGCCCTTGAGCTTGTAGTACTGCTTGGCGAGCTTCCAGGCGGTCTCGACGGCCTCGCCGCCGCCGGTGGTGAAGAACACCTTGTTCAGGTCGCCCGGGGCGTAGTCCGCGAGGCGCTCGGCGAGCTCCACGGCCTTGGGGTGGGCGTAGGACCACACGGGGAAGAACGCGAGCTCCTGCGCCTGCTTGTAAGCGACCTCGGCGAGCTCCTTGCGGCCGTGACCGGCGTTGACCACGAACAGGCCGGCAAGGCCGTCGAGGTAGCGCTTGCCCTTGTCGTCGTAGATGTAGGTGCCCTCGCCGCGCACGATGGTGGGGACGGGGGAGTGCTCGTACGACGACATCCGGGTGAAGTGCATCCACAGGTGGTCGTACGCGGTTTTGGACAGGTCCTGGGTCACGGTTATCGGGTTCCCCACATGTAGGTCTGCTTCTTCAGCTTCAGGTAAACGAAGCTTTCGGTGGATCGCACGCCGGGGAGCGCGCGGATCTTCTTGTTGATCGTCTCCAGCAGGTGGTCGTCGTCCTCGCAGACGATCTCCACCATCAGGTCGAAGGAGCCCGCGGTCATCACCACGTACTCGCACTCGGCCATCTGGGTCAGTGCGTCGGCCACCGGATCGACGTCGCCCTCGACGTTGATGCCGACCATGGCCTGGCGCCGCAGGCCCACGGTGAGCGGGTCGGTGACGGCGACGATCTGCATGACGCCCTGGTCGAGCAGCTTCTGCACGCGCTGGCGCACGGCGGCCTCCGACAGGCCCACGGCCTTGCCGATCGCCGCGTAGGGACGGCGTCCGTCCTCCTGCAGTTGCTCGATGATCGCCAGCGACACAGCATCGACCGAGGGGGACGGCTGCCTGTTCCTGGAATCTGCGCTTCGACTGACCACGACCTCACTCTGCACGAGGAGTCCTCCGTTCCGCAAGATGAAACCAATGAAATCCGTTGTTCTGACATCCCGATCTTACTGATTTCGTAGTTGGTGGTGGGCGGCCCTGTCGAAAGCATCCGCCGAGAGGCTAGGCTTGGGATTCGTCTCAATCATTGGACATGTGATCAGGAGTGTGGCTGTAGTGACCACCGAACTGCGTCGTCTGCGCAACTACATCGGCGGGGAGTTCAAGGACGCCGCCGACGGGCGGACCACCGATGTGGTCAACCCGGCCACCGGCGAGGTGTACGCCACCGCCCCGCTGTCCGGGCAGGCCGACGTCGACGCCGCCATGGCCGCCGCCGCGGCCGCCTTCCCGGGCTGGCGCGACACCACGCCCTCCGAGCGCCAGAAGGCCCTCCTCAAGATCGCCGACGCCTTCGAGGCGCGCGCCGACGAGCTGGTCGCCGCCGAGTCGGAGAACACCGGCAAGCCGCTGGGCCTGACCGCCAGCGAGGAGCTGCCCCCGATGGTGGACCAGATCCGCTTCTTCGCGGGTGCGGCCCGCCTGCTGGAGGGCCGCTCCGCGGGCGAGTACATGGACGGGATGACCTCGATCATCCGCCGCGAGCCGGTCGGCGTCTGCGCCCAGGTCGCCCCGTGGAACTACCCGATGATGATGGCCGTGTGGAAGTTCGCCCCGGCCATCGCCGCAGGCAACACCGTGGTGCTCAAGCCCTCGGACACCACCCCCGCCTCGACCGTCCTGATGGCCGAGATCATCGACTCGATCCTGCCCAAGGGCGTCTTCAACGTCGTCTGCGGCGACCGCGAGACCGGCAAGGCCATGGTCGAGCACGCCACCCCGGCGATGGCCTCCATCACCGGCTCCGTCCGCGCCGGCATGCAGGTCGCCGAGAGCGCCTCGAAGGACGTCAAGCGCGTCCACCTGGAGCTCGGCGGCAAGGCCCCGGTCGTGGTCTTCGAGGACGCCGACATCGCCAAGGCCGTCGAGGACATCGCCGTCGCCGGCTACTTCAACGCCGGCCAGGACTGCACCGCCGCCACCCGCGTCCTCGTGCACGAGTCCGTCCACGACGAGTTCGTGGCCGCCCTCGCCAAGGCCGCCGCCGACACCAAGACCGGCGCCCCGGACGACGAGGACGTCCTCTACGGCCCGCTGAACAACCCGAACCAGCTGGCGCAGGTGGCGGGCTTCATCGACCGCCTCCCGGCGCACGCCAAGGTCGAGGCCGGCGGCCACCGTGTCGGCGACAAGGGCTACTTCTACGCCCCGACCGTCGTCTCCGGCCTCAAGCAGGACGACGAGATCGTCCAGAACGAGGTCTTCGGCCCGGTCATCACCGTCCAGTCCTTCGCGGACGAGGCCCAGGCGCTGGAGTACGCGAACGGCGTCGAGTACGCCCTCGCCTCCTCCGTGTGGACCAAGGACCACGCCCGCGCGATGCGCATGTCCAAGCACCTCGACTTCGGCTGCGTGTGGATCAACACCCACATCCCGCTCGTCGCCGAGATGCCGCACGGCGGCTTCAAGAAGTCCGGCTACGGCAAGGACCTCTCCGCGTACGGCTTCGAGGACTACACCCGCATCAAGCACGTGATGACCTCGCTCGACGGCTGACGTCCGGCCGCGGCCCCGACGGGCCGTCAAGGCAGCCCCGCACGGGGGGCGGGCAGTGGACAATGTGTCCCTTGCCCGCCCCCTGCGCGTTCCCCGAGGCTTCACCCATGCCCGCTCCCACCCCCTCCCCCCGCCGCGTCACGCGCCGCACGGCGATGCGCGGCCTCGGCGCCGCCGGCCTCCTCGCGGCCCTCACCGGCTGCGGCGTGCCCTCCGCGTACGTCCCCGAAGACCGCCGGGCGGGCGCGGACCGCTCCGCGCGCGAACGGAGCCTCGCCTTCGCCAACTGGCCCATGTACATAGACACCGGCGCCGAGGACGGGGAACGCCGCCCCACGCTGGAGGCGTTCACGGAGCGCACCGGCATCGAGGTCCGGTACACCGAGGAGATCAACGACAACGACGAGTTCTTCGGCAAGGTCGGCCCGGCCCTGATGAACCGCCAGGACACCGGCCACGACCTGGTGGTGGTCAGCGACTGGATGGCCGCCCGCTTCGTCCGCCTGGGCTGGGCGCAGGCGATGGACCGCGCCCGGCAGCCCAACGTCGCCGCCCACCTCGACCCGCTGCTGCGCTCGCCGGCCTTCGACGCGGGGCGACTGCACACCGTGCCCTGGCAGTCCGGGATCACCGGGATCGCCTACAACCGCAGGGCGCTCGGCAGGGAGATCCGGTCGGTGGCGGACCTGTGGCAGCCGGACCTCGCGGGCCGCGTCACCCTCTTCTCCGGCCTCGACGAGTCGTTCGCGCTGCTGATGCAGGGCGACGGCGTGGACGTCACCCGCTGGACCGCGGCCGACTTCCACCGGATGTGCGACCGGGTCGAGGAGCTGGTGCGCCGCAGGCACATCCGCCGCTTCACCGGCAACGACTACACCTCCGACCTCGGCAAGGGCGACGTGCTGGCCTGCCAGGCGTACTCCGGCGACGCGGTCCAACTGCGGGCCGGCAACCCGGACATCGAGTTCGTCGTGCCGGAGGAGGGGGGCGAACTGTGGGCGGAGAGCCTCCTCGTCCCCAACCTGGCCCGCCACAAGGCCAACGCGGAGGCCCTGGTCGACCACTACTACACCCCGGAGGTGGCGGCGGAGCTCGCGGCCGCCGTCGCCTACGTCTGCCCGGTGCCGGCGGCCCGCGAGGTGCTGGCCGCCTCGCCGGACCGGGAGACGGCGGAACTCGCCGAGAACCCGCTGGTCTTCCCCGACGACGCGATGCGCCGGCGGCTCGCCGTGGCCCGGGACGTCACGGCGGCGGAGCGCCGCACGCTGGCCGGCCGCTGGAACGCCCTCGTGGGCATGTGATCACCGCCACAGAATTGAACACGTTCAGGGAATTGGCTGAACGCGTTCAATTCGGGGCGTAGGCTGCTGCCATGACTGAGAGAAGCGCCCTCCAGCGGCGGATCCGCGCCTGGCTCGTCCTGTTCCTCGTCTGCCTGGTCCTCAGCGGGCTCACCGCCTTCCCCCTGGTCACCGAGGTGCGCCTGGCCAACTCCCTGATCACCCACGAGTGGCTGGCCCGGGTCGGCGAGGGCCTCGACACGGCCGACTCCCGCTACCCGTTCCTCCTCTACGGCAACGACTGGCTCGCCTTCGCCCACCTCGTGATCGCCGTCTTCTTCTACGGAGTCCTCCGCGACCCCGTCCGCAACATCTGGATCCTGGAAGCCGGCATGATCGCCTGCGCCGGAGTCGTCCCCCTCGCGCTGATCTGCGGGCAGATCCGCGGCATCCCGCTCGGATGGCGCCTCATCGACATCTCGTTCGGCGTCTTCGGCATCATCCCGCTCCTGGTCCTGCGGCGCCTCGTCAAGCGCCTGGAGGCCCTGCCCGCCGCCGCATGACGGCGGGCTCCGGCGCCCGGCCGGCTCAGCGGCCGGCCGCGGCGCGCACCGCCGCCAGGGCGTCGATCCGGTTCGTGGTGATCGCGTCCACGCCCGCCGCGGCGAGCCGGCGCATCGTCCGCTTCGTGTCGGCGGTCCACGCCGAGACCTTCAGGCCGTCCCGGTGCAGCGCCTCCACCAGCGCCCGGTCCACCAGCCCGAAGCGGTAGTTCAGCCAGGCCGGCGCCACCGCGTCGATCAGGACCCGGCGCGGCGGCGACAGCGTCGTCCAGGTCAGCGCGATCTCCGCCGACGGGTCGGCGGCCCGCACGGCCAGCATCGTGTCCGGGCCGGCGCAGTAGTAGACGCGCTCGCGGGCCCCGCACTCGGCGACCAGGCCGAGAACCCTCCCGACCGTCTCCGGCGCCGCCCCCGGCAGGTCCAGCAGCAGGCGCCCCGGCCCCGCCTCGGCGAGCGCCTGACGCAGCGTCGGCACCCCGCCCCGCGTCAGCTCCGCCAGTTGGGCGGCCGTCATCCCGTCGAGGCGCACGTCGTGCCCCCACAGCCGCCGCAGCGTCTCGTCGTGGAGGAGGACGGCCTCGCCGTCGCGGGTCAGCCGTACGTCGACCTCCACCGCGTCCGCGCCGAGCGCGAACGCCGAACGGATCGACGGGAGCGTGTTCTCGGGGAAGCGGTGGGGATCGCCGCGGTGGGCGACGGCCGTCAGGGTGCGCATGCCGCCCATTCTCCCGCGGCCGTCAGCGTGCCAGCCACGCCTCGGTGTACGTGTCGATCTCCTGCGCGATCCGCGCCTTCCCCGCGGCGTCGAGGAAGGACGCCTCCACCGCGTTCTTGGCGAGTCCGGCGAGGCCGCGCTCGTCGAGGCCGAGCAGCCGGGCGGCCACCGCGTACTCGTTGTTGAGGTCCGTGCCGAACATCGGCGGATCATCGCTGTTGATGGTGACGAGGACGCCCGCCTGCACCATCTCCCGGACCGGGTGCCGGTCCAGGTCCTCCACCGCGCGGGTGGCGATGTTCGAGGTCGGGCAGACCTCCAGGGCGATGCGGTGCTCCGCGAGGTGGGCCAGCAGCTCCGGGTCCCGGACGGCGCTGGTGCCGTGGCCGATCCGCTCGGCGCCGAGTTCGCGCAGGGCGTCCCAGACGGTCTCCGGTCCGGTGGTCTCGCCGGCGTGCGGGACGCTGTGCAGGCCGGCGGCGCGGGCGGCGTCGAAGTACGGCTTGAACTGCGTGCGGGGCACGCCGATCTCGGGCCCGCCGAGGCCGAAGGAGACCAGCCCCTCCGGGCGCAGGTCGACCGCGAGGCGGGCGGTCTCCGCGGCGGCCTCCAGGCCGGCCTCGCCGGGGATGTCGAAGCACCAGCGCAGCACGGCCCCGAACTCGGCCTCGGCCGCGCGCCGGGCGTCCTCGATGGCCTCCATGAACGCCTTCTCCTCGATGCCGCGGCGCGTGGAGGAGTAGGGGGTGATGGTCAGTTCGGCGTAGCGGATGTTCTGCCGGGCCATGTCGCGGGCGACTTCGAACGTCAGCGTGCGGACGTCGTCGGGCGTGCGGACCAGGTCGACCACGGACAGGTAGACCTCGATGAAGTGCGCGAAGTCGGTGAAGGTGAAGTAGTCGGCGAGCGCCTCCGGGTCGGTCGGCACCCTGGAGTCGGGGTGCCGCGCGGCCAGTTCGGCGACGATCCGGGGGGAGGCCGAGCCGACGTGGTGCACGTGCAGCTCCGCCTTGGGCAGCCCTGCGATGAAGGGGGTCAGGTCGGGCACGGCGGGCCTCCGGGGGACGGTGCGGACGGATCGGCCCCCATCGTAGGCAGCGGGGGTCCGGCCGGCGGGACGGCATAGCATGGCCGTACGAGAGGGGGGTGCCGCATGACCGACAAGAGCCCTGACCCGAGGGACCCGTGGGCACCGCCGGAGCGGTCGCCGGCGGATCCGGGAAGGCCGCAGGACGGCCCGGCGGTGCCGGGCCCGCCGTCCGTCCACGACCAGCCCACCCTCGCCGGGATGCCCGGCGCGGGGGCACCGCCGCCCGCGCCGCTCCCCGGGCCGTACGCGCCTCCCGCGCCCGGGCCGGCCCCGGTACCGCCCGCGTACGCCTATCCCGCCCCCGGCGTGCCCGGTGCGCCCGGCTACGCCTACCCCGGCGCGGCGCCCGTGCCCCCGGCGTACGGCCGGCAGCCGTACGGGCCGCAGCCGTTCGCCCCCCACGCCTACCCCGGCACCGGCGCCCTCGGCCACCCCGGGTACCCCCCGTACGCCGCCCAGCCGCGCAACGGCTACGGGGTCGCCGCGCTCGTGCTCGGCATCGTCGCGGTGGTCGGGTGCGGCCTGAACGTCATCGCCGTCGGACTCGGCGCCGCGGCGATCGTCTTCGGCGTGCTCGGCCGCAAGCGGGCGGCCCGCGGCGAGGCCACCAACGGCGGCATGGCGCTGGCCGGCCTCGTCCTCGGCATCACGGGCGCCCTCCTGGGCGCGCTCACGTTCTCGTTCGCCGTCGCCGGCTTCCTGTACGGGGATCCCGACTCCGGGGTCGACAGCCCGTACTCGGACACCCGCATGCGCGAGAGGGTCTGACCGGGGTTCGGGCCGCCTACTCCCCGGCGAGGATCCGCTCGCGGGCCTCCATCAGGGCGAACCCCAGCAGGTTCAGCCCGCGCCAGCGGGCCGGGTCCAGCGCCCGCTCGTCGTCGGCGGCGAGCCCGATACCCCAGACGCGGTCCATCGGGCTGGCCTCGACGAGCACGCGCCGCCCCGTGGAGAGCAGGTAGCCGGTCAGCTCGGGCGCGGACCGGAACTTGTGGAGGCTGCCCTCCACCACGATCGCGAAGCGCTCCCGCTCCCACACGGCGTCGTCGAAGCCGCGGACCAGCCGCCCCGCCTTCTTCGCCTCGGCGGGGGTACCCGCGGCCAGCACGGCGCGCTCGGCCTCCGCGTCCCGGAACAGGCGGGCCTTCCCGGCCATCATCCAGTGCTCCGCCGTCCCGTACCGGACGCCGTCCACGGTGAACGGAGACGGCCACCACTGGCTCAGGCAGCTCGGGCCGAGCGAGCCGTCCGGGCGCGGCCGGTGCCCCCAGAACGGCAGGAACTTCACCCGGTCACCTCGGTTGACCTGCTCGATCAACTTGTCGATCTTCTCCATGCACGGGAGTCTGGCAGTCTCCACGGACACTTCGTACGGGATTTGCGGGGCGTCTCGACACATGGTCGACCGATTCCGTCGCGTAATCAAAAGGCAACAACGGAATCCCTTGGCCGCGGGTAACACCTCTGTCAGGATCGGCACTCCATTCGAGCTGAAGCCACGAGAGCGTGAGAGCGTGATGGGTAATCGCTTCCAGGTTGAGGAACGCTTCGCCGACGGCGTCCAGTACATCGGCGGCCGGCCGTCGCACGGCCGCTCCGGCCGGTCCCACACCGTGGTCGACCCGGCGACGGGCAGGGAGGTGCTCACCTACGCGCTCGCCTCCGCCGCGGACGTGGACGAGGCCGTCTCCGCGGCCGCCGGCGCCTTCCCGGCCTGGTCCGGCGCCACGCCGGGGGAGCGCTCCGACGCCCTGCACCGGCTGGCCTCCGTCCTCGCCGAGCAGGCGGAGGACCTCGCGTACGCCGAGTCCCTCCAGTGCGGCAAGCCGATCAGGCTGTCCCGCGAGTTCGACGTGCCCGGCACCATCGACAACACGGCCTTCTTCGCCGGGGCCGCCCGCCACCTCCAGGGCCAGGCCGCCGCCGAGTACTCGCGCGACCACACCTCGTACGTGCGCCGCGAGGCCATCGGCGTCATCGGCTCCATCGCCCCCTGGAACTACCCCCTCCAGATGGCCGCCTGGAAGATCCTCCCGGCCATCGCCGCGGGGAACACCGTCGTCCTCAAGCCCGCCGAGACCACCCCCCTCACCTCCGTGATGTTCGCGCGGGCCGCGACGGAGGCGGGCATCCCGGACGGCGTCGTCAACATCGTCACCGGAGCGGGCCGCGACGCCGGCGAGCACCTGGTCGGCCACCCCGGCGTGGCCATGACCTCCTTCACCGGCTCCACCGCCGTCGGCAGGCGCGTCGCCGAGATCGCCACCGCCACCGTCAAGCGGATCCACCTGGAGCTCGGCGGCAAGGCCCCCTTCGTCGTCTTCGACGACGCCGACCCGGAGGCCGCCGCCCACGGCGCCGTCGCCGCCTCCCTGATCAACAGCGGCCAGGACTGCACCGCCGCCACCCGCGCGTACGTCCAGCGCCCGCTGTACGAGGCCTTCACCGCCCGCGTCGCCGAGCTGATGGACGGCGTCCGCCTCGGCGACCCGTTCGACACCTCCACCGACCTGGGCCCGCTCGTCTCCCACGCCCACCGCGACCGCGTCGCCGCCTTCGTCGAGCGGGCCCGCGCCTACGCCACCGTCGTCACCGGCGGCTCCGCCCCCGGCGGCGCCCTCGCCGCCGGCGCCTACTACCGGCCCACCCTCATCACCGGCGCGCCGCAGGACAGCGAGGCCGTCCAGGCCGAGATCTTCGGACCGGTCCTCGTCGTCCTCCCCTTCGACACCGACGACGAGGGCCTCGCCCTGGCCAACGACACCCCCTACGGCCTCGCCGCCTCCGCCTGGACCCGCGGCGTCTACCGTGCGAACCGCGCGACCCGCGAGATCAAGGCGGGCTGCGTCTGGATCAACGACCACATCCCGATCATCAGCGAGATGCCCCACGGCGGCTACAAGGCGAGCGGCTTCGGAAAGGACATGAGCTCGTACTCCTTCGAGGAGTACACGCAGGTCAAGCACGTCATGTACGACAACACCGCGGTGGCGGCCAAGGACTGGCACCGCACGATCTTCGGGGACCGATAGCAGCAGCAGGGCCCGCCCGACCAGCGGCCCGCCCATCCCGAAAGGGCACAGTCCACATGGAGCACAACGAGCCCGACCGGCTCTCCGCGGCACAGCTCGCCGCGATGCGGCGCAGCCTCACCAGCGGGCGCGGCGCCCTCACCCGCCGCTCGCTGCTGCGCGCCTCCGGCGCCGGGGCGCTCACCCTCGGCGGCCTGGCGTCGATGTCCGCGTGCGGCATTCCACCCGCGAAGCGCGGCGGCGAGGGCGCCGCCGCGTCCGAGGACCACTCGCAGGCGGAGAAGGTGATCAACTTCTCCAACTGGACCGAGTACATGGACGTCAGCGACGACGAGAAGGTCCACCCGACGCTGGAGGAGTTCACCAAGCGGACGGGCATCGAGGTCAACTACACCGAGGACATCAACGACAACGTCGAGTTCTTCGGCAAGATCCGCCCCCAGCTGGCGGCGGGCCAGGACACCGGCCGCGACCTGATCGTCGTCACCGACTGGCTCGCGGCACGCATCATCCGCCTCGGATGGGCGCAGAAACTCGACCCCTCCCACCTGCCGCACGCCTTCGCCAACCTGATCCCGCAGTACCGCAGCCCCGACTGGGACCCGGGCCGCGCGTACAGCTACCCGTGGACCGGCATCAACACCGTCATCGCCTACAACACCAAGGCCACGGGCGGCAGGAAGGTCGACTCCGTCACGCAGATGCTCGACGACCCCACCCTCAAGGGCCGGGTCGGCTTCCTCAGCGAGATGCGCGACACCGTCGGCATGACCCTCCTCGACCAGGGCAAGTCCCCGGAGTCCTTCACCACCGCCGACTACGACGCGGCCATCGCCCGCCTGCAGAAGGGTGTGGACAGCAAGCAGATCCGCCGCTTCACCGGCAACGACTACACCGCGGACCTGGACAAGGGCGACCTGGCGGCCTGCCTGGCCTGGGCCGGCGACATCATCCAGCTCCAGGCGGACAACCCGGACATCCAGTACGCGATTCCGGCCGTCGGGTACATCACCTCCAGCGACAACCTGATCGTGCCGGCCCGCGCCCGGCACAAGGCCAACGCCGAGAAGCTCATCGACTTCTACTACGAGCCCCCGATCGCCGCCCAGCTCGCCGCCTTCATCAGCTACGTGTGCCCGGTCGCGGGGGTCAAGGACGACCTTGCGAAGATCGATCCCGCACTCGCGGACAACCCCCTGATCATCCCCGACGAGGAGATGGCCGCCAGGGCCCATGCCTTCCGCATGCTCACCAGCGAGGAAGAGACCGAGTACGAGGAGAAGTTCGCCAAGCTCGTCGGAGCCTGACGGACCCCGTGCCGGCACCCCCGCCCTCTTCCGACGAACACCACCACCGAAGGCCGCGACCCATGACTGACAAGACCGCGGGCGGAGATGTCCGCCTCGCCGGGATCAGCAAGCACTACGGCACCTTCACGGCCGTGCACCCCCTGGACCTGACCATCCCGCAGGGCTCCTTCTTCGCCCTGCTCGGCGCCTCCGGCTGCGGGAAGACCACCACCCTGCGGATGATCGCCGGCCTGGAGGAGCCCTCCACCGGAACCGTCCACCTGGGCGACCGCGAGGTCACGCAGCTGCCCCCGTACAAGCGCCCCGTGAACACGGTCTTCCAGAGCTACGCCCTCTTCCCGCACCTGAGCATCCACGAGAACGTCGCCTTCGGGCTGCGCCGCCGCGGCATCAAGTCCGTCAAGAAGCAGGTCGAGGACATGCTGGAACTCGTCGAGCTCGGCCAGTTCGCCCAGCGCAAGCCGCACCAGCTCTCCGGCGGCCAGCAGCAGCGCGTCGCCGTCGCCCGCGCGCTCATCAACCATCCCCAGGTGCTCCTCCTCGACGAGCCCCTCGGCGCCCTCGACCTCAAGCTGCGCCGGCAGATGCAGCTGGAGCTCAAGCGGATCCAGACCGAGGTCGGCATCACCTTCGTGCACGTCACCCACGACCAGGAGGAGGCCATGACCATGGCCGACACCGTCGCGGTGATGAACGGCGGCCGCGTCGAGCAGATGGGCGCCCCCGCCGAGCTGTACGAGAACCCGCGCACCACGTTCGTCGCGAACTTCCTCGGCACCTCCAACCTCATCGAGGCCGAGGTCCTGGAGGCCGGCGGCACCGACGTCACCGTCGCGTCGGCGGGCACCGCGCTCCGGCTGCCCCGGGCCCGCTGCTCGACCGCCCCGAAGGCCGGCGGCCGGCTCCTGGTCGGGGTGCGCCCCGAGAAGATCTCCCTGGTGCCCGCCGCCGAGGAGGGGGCCGTCGCGGCCGGCCGGAACAAGGTCGCCGGGCGGATCGCCGACTCCTCCTTCATCGGCGTGTCCACGCAGTTCGTCATCGACAGCCCCGTCTGCCCGGAGCTGGAGGTGTACGTGCAGAACGTCGAGCGCGACGCCCGCCTGGTCCCCGGCGCCGAGGTCGTCCTGCACTGGAACCCGGAGCACACCTTCGGACTGGACGCCGCGCAGGACATCGACGCGGGCGTCGAGACGGTCGAGGAGGGCGCATGACCGCCACCGCGGCGCCGCCCGAGGCCCCCGCCCCGGCCGACCCACCCGTCCACCGGCCCTCGCTGCGCAAGCGGCTCGTCCCGTACTGGCTGCTGCTGCCCGGCCTCCTGTGGCTGCTCGTCTTCTTCGTGCTGCCGATGGCCTACCAGGCCTCCACCTCGGTGCAGACCGGCTCCCTCGAAGAGGGCTTCGAGGTCACCTGGCACTTCCGCACCTACTGGGACGCCCTCACCGAGTACTACCCCCAGTTCCTGCGCTCCCTGCTGTACGCCGGCACCGCGACCCTGCTGTGCCTGCTCCTCGGCTACCCGCTGGCCTACCTGATCGCGTTCAAGGCGGGCCGCTGGCGCAACCTGCTGCTGGTGCTGGTCATCGCGCCGTTCTTCACCAGCTTCCTGATCCGCACCCTGGCCTGGAAGACGATCCTGGCCGACGGCGGGCCCGTCGTCGCCGTCCTCAACAGCGTGGGCTTCCTCGACGTCACCAGCTGGCTCGGCCTGACCCAGGGCGAGCGCGTGCTCGCCACCCCGCTCGCGGTGGTCTGCGGCCTGACGTACAACTTCCTGCCCTTCATGATCCTGCCGCTGTACACCTCGCTGGAGCGCATCGACCCGCGCCTGCACGAAGCAGCCGGCGACCTGTACGCCACTCCCGCGACGACCTTCCGGAAGGTCACCTTCCCGCTGTCGATGCCGGGCGTCGTCTCAGGGACCCTGCTCACCTTCATCCCCGCGAGCGGCGACTACGTCAACGCCGAGCTGCTCGGCTCGACGGACACCCGGATGATCGGCAACGTCATCCAGTCCCAGTACCTGCGGATCCTCGACTACCCGACGGCCGCAGCGCTGTCCTTCATCCTCATGGCCGCCGTCCTGGTCATGGTCACCATCTACATCCGCCGCGCGGGGACGGAGGACCTGGTCTGATGCGTTGGCTCCGCCGCAACCTCGTCACCGTCCTCGGCCTCCTGACCCTGGCCTACCTGGTCCTGCCGAACGTCGTCGTCACCGTCTTCTCCTTCAACAACCCCTCCGGGCGCTTCAACTACGCCTGGCAGGAGTTCTCCCTCGACGCCTGGAAGGACCCCTGCGGGGTCGCCGACCTGTGCGGCTCCCTCGCCCTGTCCCTCCAGATCGCCCTGTGGGCCACGCTCGGCGCGACCCTGCTCGGCACCGCCATCGCCTTCGCGCTGGTCCGCTACCGGTTCCGGGCGCGCGGCGCGGTCAACTCGCTGATCTTCATGCCGATGGCCATGCCCGAGATCGTCATGGCCGCCTCGCTGCTCGCCCTGTTCCTCAACATGGGCGTCGAGCTGGGCTTCTGGACGATCCTGATCGCCCACGTCATGTTCTGCCTCAGCTTCGTCGTCGCCGCCGTCAAGGCGCGCGTGCTGTCGATGGACCCCCGGCTGGAGGAGGCCGCCCGCGACCTCTACGCGAGCCCCGTGCAGACCTTCCTGCGGGTCACGCTGCCGATCGCTGCGCCGGGCATCGCCGCGGGCGCGCTGCTGTCCTTCGCCCTCTCCTTCGACGACTTCATCATCACCAATTTCAACTCGGGCAACACCGTCACCTTCCCCATGTTCGTGTGGGGCTCGGCCCAGCGCGGTACGCCCGTGCAGATCAACGTCATCGGCACGGCGATGTTCGTCATCGCGGTGCTGGTGGTCCTCGCCGCCCAGATCGTCGGCAACCGCCGCAAGAAGGCACAGCCCAAGTAACTCTGTAGGGAGTTGGAAGACATGGCCCCAGTCGCCATGCGAAGCGTTGCACAATCCCTTTCCGAAGCACTGCCGGTCTCGTACTGGCTGGACGACCCCGGCAAGCCCCCCGCACAGCCGGCCCTGACCTCCGACGAGGCCTGCGACCTGCTCGTCATCGGCGGGGGCTACAGCGGCCTGTGGACGGCGCTGATCGCCAAGGAGCGCGACCCCGCCCGGGACGTCGTCCTCATCGAGTCGAAGGAGGCGGGCTGGGCCGCCTCCGGACGCAACGGCGGCTTCTGCGCCGCCTCCCTCACCCACGGCTTCGCCAACGGCCTGGCCCGCTGGCCCGGCGAACTCGCGAAGCTGGAGGAGCTGGGCGCCCGCAACCTCGACGAGATCGAGGCGGCGATCACCCGCTACGGCATCGACTGCGACTTCGAGCGCACCGGCGAGATCGACGTGGCCACCGAACCCCACCAGGTCGAGGAGCTGCGCGAACTCCACCAGGAGGCCGAGAAGCTCGGCCTCGCGGACGGCATGCGCTGGCTCGACCGCGACGCCCTGCGCGCCGAGGTCGACTCCCCGACCTTCCTCGCCGGCCTGTGGGACACCGACGGCGTCGCCATGCTGAACCCCGCCCGCCTCGCCTGGGGCCTCAAGCAGGCCTGCCTCGGCCTCGGCGTGCGCATCTACGAGAACACCCGCGGCCTGTCGCTGGGCGCCTCCGGCGCCGGGATGGCCGTCCGCACCCCGTACGGGCGGATCTTCGCCCGGCGGGTCGCGCTCGGCACCAACATCTTCCCCTCCCTGGTCCGGCGGATCCGGCCGTTCACGGTCCCCGTCTACGACTACGCCCTCATGACCGAGCCGCTCACCGCCGACCAGCTGCTGGCCATCGGCTGGCGGAAGCGCCAGGGCATGGGCGACAGCGCCAACCAGTTCCACTACTTCCGCATCACCCCGGACCACCGGATCCTGTGGGGCGGCTACGACGCCGTCTACCCGTACAAGGGGCGCCTGGACTCCGAGTACGACCACCGGCCCGAGACCTACCTCAAGCTGGCGCAGCACTTCTTCACGGCCTTCCCGCAGCTGGAGGGCGTCCGCTTCAGCCACGCCTGGGGCGGGGCGATCGACACCTGCTCCCGCTTCTCCGCGTTCTTCGGCACCGCGCACTCCGGCAGGGTCGCCTACGCGGCCGGCTACACCGGCCTCGGCGTCGGCGCCACCCGCTTCGGCGCCGACGTGATGCTGGACCTCCTCGACGGCGCGCGCACCGAGCGCACCCGGCTGGAGATGGTGCGGTCGAAGCCGATGCCGTTCCCGCCGGAGCCGTTCGCCTGGACCGGGATCACGCTGACCAAGTGGTCCCTGGCGCGGGCCGACGCCCGCGGCGGCCGCCGCAACCTGTGGCTGAAGACCCTCGACCGCTTCGGCCTCGGCTTCGACAGCTGACGGCGGGCTCCGCCGCCTGCCCCCGTGGAGTGGCCGGTTCACTCCACCGGGGCGGTGGAACCCGCGTCATCCCAGGCGCCGGCCGCGCTCTCTCCGGGTGAGGAACCCTCACCCACAGGGAACGGAGGCCGTGCGATGCGGGGCTCGGATGTCAAAGCCGCGGTGGAATGGCTCGTCTCGGCGGCCGGGGATCCGCAGGCCTGCCGGTGGGAGTGGGAGCGCAGCCCCGACGGGGTCGCCCTGCTGCCCGCGGGCCGGCACTGGGACGTGCTGGTCCTGCCCGGCGGGCTCGGCCGGGCCGCCCTCGCCGTCCTGGGGCGGCTGCGCGAGACGCCCGGCCCGGTGCTCGCCGGCCCGGGCTGCACCAGGCTGGGCTTCTTCGTGCCCGCCGGGACGGCCTCGCACTGGCTCGCCACCGGCGTGCGCGGCGCCGGGCGGGGCAGCTGGGTCGTCGTCCCCCACCCCGGCCGGGCGCC
This sequence comes from Streptomyces sp. NPDC031121, assembly GCF_055570615.1. Classification (NCBI taxonomy): domain Bacteria; kingdom Bacillati; phylum Actinomycetota; class Actinomycetes; order Kitasatosporales; family Streptomycetaceae; genus Streptomyces; species Streptomyces sp. NPDC031121. The sequence continues at coordinate 98,467 of NZ_JBVIGV010000016.1, forward strand.
GGGTGCCGCCGGGCACTGGCTGGTGGTGCCGGACGGCCGCGGGAGGCTCAACGATCCGGCGGTTCTGGAGCTCGCCATGCACGAGGCCGCGGCCGCCCGCGCGGCCGGGGAGGGGGCGGCGGGCCGCCCCGCCTGAGCCCCCGTGCGACGGCCCGCTCGACGGCGAACAGCAGCGGCACGCACAGCAGGAGGGACGCCAGCACGTCCAGCGGCCAGTGGAACCCGCGCAGGACGAGGCCCGCTGCCGTGGCTGCCGTGAGCGCCAGAGCTGCCAGCACCGGCCACGGCCGGCGGGCGTACGGGCGCAGCAGCAGGGCCGCACCCCCGTAGGCGACCGCGGAGGTGGCCGTGTGGCCGGAGGGGAAGTAGCCGGCGGCCCACGGCTCCAGCGGTCCGGGGCGGGCGGTCCACACCTTCAGCGGGACGACGAGGGCCGGCACCAGGGCCATGGCGAGGGCGGCCGCCAGGGCGCCGGACCGGTTGCCGCGGCGCAGCGCGTACGCCGCCGCCAGCACGAGGACGGGCACGGCCACGGGCACGTTGCCCAGGTCGGAGAGCCGCTCGGTGACGGCGTCGGGGACGGTGCGCACCACCGCGGCGCTGATCCGCCCGTCCGGACCGAGCAGCGGGCCGGAGGCCAGCACCTGCCAGGTCGCCACGGCGAGCCCGACAAGTGCCCCGGAGAGGAGGAGGAAGGAGCGGAGCGGGAAGGAGGTGGTGGCCGGCCGTCCCGGAACAGGGGGGATGGTTCCGGGACGGCCGGCCGGACCGGTTTGCCGGGCGCCCCGGGGGGTGTGGGGCGGTCGGCCGTCCGATCGGTGAGGAGTGTGCGCGAACGCAGGCCCGGTGCGGCGCTGGGGAAGCCCGGTACCGGTGTCGCTCCCGGAATCCCGGGAGCGGGGTGTCTCACTCATCTGCAGAAACCGTACGGCAGCGGAAAGGGGACCGACAGCAGGATCGCGGTCCTGCCATCGGCCCCCCACATCTTCTTCACAGCGCCCGCCGGTTACCGGCGGTATCCTTGCGAGCGCGTGTTCGGAAGTTCGCTCAGGCGGCCGCTCGGGCGGCCGCCCAGAGGGTCGCTCAGACGGTCGCGAACGCGGCCTCGATGACGTCCAGGCCCTCGTTCAGCAGATCCTCGCCGATGACCAGCGGCGGCAGGAAGCGGAGCACGTTGCCGTAGGTGCCGCAGGTGAGGACGATGACGCCCTCGGCGTGGCAGGCCTTGGCGAGCGCCGCGGCGGCCTCCGGGTTCGGCGCCTTGGACGCGGGGTCCTTGACCAGCTCGATGGCGATCATGGCGCCGCGGCCGCGGATGTCGCCGATGATCTCGTACTTCTCCTGCATCGCGGACAGCCGCGCCTTCATGAGGGACTCGATCTCCTTCGCCTTGGCGTTGAGGTCGAGCTCCTTCATGGTCTCGATGGAGCCGAGCGCACCGGCGCAGGCCACCGGGTTGCCGCCGTACGTGCCGCCGAGGCCGCCCGGGTGCGCGGCGTCCATGATCTCGGCGCGGCCGGTCACCGCGGCGAGCGGCAGGCCGCCCGCGATGCCCTTGGCGGTGGTGATCAGGTCCGGGACGATGCCCTCGTCCTCGCACGCGAACCACTGGCCGGTGCGGCAGAAGCCGGACTGGATCTCGTCCGCGACGAAGACGATGCCGTTGGCGTTGGCGAACTCCACGATCGCGGGCAGGAAGCCCTTGGCGGGCTCGATGAAGCCGCCCTCGCCGAGGACCGGCTCGATGATGATCGCGGCGACGTTCTCGGCGCCGATCTGCTTGGTGATCTGGTCGATCGCCTGGGCGGCGGCCTCGGGGCCGCAGTTCTCGGCGCCGGTGGGCCAGCGGTAGCCGTAGGCGACCGGCACGCGGTAGACCTCGGGGGCGAACGGACCGAAGCCGTGCTTGTACGGCATGTTCTTCGCGGTCAGCGCCATGGTGAGGTTGGTGCGGCCGTGGTAGCCGTGGTCGAAGACGACGACGGCCTGGCGCTTGGTGTACGCACGCGCGATCTTGACGGCGTTCTCGACGGCCTCGGCGCCGGAGTTGAACAGCGCGGACTTCTTCGCGTGGTCGCCCGGGGTCAGCTCGGCCAGCGCCTCGCAGACCTCCACGTAGCCCTCGTACGGGGTGACCATGAAACAGGTGTGGGTGAAGTCCGCGAGCTGCGCGGCGGCACGGCGCACGACGGCCTCGGCGGAGCCGCCGACCGAGGTCACCGCGATGCCGGAGCCGAAGTCGATCAGGCGGTTGCCGTCGACGTCCTCGAGGATGCCGCCGTCCAGGCGCTTGGTGAAGACGGGAAGCACCGAACCCACGCCGCCGGCCACCGCGTCCAGGCGGCGGGCCTGAAGCTCCTGCGACTTCGGGCCGGGGATCGCGGTGACGAGCTTGCGCTCCTGCGGAACAGCAGTCATGGGGGCTCCTGGGGGTGTTTTCGGACGCACTTGTGTCTTTGTCCGCAGGCTAGGCCCGGGGAAGGGGGTAAAGCATGCTCCGTTCGGGAGTGGTCCGCCCGTGTCCTTGTCCGCAGCGGCCATAGGAGGGAGGCGGCGCGGCGCGCCGTAACCCCGCCGCGACACCGGCCGGTACCGGCCCGCGGCCGCCGCCGGGCAACTACATTGAGCGACGCAGCACAGGAAACGGGCAGGGGGCAGGGGTTTCATGGACACCGACGGCACGCCGCACGGCACCGGCGAGGGACGGGCGCCGCACACCGCCGGCCGCGCCCCTGGCGGGCAGGTGCCCAAGCCCGCAGGACCGCCCCCCGTGCCGCCCGCCGCCCCGCCCCGCCCCGCGCACGCCCCCGGCGGCGGCCCCGCCCTCGCCGACTGGCTGCGCACCCCCCGCGTCTTCGACGGGCCCGGCGTGTGGGCGTACGGGCATGTGCCCCGCCCCGCCGAGGAGCCGGAGCCGACCCCGACCCGCCAGCTGGTGTCCGGCGCCCTCATCTCCCTCCTCGCCGGACTGCTGCTGTGGTCCCTCCTCTGGAACGGCTACCTGGGCGGCTTCTGGCTCTGGCCGCTCTACATGTTCACGCCCGACTCCTGGGCCGGCACGGTGCCGGCCGTCGTCGCCGCCTACACCTGGTACACCGCGGTCGCCCTGATGCTGACCGTCGGTTTCGGACGGCTCGGCCGCTGGCCCGAACTGGCCCGCCGCGTCCTCAGCGGCGGCGCCGCCCGCACCGACCGGACCCGGCTCCCCGACCGGCCCGGACCCGGCGGCCCCGACGACCCCGCCGCCTGGCCCGAACTGCGCCGGGCCGGCCTCGGCGACCTCGCCGACCTCCTCGCCGCCGAAGCGGCCTCCGGCCGGATGAACGACGTCGACCACACCCGGATCCGGCGCGCCTGGGACTCCGTACGCGCCGACCCCGCGCGCGCCACCGCCTTCGCCGGAGCCGTCCGCGGCAAGGGCGCCGCCGCCTGCCTGCACCCGTCCGGGGCCCGCGACCTGCCCGTCCGCGCCGCCCGCCACGACCTCCTCGCCCGGCAGGTCCTGCTCGGCACCGCCGACCCCGGGACCCGCAACCCGTACGCGCGCCGCGGCACGCGCCTCGCCCTCGACCCCGCCGTCCTCGGCACCTCGCTGCTCGCCGTCGGCCCCTCCGGCGCCGGGAAGACCGCCCTGCTCGTCCGGCCCGTCGTGGAGTCCCTCGCCCTCCAGGCCCTCGCCGGCCAGGCGGCCGTGGTCGCCGTCGCCGCCGCCGGGACCCGGCTGGGCCCGGACGACGGCTTCGACGTGGTCGTCCGGGTCGGCGACCCCGCCTCGGTCCACGACCTCGACCTCTACGGGGGCACCACCGACCCCGACGAGGCCGCCGGGCTCCTCGCCGAGGCCTTCACCGGGGACATCCCCGGCCTGGAGGTCCGCCGCGCCGCCACCGCCCTCGCCCAGCTGCTCGGCCCCTTCCGGACCGCGTACGGCCGCTTCCCGGCCGTGCCCGAGCTGCGCGAACTGCTGGACCGGGTGCCCGCCCGCCTCGACGCCCTGCGCTCCGCCCTCGAAGCCGCCGGAGCGCACGCCATGATCCGCGAGCTCGACGCCCGCGACCGCCAGCAGGGCACCCCCGGCGACCCCGGCCCCGCCCTCGCCGACCGCGCGGCGCTGCTGGACCGGCCCGCCTTCGACGGGTTCTTCGACACGAGCGGCCGCAGCCGGCCCTTCTCGCTGCGCAGCCTGGAGCACCCGCTGCGCGTCCGCATCGACCTCCCCGAGCGCGGGCACGCCGACGCCTCCCGCATCCTCGCCCGGCTGGTCCTCGCCCAGTTCACCGCCTGCGCGGAAGCCCGCACCGACCGGTCGCTGTTCGCGTTCCTCGCCGTCGACGACGCCTCCCACACCCTGACCCCGCAGAGCGTGCGCAGCCTCCAGCGGCTGCGCACCGCCAACGCCGGCGTCCTGCTGGCGCTGCGCACGCTCGACGACGTCCCCGAGGCGCTGCGGACCCCGCTGCTCGGGGCCGTCGGCTGCCGGATGGCGTTCTCCGGCGTCACCACCTGGGACGGCAGGCGCTTCGCCGAGGCGTGGGGCACCGAATGGGTGGAGGCGCGGGACGTCACCCACCGCACCGTCTTCGCCGACCAGCCGCTGACCCGCGCCGTGCACGCCTTCCGCAAGCTCGTCACCGGCAAGGCCGTGACGACCGACGCCGTCACCGTCCGGCAGGTCGAGCGGGAGCGCTGGTCCGCCTCCGACCTCGCGCACTCCGTCCCGCCCGGCCACGCCGTGCTCTCGCTGACGACGGTCCGCGGGGAGCGGGCGGCCCCGCTGCTGGTCCGGCTGGAGGGCACGGGCTGAGCGGACCCGTACGGGGTGGCAGAATCAGAAGGGCCGTTCATACGGCGCGGCGAAATCCCGCGCGCCCCCTGCGGCCCCGCCCGCCCCGGCGCCCCCCTCCGCCACCCCCACTGCCTGGATCCCGATGCCGCTCACCCTCGCCTCCCTCGTCCAGCACTCGGCGCTCAAGCTCGGCGTCCGGGCCGGGGAGGGGCGCCTGGACACGCCCGTGCGCTGGGCGCACGTCAGCGAGCTCGCCGACCCCGTCCCCTACATGGAGGGCGGGGAGCTGCTGCTGACCACCGCGATGAAGCTCGACGCGGCGGACCCGCAGGAGATGCGCCGCTACGTGCGCCGCCTCGCCGCGGCCGGCGTCGTCGGCATCGGCTTCGCCGTCGGCGTGAACCACGAGGAGATCCCGCAGGCGCTCGTCGACGCCGCCCGCGCCGAGGACCTGCCGCTGCTGGAGGTGCCCCGCAGGACCCCGTTCCTCGCCATCAGCAAGGCCGTCTCCGCCGCCCTCGCCGCCGACCAGTACCGGGCCGTCACCGCCGGCTTCGAGGCGCAGCGCGAGCTGACCCGGGCCGCGCTCACCGCTGACGGGCCCGCCGAGCTGCTGGCCCGGCTCGCCGCGCACGTGCACGGCTGGGCAGCCCTGTACGACACCTCGGGCGCCGTCGTCGCCGCCGCACCCGAGTGGGCCGCCCGGCGCGCCGCCCGGCTCACCCCCGACGTGGAGCGGCTGCGCGAGCGCCCCGCCCCCGCCAGCGCCGTCGTGGGCGGCGCGGAGGACCGCGTCGAGCTGCAGTCGCTCGGCACGGGCCGCCGGGCCCGCGGCGCCCTGGCCGTCGGCACCGGCGCCCCGCTGGGCACGGCCGAGCGGTACGCCGTCCACTCGGCGGTCGCCCTGCTGACCCTGACCACCGAGCGGTCCCGGTCCCTGCACGACGCCGAGTCCCGGCTGGGGGCGGCCGTCCTGCGGATGCTGCTGGCGGGGGAGGCGGACCACGCCCGTACCGTGGCCGGCGACCTGTACGGCACGCTGCTGGACGCGCCGTTCCGGATCGTCGTCGCCGAGCCCGCCCTGCCCGGCACCGCCCGGCCCGAGGGGCTCGCCCTCCTCGCCGACACCGTGGAGTCCGCGGCCGCCCGCGCCGGCGAGTCCCTGCTGCTGGTGCCCGAGCCCGGCCGCCTCACCGTCCTCGCCGCCGACGGCGGCGCCGCCGTACAGGCCTGCACCGGGCACGCCGAGGCGCTGGAGGCCCGGCGAGGCCGGGACGCCGCCGGGCCCGAGCCCGACGAGCCGGTGGTCGGGATGTCCGCGCCCGCCGGCGCCGCGGCCGTCGCGGCGGCCCTCAAGCAGGCCGACCAGGCGCTGGCCGTGGCCCGGCGGCGCGGCCGCCTTCTGGTGGAGCACGAGGACCTCGCGGCCGGGTCGGTGCTGCCGCTGCTCGCCGACGAGGCCGTACGGGCCTTCGCCGACGGCACCCTGCGGGCCCTGCGCGAACACGACGAGAAGGGCCGCGGCGATCTCGTGGCCTCCCTGCAGGCGTGGCTCTCCCGGCACGGGCAGTGGGACGCCGCCGCCGCCGACCTCGGCGTGCACCGGCACACCCTGCGCTACCGGATGCGGCGCGTCGAGGAGATCCTCGGCCGCTCCCTCGACGACCCGGACGTCCGCATGGAGCTGTGGCTCGCCCTCAAGGCCGGCTCCGCCCCCGCGTAGCCCGGCCCCGCCTGAAAACCGACAAAGCGGCGTGCCGCGGCAGCCGGGTACTCCACGGCGGACAAGCCGCGGATCGGGCCCCGACACCTACGGTGGTGTGGACAAGGATCCGCACACATCCGAAGGGCCGGGATTCGCATGACTTCCACCCACGCCTTCTGGCTCGCCGGCCGCCAGGCCACCGGCGAGGACAGCTTCGACGTCCACAACCCGTGGGACGGCCGCCTCGTCGGCACCGTCAGCGTCCCCACCGACGCGCAGGTCGAAGAGGCCGTGGCCGCGGCGTACGCCGTGACGGCGGAGTTCTCCGCGACCCCCGCCCACGTCCGGGCGGCCGCCCTGGACCACGTCTCCAAGCGCCTCGCCGAGCGCACAGAGGAGATCGCCCAGCTGATCTCCGCCGAGAACGGCAAGCCCGTCAAGTGGGCCCGCGGCGAGGTCGGCCGTGCGGTATCCGTCTTCCGCTTCGCGGCCGAGGAAGCCCGCCGCTTCAACGGCGGCGAGGCCCAGCGCCTCGACACCGACGCCGGCGGCACCGGCCGCCTGGCCCTGACCCGCCGCTTCGTCAAGGGCCCGGTCCTCGGCATCGCCCCGTTCAACTTCCCGCTGAACCTGTGCGCCCACAAGGTCGCCCCGGCCATCGCCGTCGGCGCGCCGATCATCCTCAAGCCGGCCCCCGCCACCCCGCTGTCCGGCCTGATCCTCGGCGAGCTGCTGGCCGAGACCGACCTGCCGGCCGGCTCCTGGTCCGTGCTGCCCGTCGCCAACGACAAGATGCCGGCCCTGGTCCAGGACGACCGCCTGCCCGTCATCTCCTTCACCGGCTCCGACAAGGTCGGCTACGCCATCCAGCAGTCCGTGCCGCACAAGCACTGCACCCTGGAGCTCGGCGGCAACGCCGCGGCCGTCGTCCTCGCCGACTGGTCCTCCGACGCCGACCTCGACTGGGCCGCGACCCGCATCGCGACCTTCTCGAACTACCAGGCCGGCCAGTCCTGCATCTCCGTGCAGCGCGTGATCGCCGACGCCTCCGTCTACGACCGCCTCGTCGAGAAGGTCGTCGCCCAGGTGCAGGCGCAGGTCACCGGCGACCCGTCCGACGACGCCACCGACGTCGGCCCGCTCGTCTCCGAGGACGCCGCCAAGCGCGTCGAGTCCTGGGTCGACGAGGCCGTCGCCGCCGGCGCCAAGCTGCTCACCGGCGGCAAGCGCGAGGGCGCCTCGTACGAGCCGACGGTCCTCGCCGACCTGCCCGACGGCGTGACCCTCGCCTGCGAGGAGGTCTTCGGCCCGGTCCTGACCCTGCACCGCGTCGAAAACACCGACGAGGCCTTCGCCAAGGTCAACGACTCGAAGTTCGGCCTCCAGACCGGCGTCTTCACCCACGACGTCCAGACCGCCTTCCGCGCCCACCGCGAGCTGGAGGTCGGCGGCGTGGTCATCGGCGACGCCCCGTCCTACCGTGCCGACCAGATGCCGTACGGCGGCGTCAAGCAGTCCGGCGTCGGCCGCGAGGGCGTCCGCTACGCGATGGACGACTACACCTACGAGCGCGTCCTGGTCCTGACGAACCTGGCCCTCTGACGCCCCCGAGAACCGACGGCCGGAGCCCACTGTGCGGGGGCTCCGGCCGTCCCCCTTTAGCCCATCTGACCTGCGAAAACAGTCGCATCTTGGCTGAATCTCCCGAACGCGTGGGGACACCGGCTCAGCGGTCTTGGCCAAGGTGAGCGTGCTTCCGCGACCGGTTGCTACGCCTCACGCGCGCGGGAAGCAGCGTCCTGCAACTCTTGGCGCACTCCACGAGCGCCCACCGCTGCCAAGGCCCACAGGGCGCTGATGGATTGCGCATGCTCCCACGGCGGCCCCGACCTCTCCGGTGGCAGGAAAGGCACGACGGCCACGTCGACGTCCGAGAAGGCACGGTGCTCGACGTAGCGCATGCCGCCGCGGCCGCACAGGTACGTCCTGCAGTGCGCTGCCGCGGTGAGGTCCGCGAGGCGCGTGGATCGGCCGGTGCGAGCGGTCAGTGCACTGCTGCGGACGGCCGTCCCGGACCACCCCAAGGCCGCCAGAAGCGCCAACGTCGATGCCTCCGCCACAGCAGCCGTCCGCTTCGTGGAGTTGAATTCCTCCAGCGCCCGGTCCACGACCGCCCTTACGGCGGGCCAGTTCGAGCTCCGCCCGTACGCCTGGTGGGTGAGCTGCTGGACCCGCCGTCGGCAGCGTTCGGGATCGGCAAGCCGCGCATCGCGGATCAGCGTGTTGCGCCCCTGCGGCAGGTGGGTGGCCAGGGACAGCCACCGTCTGTCGCCAGGGTCTGCCATGGCGGCCAGCCGGGCCCGGTGCTGGTAGTCCCGGCGGGCGAACTGGACGTCGTCCAGGACGATCCACACATCCGATGCAAACAGCTTCGCCAGCGTGGACAGCCGTGGGAAGAAGTTCGGCTGGTGGATCGAGCACACTGCCCACGGAGGAGCGGCGTCAGGAACTGATGAGCCTGCTGTCGAAACCGGCGCGCAGGAGGCGCTCGTACGCGTCATGGACATCCCCCGGTACGTCCTGCTCGACGGCGAAGCCGAGCGCCGGGTACTCGATGACCCGTTGCAAGTCGCCCACGAGCATGTCTACGACGAGCTTCTCGTCGCCGATGGACTTGATGTAGTCGTCGAACTCCAGCGGCTCGGAGGCACAGACGACCTCGACCTCCGGCCAGAGCTTGCGGCACGTGGCGTACGAGCGGCGCTCCATGTACGGCTTGGAGATCAGGAGCAGCGACTCCACCTCCACGCCAGCCTCGCGCAACACCTCTCGGGACAGCGTGATGTTCTGGCCGGTGTTCCCGGCCTCGGTCTCCAGCAAGATCGCCTCGTCGGGCACGCCCAAGTCGAGGGCGTGCTCGCGGTAGTGGACTGCCTCGCCGCGGGGGAAGCGGACCGCTGTGGTCGGGCTGTTTCCGCCGCTGAAGACGACGACGGGGAACAGGCCGGCCCCATAGAGGTCGGCGGTGGCGGTGGCGACACCGAGATCATGGCTGCCCAGGCCGATGGCCGCCGAGCAGGGGCGTACCTCGTGGCCCATCTGGTGATAGCGCCAGATCAGCACGGCGTCGTTCCACTGCTCGTCGGTGATGGTGCGCTCTGCATGGTCCGGCACGGGGACTCCCTCGATCATCGTTGCCTTCACCTCGACACGAGGGTCCGCGGGTCTTCGTACGACCGCCGGATTCCCCCGATGCTGCGGAGCTGGTGGCTCAGGCCGTGCTGGGAGGCCATGCGCGCCGCGTCGTCGAGGACGGTCAACCCATCATCGCGGGTGGCTGGGTCGGACAGAAGGATGTGCGAGTACGCGGTGTCCAGCCGGACGCGCTGCATGGGGGAGTCGACGGATCCGGTCGAGCGGGCGATGTCGATGTAGTGCAGCGCCTCACCGAGCTCAGCGGCCCCGCGATGCGCCAAGGCGAGCTTCTGGTGGGCGACCGACCAGTCCTCGGGCTCGCCCAGCTCCTCGAAGTCCCTGATCGCGGAACGCATGACCTTGGTGGCGTACTCGTTCTCGCCGTGCTTGCTGAGGGCTGTGCCCACCCAGAGGCGGGCGCGGGCCCGGTCGCGGTGGCTGAGACGGTCGTCAGTGGCCAACTGCTCGTACTGGCGTGCCGAGGCTTCGAGCTGCCCGGCCATCTCCGTGACCACGGCGAGGGAGAGTTCGATCTGTGCCGTGCGTCGCGGGATGGCCAGGTCGTGGAACAAGCGGTGCGCGCGCAGGTAGGAGTGGCGCGCGGAGAGCGGACCGAGGATGGCGCCCTGGTCGCGCTGTAAGTCCCCGAGGAGGACGAGGGAGCGGCCGTAGAGGTAGGCGCCCTTGTCGTCGAGGCCGCGTGGCTCGTGGCGGCTAAGCCACCTGCTCAGCAGGTCCGAGGCGAAGGTGAAGCGCTGGTGACTGAGGCAGACGATGGCACGGTCGATGTCCTCCGTCCATGCCTCGTGATCCACGGACGGGGCGGTCCGCCGGCCGTGCAATGCCTCCTCGAAGCGTGCGTGCGCAGCCTCGTCGGCCCGGGCGAGGGCAGTGTCGAGGATGGCCTGTGTGTCGGGGCGCGGGTGGGTGTCCGCACCGTGCTTCTCCCACTTGGCCACGGTGCGCAGCGCCACGCCCAGGTGCTCGGCGAAGGCGCGGGTGCTCATCCGGAGTGCCGAGCGCAGTGCTTTGGCCTCTCGGCCGGTCCATTGCTGCACGCTGACCACGGGCTGCCTCCCTCCGCCGCGTATCGAAGCACGCCGAGCGCGCGCGAGGGGCGGGAAGTGCAACGGAAGTACAACAGACGGTCATTTCGAGGCCGTTCAGTCACCGGGACGCTCAGTGCATGGAACCCATCACGGAACACCGCGAGGTCGGTGAGGTCCGCGTCTACGGCTACCTGCGCCATACGACTGGCTCGGCGGCCCGCCACACGGCCCTGGTCGACTCCCTCGCCGAATACTGCCTCCAGCACGAGTTGACGCTGCATGGCGTCTTCACCGAGCGCGAGGCGACCACGAACCCGCTTGCCCCGGCCCTCGTCGGCCTCCTCGACGTCCTCGCCCTGGCCGACACGTATGGCGTGGTCGTGCCTTCGCGCAGCCACCTGGGGCCCACGGGGCTCGCCGCCGAGCGCGAGCGCCGCATTGAGGAGGCCGGGGCCTCCCTGATCGCCGTCCGCGGAAGCAGCCCCCGACTGGGGAGGGAGCGCCCAGCCGGGGCCCGGTCGGTCGTCCGGCAACGGGGAGGGGTCTGATGTCATTCCGCGACGCTCTGAGGAGCGCGGCCCACGTCGACAAGCTCCCCGATCTCCGCCTCCTTCCTCTCGGCCAGGACTGGGACGTGGTGCGGGTACCGGCAGAGACCGGCCTCCTCGCACTCGCCCGGCTCCGGGCCGCCGGGGAGGAACTCGGCCCGGTGCTGTACGACCGCCTGAGTCAGCGCCTGTACTTCGCCGTACCCACCGGGAGCGGCGACCTGTGGCAGGACCTGCCCGTGCACCTGCTCGGCACCGGTTCCTGGCTCGTTGCACCGGACCCGACCTGCTCGGACGGCCACACCGGCGGATGGTGCGAGCTGCCCGACGACGAGACGCTCACCGGCCCCGCTGCTCTCCGCGGTGCCCTGGAGCCACTGCAAGCCGATCCCGTACGCCACCTCACCGCCGTACTGGAGGAGACACCGCCATGGACACCCTGGAACGTGCCCGTCTCGACAACTACTTCGAGCGCATCGCCAGCCGCTTCACGCCTGCTGAGCGCCCTGCCTCGGTCCTGATCACGCACGTGCTGCCCGAGAGGCCCGCCTTCGTGCGCGGCGTGGGCACGGTCACCGACCTGCGGACCGTCCTGCCCAAGCCGAAGTCGGTCGACCCGCACGCCCTGCGCCAGATCGAGGACGACGGGTACGGCTGCGCCGAACTGTCACGCGAGCTGTTCGCCGACCCCGACCGGGCGCTCGGCTTCCTGGAGGCGCGCGCCGCAGGCCGGCCGGTCGTGCTGCTCGATGTCGGCGGCTACTTCGCGCACACGCTCGGCGCGCTTTGTGACCGCTTCTCCGGCCAGATCATCGGCGTCGTCGAGGACACGGAGAACGGCCACCGCCGGTACGCCGAACTCGACAAGCTGCCCTGTCCCGTCGTCTCCGTGGCCCGCTCGCCGCTGAAGGACCCCGAGGACTACCTCGTCGGACAGTCGATCGTCTTCTCGACCGAGGCGCTCATGCGCTCCCGTGGCGACATCATGATCGGCCGGTCTGCCCTCGTGATCGGCTTCGGCAAGCTCGGCTCCAGCATCGCCCGCCTGCTCCACGGCAAGGGCGTACAGGTCACCGTCCATGACATCGACCCCGTCAAGCGCACCCAGGCCCTCTCACAAGGCTTCGCGGTGACAGCCGACCGCGATGCCGGCCTCGCCGAGGCCGGACTCGTCCTGTGTGCCACCGGCTCCCTGGCACTCCGAGGCCAGGACTTCCCGCGGCTGCGTTCCGGCGCCTACGTCGCCACGGTGACCAGCAGTGAGGACGAGCTCGAGCTCGCCGGGCTGGCGCCCATCTACCAGCGCGTCCACGTCGGCGAGCACGTCACCCGCTATCTGACCGCCGAGCACCACTTCGACCTGCTCAACGGCGGCAACGCCGTCAACTTCCTGCACGGCGCCAGCGTGGGCCCGTTCATCTTCCTCGTCCAGGCCGAGATACTCGCCGCTTCCGCCGCCCTCGCCCGCGGCGGCCTGGAGCCCGGCATGCACGAGATCAGCCCCACCGACCGCGCCGCCATCGCCGCGACCTGGCTCGACCACTTCCACCACTGAGGAGACGCCTTGCCCATCAAGCCTGACCACATCCGCGAGACGCTCGACGAGTACCTCCACGCCCATCCCGACGAGAAGTGGCGCCTCGCGCCCGTCGGTGAACTCCTCGACGCAGGCCGCGACGTCACCAGTCGCAAGACCTTCGACGGCCACCTCACTGCTGGAGCGATTCTTGCCGACCCCGCCGGCCGCGTGCTTCTGATCAAGCACCGCGCGCTGAACCGCTGGCTGCTCCCCGGCGGCCACTTGGAGCCGCAGGACAGCAGCCTCCTTGAGGCCGCACAGCGCGAGCTCACCGAGGAGACCGGCATCTCGGCCTCGGTGGTGATCCCGGCCGGCCGCAGCCCCCTCCACATCGACGCCCACCACATCCCCGCCAACCCGGCCAAGGACGAGCCGAGCCACCGCCACTTCGACTTCCGCTTCCTCTTCCGCACGCACTCCGACGCGGTCGAGCTCCAGGAAGAGGAGGTCACGGCGGCGGCCTGGCGCTACGCATACGAAATCGAGAACGAGACTCTGCGCACGCGCGTTCTCGAAGCCCTGCGCTGAAGCATGCCTGAGCGGCCTGGTCCCGACCTACGCGGTAGGGGTGGGACCAGACGGCCTGGGTTCGCGGACAGCCTCGGTGAAGGTGACCTCATCTGAACGACTTCACGGTTGTCGTTGATCCGGGCCGCGAGGCCTTTTATGGACTCGCTGTCGAAGTAGTACGGGGACGGCCAGTCCAGGACTTCGCCCGACGGGGGCCACAGCCTGACCACCGAGCCGTGGAAGTCCGGGAGCGGAGCGAGGCCTTGGCGTGTACCGGTCTCCAGCGCATCGGGGTCCGGTGCCGTCCTGCAAGGGGCGGTTACCAGGCGGTCGTCATAGTCACCGAAAGGGCGCCTGCGAGTCTCGCGTGTTCCCGGAGTGTGTTCCCGCGGGAACACGGATCGGGTGGATGCGGCCTGATGGGTGAAGGTGCGGGCCGAAACGCTGGGCATTTGCGCAGGTGAGAGAGAAGCCGCAGGTCAGCGGCACCCAACAGGGCTACTGTGCGGGGGCTCCGGCCGTCCCCCTTTTCCCGGCCGTCCCGCGCCGCCGTCGGGGCGGTGCGGGCGGCCGTTTGGCGGGGGGAATCGCCCGGGTGGGGGGTTCCGGCTTTTCCCGGGGGGCTTCCGGGGGTACGACTCACAGGCAGCACCCACCGGTAGCGTCCCCACTTCGGCGGCGAGGTGAGCCCCCGCATGTCCGCAACACAGCCCGCACAGCCCAAGGTGACCGAGCGCGAGGCCAGGCAGGTCGCGGAGGCGGCCAGGGAACAGGACTGGCGCAAACCGAGCTTCGCCAAGGAGCTCTTCCTCGGCAGGTTCCGGCTCGACCTGATCCATCCGCACCCGCAGCCCGCCGACGAGGACGTCAGGCGCGGCGAGGCCTTCCTCGCCCGGCTGCGCACCTTCTGCGAGACCCGCATCGACGGCGCCCGCATCGAGCGCGAGGCGAAGATCCCCGACGAGACCGTGCGCGGGCTCAAGGAGCTCGGCGCCCTCGGCATGAAGATCGACCCCAAGTACGGGGGCCTCGGCCTGACCCAGGTGTACTACAACAAGGCCCTCGCCCTCGTCGGCACCGCCAGCCCGGCCATCGGCGCCCTGCTCTCCGCGCACCAGTCCATCGGCGTGCCACAGCCGCTCAAGATGTTCGGCACCCAGGAGCAGAAGGAAGCGTTCCTGCCGCGCTGCGCGACCACCGCCATCAGCGCCTTCCTCCTCACGGAGCCCGACGTCGGCTCCGACCCGGCGCGCCTGGCGACCACCGCCGTCCCCGACGGCGACGACGCCTACGTCCTCGACGGCGTGAAGCTGTGGACCACCAACGGCGTCGTCGCCGACCTGCTCGTCGTCATGGCGCGCGTCCCGAAGTCGGAGAACCACCGCGGCGGCATCACCGCCTTCGTCGTGGAGGCCGACTCGCCCGGCATCACCGTCGAGCACCGCAACGCCTTCATGGGCCTGCGCGGCCTGGAGAACGGCGTCACCCGCTTCCACCGGGTCCGCGTGCCCGCCGCCAACCGCATCGGCGCCGAGGGCTCCGGCCTGAAGATCGCGCTGACCACCCTCAACACCGGGCGGCTGTCCCTGCCCGCCATGTGCGTCGGCGCCGGCAAGTGGTGCCTGAAGATCGCACGCGAGTGGTCCGGCGTACGCGAGCAGTGGGGCCGCCCCGTCGGTCGCCACGAGGCCGTCGGCTCCAAGATCGCCTTCATTGCGGCGACCACCTTCGCGCTGGAGGCCGTCGTCGACCTCGCCTCCCAGATGGCCGACGAGGACCGCAACGACATCCGCATCGAAGCCGCCCTCGCCAAGCTCTACGGCTCGGAGATGGCCTGCCTCATGGCCGACGAGCTGGTCCAGATCCGGGGCGGCCGCGGCTTCGAGACCGCCGACTCCCTCGCCGCCCGCGGCGAGCGCGCCGTACCCGCCGAGCAGATGCTGCGGGACCTGCGCATCAACCGGATCTTCGAGGGATCCACCGAGATCATGCACCTCCTCATCGCCCGCGAGGCCGTCGACGCCCACCTCTCCGTCGCCGGCGACCTCATCGACCCCGACAAGGACCTCGGCGACAAGGCCAAGGCGGGCGCCCGCGCGGCCGGCTTCTACGCCCGCTGGCTGCCCCGGCTCGCCGCCGGCGCCGGACAGGTCCCGGGCACCTACCGGGAGTTCCACCCCTCCGGACACCCCGACCTCGCCACCCACCTGCGCTACGTCGAGCGCAGCGCCCGCAAACTCGCCCGCTCCACCTTCTACGCCATGTCCCGCTGGCAGGGCCGCATGGAGACCAAGCAGGGCTTCCTCGGCCGCGTCGTCGACATCGGGGCCGAGCTGTTCGCCATGAGCGCGGCCTGCGTCCGCGCCGAGCACCTGCGGGCCGCCGGCGACCACGGCCGCGAGGCCTACCAGCTCGCCGACGCCTTCTGCCGGCAGTCCCGCATCCGCGTCGAGGAGCTGTTCGGACGGCTGTGGAGCAACACCGACGACCTCGACCGCAAGGTCGTCGAGGGGGTCCTCTCCGGCACCTACACCTGGCTGGAGGAGGGCGCCTACGACCCCTCCGGCGACGGCCCGTGGATCGCCGACGCCGCCCCCGGCCCCTCCGCCCGCGAGAACGTGCACCGCCCCTTCCGCTGACCCTGAGATCATCGCCGGACGCCGCAGCAGGCGTACACCACCGGCGAAGGGGAATCGGATGCATGTGCACGTCCAGAACGCCGGAAACGCCGAAAACGCCGACAGGGAGAGCCGGCGGCTCGCCTGGTGCGTGGCGCTCCTCCTGCGCCACGCACCGGACGCCGTCGCCCCGAGCCTGTGGGCGCGCCTCGACGCTCCCGCGCGCCGCTTCCTCTGCCGCGACGAGCGCCTCCCGGCCTCCGCCGTCACCCTGCTGCTGCGCGGCGGAGGCGAGGAGGACCGCCGCACCGTCGCCCGCAACCCGCACGTCCTGGGCCGCCCCCTGCCGGGCCTGCCCGGGCCCGCACGCTACGCCGCCCGCCCCGCCCCCGCCGCCGCGCTCGTGGCGACCCTCGGCTCCGAACTCGGACGGCCCGTGCGGCCGCCGCTCGCCGGCACCGAGACCCTCGCCCTGCTGCGCCTGCACGGCAGCCGCCGACCCAGGATCCCGCTGGACGTCCTGCGGCTGGGCGGGCCGCCCGCCCCCGCGCTGCTGCTGCGCGAGCACGCCCGCGAGCCGCTGCCGCCCGGCTCCGTCGAGGCCCTGCTGCTGGCCGGCGGCCTCGACGCCGCCACCGCCCTCGCCCTCCTCGACACCCGCGCCGCACCCGCGTACGGAGCCGACTGGCACCGGCCCGCCGTCCGCGCCGTCCGCGCCGGCATCCTCACCTTCGACGAGCTCGCCGCCGGCGTCGCCCCCGCCCACCGCGCGCTGCTCCTCGGCCGGGCCCGCACCTCCGGCCGGCTCGGCTGGAACCTGGCCGAACAGGCGGGGATGCGGGCCGCCCTGACCCGCGTGCTGCGCCCGCGCCTCGGCGACGACCCGCGGCTGTGGGCCGAGCTGGAGCGCCACGCCCCCGCCTTCCCGGGCACACTGCCCGAACTCGCGGACGCGGCCGCCGCCGGCACCGCCGCGGCCGCCGGCGCCCCCGGCCCGCGCCCGCCGGAGCACATACCCGGGCTCGCGGAGGCCGTCGCCGACCTGGCCCCCGGCCCGCCCCCGGCCGGCGGCGGCGTCCACCGCGAGCTGGCCCTGGCGAGCCTCGCCGTCCCCAACGCCATGGGCGACCTCCGCGAGGACATCCGCTGGGTCCGCGCCTGCCTGGACCGCGGCCTGCTCACCGGCACCGACATCGTCCGCCACAAGGCCCCGGCCGCCTGGGCGCTGGACGAGGACCACTGGCTGGGCGAGGTGGACGGCCCCGACCGGCACGACCGCCCCGCCGCCTTCCTCGCCGCCCGCGCCGAGGCCGAACGGCTCCTCGACGCCGCGCTCGGCACCGACCCCGGCGCCTGGTGGGACACCGCCCGCGCCCTGCCCGACTTCGCGGGGACGCTGCCCGAGCTGCTCGCCGCGGTCGTCAGCGGCGACTACCGGGAGGGCGTGTCCGACCGCTCCTGACGTGACGCGACAATGGGGGGATGAGCGACAGTCCAGCCCCCCTTGCCGATCCGCACCTCCTCTTCGACGCCGCGGACGGCCGACGGGACATCGTCATCCTCGGCTCCACCGGGTCCATCGGAACCCAGGCCATCGACCTCGCCCTGCGCAACCCGGACCGGTTCCGGGTCACCGCGCTGTCGGCCGCCGGCGGGCGCACCGGGCTGCTCGCCGAGCAGGCCCGGCGGCTGCGCGTCAGGGCCGTGGCCGTGGCCCGGGAGGACGCCGTACCGGCCCTGAAGGAGGCGCTGGCCGAGCAGTACGGCGCATCCGAGCCGCTGCCGGAGATCCTCGCCGGGCCGGACGCGGCCACCGAACTCGCCGCCTCCGAGTGCCACACCGTCCTCAACGGCATCACCGGCTCCATCGGCCTCGCGCCGACCCTGGCCGCGCTCCGGGCGGGCCGCACCCTCGCCCTGGCCAACAAGGAGTCGCTGATCGTCGGCGGGCCGCTGGTCAAGGAGCTCGCGCAGCCCGGCCAGATCATCCCCGTGGACTCCGAGCACGCGGCCCTCTTCCAGGCCCTCGCCGCGGGCACCCGCGCCGACGTCCGCAAGCTCGTCGTCACCGCCTCCGGCGGGCCCTTCCGCGGCCGCACCCGCGCCGAGCTGGCCTCCGTCACCGTCGAGGACGCCCTGGCGCACCCCACCTGGGCGATGGGCCCGGTCATCACCGTCAACTCGGCGACCCTCGTCAACAAGGGGCTGGAGGTCATCGAGGCGCACCTGCTCTACGACATCCCCTTCGACCGCATCGAGGTCGTCGTCCACCCGCAGTCCTACGTCCACTCGATGGTGGAGTTCTCCGACGGCTCCACCCTCGCCCAGGCCACCCCGCCGGACATGCGCGGCCCCATCGCGATCGGCCTCGGCTGGCCGCAGCGCGTCCCCGACGCCGCCCCCGCCTTCGACTGGACCAAGGCCTCGACCTGGGAGTTCTTCCCGCTCGACACCGAGGCGTTCCCCGCCGTGGACCTCGCCCGGCACGTGGGCACCCTGGGCTCCACCGCGCCCGCCGTCTTCAATGCGGCGAACGAGGAGTGCGTGGACGCCTTCCTGGCCGGTCGGCTGCCGTTCACGGCAATCATGGATACGGTCTCTGCCGTGGTCGATGAGCACGGGACGCCGGACGCGGGAACTTCCCTCACCGTCGCGGACGTCCTCGAAGCGGAGACCTGGGCCAGGGCCCGGGCACGGGAGATGGCGGCCGGAGCCGCCGTGGAGGCGCGCGCATGACAGCACTCATGACGGTGCTCGGCATACTCATCTTCGTTGTCGGGCTGCTCGTCTCCATCGCCTGGCACGAGCTCGGCCACCTCTCCACGGCCAAGCTCTTCGGCATCCGGGTGCCCCAGTACATGGTCGGCTTCGGGCCGACCATCTGGTCCCGGCACAAGGGCGAGACGGAGTACGGCATCAAGGCCATCCCGATGGGCGGCTACATCCGCATGATCGGGATGTTCCCCCCGGGCGAGGACGGCAAGATCAGCTCCCGCTCGACCTCGCCCGTCCGGTCGATGATCGAGGACGCCCGCTCCGCCGCCTACGAGGAGCTCCAGCCGGGCGACGAGACACGGCTCTTCTACACGCGCAGGCCGTGGAAGCGCGTGATCGTCATGTTCGCCGGACCGTTCATGAACCTGGTCCTCGCGCTCGCGGTCTTCTTCGGCGTCTGGATGACCTTCGGGATCAACCGCACCACCACCGAGGTCGCCTCCGTCTCGCCCTGCGTCATCCAGCAGAGCGAGAAGCGGGACGTCTGCAAGGAGGGCGACCCGGTCGCCCCGGCGAAGGCCGCCGGCCTGCTCCCGGAGGACCGGATCGTCGCCTTCAACGGCCGCGCCGTCACAGACTGGTCGGTCCTGCAGCAGCGCATCCGCGACACCATCGGCCCGGCCACCGTCACCGTGGAGCGGGACGGGCAGCGCCTGACGCTGCCCGTCACCCTCATCGAGAACAAGGTCGCCAAGACCGACGGCCACGGCGGCTACGTCAAGGGCCAGTACGTGACCGCCGGCTGGCTCGGCTTCAGCCCGAAGAACGAGACCGCGGCCCTCGGCTTCGGCGAGTCCGTCGAGCACATGGGCCAGGAGGTCGGCCGCAGCGTCGACGGCCTGCTCGCCCTGCCCAGCAAGATCCCGGCCCTGTGGAACGCCGCCTTCGACGGCGGCGAGCGCGAGGCCGACTCCCCGATGGGCATCGTCGGCGCCGCCCGCATCAGCGGCGAGATCGCCACCCTCGACATCCCCGCCGAGCAGCGGCTGGTGTTCTTCCTCGGCCTCGTCGGCTACTTCAACCTCTCGCTCTTCCTATTCAACATGCTCCCGCTGCTCCCGCTCGACGGCGGGCACATCGCCGGAGCCCTGTGGGAGTCCCTCCGGCGGAACGCCGCCCGCCTCTTCCGCCGCCCCGACCCCGGCCCCTTCGACGTGGCGAAGCTGATGCCCGCCGCGTACGTCGTCGCCGGCGTCTTCGTCTGCTTCACGCTGCTGGTGCTCGTCGCCGACGTCGTGAACCCCATCCGCATCACCTGACACGCACATACCCCGTACGGGCGTACGCGCGTACGGACGCCGACCGTGAGGAGCCGGGCACGAAGCGTGCCCGGCTCCCCGCGTTCGGGTGTCCCGGGCCCTCGGATGCGGGTGCGGCCCCCTCGTTGGCGTAATCTCGAAGACCGGAGCCCGCCGATCTCGGGACCTCGATCCACACCTTGGGGTTGCACAGCAGATGACTGCCATCTCTCTCGGAATGCCGTCCGTGCCGACGAAGCTCGCCGACCGCAGGGTCAGCCGCAAGATCCAGGTCGGCACGGTGGCCGTCGGCGGGGACGCGCCCATCTCGGTGCAGTCCATGACCACGACCCGCACCTCCGACATCGGCGCCACCCTCCAGCAGATCGCCGAGCTGACCGCGTCCGGCTGCGAGATCGTCCGCGTCGCCTGCCCGACCCAGGACGACGCCGACGCCCTCGCCGTCATCGCGAAGAAGTCGCAGATCCCCGTGATCGCCGACATCCACTTCCAGCCCAAGTACGTCTTCGCGGCGATCGACGCCGGCTGCGCCGCCGTCCGCGTGAACCCGGGCAACATCAAGCAGTTCGACGACAAGGTCAAGGAGATCGCCAAGGCCGCCGGCGACGCCGGCACCCCGATCCGCATCGGCGTCAACGCCGGCTCCCTCGACCGCCGCCTGCTGCAGAAGTACGGCAAGGCCACCCCCGAGGCGCTCGTCGAGTCCGCCCTGTGGGAGGCGTCCCTCTTCGAGGAGCACGGCTTCCGCGACATCAAGATCTCGGTCAAGCACAACGACCCGGTCGTCATGGTCAACGCCTACCGCCAGCTGGCCGCCCAGTGCGACTACCCGCTGCACCTCGGCGTCACCGAGGCCGGCCCCGCCTTCCAGGGCACCATCAAGTCGGCCGTCGCCTTCGGCGCCCTGCTCTCCGAGGGCATCGGCGACACCATCCGCGTCTCCCTCTCCGCCCCGCCGGTCGAGGAGGTCAAGGTCGGCCGCCAGATCCTGGAGTCCCTCAACCTCAAGCCGCGCCGCCTGGAGATCGTCTCCTGCCCCTCCTGCGGCCGCGCCCAGGTCGACGTCTACAAGCTGGCCGAGGAGGTCACCGCCGGCCTGACCGGCATGGAGGTCCCGCTGCGCGTCGCCGTCATGGGCTGCGTCGTCAACGGCCCCGGCGAGGCCCGCGAGGCCGACCTCGGCGTCGCCTCCGGCAACGGCAAGGGCCAGATCTTCGTCAAGGGCGAGGTCATCAAGACCGTCCCCGAATCCAAGATCGTGGAGACCCTCATCGAAGAGGCCATGAAGATCGCCGAGCAGATGGAGAAGGACGGCGTCGCCTCCGGCGAGCCCACCGTCGCCATCGGCGCCTGACCACCGGCAACACCCGCGCCACCCCGGCCCCCGGCCCCGTCCCCGCAGCTCGCGGACGGGGCCGGCGGCATTCCGGCACCCGGCCGGACCAGGCGGCCCCGACCCGCGGCGGGTAGAGTTCGGAGATCAGCAGCCCTGCATGTGAGGCCCCAGTGTTGACGCAGACCACCACCCGGGTCCTTGGGCCCGGCGATCTCGACGCCGCCCTCGCCGTCCTCGGACGCGAGCCGGTCGAGAACGCCTTCGTCACCTCCCGCGTCCAGGTCGCCGGCCTCGACCCCTGGCGCCTCGGCGGCGAGATGTGGGGCTACTACGCCGACGGCGAGCTCCGCTCCCTCTGCTACGCCGGCGCCAACCTCGTCCCCGTCTGCGCCCCGCCCGACGCCGTCCGCGCCTTCGCCGACCGGGCCCGCCGCACCGGCCGCCGCTGCTCCTCCATCGTCGGCCCCGCCGAAGCCACCGGACTGCTGTGGCGGCTCCTGGAACCCAGCTGGGGGCCCGCCCGCGAGGTCCGCGCCCACCAGCCGCTCATGGTCACCGAGCAGCCCTCCGCCGACGTCCGCCCCGATCCGCTCGTCCGCCGGATCCGCAAGGACGAGATGGACCTGATCATGCCCGCCTGCGTGGCCATGTTCACCGAGGAGGTCGGCATCTCCCCGCTCGCCGGGGACGGCGGGCTCCTCTACCAGGCCCGCGTCGCCGAACTCGTCGGATCCGGCCGCTCCTTCGCCCGCGTCGAGGACGGCAAGGTCGTCTTCAAGGCCGAGATCGGCGCCGCCACCCCCGCCGCCTGCCAGATCCAGGGCGTCTGGGTCGCCCCCGAGTTCCGCGGCCGCGGCCACTCCGAGACCGGCATGGCCGCCGTCGTCGCCTACGCGCTGCGCGACGTCGCCCCCGTGGTCAGCCTGTACGTCAACGACTACAACACCGCGGCGCGCGCCGCCTACCGCCGCGTCGGCTTCCGCGAGGTCGGCGCGTTCATGAGCGTCCTGTTCTAGCTCCCGGGCGTACCGGCCCGCCACGACCGCCGAGTAAGGTCGCCGCATGCTGCCTACTTCCGGAGGCGACGGCCCCGCCCGGCCCGCCGGCCTGACCCTCGGCCCCCTCGACCTCGCCGCCCGCGTGGACGAGGCCCTGCGCGTGCAGGCGGTGGCCTTCGGCCTCAGCGAGGAGGAGGTCGGCATCCGCCGGTACATCGTCCAACGCCACATGACCTGCCGCGGCGCCCGCGCCCTCGGTGCGTTCACCGACGACGGGGCGCTCGCCGGGTTCGTGTACGGCATGCCGAACGACCGCGCCTACTGGTGGTCCTCGATCGTCGAGCCCTACCTGCGCTCCGAGGGCCACGACGGCTGGCTCGACGGCTCCTTCGTCATCACCGAGCTGCACGTCCACCCCGGCTTCCAGGGCCGCGGCGTCGGCCGCGCCCTCATCACCCGGATCACCGACAGCGCCGCCGAGCCCCGCTCGATCCTCTCCGCGATCGACGCCGAGAGCCCGGCCCGCCGGCTCTACCGCTCCCTCGGCTACACCGACCTCGCCCGCCAGGTCCACTTCCCGAGCGCGAGCCTCCCGTACGCCGTCATGGGCGCCCCCCTGCCGCTGCGCCGGCCCTGAAATCCCTTCGGCGGCCCCGCCGCCGCCCGGTAGCCTCGCCGCATGGCAACGCAACACGTGCAGCGCATGTCCCGGCTGATGGCGCGGACCCTCCGCGAGGACCCGGCCGACGCCGAAACCCTCAGCCACCGCCTCCTCGTCCGCGCCGGGTACGTCCGCCGGAGCTCCGCCGGGGTGTGGACGTGGCTGCCGCTCGGCAAGCGCGTCCTGGAGAACGTCTCGCGCATCGTCCGCGAGGAGATGGACGCCATCGGCGGCCAGGAGGTGCTGCTGCCCGCGCTGCTGCCGAGGGAGCCGTACGAGACCAGCGGGCGCTGGTCCGAATACGGCGACCTGCTCTTCCGGCTCAAGGACCGCAAGGGCGCCGACTACCTCCTCGGGCCCACCCACGAGGAGATCTTCACCCTGCTGGTGAAGGACCAGTGCACCTCCTACAAGGACCTGCCGGTCATCCTCTACCAGATCCAGACGAAGTACCGCGACGAGGCCCGGCCGCGCTCCGGCGTGCTGCGCGGGCGCGAGTTCCAGATGAAGGACTCGTACTCCTTCGACGTCGGCGACGAGGGCCTGGCCGAGTCGTACGCCCTGCACCGGGCCGCCTACCAGCGCATCTTCACCCGGCTGGGGCTCGACCACCGGATCGTCTCGGCGGTGTCCGGGGCGATGGGCGGCTCCGCGTCCGAGGAGTTCCTCGCACCGGCGGCCGCCGGCGAGGACACGTTCGCCGACTGCCCGGCCTGCGGGTACGCGGCGAACACCGAGGCGGTGACGTTCCCCCCGGCCGGGGAGGGCGCGGTCGGGGCGGGGGAGCACCCGCCGCTGGAGGAGATCCCCACCCCCGACACCCCGACCATCGAGACGCTCGCCGCCCACCTGGGCGTGCCGGCGTCCGCGACGCTGAAGAACCTCCTGGTCAAGGTGGACGGCGAGATCACTGCGGTGGGCGTACCCGGCGACCGGGAGGTCGACCTCGGCAAGCTCGCCGAACACCTCGCGCCCGCCGCGGTCGAACTCGTCACCGCCGACGACTTCGCCGACCGCCCCGACCTGGTACGCGGGTACGTCGGCCCGCAGGGCCTCGGGAAGGTCCGCTACCTCGCCGACCCGCGCGTCGCACCCGGCACGGCCTGGGTGACCGGTGCGAACAAGCCCGACACGCACGCCCGGAACGTGGTCTGCGGCCGCGACTTCCAGGTCGACCGCCACCTCGACGTCGCCGTCGTGGAGCCCGGCGACCCCTGCCCGCAGTGCGGAGCCGGACTGCGGCTCGACCGCGCGATCGAGGTCGGCCACATCTTCCAGCTCGGCCGCAAGTACGCCGACGCCTTCGGGCTCGACGTGCTGGGGCGCGAGGGCAGGCCGGTGCGGGTCACCATGGGCAGCTACGGCATCGGCGTCTCGCGCGCCGTCGCCGCCCTCGCCGAGCAGACCGCCGACGAGCGGGGGCTGTCCTGGCCGGCGGAGGTCGCCCCGGCCGACGTCCACGTCGTCGCGGCGGGCAAGGCCGTGCAGCTCGCGCTGGCCGAACAGGCCGCGGAGGCGCTGGCCGCGTCCGGGCGGCGCGTCCTCCTGGACGACCGGGCCGGGCTCTCGCCCGGCGTGAAGCTGACCGACGCGGAGCTGATCGGCGTGCCGTGGATTCTGGTGGCGGGGCGCCGGGCGGGGGAGTCCGTGGTCGAACTCCAGCACCGCGCCACCGGCACCCGCGAGGAACTCCCCCTCTCCGAGGCCCTGACCCGCCTGACGCCCTGACCCCCGGGGGCCGGGGCGGCCGCTGCGCGGGGCCGAACCGGTGGCCCCACCGCCGGCGTGGTTCCCGCGTGGCTCCGCCCCGCGGCGCCTCAACCGCCGGCGGGGCCGCGATGTGCCGCTGCGCGGCACTGCGGCGGGTCGGCGGTTGAGTGCGCGGCGTCGCCCCGGCGCTGCGCACGGGCCGGCGGTCGTGGCTCGCGGCTCACCGTGTGGGGGGTGGGGGTGAGCCGTTTACCTGCGGGGGTGGTCCGGGGTGCGTTTCCTCCGGGGAGTCGCTGGGGGTGACCGGGGCATCGGGTGTGTGCTCGCCGGTGGGGGGTGTCGTCGTCCGGGCCGGGGTTTCGGCTGCGGCAGGTGGGGCCGCTTCCACTGCGCGCGGGGTGTGCGGGGGTGCTTCGATCGGTCGGTCCGGGGATGGGGGGCCCTCCACCGCCGCAGGCGGCTCGGGTCTCGGGGCGGCCTGCGCCGACCGGTCGGCCGCTGCCGGGGTGGGCTTGGGCTGGCTGTCGGGGGTGGTGCGTTCCAGGAAGCGGAGGAGTTCCACCGGGAACGGGAGGACCAGGGTGGAGTTCTTCTCCGCTGCCACCGCCACCACCGTCTGGAGGAGGCGGAGTTGGAGGGCGGCCGGCTGGTCCGACATGACGGCCGCCGCTTCGGCGAGCTTGCGGGAGGCCTGGAGTTCCGCGTCCGCGTTGATGACGCGTGCCCGGCGTTCGCGGTCGGCCTCGGCCTGGCGGGCCATGGAGCGTTTCATCGTCTCCGGGAGGGAGACGTCCTTGATCTCGACACGGTCGATCTGGACGCCCCAGCCGACCGCGGGGCTGTCGATCATCAGTTCCAGGCCCTCGTTGAGCTTCTCCCGGTTGGACAGCAGGTCGTCGAGGTCGGACTTGCCGATGATGGAGCGGAGTGAGGTCTGCGCCATCTGGGAGACGGCGAAGCGGTAGTCCTCGACCTTGATGATCGCGCTCGCCGGGTCGACGACCTTGAAGTAGACGACGGCGTCGACGCGGACCGTGACGTTGTCCCTGGTGATGCCCTCCTGGGCGGGCACGGGCATCGTCACGATCTGCATGTTGACCTTGTGGAGCCGGTCCACCACCGGGACGATCAGGGTGAAGCCCGGTGGTCGGATGCCTTCCCTCAGGCGGCCGAAGCGGAGCACGACGCCCCGCTCGTACTGCCTGACGATGCGTGCGGCGGCGGCGGTGGCGATCGCGAGCCCGGCGCCCGCAGCGATCGCCGCGGTCAGCAGTTCCTGGAGCATGACGGCCTCCCTCAGGGTTGCCCGTGGCCACAAGGGCGCCCCTTATGTACCGGTATGCCCTAAAGCCAGGCGGCGAACTCCAGCAGGAGCTCCGCATCGCGCCGCCGTCCCGCGGCCAGGGCGCGGGTGCCCGACTCCACCGCCCGGAAGAGCGTCCAGCCCCGCAGCCGCTCCCGGTCCACCTCCAGGCTGTCGGCCAGCTTGTTCACCCTGCGCCGGGCGCCCGCGGCCCCCGCCGACGAGGCGACCTGGTCCTCCAGCCGGTCCCGGACCAGCCGGGCCAGGTCGTACGCGCGCTCGCCGACCACCGGCTCCGGGCCCACCGCCAGCCACGGCGCCCGGTCGCCGGCCAGCACCTTGCCCTGCCGGAAGTTGCCGTGCAGGAGCAGCTGCTCCCCGGCCGGTACCGCCGTCAGCTCCTCCCGGGCCGCGAGCGCCGCCTCCGCCAGGGCCGCGGATCCCGCTCCCGCCGCCGCGCGCAGCGCCCCGGCCTGCCGGGCCGTCCGCTCGGCGACCGTCTCGAAGGGGTGCCCGTCCGGCGGCGCCACCCACAGCCGCCGCAGCGTCCCGCACGCCTCCAGCAGCGCCTTCGCCTCGGGCAGCGAGCGCAGGGACACCTCCGGCTGCAGCCGCTCCAGCAGCAGTGCGCCGTCCTCGGAGTGGTGTCGGGTGTCGAGGACCCGTACGGCCCCGAAGCCGCCCCAGTGGGCGAGCGCGGCCAGCTCGCGGTCCGGCCGCGCCTGCGGGGGAGCGAGCTTCAGCACGGCCGGCGTGCCGTCCTCGTACTGCACCAGCAGCACCAGGCTGCTGCGCCCGCCGGGAGCCTGGACCCGCTGGGCCCGTACCGCACGCCGGGCCAGTGCCGCCTCGGCCAGCCCGGGCAGCGCCTCCAGCCAGCCGGCCGCGCTGCCGTCCCCGTCCGGCGTCTCGCCGAGCGCCCGTACGAGCCGCTGCGGCGGTTCGAAAGCCATGCCTGCGTGTTCCCCTTCAGCTGTCACCGGCGGGCCGTGCGCGTTCCGCGAGCCCAGGGAAGGCTACGCCGCCGCCGCGCCAGCGCGCCGCGCGGACCGCCGCAGCGCTCAGTGCGTCGGCCGCCTCGCGGCGCAGCGGGCCGTCCGCCGCGCGCACCAGGTCGGCGTACGCGCCGGCCACCCGGTCCTCGATCTCCGCGGCGAGCCGCTCGGCGTCGCCGGCGACGCGCACCTCGTACGGGAGCGCGTACGCCGGATCGGAGGGCCGGGGGGAGCCGCCCAGGTCGCGCACGGCGCGCGCCAGCGCGTCGCGGCGCGCGAGGTGGCCGCCGTGCGCCTCGCGGGCCTCGCCCGCCCGCCCGCCGGCGCGGGCGCCGACGACCCCGTACCCGTAGACGGCGGCGTGCTCGGCGGCGAGGGCCGCCTGGGCGGCGTCGAGGGCGCGGCCGGCGGGGGAGGACGAGGGCTTCACGAGGCGGCTCCCGGGGCGGGGGTCAGCAGGTGGACGTGGACGGCGCCGCAGGCGGCGACCGAGGCCAGCATGCGGGCCAGCTCGCCGGGGGCGCCTGCCAGGGCGGCCGTGCGGGCCTCGGACAGGGCCTGCTCGGCGTCCGCGAGGGCAGCCAGCGCCTTCTCCGGCTCCGGCGGGACCTGCACCCCGCCGGCGGCCGGGGCCCCGCCCGGGGACGGCGTGCCCGACGGCGTGCCCGACGCCGGTCCGGAGGCGGCCCCCGCCGCCTTCCCCGAGGCCTCGCCGGCCCCGCCCGGGGCGCCCGGCCACGCCAGCGCCCCCGCGTGCGCGGCGACGGCGGAGCGCAGCGGGGCGAGGCGGCCGGCCAGGGCGGGGTGGGCGGCGGCGGTGGCGTCGTAACGTTCCAGCAGCCGTTCGCTGTCCCGGACGGCCGATGCGCGCATGCGCCGTTCGAGTGCGGCGCCGCTCGGCGGGGCCGGCGGGCGGGAGCCGCCGGAGCACCCGGTGGCCAGTGCCGCGCCGGCCGCGGCGGCCGCGCCGGAGAGCAGGCTCCTGCGCGAGGGTCCGGTGGGAGGGGTCCAGGGCACGGCGGCGTCCTCGGGGGTGGGGAAGGGCAGGGTGTGATCACGGTACCCGGGGGCTTGTCCACAGGACGGACGGCAACACCCTCCGCGACCGGATACCCTTTGGTCTGACACGCGACGTAACCCACAACAGCACACGCGGCCGAGGAGTCACCCGGATGAGCACCACCCAGAGCGACAGGCTGCGCGGATTGCTGGAGCCGCTCGTCGCCGCCAGGGGCCTTGATCTCGAGGACATCGAGCTGTCGAAGGCCGGCAAGCGCCGGATGCTGCGCATCATCGTGGATTCCGACGAGGGCGTGGAACTGGACGCGTGTGCCGAGCTGAGCCGCGAGGTCTCCGACAGGCTGGACGAGACCGACGCGATGGGCGAGGGCGAGTACGTCCTGGAGGTGAGCTCGCCGGGCGCCGACCGCCCGCTGACCGAGCACCGCCACTACGTCCGGGCGATCGGCCGCCTCGTGAAGTTCCAGCTGTCCGAGGGCGGGGAACTGATCGCCCGCATTCTCGGCGTCGACGACGAGGGCATGGACCTGGAGGTCCCCGGCGTGAAGGGCCGCAAGGCGACCGCGCGCCGCATCGCGTTCGCGGACGTCGCCAGGGCGCGTGTCGAGATCGAGTTCAACCGCAAGGACAAGAAGGAAGAGGAGGCGTAGCCGTGGACATCGACATGAGTGCCCTGCGGGGTCTGGTCCGGGAGAAGGAGATCTCCTTCGACCTGCTCGTCGAGGCGATCGAGTCGGCCCTCCTCATCGCGTACCACCGCACCGAGGGCAGCTTCCGCCGGGCGCGTGTGGAGCTGGACCGCACCAACGGGCACGTCGTCGTGTGGGCGACGGAGGACCCGCGGGACCTGGAGGAGGGGCAGGAGCCCAAGGAGTTCGACGACACGCCGTCGGACTTCGGGCGGATCGCCGCGACGACCGCCAAGCAGGTGATCCTCCAGCGTCTGCGCGACGCCGAGGACGACCTGACGTTCGGCGAGTTCGCCGGCCGCGAGGGCGACGTCATGACGGGCGTCGTCCAGCAGGGCAAGGACCCCAAGAACGTCCTCGTCGACATCGGCAAGCTGGAGGCCATCCTGCCGGTGCAGGAGCAGGTCCCCGGCGAGGAGTACCCGCACGGGCTGCGCCTCAAGGCGTACGTCGTCCGGGTGGCGAAGGGCGTGCGCGGCCCGTCCGTGACGCTGTCGCGGACCCACCCCAACCTGGTGAAGAAGCTCTTCGCGCTGGAGGTCCCGGAGATCGCGGACGGCAGCGTCGAGATCGCGGCGATCGCCCGCGAGGCCGGCCACCGCACCAAGATCGCCGTGCGGTCGACGCGCTCGGGCCTCAACCCGAAGGGCGCCTGCATCGGCCCGATGGGCGCCCGCGTGCGCAACGTCATGGCCGAGCTGCACGGCGAGAAGATCGACATCGTCGACTGGTCGGACGACCCGGCGGAGATGGTGGCCAACGCCCTGTCACCCGCTCGGGTGAGCAAGGTGGAGGTCGTCGACTGGGACTCGCGCTCCGCGCGGGTGACCGTCCCCGACTACCAGCTGTCGCTCGCCATCGGCAAGGAGGGCCAGAACGCCCGCCTCGCCGCGCGGCTGACCGGCTGGCGCATCGACATCCGCCCCGACACGGAGGCGTCCCCGGACGCCGGCCGGGCCCGGGACGGGGAATAAAACCGCTACCCGCGGGCGCTGCCCTGCGGGTACACAGTTCAAGACAGCAGATCGCGACAACGTCCGTTCGATTTTGCGCCCGAAGGGGTGAGGTCGGTACGGGGAGGTAGACTTAGGCGTGTCTGGCCGGACGCAAGCCCGCGCATGCCCCGAACGCACCTGTGTGGGGTGCCGGGCGCGAGCGGCCAAGAGCGAACTGCTGCGCATCGTGGCGGTCGGGGACGCGTGCGTCCCCGATCCTCGCGGTACGCTGCCCGGCCGGGGTGCCTACGTGCACCCCGCCGCGGTCTGCGTCGACAAGGCGGTCCGCCGCAAGGCGTTCCCCCGGGCCCTCAGGTCCCCGGGAGCGCTCGACACGGCCGGACTGAGCGACGCCGTGGCCGCCGTGGCCGCGGCGACACCGTAAGAAGTAGTACGGCACGGACACCCCGTGCGGTCAGGTACCTCGCGAGTTGGAAGTAGGTCGAGATTGCGATGAGCACTCGATGAGTACGCGATGAGTACGCCCATGAAGTAGCGACGGTCCGGCGCAACCCGGACCTAAAAGGAGCGAAGTGGCTAAGGTCCGGGTATACGAACTCGCCAAGGAGTTCGGAGTGGAGAGCAAGGTCGTCATGGCCAAGCTCCAGGAACTCGGTGAGTTCGTCCGTTCGGCGTCCTCGACGATCGAGGCGCCGGTTGTGCGCAAGTTGACCGACGCACTGCAGGGGCCCGGCGGCAACGCCGGCAAGTCCGCTGCCAAGCCGGGAGCGCCCCGCAAGGCCGCCCCCGCCAAGCCCGGGGTCCCGACCCCCGGCGCCATTGCACGTCCCGCCGCCCCGAAGCCCGGCGCACCGGCCCCCAAGCCGGCCGCCGCAGAGGCTCCGGCCGCGCCGGCCCCGGTGACGCCGGCCTCTCCCGGCCCGCGTCCCGGCCCGAAGGCCCCGGCCGCCCCGAAGCCCGCTCCGGCGGCGCCCGTGGCGACCGAGTTCACCGCGCCCCCGGCCGCCCCCGCGCGTCCGGCCCAGGGTGCGACCCCCGGCCCGCGTCCGACGCAGCAGCGTCCCGCGGCCGGCGGCCAGGGCGGAGCCCGTCCCGGTGCCCCGCGCCCCGGCTCGGCCCCCGGTGCCCAGGCTCCGCGCCCCGGCGCGACGCCCGGCCCCCGTCCGGGTGCCCGCCCCGCGGGTCCCCGTCCGGGCAACAACCCCTTCACCTCCGGCGGCTCCACCGGCATGGCGCGCCCGCAGGCGCCCCGTCCGGGCGGCGCGCCGCGCCCCGGCGCCCCCGGTGCCGGCGGTGCCGGCGCCCCGCGCCCGCAGGCCGGTCCCGGCGGCGGCCCGCGTCCGCAGGCCCCCGGCGGCGCCCGTCCCACCCCGGGCGGCATGCCCCGCCCGCAGGGCCCGCGCCCGACGCCGGGCGGCAACCGCCCGAACCCGGGCATGATGCCGCAGCGTCCCGCGGCCGGCGGTCCCGGCCCGCGTCCCGGCGGCGGCCCCGGCCGTCCCGGTGCCGGCGGTCCCCGTCCGGGCGGCGCCGGCCGCCCCGGCGGCGGCGGCTTCGCCGGCCGTCCGGCCGGTCCGGGCTCGCGCCCGGCGGGCGGCGGCTTCGGCGGCCCGCGTCCGGGTGGCGGCGGCTTCGGCGGCGGCCCGGGTGGCGGCGGCGGCCGTCCCGGCTTCGGCGGCCGTCCCGGCGGCCCCGGTGCCCGCGGCGGCACGCAGGGCGCCTTCGGCCGTCCCGGTGGTCCGGCCCGTCGCGGCCGCAAGTCGAAGCGGCAGCGGCGCCAGGAGTACGAGGCCATGCAGGCCCCGTCGGTCGGCGGCGTGATGCTGCCCCGCGGCAACGGCGAGACCGTTCGCCTGTCGCGCGGTGCGTCCCTCACCGACTTCGCCGAGAAGATCAACGCCAACCCGGCGTCGCTGGTCGCGGTCATGATGAACCTCGGCGAGATGGTCACGGCCACGCAGTCCGTGTCCGACGCGACCCTCCAGCTCCTCGCCGAAGAGATGAACTACACGGTTCAGATCGTCAGCCCGGAGGAGGAGGACCGCGAGCTGCTCGAGTCCTTCGACATCGAGTTCGGCGAGGACGAGGGCGGCGAGGAGTTCCTGGTCGCGCGTCCGCCGGTCGTCACCGTCATGGGTCACGTCGACCACGGCAAGACCCGCCTCCTCGACGCCATCCGCAAGACCAACGTGGTCGCGGGCGAGGCCGGCGGCATCACCCAGCACATCGGTGCCTACCAGGTCGCGACCCAGGTCAACGACGAGGACCGCAAGATCACCTTCATCGACACCCCGGGTCACGAGGCGTTCACCGCCATGCGTGCCCGCGGTGCGAAGTCGACCGACATCGCGATCCTCGTGGTGGCGGCCAACGACGGTGTCATGCCGCAGACGATCGAGGCCCTGAACCACGCCAAGGCGGCCGACGTGCCGATCGTGGTCGCGGTCAACAAGATCGACGTCGAGGGCGCGGACCCGACCAAGGTGCGCGGTCAGCTGACCGAGTACGGTCTCGTGGCCGAGGAGTACGGCGGCGACACGATGTTCGTCGACATCTCCGCCAAGCAGGGTCTGAACATCGACAAGCTGCTGGAGGCCGTGGTCCTCACCGCGGACGCCGCCCTCGACCTGCGCGCCAACCCCGAGCAGGACGCCCAGGGCATCGCGATCGAGTCCCACCTCGACCGCGGCCGCGGTGCCGTCTCGACCGTCCTCGTCCAGCGCGGAACCCTGCGCATCGGCGACACGATGGTCGTGGGCGACGCGTACGGCCGTGTCCGCGCCATGCTCGACGACAAGGGCAACAACGTCGAGGAAGCGGGTCCGTCGACCCCCGTCCTGGTCCTGGGTCTCACCAACGTCCCCGGCGCCGGCGACAACTTCCTCGTCGTCGACGAGGACCGCACGGCCCGCCAGATCGCCGAGAAGCGCGCGGCGCGCGAGCGCAACGCCAACTTCGCCAAGCGCGTCCGTCGCGTGTCCCTCGAGGACCTCGACTCCGTGCTCAAGGCCGGTCTGGTCCAGGAACTCAACCTCATCATCAAGGGCGACGCGTCCGGTGCGGTCGAGGCCCTGGAGTCCTCGCTGCTCCAGCTCGACGTCGGCGAAGAGGTCGACATCCGCGTCCTGCACCGCGGTGTGGGTGCGGTCACCGAGTCCGACATCGACCTGGCGATGGGCTCCGACGCCATCGTCATCGGCTACAACGTCCGTGCGGCCGGCCGCGCCGCGCAGATGGCGGAGCGCGAGGGCGTCGACGTCCGGTACTACTCGGTGATCTACCAGGCCATCGAGGAGATCGAGGCGGCCCTGAAGGGCCTGCTGAAGCCGGAGTACGAAGAGGTCGAGCTCGGTACGGCGGAGGTCCGCGAGGTCTTCCGCTCGTCCAAGCTGGGCAACATCGCGGGTGTCCTCATCCGCTCCGGCGAGGTCAAGCGCAACACCAAGGCGCGCCTGCTCCGCGACGGCAAGGTCGTCGCAGAGAACCTCACGATCACCGGTCTGCGCCGCTTCAAGGACGATGTCACCGAGATCCGCGAAGGCTTCGAGGGCGGTATCAACCTCGGAAACTTCAACGACATCAAGATCGACGACATCATCGCGACGTACGAGATGCGCGAGAAGCCCCGCGCGTAAGCGCGAGGCGGTTCGTACCGTGTCGTGACCGGGGCCGGTCGGCGGAGTATTTCCGTCGATCGGCCCCGGCCGTTGCGTGTACGGTTCTGGTGACCCTGCCGCCAGTCGGCCGGCAGGCCACCGAACCCGGACCGGCGGGACATCCGGAACTGCATGTACGTGGGGACTCTGTCCTTCGACCTGCTCCTCGGCGACGTCCACTCGCTGAAGGAGAAACGCTCCGTCGTCCGCCCCATCGTCGCCGAGCTCCAGCGGAAGTTCTCCGTGAGCGCGGCAGAAGTGGGCGACCAGGACCTGCACCGCCGGGCCCGCATCGGGGTCGCGCTGGTGAGCGGCGACACGGGGTACCTCTCGGACGTACTGGACCGCTGCGAGCGGCTGGTCGCGGCGCGTCCGGAAGTGGAGCTGCTGTCGGTGCGCAGGCGGCTCCACGGTGATGAAGACTGAATGCAAGGAAAGAAGGAGACGGACCAGTGGCCGACAATGCGCGGGCGAAGAAGCTGGCGGACCTCATCCGGGAGGTGGTGGCCGAGAAGCTGCAGCGAGGTGTCAAGGACCCCCGCCTCGGGACGCACGTGACCATCACGGACACCCGGGTCACCGGCGACCTGCGGGAGGCGACGGTCTTCTACACGGTCTACGGCGACGACGAGGACCGCGCCAGCGCGGCGGCGGGCCTGGAGAGCGCCAAGGGCGTCCTGCGCTCGGCGGTCGGCAGGGCCGCGGGCACCAAGTTCACGCCCACCCTGACGTTCGTCGCGGACGCCCTGCCGGAGAACGCGCGCACCATCGAGGACCTCCTCGACAAGGCGCGCGCCTCCGACGCCCACGTCCGGGAGGTGTCCTCCGGCGCCGAGTACGCCGCCGGCGCCGACCCGTACAAGAAGTCCGGCGACGACGAGGACGCATCCGCGTAATGAGCAGCAACGCAGGGAAGACGCCGGACGGTCTGGTCATCGTCGACAAGCCGTCCGGCTTCACTTCGCACGACGTGGTCGCGAAGATGCGCGGGATCGCCAGGACCCGCCGC
Source organism: Streptomyces sp. NPDC031121 (assembly GCF_055570615.1). Classification (NCBI taxonomy): domain Bacteria; kingdom Bacillati; phylum Actinomycetota; class Actinomycetes; order Kitasatosporales; family Streptomycetaceae; genus Streptomyces; species Streptomyces sp. NPDC031121. Next base: position 132,824 of record NZ_JBVIGV010000016.1, read on the forward strand.
GTCGGCCACGCGGGCACGCTCGACCCGATGGCGACGGGTGTGCTCGTCCTGGGTGTGGAGAAGGCCACCAAGCTCCTCGGCCACCTCGCGCTCACGGAGAAGGAGTACCTCGGCACCATCCGCCTCGGCCAGAACACCCTGACCGACGACGCCGAAGGCGAGATCACCTCCTCCGCGGACGCCTCCGGGGTCACCCGCGAGGCCGTCGACGCGGGTGTCGCCAAGCTGACGGGCGAGATCATGCAGGTCCCGTCGAAGGTCAGCGCCATCAAGATCAAGGGCGTGCGCTCCTACAAGCGCGCCCGCGACGGCGAGGACTTCGACATCCCGGCCCGCCCCGTCACCATCTCGTCCTTCCAGGTCTACGACATGCGCGAGGCCGAGGCCGAGGACGGCACGAAGGTCGTCGACCTGGTCGTCTCCGTCGTCTGCTCCAGCGGTACGTACATCCGCGCCCTCGCCCGGGACCTGGGCGCCGACCTCGGCACCGGCGGCCACCTGACCGCGCTGCGGCGCACCCGCGTGGGCCCGTACAAGCTGGACCGGGCGCGGACGCTGGACCAGCTCCAGGAGGAGCTGACCGTCATGCCGATCGGCGACGCGGCCGCCGCGGCGTTCCCCCGCTGGGACCTGGACGCCCGCCGCGCCTCGCTGCTCGGCAACGGCGTCCGGATCGAGATGCCGGAGGAGTACGCGGACCGCGGGCCGATCGCGGTCTTCGGGCCGCAGGGGCAGCTGCTCGGCCTCGTGGAGAGCAAGGGCGGCAAGGCGAAGTCGCTGGCGGTCTTCGCCTGACTTCCCCGCCCGGCCTGCGCCCGGCCCGCGCCCTGCGCGGCGGCGGCGTTGACGTGGAGCGGCGAGCGCACACCGGCTGCTGCTCACCGCTCCACGGCCCCCCTCGGTCAGTCTCTATCCACCCCGGCCCCTTTGCTCACCCGTCCGAGCAGGCGCGCGGAGTGACTGGACGGAGCACAAGGGGGCGCTTTTCGCCGGGAGCCCGCCGGCCGGCGGCGGGCGGACGCCCGCGCACCTCCCGCGGGAGGTGACACAGAGCGCGGCCCGGCCCGACACCGATGCGGGACGCCGGGCGGGGGCATGGCAGTCTTAGACCTGGTATCGGCAGTACACAGGACAGGGCCTACACGGTTCGGGCGAGGAGCGGTCACAGTGCAGCGCTGGCGTGGCTTGGAGGACATCCCCCAGGACTGGGGGCGCAGCGTCGTCACCATCGGCTCGTACGACGGCGTGCACCGGGGCCACCAGCTGATCATCGGGCGGGCCGTCGCCACGGCGCGCGAGCTCGGCGTGCCGTCCGTCGTGGTCACCTTCGACCCGCACCCGAGCGAGGTCGTCCGCCCCGGCAGCCATCCGCCGATCCTGGCGCCGTACGACCGGCGCGCCGAGCTGATGGCCGGGCTGGGCGTGGACGCGCTGCTGATCCTGCCGTTCACGGCGGAGTTCTCGCAGCTCTCGCCGTCCGACTTCATCGTGAAGGTTCTCGTCGACAAGCTGCACGCGCGCGCCGTCATCGAGGGCCCGAACTTCCGCTTCGGCCACCGCGCCGCCGGCAACGTCGACTTCCTGCGCGAGCTGGGCGCCACGTACGACTACGAGGTCGAGGTCGTCGACCTCTTCGAGCGCGGGACGGCGGGCGGCGGAGTGCCGTTCTCCTCCACGCTGGCCCGCAAGCTGGTCGCCGAGGGCGACATGGACGGCGCCGCCGAGGTGCTGGGCCGCCCGCACCGCGTCGAGGGCGTCGTCGTACGCGGCGCGCAGCGCGGGCGCGAGCTGGGTTACCCCACGGCCAACGTCGAGACCCCGCCGCACACCGCGATCCCCGCGGACGGCGTGTACGCGGGCTGGCTGACCGCGAACGGCGAGCGGATGCCGGCGGCGATCTCGGTGGGGACGAACCTCCAGTTCGACGCCACCGAGCGGACCGTGGAGGCGTACGCGATCGACCGGATCGGCCTCGATCTGTACGGGCTGCACGTCACCGTGGACTTCCTCGCCTACGTGCGCGGCATGGCGAAGTTCGAGTCGCTGGACGGGCTGCTGGAGGCCATCGCGGATGATGTGAAGCGGGCGCGGGCGCTGACCCAGGAGTACGACGCGCAGCACGCGCGGCACTGATCGCGCAGGCGCCGAAGGGCCCGTGCCGTCCCCCTTCCGGGAGGACGGCACGGGCCCTTCGCGGTGTGCCTGCCCGGTCCTCAGCCGAGGCGCGGGTCGCGTGGGGGCTGCTGGCCCGGCTGCTGCCCCGGCTGCTGCTGCTGCTGCGGCCACGGCTGGCCCGGGTGGCCCGGCTGGGGGGCGTACGGCTGCGCGGGCTGCGCGTACGGCTGCGGGTAGCCGGCCGGAGCGCCCTGGGGGTGGGCCTGCGGGTGCGGCTGCGCGTACGGCTGCCCGGGGGCCGCGGCCTGCTGAGGGGCTCCCCACTGCTGCTGGGGCGCCTGCCGGGCGGCGCGGACGAAGTCCTCGGCCACCAGGGAGGCCAGGTGGAAGTACGCCTCGCGGGTCTTCGGCCGCATCAGGTCGAGGTCGACCTCGGCCCCGGCGGCGAGGTGCTCGTCGAACGGCACGACGACGACGCCGCGGCAGCGGGTCTCGAAGTGCTGCACGATGTCCTCGGTCTTGATCATCTTGCTGGTCTCGCGGACCCCGGAGATGACCGTGAGGGAGCGCGAGACGAGGTCGCCGTACCCGTGCGCGGAGAGCCAGTCGAGCGTGGTGCTGGCGCTGCTCGCGCCGTCCACGGACGGCGTCGAGATGATGATCAGCTGGTCGGCGAGGTCCAGGACGCCGCGCATCGCCGAGTAGAGCAGGCCGGTGCCGGAGTCGGTGAGGATGATCGGGTACTGCCGGCCGAGCGTGTCGATGACGCGGCGGTAGTCCTCGTCGTTGAACGTGGTCGACACGGCCGGGTCGACGTCGTTCGCGATGATCTCCAGGCCGGAGGGGGCCTGAGAGGTGAACCGCCGGATGTCCATGTACGAGTTCAGGTACGGGATCGCCTGGACCAGGTCCCGGATCGTCGCGCCGGTCTCGCGGCGGACGCGGCGGCCGAGGGTGCCGGCGTCCGGGTTCGCGTCGATGGCCAGGATCTTGTCCTGGCGCTCGCTCGCGAGGGTCGCGCCGAGCGCGGTGGTCGTCGTGGTCTTGCCGACGCCGCCCTTGAGGCTGATCACGGCGATCCGGTAGCAGGACATCACCGGGGTGCGGATCAGCTCCAGCCTGCGCAGGCGCTCGGCCTCGGCCGCCTTGCCGCCGAAGCGGAAGCCCGCGCGCTGCGGCTTGGGCTTCTGCTTGCCGCGCAGCAGCCGGTCGGAGGACAGCTCGACCGCGGCCGTGTACCCGAGCGGGGCGCCGCCCGCGGCGGGGCCGGGCTGGTGGTGCGGGTCGTGCGGCTGGGGGCCGGTCTGCGGGCCGGTCTGCGGGCCGGACGGCCACGGGGCGCCGTTCCGCGGGTCGGTCTGCGGCTGCTGGGGCTGTGCGGGGGCCTGCCGGGGCGGGGCCTCCGCCGCCTGGGGCGGTGCCGCCGCCGACGGCGGGTACGCGTAGCCGCTCGCGTTGGCGGGGGCCTGGGGCGGGAAGGCGTAGCCCTGCGGGGCCTCGGGGGCCTGCGAGGCGGGCGGGTAGGCGTATCCGCCCGCGGCGGGCGCGTACGGGTGGCCCCCCGCTGCCGTCGGGGCCGGGGGCGGGAAGGCGTAGCCCTGCGGGGCCGCCGGGGCGGCGTACGGGGCAGGGGCCGACTGCTGCGGGGGAGGAGCGTCGGCCGGTGCCGGGGCGGCGGGGAACGGCTGCCCGGCCGCCGGGGCGTCGGCGGCCGGCGCGTACCCGGCGGGCACCGCGTCGGCGGGAGCCGCCGCCGGGACCGGCTCGGAGCCCGCGGAGGGCAGGGCCGTTCCCTCGGCGGGCGTGTCCGGGCGCGGGACCGCGCCGGTCGGCTTGCCCAGCACGATGCCGCGGCCTGACGAGGCGGACTCGGGCGCCTGGGGCTGCGGCACGCCGAACGCGGGCGTCCTGGAGCCGGAAGCCTCCGCGGCGGGCGCCGGTACGGGCCCGGGTGCGCCACCGGCCCCGCCCGCCGTGAAGGCCCGTGGCGCGCCGTCGGCCGGGCCTGCCGGGGGGAGCTGCGCGGCCTGCGGCGCGTCGGCGGGTGCGGGCGTCTCGGGGAAGGCCGGCACCGGCGTCGGCGCGCCCTCGGCCGCGCTCGCCGCAAACGGCTGTGCGGCCTGCGGGGCTTCGGCGTGCGCCGGCGGGGGCGTCCCGGGGTGGCCCGGTGCGGGCGCCTGCGCATCCTCGGCGGCCGCGAAGGGCTCCGGTGCGTCAGCCGGGGCCGGCACCTCGGGGAGGGCCGGTACGGGCTCCGGGCCGGGCGCGGCGGCCAGCGGCACGGCATCCGCCGCGGACGCGGCTGCCGACGCCGCGTCAGGTGCGGCCGCAGCGGCCGGAGCAGCGGGGTCCGGAGCCGGCGCGGCCGCGTCCCGGGTGCGCGCCGGGGGCGCCATGCGCATCGTCGGGGGCGAGGCCAGCTCCGACGGCCGGTGCGGTTCGAAGCCGCTGCCCTCGGGCAGCGCCGGGACGGGCGAGGCCGGGGCCGCGCTCTGCGTGTACCAGGCGGGCGGCGTGTAGTCGATGGTGAACTCGCCCGTCACCTCGGGCTCCGCGTCGGACTGATCGTCCGTCGGGACGTCCCACGCCCCGCCGCGCCTCTCGTTCCGATCGCCGCTCACTCGTCCTCCTGGTCTGTCGAACACCGGTCCGGCGCCGCTCGGCGCCACGCCCACACCCAGCCTAATCGGGCGCCGACGCCGGTGTCCGCCCCCGCCGGGCGACGCCCGCCACCCCTGCCGGTTCCCGCGGCACGGCCGCCGAACGACCGCCACCCCCCGGCGGGCCCGGGCCGTCGGCGGCGGCGGACCGGGGCGGCGTACGCGGGGCCGGTCAGTCGATGCGGCGGCAGGGGCCGAGGAGGGCGGACTCCTGCTCCGTGCCCTGCGTCATGACGAACTGCCGGTCCCGCGGAGTGCACCACAGCGTCACGCCGTCGCCGAGCGTCGGCAGCGACTCCACCGTCTGCCGGGGCAGGCCCATCAGGCGGCCGATCTGCTCCGCCTCGTCCGGGGACACCCGCTGGACGCCGACGAGCGCCGAGTTCTGCAGCAGCCGCGGCGCCGTCGGGCTCAGGTACGGCAGCAGCGTCACCACGGACTGCCAGGGGCCCGCCACCACGCGCCCGCGCGGCGGCCGCATCCCGCAGTCGCGGATCACCAGCACCGGGCTCCCCGCGGAGGCGCCCTGCGGAGGCACCCGGCCCACGTCGTGCAGCGTCACGCACTGCTGCCCGCCGCCGGCCGCCTGCGCGAGCCCCGCCCACACCTGGGCGCGGCCGGTCTCCACCGCGACGCGGGCCCCGGTCGCGGCGGCGCGCAGGGCGAGCACCTGGGCCGTCCACAGGCCGCCGATCAGCGTCACCTCGTACGGGGTGGGCCGGTTGATGCCGAGCACCGCGGGCCTGCCGTGGGCGTCGACGCCGATGACGACGCCGTCGTCGCCGACCGGCAGCGCCAGCGCGTCGAGGTCCGCCACCGGCACGGTGTGCCGTTCGCGGCGCGGGCCGATCAGCCCGAAGCCGCCCCTGACCGTGCTCTTCATCGCGCGCCTCCCAGCGGCAGCGAGGCCAGCAGCCCCGGCACCTGTTCGCGGTCGAGCCGGACCAGGCCGGTGCGCACGCCGCGGGCGGTGCGCTCCAGTTCCCGGCGTGCGGCGACCAGTTCCTCGTCGCTGCGGCCCGTCACCCGTACGTGGCCGGTCAGGGTGACGCTCTGCCGCTCACCCGAGGCCATCGTCAGGCTGAAGTTCGTCGCCAGCGCCTGGAGGGAGGTCAGCAGCGCCACGAACTGCGGCAGGGAAGCCGCCGCCGAGCCGCCGAGCTGCGGCCAGCGGCCGATCCAGTACGTGGTGTGGCGCCGGTCGTCGCAGCGCCAGGTGCGGGCCGTCTCCTCGGTGCGCCGGCCGGTGCTCGCCGAGCGGCCCGCCTGCGTGATCGCCCGCGGGTTGGCGCAGGAGGAGGTCGCCAGCGCCGCCGTCAGCTCCTGCTCGGTGAGGACGGTCGCCCGGAACCCGGCCCCGGCGAGCCGGCTCGCCAGCTGGTCGGCGGCGCGGACCACGCAGCGCTGGGCGCCGGCGAGACCGCCGCCGCGGGCGGCGACCGCCTCGGGGCACAGCTCCGGGTCGAGCTTGAGCGCGATCCACGTCAGCCGTACCGCCGGGGTGCCCGTCTGGGCCTGGAGCGGGGCGTAGTTGCGTGCGGCGGTCGACTGCGCCGGCAGGTGCGGGGCGGGCGCGGGCTGGGTGTGCTGCACGAACTGCGCCGACTCCAGCCGGATGCCGTCCACGTCGAGGATGTCCCGGACGAGCGCGAGCGGCAGCGGCCGCTCTCCGCGGTCGGGCCGCAGGGCGGTGGCGTCGGTGTCGACCTGGACGACGGCGGTCAGGAACGTGCCGTCGCCGACCATGCCGACGGGCCGCCGGTCGCGGTCGCTGAACGTCATGGTCCGCAGCGCCGGATCGGCCTCGACGAGCGGGGCGAGGCCCGGCTCGGTGCCCGCGGGCACCGTGAACGCGGCGGCGCGCCGGCGCCGGGCGCGCAGGGCGAGGGCGCTGCCGATCCACTCGGGCAGGGAGCGCTGGTGGCGGCGTACGAGGGCCAGCACGGCCAGGACCAGGGAGAGGACGCCCGCGGGAACCAGCAGCAGCGGTTCGACGACCCACGCCACCAGCAGAGCGGCCGCCGCCACCTGGAGCAGGACGAGTTGTTGCAATCGGAACGGGCCGAAACGCCCCGGGGTCGACTGCGGATACGGCGTCACCCCGCTGCGTGCGGGTGCCGGAGCACCCGTCTGCGGCTGCGTCGCGGTGGCCATCAGTGGCCCACCTCCCCTTTCCGGGCCGAGACCCCCGTGAGTGCCGGAGCCGCGCGCTGCCCGCCGCATGCCTCCGGAACCTCCTCAATCCACCCCAACAGGCCCTGTTTCCCCCGGTGCGGAAGGCGCTGAGCGGCTGCCTCACCCTACCCGGCCCCTGCGTGTCCTCGGTCAAGAGGCATAGTAGGTCCCCGGTCCGACCATCAAGGCCCGGGGACCGCAGTCGCCGACCGGGCCGTTCGGGGAGAAGCAGACGGTCATGGCATCACGGCGTGATGAACTCAACGCGTACACCTTTGCGAAGCGGCGGACGGTGGCCGCGTTCCTCCAGCCGTCCGCGACGGGCTCCGAGGAAGGCGCCCCCCGTCCGCTGCGGGCGGTCGTGCCGGGCCTGGTGGCGGGAGCCGTCGTCCTCGCCGGGTTCGGCGCCTGGGGCATGTTCAAGCCGCAGGCGCCGAAGGGCTGGGACGAGGCGGGCACGAAGGTCCTGGTCGGCAAGCAGTCCACGACCCGGTACGTGGTGCTGAAGACGAAGGTGAACGGCAAGGACCAGACCCGCCTGCACCCGGTGCTGAACCTGGCGTCGGCGCGACTCCTGCTGGACCCGCAGAAGTTCAAGGTCCTCCAGGTCGACGACAAGGTCCTGGACGCGGGCAAGCCGCCCCGCGGCCCGATCATCGGGATCCCCTACGCCCCCGACCGGCTGCCGTCGCCGAAGGACGCGGGCAAGGCCAAGCGGTGGGCGGTCTGCCAGGCGCCCGGCGGCAACGGCAAGAGCGTCCAGACGGCGACCTTCGTCCTCGCCGACCGGGAGGCCGGAATCATGGACGACGAGCGCCGGCTGACGGACGCGCAGATGCTGTACGTGCAGAGCACCGGCGGGTCCAAGGAGCGGTACCTGGTCGACGCGACGGGCACCAAGTACAAGTTCCCCGAGGGCACCGCCGACGCGGCGAAGATGACGAACGCCCTGGTCGGCACCACGGGCGGCAGCCCGCAGCAGGTCTCCGAGCAGTGGCTGGCCACGCTGAACTCCGGTGACGACCTGGCCTTCCCCCAACTGCCCGCCCAGGCCGGCACCAAGGCCGACGTACCGGGCCTCGGCACCGCCGACAACAAGGTCGGCATGGTGCTGCGGGCCCAGACCGGCTCCGGTGCGCAGCACTACGTCGTGCTGCCCGGGAAGGTGGCCCCCGTCTCCGACTTCACGGCGTGGCTGCTCATCTCGGCGCCCGCGACCGACGGCCTGAACATGCACGGCAAGGCCCGCGAGGTCGACCTGCAGTCCTTGAACCCCGACCCGGGGGTCTTCAAGGGCGAGACGCGCTGGCCGCAGAAGAAGACCGGCCGCATCAACCAGGCGGGCTCCGGCCAGGGCGCCGCCCGCGACACCGTGTGCAACGTGCTGCGCTCGGTCGACGGCCAGGGCGGGCAGACGCTGAGCACCTGGGCGGGCACCGGCTTCCCCGTCGACATCACCGCCAGCGGCACCAGCGCCTACGTCACACCCGGCTCCGGCCTGCTCTACACGCAGGTGCAGGGCAAGCAGACCACCGCGGGCGGCTCCACGTTCCTGGTCACCGACACCGGGCTGCGCTACGCCGTCCAGGCCAACGGCGACAGCGACGCCGAGAAGTCCAAGATCGGCGCGGCGGACCCGCAGGCGCAGGGCGGCGCCGCGGAGGGCCGCCCCGAGGCCAGCCAGGCGCAGATCCGGCTCGGCTACGGCGGCGTGGTGCCCGCGATGGTGCCCATCGCCTGGTCCGAGTTCCTCTCCAAGGGGCCCCGCCTGGACACCAACTCGGCACGCCAGCCGCAGGGTTCGTGAGGAGGCCGCCGATGACCGCCCACCCGTACCGGCGCAGCGCCCTGCTCGCCCCGGCCCTCGCACTGGCCGGCCTGTGCTGCGCCGCGGGGCCCGCCGCGGCCGCGAGCACCCCGCCCGCGGCCCCGCCGGCCCCCGTGCTCGGCCTGGCCGGGGCGGGGGAGTGCACCTTCCCGATGAAAAAGCAGATCGCCGACCGCCCCTGGGCGCTGCAGCGGCTGCTGCTCGACGAGCTGTGGGCCCACACCAAGGGCAAGGACAAGGACGGCAAGCCGGTCCGGGTCGCCGTCATCGACACCGGCGTGGACCGGGTCAACCCGCAGCTGGCGGGGGCGGTCGACGTCGGCGCCGGCAAGGACTTCCTCGATCCCAAGGGCGACGGGACGGCCGACACCGTCGGCCACGGCACCAAGGTGGCCGGCCTGATCGCGGCCCGCCCCCAGAGCGGCACCGGCTTCGTCGGCCTGGCCCCGGAATCGGTCGTCATCCCGATCCGGCAGAACGACGGGCAGGGCAAGGGCAACGCCCTCTCCCTCGCCCAGGCCATCGACCACGCCGTCGCCAAGGGCGCCCACGTCGTCAACATCTCCCAGGACACCGACGCCGCCCTGACCGCCGACTCCGAGCTGGCCAAGGCCGTGCAGCGGGCCCTCGACGCGAAGGTCGTCGTCGTCGCCTCGGCCGGCAACGACGGCATGAGCGGCGAGAAGCGCAAGACGTACCCGGCGGCCTTCCCCGGGGTCCTCGCGGTCGCCTCCTCGGACCGCAACAACGAGCGCGCCGCGTTCTCCCAGCCCGGCGACTTCGTCGGGGTCGCCGCACCGGGCGTCGACATGGTCTCCACCGTCCCCGGCTTCGGCCAGTGCATCGACAACGGCACGAGCTTCTCCGCGCCGTACGTGGCCGGCGTGGCCGCGCTCCTGAAGGCCAAGCACCCGGACTGGACGCCGCAGGAGATCGCCTGGCAGATCCAGGGCACCGCCGAACGGACCGTCAAGGGTCGCGACGACTACGTGGGTTGGGGAGTGGTCGACCCGGTCCGCGCCCTCACCCAGGACCACGACCGCCCGAAGGCGCCCGTACCGGACCCGGGCCCGCCGCCGGCGGCCGCACCGCAGGCCGCGGTGCTGCACCTGACGGAGACGGCGCAGGAGCGGCAGGAGCGCCTCGGCACGTACGCTCTGGGGATCGGCGCCGTGATGGTCGCCGTGACCGGGGCGACGGCGACGGTCGTGCGCGACGCCCGCAAGCGCCGGCGCCGTTTGCAGTGAACGGTCACAGTTCATCGACAGAAGCAGGCCACCGGTGTTGGGGCTGTGACATGAACTGGCTAGAGTGGCACCAGGCTTCACGACTGTGATCGGGGGATCGCGTGAGGCGGAGGGGGATTCCCGGGGTGCGCGGCTCGAATCCGCGCCCGGCTGCCCTGCTCCGCCGCCGCGCAGTCCGCCGGTTCTGCCGGCGAATTGAGAAGTGAGGAGCTTCGGATGAGCAACAATTTCGGACTTGCAGACGATCCGATCGTCCAGGCGAAGAACAAGATCGAGACGACGGCCAACGCCGTCACCACCCAGGCCCGTGAACTGGCCGACATCCTCGCCACGGTGAGCGCCGGCTGGACCGGTGTGGGTGCGTCCGGCTTCGTCTCCGCCCAGAAGATGGTCAACGAGGACCACGACGAGATCCGCCGCCTCCTCGGCGTCCTGCACAACGCGGTCTCCCAGACCAAGAACCTCAGCAACGCGCAGGACGACGACGTGCGCGCCGCGTTCAAGGCCGTCCAGGCGTCCGCCGGCCAGGGCGGCAACGGCTCCGGCCTCAACGGCATCTGAGCGGACCGAGCCGCTCACCCACCAGCCCAGCACAGCGCGAAGGAGAAGAACATGGCCGGCAACGACGGCGCCACCCGGGTCCGGTATGAGAGCGTCCAGGAGATGGCCAACCGCATCCGGGCCATCTCGAAGAAGATCGTCACGGACCTGCAGGAGATGGACCAGGCCCTGAAGGTCGTCACCGACACCTGGGACGGTGTGGCCCACGAGGGGTACGTGACGCTCCAGGGCAAGTACAAGGGCAAGGCCGAGCACATGAAGAACCAGCTCGAGACCGTCGCCCAGCTCATCGAGCGCGGCAAGGGCGACTACCGCGCCACCGACGTGAAGGCCTCGCGCCTGTTCACCGAGGCCTACTGAGCCATCCGGCTCCCTCCGGAGCCACCCGGCTCCCGATCACACGGAAGGGGCGCGCCCGCAGCGGGCGCGCCCCTTCCGCGCGTTCCGGCCGGGCCGCCGTCAGTGCGGTCCCCGGTCGAGGTCGAACTCCCCGTCCCTGGCGCCGAGGACGAAGGCCTCCCACTCGGCGGCGGTGTAGCGCAGCACGGTGTCCCGGTCGAGGGAGGACCGCATGGCCACCGCGCCCTCGGGGAGCCGGGCGATCTCCACCCGCTCCTCGTCCGGGCTCGTCCCGGGCGGGCCCTCCCACTCCACGCCGCTGATGTCGAGCGCGTACAGCTCGTCCTTCTCCTGCTGGGTGCCCATTGCGCGGCCTTTCCGTCGGCTCCTCGGCCATCTTCCGCTGCCGATTATCGGTGCCCGCGGCGGCCCCGGGGACCCTTTCCGGCCGATCTTCCCCCGCCGGGACCGCGAGGACCGGGCCGCAGCGCAGCGGAGCCGGGCCCCGCAGGTGCGGAACCCGGCCCCGGTGTGCGGCAGCGCTACGCCCCCGGCATCCGGCCCAGCTGGACCAGCGAGGTGCCGCGCTTGCGGGAGGAGAAGTACGCCCGGCCCGGCGGCATGGGCCGCGGCCGCACGTTCCCGATCAGGTCGCCCTCGGACGGGTCGCCCGACAGGACGACGCCCTGCGCGCCCAGCTCCTTGATGCGCTGCATGAACGGCTCGTACAGCGAGCGGGAGGCGCCCGCCGAGTTCCGCGCGATGATGAAGCGCACGCCCGTGTCGCGGGCGAACGGCAGGAAGTCCACGAGCGGGGCCAGCGGGTTGCCCTGGCTGGTGGCCACGAGGTCGAAGTCGTCGATGATGATGAACACGTCGGGCCCGGTCCACCAGCTGCGGTCCCGCAGCTGCTGCGGCGTGACGTCGTCCGGCGGCTGCCTTCGCGAGAACACCCCGCCCAGTGCCTCCATGTGCATCTGGAGGGAGCCCGCCATCGGCGCGTACTCCAGCAGGTGCTCCTCCGGCAGGGCCCCCAGCAGGGTGCGCCGGTAGTCGCCGACGACGAGCCGCGCCTGGTCCGGGGTGTACCGCTGGGCGATCTGCTGGGCGATGAGCCGCAGCAGGTTCGTCTTGCCCGACTCGCTCTCGCCGAAGACGAGGAAGAACGGGTCGGTCTCGAAGTCGACGAACACCGGCTCCAGGGCGGTCTCGTCGATGCCGATGGCGATCCCGCGCCCGGGGAACTCCCCGCCGCCCGGAAGCTGGTCCGCGTGCAGCAGCCGCGGCAGGAGCCGCACGCCCGGCGCGGCCTGGCCGGCCCAGTGCTGCTTCACGGCGGAGACGAAGGCCGCCGTGGCGTCCGAGAGGGTCTCCGGGTCGTGCGAGCCGTCGATCCGCGGCAGCGCCCCCAGGAAGTGCAGCTTCTCCGGGACCTGTCCGCGGCCCGGCATCCCGGTCGGCACGTTCGCGGCGACCTTCCGGTCGAACTCGGAGTCCATGACGTCGCCGAGCCGCAGCTCCAGGCGGCCGAGCATCTGGTCCTTCAGCGCGGCCCGCACCTCCATGTAGCGCGCCGCGGTGATGACGACGTGGATGCCGTAGCCCAGGCCGCGCGAGGCGATGTCCGTGACCACCTGCTCCAGGCCCTCGTACTCGCCGCGGAAGCCGCCCCACCCGTCGATGACGAGGAAGACGTCGCCCCACGGCTCGCCGGGCAGCTCGCCCGCGGCCCGCTTGCGCCGGTAGGTGCCGATCGAGTCGATGCCCTGCGCGCGGAAGAACTCCTCGCGGCGGTTGAGGATCCCGCCGACCTCGGCCACCGTGCGGCGCACCCGCTCCGGGTCCAGGCGCGAGGCGATCCCGCCGACGTGCGGCAGATCCGCCACCGCCGACATGCCGCCGCCGCCGAAGTCGAGCCCGTAGAACTGGACCTCGCGCGGCGTGTGCGTCAGCGCGAACGAGGAGATGAGGGTCCGCATCAGGGTCGACTTGCCCGACTGCGGGCCGCCGACGACCATCATGTGGCCCGCCGCACCCGAGAAGTCCCGGTACAGCACCTCGCGCCGCTGCTCGAACGGCTTGTCGATGAGGCCGAGCGGCACGACGAGCCCGCCGGGCCGCGTGTACCCCTCCGCGTGCAGGCCCCGCTCCGCCGACGGCGCCAGCGCCGGCAGCAGCTGGTCCAGCGGCGGGGCCTGGTCCAGCGGCGGCAGCCACACCTGGTGGGCCGGGACGCCCTGCCCCTCCAGCCGGCTCACGATCACGTCCAGCACCGTGTCCGCGAGGGCGTCGTCCTCCCGCTCCGGCTGCTCCGCCAGGTACGCCGGGTCCGGCGCCGCGTACACGACCGGCACCGGGGCCGCCGTGAACAGCGCGGGCCGCCGCTCCACCGGGAACCGGCCCACCGACAGGTCGGGCCCGCCCGAGCGGTAGGTGCCCGAGACGTACGCCGCCTTGAACCGCACCATCTCGTCGGTGCCGAACTTCAGGTAGCCCGAACCGGGCACCGACGGCAGGTGGTAGGCGTCCGGCACGCCGATCGCCGTGCGCGACTCCGCCGCCGAGAAGGTGCGCAGGCCGATGCGGTACGACAGGTACGTGTCGAGCCCGCGCAGCTTGCCCTCCTCCAGGCGCTGCGAGGCCAGCAGCAGGTGCACTCCCAGCGACCGGCCGATGCGGCCGATCTGGATGAACATGTCGATGAAGTCGGGCTTCGCCGTCAGCAGCTCGCTGAACTCGTCGATGACCAGCACCAGCGAGGCCAGCGGCTCCAGCGGGGCGCCCGCCGCGCGCGCCTTCTCGTAGTCGTGGATGTTGGCGTAGTTGCCCGCCGCGCGCAGCAGCTCCTGGCGGCGCTGCAGCTCGCCGCGGATCGAGTCGCCCATGCGGTCGACGAGCGTCAGGTCGTCCGCCAGGTTCGTGATGACCGCCGCGACGTGCGGCATCTGGCCCATGCCGGTGAACGTGGCGCCGCCCTTGAAGTCCGCGAGGACGAAGTTCAGGGTCTCCGAGGTGTGCGTGACCGCCAGGCCCAGCACCAGCGTCCGCAGCAGCTCCGACTTGCCGGAACCGGTCGCGCCGACGCACAGCCCGTGCGGGCCCATGCCCTCCTGCGCGGCCTCCTTCAGGTCCAGCATGACGGGCGCGCCGTCCTCGCCGACACCGATCGGCACGCGCAACCGCTCGCCGGTCGACCGCGGCCGCCACGTCCGCGCCACGTCGATCGAGGCCGCGTCTCCCAGGTTCAGCAGGTCGGTGAAGTCCAGGTTCGCCAGCAGCGGTTCGTCGTCGTCCCCGCCGCCCGTGCGCATCGGGGCCAGCTGCCGCGCCAGCGCCTCCGCGGCCGGCAGCGACAGGGTGTCCGGTACGCCCTCGTAGGCGATGCCGCCGCCCGACTCCAGGCGCAGCCTGCCCGGCCGCACCGTGACCGACAGCCCGCCGCGCGGCTCGTCCAGCTCGCCCGCGACGACCTCGACGATGGTGACGCCCTGAAGGCCCTCGGGCGCGGCGAACGCGGAGTCCGGCGGGACGAGCCCGCCGCGGGAGTCGGCGTCCAGGACGATGACCAGGTGCGGCTGGTCCAGTACGGGGGAGACGTCCCGGCTGAACCGGGGCCGGCCCTCCAGCCGAGGTGCCAGCAGCTGCTCGACCTCGGTGATGTCCTCGCCGAACAGCCGCTTGCTGCCGGCCCCGTCGACCTGCCCGGGGACCTGGGTGTGCGGCAGCCACTTCACCCAGTCCCACGCCTTGACGGCACCCGGCGCGGCCACCACGGCCACCACCATGTCGTCGGGGGAGTGCAGCGTCGCCAGCTGCGCCACCATCGCGCGGGCCGTGCTGCGCGCCGACTCGGGCTCGCCGGACACCGTCACGTGGTAGAACGCCCGCATCGAGACCGCCACCGGCAGCCCGTCCAGCGACGAGTGCACCTTCAGGAAGCGCTGCATCGCGCCCGCCGTCAGCGGCTCCAGCTCGTCCACCGGCGCCGTGTCGGGGGCGACCAGCGGCGTCGCCAGGCGCTGCGCGCCCACCCCGAGCCGGGCCTGCGCGAAGTCCTCGTCGCCCACGCGGCGCTCCCACAGCCGCGAGCCCTCGGCGACCACCGACCACAACTGCTCGGGCGCCGGGTGCAGGTAGAGCTGCGCGTCGCGCTGCAGCCGCCCGGTACGCCGCACCTGACGGCGCGTCTGCGCCAGGTACTTGAGGTAGTCGCGGCGCACATCGGCCATTTGCCCCTGCGTACCGCGCCGGTGGCGCACCAGCTGGGCCACCACCATCGCCACCGTGGAGACCAGCATCAGCACGCCCATGATGCGCATGAACGGCGCGGCGCCCGGCATGAAGAAGAAGACGACGGACGAGCCCATGCCGAGCATCGGCAGGAGCTGCATCAGCATGCCCTCCTGCTGGCCCCGGGGGAGTTCCGGCGGAGCCTCCAGCCTCAGCTCGTCCGAGGGGACTTCGGGCGGCAGGGACCGCGGCGGGCGTTTGACGACGATCTGACTCACCGGAGCATCAATCCCTCGAAAACGGACGGGACGCTGCTGCCGGCGCCCCAAGTCCCGGGCGCGAAGGGGCTCTCCCCCGCGCGACGGTGATCCTACTTGCCGACTGTCGTACGCACTCCCGGTAGGGTGGCCCGCGCAGTATGCGCATCCGCGAATCCGCCAGGGCAGCGGGTCGCTCCCGCTCCGCCAACCAGGGGGTCCCACAGGTGAGTACGGCCGCAACGACGGGCTTCTGCAGGGTCACCGTCGTGGCTCCCGACAGCCGCATCGACGTCGCCCTCCCCGAGGACATAGCCGTCGCCGACGTCTACCCGGAGCTGCTGCGCCTCACCGGCCAGACGCAGCCCGTCGGCGCCCCCACCGGCTTCCACCTCGTCCGGCGCGACGGCACCGTCCTCGACGGCGCCCGCACCCTCGCCGCCCAGCAGGTCCTCGACGGCGAGGTGCTGAGCCTGCGCCCGTTCGCCGAGTCGCTGCCGCCCGCCGTCTTCGACGACGTCTCCGACGCCGTCGCCTCCGCCGTGGTGCGCGACCGCCACCGCTGGCACGACGACATGCTGCGCGGCGCGGGCCTCGCCGGCGCCGCCGTCCTGCTCGTCCTGCTCGGCTTCGTCCTCTGGTACGCGGACCCGGTCCGCCACGACATGCACGGCCTGCCCGGCATCATCGCCGGCGCCGCCGGCCTCCTGCTGACCGCCGCGGCCGGCGTGCGCGCCCGGGTCTACGGCGACCGCGGCTCCGCCGTCGCCCTCGGCCTCGGCGCCCTGCCCCACCTGCTGATCGCGGGCTCCGGCATCATCGCCCCCGCCGCCGGCCAGGGCCCCGGGCGCCTGCAGTTCCTGCTCGGCTGCGTCTGCGTCCTCGTCGCCTCCGTCGCCCTGGTCGCCCTCACCCCCAACGGCGACGCCCCGTTCGTCGCGGCGACCTTCCTCGCCGCCACCGGCACCCTCGCCACCTTCGGCGCGATCCTCGCCGAGGCCTCCGCCACCGCCACCGCCGCCGTCTGCGCCCCCGTCGCCATCGGCCTCGTCGCCTTCCTGCCGGGCCTGTCCGCCCGCTTCGCCCGGCTGCCCGTCGGCTACGCCGCCCCGCAGAGCGCCACCGAGGCCTACGAGAGCCCCGACCGCTACGACAGCGACCCCGCCGACCCGGCCGGCACCGACCAGGGCGAGCCCGCCGCCCTGCTCGACGCCGACGCCATCGCCACCCAGGCGCGCCGCGGCCACGAGATGCTCCTCGGCCTCGTCGGCGGCTGCTCCGCCGTCGTCATCGGCGCCGCCGCCGTCCTCGGCTTCTCCGACAACACGTGGGGCCGCCTCCTCGCCCTGGCCGCCGGGCTCGCCATGCTGCTGCGCGCCCGCCTCTTCCGCTACACCTCCCAGGTGGTGTGCGCCCTGGCCGCCGGCCTCGCCGCCGTCTCCCTGCTGGTCCTCGGGATGGCCCTGAACCCCCCGGCCGACCTCGTCATGGAGCTGACCCGCTTCCACGACCGCGGCGGCCTGGACCTCCGTACGATGTGGCTGTCGGCCGCGGTCGCCGCCGGCGCCGCCCTCCTCGCCGGAATTGCGCTGGTCATCCCCCGCAAGGGTCTGTCACCCTTCTGGGGGCGCACCCTGGACCTCACCGAGGCCGCCGTCCTGCTCAGCCTGGTCCCGCTGGCCCTGGCCGTGCTGGACGTCTACGCCCGGGCCCGCTCGCTCACCAGCTGAGACCGGCCCGGACGGCACCTGGTACGCTGTGTGACGGCCGTTTGTGTACGCGTCCGCCGGACCCCCCGGGATCTGCGGACTGCGCCCAGCGGACCCCGCCTCCCGAGTTACGGAAGATCCCCAGAGACTACGACCTGGGGCACTCGGTGGCCACGAGAACCAAGGAGAACGCGTGCCGCTCGACGCCGCTACGAAGAAGCAGATCATCGCTGAGTTTGGTACCAAGGAGGGCGACACCGGCTCCCCCGAGGTCCAGGTGGCGATGCTCTCGAAGCGCATCTCGGACCTCACCGAGCACCTGAAGTCCCACAAGCACGACCACCACTCCCGCCGTGGTCTGCTGATCCTGGTCGGCCAGCGCCGCCGCCTGCTGCAGTACCTGGCCAAGAAGGACATCCAGCGCTTCCGTACGCTGGTCGACCGCCTCGGCATCCGCCGCGGTGCGGCCGGCGCCAAGTAAGTCGCTGTGAGGGGAGCGGTTCCCGCCTTTCGGGGGACCGCTCCCTTTGCTGTACGCGCCGCTGTACGTGCGCGCCGTACCGGACGCTTTGTAGTCTGGACGCAGCCGCTCTGTGCACCCGCGCACAACTGAAGAGGAGGAGCGCCCTCCCCCGCCGCCGGTCCTCGGTAGTGGTACCCGGAACGCCCGCCGGGCACCGAACCGGGTACTTCGATCGAAGACCGGCCCGCACGCAAGGAGCGCTTCTCCACCACCGTCCGCAGCCACACGGGCCACGGACGGAGACGACGAAAATGGAGATACCGCTAGTGGAGAACGAGACCCACTACGCCGAGGCCGTCATCGACAACGGCTCCTTCGGCACCCGCACCATCCGCTTCGAGACGGGCCGCCTGGCCCGCCAGGCCGCCGGCTCCGCCGTCGCCTACCTGGACGACGACACGATGGTGCTGTCCGCCACCACCGCGTCGAAGAAGCCCAAGGACCAGCTCGACTTCTTCCCCCTCACGGTGGACGTCGAGGAGCGCCAGTACGCGGCCGGCAAGATCCCCGGATCCTTCTTCCGCCGCGAGGGCCGCCCCTCCGAGGACGCGATCCTCACCTGCCGCCTGATCGACCGCCCGCTGCGCCCCTCCTTCAAGAAGGGCCTGCGCAACGAGATCCAGGTCGTCGCCACGATCATGGCGCTCAACCCGGACCACCTCTACGACGTCGTGGCGATCAACGCCGCTTCCGCGTCGACCCAGCTGGCGGGCCTGCCCTTCTCCGGCCCCATCGGCGGCGTCCGCGTCGCGCTGATCAAGGGCCAGTGGGTCGCGTTCCCGACGCACACCGAGCTCGAGGACGCCGTCTTCGACATGGTCGTCGCGGGCCGCGTCCTGGAGGACGGCGACGTCGCGATCATGATGGTCGAGGCCGAGGCCACCGAGAAGACCATCGCCCTCGTCAAGGGCGGCGCCGAGGCGCCGACCGAGGAGGTCGTCGCGGCCGGCCTGGAGGCCTCCAAGCCGTTCATCAAGACCCTGTGCAAGGCCCAGGCCGACCTCGCTGCCAAGGCCGCCAAGCCCGAGGGCGAGTTCCCGGTCTTCCTGGACTACGAGGACGACGTCTTCGCCGCCCTTGAGCAGGCCGTCCGCGGCGAGCTGGCCCAGGCCCTGACCATCGCCGGCAAGCAGGAGCGCGAGTCCGAGCTGGACCGCGTCAAGGAGCTCGCCGCCGAGAAGCTCCTCCCGGCCTTCGAGGGCCGCGAGAAGGAGATCTCCGCCGCCTACCGCAGCCTGACCAAGGCCCTGGTCCGCGAGCGCGTCATCAAGGACAAGGTCCGCATCGACGGCCGCGGCATCACCGACATCCGCACCCTGGCCGCCGAGGTCGAGGCCATCCCGCGGGTGCACGGCTCGGCTCTGTTCGAGCGCGGCGAGACCCAGATCCTGGGCGTCACCACCCTCAACATGCTCCGCATGGAGCAGCAGCTGGACACCCTCTCCCCGGTGACCCGCAAGCGCTACATGCACAACTACAACTTCCCGCCGTACTCCGTCGGCGAGACCGGCCGCGTCGGCTCCCCGAAGCGCCGCGAGATCGGCCACGGCGCCCTCGCCGAGCGCGCCATCGTCCCGGTCCTGCCGACCCGCGAGGAGTTCCCCTACGCGATCCGCCAGGTGTCCGAGGCCCTCGGCTCCAACGGCTCGACGTCCATGGGCTCGGTCTGCGCCTCCACCATGTCGCTGCTGAACGCCGGTGTGCCCCTGAAGGCCCCCGTCGCCGGCATCGCCATGGGCCTGATCTCCCAGGAGATCGACGGCAAGACCCACTACGTCGCCCTCACCGACATCCTCGGTGCGGAGGACGCCTTCGGCGACATGGACTTCAAGGTCGCCGGCACCAAGGAGTTCGTCACCGCCCTCCAGCTCGACACCAAGCTGGACGGCATCCCGGCCTCCGTCCTGGCCGCGGCCCTCAAGCAGGCCCGCGACGCCCGCCTCCACATCCTCGACGTGATGATGGAAGCGATCGACACCCCGGACGAGATGTCCCCCAACGCCCCGCGGATCATCACCGTCAAGATCCCCGTGGACAAGATCGGCGAGGTCATCGGCCCCAAGGGCAAGATGATCAACCAGATCCAGGAGGACACCGGCGCCGAGATCACGATCGAGGACGACGGCACCATCTACATCGGTGCCGCCGACGGCCCGGCCGCCGAGGCCGCCCGCGCCACGATCAACGGCATCGCCAACCCGACCATGCCGGAGGTCGGCGAGCGCTACCTGGGCACGGTCGTCAAGACCACCACCTTCGGTGCCTTCGTCTCCCTGCTCCCGGGCAAGGACGGCCTGCTGCACATCTCGCAGATCCGCAAGCTCGCCGGCGGCAAGCGCGTGGAGAACGTCGAGGACGTGCTCGCGGTCGGCAGCAAGGTCCAGGTCGAGATCGCCGAGATCGACCAGCGCGGCAAGCTCTCCCTGATCCCCGTGATCGAGGGCGAGGACGCCTCCGACGACGCCGACAAGGACGACTCCGACAAGTGACGTCGCGTAGTTCCCGTGTGACGGCCCGCCCCTCCTCGAAGGGGCGGGCCGTCGCCCGTACCCAAACCCTCCTCAAGGGCGACAGCGGCACCGGCACCGTCCGGCGCACCGTCCTGCCCGGCGGACTGCGCATCGTCACCGAGACGCTGCCCTCCGTCCGCTCCGCCACCTTCGGCATCTGGGCGCACGTCGGCTCGCGCGACGAGACGCCCGCCCTGAACGGCGCCACCCACTACCTGGAGCACCTCCTCTTCAAGGGCACCCGCAAGCGGACCGCCCTCGACATCTCCTCCGCCATCGACGCGGTCGGCGGCGAGATGAACGCCTTCACGGCGAAGGAGTACACCTGCTACTACGCACGGGTGCTCGACACCGACCTGCCGCTGGCGATCGACGTCGTCTGCGACATGCTGACCGGCTCGCTGATCCGCGAGGAGGACGTCGACGCCGAGCGCGGCGTCATCCTCGAGGAGATCGCGATGACCGAGGACGACCCGGGCGACTGCGTGCACGACCTGTTCGCGCACACCATGTACGGGGACACCCCGCTCGGCCGCCCCGTCCTCGGCACCGTCGACACGATCAACCCCCTCGGCGCCGACCGGATCCGCCGCTTCTACCGGAAGCACTACGACCCCACCCACCTGGTGGTGGCCGCCGCGGGCAACGTCGACCACAACAAGGTCGTCCGCCAGGTCCGCGCCGCCTTCGAGAAGGCCGGCGCCCTCGGGCGCACCGACGCCGAGCCGATCGGCCCGCGCACCGGCGCCCGCCGGATCCGCACCGCCGGCCGCGTCGACCTGGTCAGCCGCAAGACCGAGCAGGCGCACGTCGTCCTCGGCATGCCCGGCCTCGCCCGCACCGACGAGCGCCGCTGGGCGCTCGGCGTGCTCAACACCGCCCTCGGCGGCGGCATGTCCTCCCGCCTCTTCCAGGAGGTCCGGGAGAAGCGCGGCCTGGCGTACAGCGTGTACTCGTACACCTCCGGCTTCGCCGACAGCGGCCTGTTCGGCGTGTACGCCGGCTGCCGGCCCAGCCAGGTCCACGACGTGCTGGGCATCTGCCGCGCCGAGCTGGACAAGGTCGTCGCGGAGGGGCTGACCGACGAGGAGATCAAGCGGGCCGTCGGCCAGCTGTCCGGCTCCACCGTCCTCGGCCTGGAGGACACCGGCGCGATCATGAACCGGATCGGCAAGAGCGAGCTGTGCTGGGGCGACCAGATGTCGGTCGACGAGATGCTGGCCCGGATCGCCGCCGTGACCCCGGACGACGTGCGCGCCGTCGCACGGGATGTACTGGCCCAGCGGCCGTCGCTCGCGGTGATAGGACCGCTGAAGGAGAAGCAGGCCGCCCGCCTCGACGAAGCGGTGGCCTGAGACGTGCGCGGCGGGGACGCCGGCCGCGGCAGCCCCGCCCGGGGCGGCCGGCCGGCACCCCGCCCGCAGCCAGGGCGGCCCGGCCGCCACGACCAGGGGAAGCGAAGGAAGCACGCATGAGCAGCAAGCTGCGGGTCGCCGTACTCGGCGCACAGGGCCGCATCGGGTCCGAGGCCGTCCGCGCCGTCGAGGCCGCCGAGGACATGGAACTGGTCGCCGCCCTCAGCCGGGGCGACAAGCTGGAGACGCTGGCCGAGACCGGCGCCCAGGTCGCCGTCGAGCTGACGACCCCGGCCTCCGTCATGGGCAACCTCGACTTCTGCATCCGCCACGGCATCCACGCGGTCGTCGGCACCACCGGCTGGACCGACGACCGCCTCGCCCAGCTCCGCGGCTGGCTCGCCGGCTCGCCGGAGACGGGCGTGCTCATCGCCCCGAACTTCTCCATCGGCGCCGTCCTGACCATGAAGTTCGCCGCCCAGGCCGCCCGCTACTTCGAGTCCGTCGAGGTGGTGGAGCTGCACCACCCGAACAAGGTCGACGCCCCCTCCGGCACGGCGACCCGGACGGCCCAGCTCATCGCGGCCGCCCGCGCCGAGGCCGGCTGCGCCCCGCAGCCGGACGCCACCGCGACCGCCCTGGACGGGGCGCGCGGCGCGGACGTCGACGGCGTCCCGGTGCACGCGGTCCGCCTGCGGGGGCTCCTCGCCCACCAGGAGGTGCTCCTCGGCGGCGAGGGCGAGACCCTCACCATCCGCCACGACTCCCTGCACCACAGCAGCTTCATGCCGGGCATCCTGCTCGGCGCGCGGCGCGTGGTGGCCACCCCGGGCCTGACCTTCGGCCTGGAAAACTTCCTCGACCTCGGCTGACGAGCAGGCGACACCCATGCGCGCGAAGATCACCTATCTCATCACGGCCGCCGTGCTGGTCGTCTACTTCGTCCTGGTCGGCAGCCGGGGCGTGCTGCTGATCCGGCAGGGCACCTGGCTGACCGCGGCCTTCGGCGCGGCCGTGCTCATCCTGCCCGTCATCGGCGTGTGGTTCCTGTGGATGAACACGCGCTTCGTCACCCGGGCCAACCGGCTCGCCGCCGAGCTGGAGGCCGAGGGCGGCCTGCCCGTGGACGAGCTGGAGCGGGACGAGTACGGGCGCATCCGGCGGGACTCCGCGGACGAGGTCTTCGCGCGCCGCAAGGCCGAGACGGAGGACGAGCCGGGGGACTGGCGCCACTGGTTCCGCCTCGCGGTCGCCTACCACGACGCCCGCGACACCCCCCGGGCCCGCAAGGCCATGCAGCGGGCCATCGCCCTGCACGACAAGAAGCCCATGGGGGCACCTCCCGGCGGTAGCTGGGGGAGGGCCTGACCGTACGGGCTGCGGCCGTGCGGGCGGGGCTGCTCAGGCGGGCACGGGCCGGGACTCCTCGGCCCAGGCGGCGACCATGTCGGCGGCCCGGTCGAAGGCCTCGCCCCGGGACAGGAAGTCGGCGTTCCGGTCGGTCATCAGGACCGCGGCGGCGCCGTCCCGGGCGGCCGCCGTCAGCGCCTGGCCCTGCACGGTCCGCAGCAGCCCGAGCCAGCGGACGGGCTGCTGCACCGTCCGGATCTCGGTGATGTCGCCCCAGGCCAGGGTGCGCGTCCTGACGAGGCCGACCCGGCGCAGCCCGGACCGGCTCACCCAGACGCCGGCCATCAGGATCCGCAGGGCGAGCGCGACGACGCAGAGCGCCGCCGCGAGGCACACACCCGCCCCGCCCCAGGTACCCGCGAACGCGATGATCATCGTCGCGAGCAGCATGAACGCCGACAGCAGGAGCAGCACCGCCGAGCCGGCCACCCTCCAGGGCCCGGGCCGGTACGGCCGCCGCCAGCGGTCGCGGTCGTCGTGCGCGAGAGGGGCGTCGTGGGCGTCGTCTTGCGCGTCGGACGCGCCGTCGGCCGTCAGGAAGGGCAGGGGCACGGCGGGACCTCACTCACATGCACGTTCGGGTTGGGCTTGTCCGTGAGGCTACCGCCCCGCGGAGGACCCGGACTGCTGCGACGTGGCGGACGCGTGCTCCGGCTGGAGCGCGTGGACGCCCAGCAGCAGCGAGGCGAGGAGCCCGGCCGCCACCGCCAGCCCGACGAGGCCGCGGGCGGCCCTCTGCGTCCTGCCGAGGGCCTCGCGGGGCGGCGGGGCGACGTTGCTGCGGAACCGGTCGGCCTCGGCGACGAAGGCATACGGGACGGGTTCGCGCCGACGGGACATGGCGGGCCTCACTCCTCACGGGTCGTCGAAGACGGGGTCTCACCGGTAGGACGAACGAGAGGCCCGATCGGTGCCTGGTTCCTGCGGATTGTCCGAAGCGGCCGAGGCCCCCGCTCGATGGTCCGCGCTCCCGCCGCCGCGCCGTAGAGTGGTCGCGCCCCCCTCGAAATCCCGTGACCTGGAAGGACCTCGTGAGCGAGACCTCCGAGCTGAAGATCGATTTCCGAAGCGATGTGACCGTCGATCTGGTGAAGCACGCCGCCGCGGACTCGGACGTGCTGTGGGCCGCCCGCGTGTCCACGGCCGGCGAGCAGTCCCTGGAAGAGCTGCAGAAGGACCCGGAGCGGTCCAAGGGCCTGATCAACTACCTGATGCGGGACCGCCACGGCAGCCCCTTCGAGCACAACTCGATGACGTTCTTCATCAGCGCCCCGATCTTCGTCTTCCGCGAGTTCATGCGGCACCGCGTGGGCTGGTCCTACAACGAGGAGTCGGGCCGCTACCGGGAGCTCCAGCCGGTCTTCTACGTGCCCGACGCCGGGCGCAAGCTGGTCCAGGAGGGCCGTCCGGGCAAGTACGTGTTCGTCGAGGGCACCGAGGAGCAGCTGGCGCTGACGAGCCGGGCCATGGAGGACTCGTACCGCCAGGCCTACGAGGCGTACCGGAAGATGCTGGCCGCGGGCGTGGCCCGCGAGGTCGCCCGCTCGGTCCTGCCGGTGGGCCTGTTCTCGTCGATGTACGCCACGTGCAACGCGCGCTCGCTGATGCACTTCCTGGGGCTCCGCACGCAGCACGAGCTGGCGGCCGTGCCGTCGTTCCCGCAGCGGGAGATCGAGATGGTGGGCGAGAAGATGGAGCAGCACTGGGCCGCCCTGATGCCGCTGACGTACGCCGCGTTCAACGCCAACGGCCGCGTCGCCCCGTAGCGGAGCCGCCCCCGCACAGGGCGGATCGACCAATCCGCACACATGTGCCAACCTAAGTCCGAAGTGTCCGTATTGCGGCGTTTCGGAAAGTTCATCTAGGCTGATCAAACGGACCCGGCACTGCTTGAACCCCCGAGCAGGCAGTGCCGGGCTCCTCCACGCGCCTCCCGGCCGCCGCCGGGAGGCGCGGACCTCTTCACGTCCCCCGAGGGGACACCGCGACCATGGCAGCGAGTAGCGTGTTACCCATGGCTCCGATCTCGACTCCGCAGACCCCCTTCGGGCGGGTCCTCACCGCCATGGTCACGCCGTTCACGGCCGATGGCGCACTCGACCTCGACGGCGCGCAGCGGCTCGCCGTCCACCTGGTGGACGCAGGCAACGACGGCCTCGTCGTCAACGGGACCACCGGCGAGTCCCCCACCACCACCGACGCGGAGAAAAACGACCTCGTACGAGCCGTCCTGGAAGCCGTCGGAGACCGGGCCCACGTCGTCGCCGGCATCGGCACCAACGACACCCGCCACACCCTGGAACTCGCCCGCCAGGCCGAGCGCACCGGAGCCCACGGCCTGCTCGCCGTGACCCCGTACTACAACAAGCCGCCGCAGGAGGGCCTCTACCGGCACTTCACGGCCATCGCCGACGCCACCGGCCTCCCGGTGATGCTGTACGACATCCCCGGCCGCAGCGGCGTCCCCATCGACACCGAAACGCTGGTGCGCCTGGCCGAGCACCCCCGCATCGTCGCCAACAAGGACGCCAAGGGCGACCTCGGCAGCGCGAGCTGGGCCATCGCCCGCAGCGGCCTCGCCTGGTACTCCGGCGACGACATGCTGAACCTGCCGCTGCTCTCCGTGGGCGCCGTCGGCTTCGTCTCCGTCGTCGGCCACGTGGTCGCGCCCGAGCTGCGGGCCATGCTGGAGGCCCACACCGCCGGCGACGTCCGCAAGGCGGCCGAGATCCATCAGAGGCTGCTCCCCGTCTTCACCGGCATGTTCCGCACCCAGGGCGTGATCACCACCAAGGGCGCGCTGAACCTCCAGGGCCTGCCGGCGGGGCCGCTGCGGCTCCCGCTGGTCGAGCTGACGGCCGAGGAGACCGCCCGGCTCAAGATCGATCTTGCCGCCGGCGGGGTACAGCTCTGACAACGGACTTCACAACTGAATAGCAAGACCGGAACCAGACACATGCACGTGCACGCTTGCACGACTGACATGCCCGCCACGCGCCTGACGAGACGGCCCGTGGCGTGCGTGGTGAGGAGAGACTTTTGAGCCATCCGCACCCCGAGCTCGGCCCGCCGCCGAAGCTTCCCCAGGGCGGCCTGCGGGTCACCCCGCTGGGCGGCCTCGGCGAGATCGGCCGCAACATGACCGTCTTCGAGTTCGACGGCCGCCTGCTGATCGTCGACTGCGGCGTGCTGTTCCCCGAGGAGGAGCAGCCGGGCATCGACCTGATCCTGCCGGACTTCTCGTCCATCCGGGACCGCCTGGACGACGTCGAGGGCATCGTCCTCACGCACGGCCACGAGGACCACATCGGCGCGGTCCCGTACCTCCTGCGGGAGAAGCCGGACATCCCGCTGATCGGTTCGAAGCTGACGCTCGCGCTGATCGAGGCGAAGCTCCAGGAGCACCGCATCCGCCCCTACACCCTTGAGGTGAAGGAGGGGGACCGCGAGAACCTGGGCGTCTTCGACTGCGAGTTCATCGCGGTGAACCACTCCATCCCGGACGCGCTGGCCGTCGCCATCCGCACGCCCGCGGGCCTGGTCGTCGCCACCGGCGACTTCAAGATGGACCAGCTCCCGATGGACAACCGGCTGACCGACCTGCACGCGTTCGCGCGGCTGAGCGAGGAGGGCATCGACCTCCTCCTGTCGGACTCGACGAACGCCGAGGTCCCGGGCTTCGTCCCGCCGGAGCGCGACATCTCGAACGTGATCCGCGGCGTCTTCGCGGGCGCGCAGCGGCGGATCATCGTGGCGAGCTTCGCGAGCCACGTCCACCGCATCCAGCAGGTCCTGGACGCAGCGCACGAGTACGGCCGCCGGGTGGCGTTCGTGGGCCGCTCGATGGTCCGCAACATGGGCATCGCCCGCGACCTGGGCTACCTGCGCGTCCCGCAGGGCCTCGTCGTGGACGTCAAGACGCTGGACGACCTGCCGGACGACGAGGTCGTGCTCGTCTGCACGGGCTCGCAGGGCGAGCCGATGGCGGCCCTGTCCCGCATGGCGAACCGGGACCACCAGATCCGGATCGTCCCCGGCGACACGGTGATCCTCGCGTCGTCCCTGATTCCGGGCAACGAGAACGCGGTCTACCGCGTGATCAACGGCCTGACCCGCTGGGGTGCCAACGTCGTGCACAAGGGCAACGCCAAGGTGCACGTCTCGGGCCACGCCTCCGCCGGCGAGCTGCTGTACTTCTACAACATCTGCAAGCCGAAGAACCTCATGCCCGTCCACGGCGAATGGCGCCACCTCCGCGCCAACGCCGAGCTCGGCGCCATGACGGGCGTCCCGAAGGACCGCATCGTCATCGCCGAGGACGGCGTGGTCGTGGACCTGGTCGACGGCAAGGCCCGGATCTCCGGCAAGGTCCAGGCGGGCTACGTGTACGTGGACGGCCTGTCGGTCGGCGACGTCACGGAGACCTCGCTGAAGGACCGCCGCATCCTCGGCGAAGAGGGCATCATCTCGGTGTACGTCGTGGTGGACAGCACCACGGGCAAGGTCGTGAGCGGCCCGAACATCCAGGCCCGCGGCTCCGGCATCGAGGACTCCGCGTTCACCGCGGTGCTCCCGAAGATCGAGGAGGCCATCGCGCGCGCCGCCGCCGACGGCGTCGCGGAGCCCCACCAGATCCAGCAGCTGATCCGCCGCACCGTCGGCAAGTGGGTCTCGGACGGCTACCGCCGCCGGCCGATGATCCTCCCGGTCGTCGTCGAGGTCTGACGCCCGGAGCAGCACACTCACCGGAGCGGGGCAACCGATTTGCATCGGGGGCCCCGCTCCAGTACGTTTACGGCTCCACCCCGCACCGAAGCGCGGCACACATCTGTGCCCGGACGGGTACGCGGGCGGGTGGGAATCAGCACCGGGGAAACCTGATAAAGTCTGACCCGCCCGAAAGGGAAAGGCCCTCCAACGGCCACCGAATTCAAATCCGATCCGGAAACGGTGCGGAAATGATCTGGTAAGGTTGGAAACGCCGGAAAGGGAAAGCGTGAAAGCGAGAACCCCGGAAAGCGAAGCGCGAAAGACTCTGATAGAGTCTGAAACGCAAGAACGAAAGCCCGGAGGAAAGCCCCAGTAAGTGTTACTGCGGGTGA
>NZ_JBVIGV010000017.1:0-6797 GCF_055570615.1 Streptomyces sp. NPDC031121
AAGCTAAGCCTTTCAGCGCCGATGGTACTGCAGGGGGGACCCTGTGGGAGAGTAGGACGCCGCCGAACAATCATTGTGGGAAAGCCCCGCACCAGTCATGGTGCGGGGCTTTCCTGCGTTCGGGGCGCCGTGCCGGTTCCTGTAGGGTCGGGTGGCATCGTTCGTACGTTCAACGGCAACAGTGGAGGCCCCCGGGTGGAGGTCCAGGAGACTCGGGTTCAGACGGACCGAATTTTCACCATTCCGAACATCCTGAGCATGGCTCGGCTCGCCGGCGTGCCGCTGTTCCTGTGGCTGATCCTGGCCGAGTACGACCTCTGGGCTCTGCTCGTGCTCATGCTCAGCGGAGTCACCGACTACCTCGACGGGAAACTCGCGCGCCGGTGGAACCAGATCAGCAGCCTCGGCCGGCTCCTGGACCCCGCCGCCGACCGCCTGTACATCCTCTCCACGCTCTTCGGACTGACCTATCGGGACATCCTGCCGCTGTGGCTCACCGCGGCCCTGCTGACCCGCGACCTCATGCTGCTCGTCATGGTCGGAGTCCTGCGCCGGCACGGCTATCCGCCGCCCCAGGTCAACTTCCTCGGCAAGGCCGCCACGTTCAACCTCATGTACGCCTTCCCCCTCCTCCTCCTCAGTGACGGCACGGGCTGGTTGGCCTGGATGGGGGCAGTTTTCGGATGGGCGTTCGCCGGATGGGGTACAACCCTCTATTGGTGGGCAGGAATCCTTTACGTGGTGCAGGTCCGCCGGCTCGTCAAGGCGGACACCACGGCCGATTGAATCCCCCGCGCGGGCCGGCGCGACGGTAGCGGCGTAGCCGCACGGGAGGACGAGATCGGCTGGAACGTCGTCTCCCGAGGAGGACCCTTCCGACATGAAGGCCGTCGTGATGGCCGGTGGCGAAGGCACACGCCTTCGCCCGATGACCTCGAGCATGCCGAAGCCGCTCCTGCCGGTGGCCAACCGGCCGATCATGGAGCACGTGCTCAGGCTGCTCAAGCGGCATGGGCTGAACGAAACCGTGGTCACCGTCCAGTTCCTGGCATCACTCGTCAAGAACTACTTCGGTGACGGCGAAGAGCTCGGAATGGAGCTCACCTATGCCAATGAGGAGAAGCCACTCGGCACCGCCGGCAGCGTGAAGAACGCCGAGGAGGCGCTGAAGGACGACGCATTCCTCGTCATTTCCGGGGACGCCCTCACCGACTTCGACCTCACCGACCTCATCCGCTTCCACAAGGAGAAAGGCGCACTCGTCACGGTGTGCCTGACCCGGGTGCCCAACCCCCTCGAATTCGGCATCACCATCGTCGACGAGGAAGGAAAGGTCGAGCGCTTCCTGGAGAAGCCGACCTGGGGACAGGTGTTCTCCGACACCGTCAACACCGGCATCTACGTCATGGAGCCGGAGGTCTTCGACTACGTCGAAGCCGACGTCCCCGTCGACTGGTCCGGTGACGTCTTCCCGCAGCTGATGAAGGAAGGCCGGCCCATCTACGGCTACGTCGCCGAGGGCTACTGGGAGGACGTCGGCACCCACGAGAGCTACGTCAAGGCCCAGGCCGACGTCCTCGAAGGCAAGGTCCAGATCGACATGGACGGCTTCGAGATCTCGCCCGGCGTGTGGATCGCCGAAGGAGCCGAAGTCAGCCCCGACGCGGTCCTGCGCGGCCCGCTCTACATCGGCGACTACGCCAAGGTCGAAGCCGGGGCCGAGATCCGCGAGCACACCGTCGTCGGATCCAACGTCGTCGTCAAGAGCGGCGCCTTCCTGCACAAGGCCGTCGTCCACGACAACGTCTACATCGGACCCCACAGCAACCTGCGCGGCTGCGTCGTCGGCAAGAACACCGACATCATGCGGGCCGCCCGCATCGAGGACGGCGCCGTCATCGGCGACGAGTGCCTCGTCGGCGAGGAGTCCATCGTCCAGGGCAACGTCCGCGTCTACCCCTTCAAGACGATCGAGGCCGGCGCCTTCGTCAACACCTCCGTCATCTGGGAGTCCCGCGGCCAGGCCCACCTCTTCGGAACCCGCGGCGTCAGCGGCATCCTCAACGTCGAGATCACCCCCGAACTGGTCGTCCGGCTCGCCGGAGCGTACGCGACGACCCTCAAGAAGGGCGCCATCGTCACCACCGCCCGCGACCACTCGCGCGGCGCCCGCGCGCTCAAACGGGCAGTGATCTCCGCACTCCAGGCCAGCGCCATCGACGTCCGCGACCTGGAGAACGTGCCGCTGCCCGTCGCCCGCCAGCAGACCGCCCGCGGCAGCGCCGGCGGCATCATGCTGCGGACCTCGCCCGGCGTCCCCGACTCCGTCGACATCATGTTCCTCGACGAACGCGGCGCCGACCTCTCCCAGGCCCAGCAGCGCAAACTCGACCGGGTCTTCGCCCGCCAGGAATACCGGCGCGCCTTCCCCGGCGAGATCGGCGACCTCCAGTTCCCCTCCAGCATCTTCGACTCCTACACCGGATCCCTGCTGCGGCGCGTCGACACCACCGGCATCGCCGACTCCGGACTCAAGGTCGTCATCGACGCGTCCAACGGCAGCGCCGGCCTCGTCCTGCCCAGCCTGCTGGGCAGGCTCGAAGTGGACGCCCTCACCATCAACCCCGGCCTCGACGAGTCCCGGCCCACCGAGACCGCCGAATCCCGCAGGGCCGGCCTCGTCCGGCTCGGCGAGATCGTCGCCTCCGCCAGGGCCGCGTTCGGCGTCCGGTTCGACCCCGTCGGCGAGCGGATCTCCCTCGTCGACGAACGCGGCCGGATCATCGAGGACGACCGCGCGCTGCTCGTCCTCCTCGACCTCGTCGCGGCCGAGAAGCGCAGCGGCAAGGTCGCCCTGCCCGTCACCACCACGCGGATCGCCGAACAGGTCGCCGCTTACCACGGCACCCAGGTCGAATGGACGACGACCTCGCCGGACGACCTGACGCGCGTCGGCCGCGCCGAGAACACGATCTTCGGCGGCGACGGCCGGGGCGGGTACATCGTCCCGCAGTTCAGCAGCGTCTTCGACGGATCCGCCGCGTTCGTGCAGCTCATCGGGCTGGTGGCGCGGACGCAGCTCACCCTGAGCCAGATCGACGCGCGGATACCGCGAGCCCACGTCCTCAAGCGCGACGTGCCGACCCCTTGGGCCGTCAAGGGGCTCGTCATGCGGCGCGTCGTCGAGGCGGCCGGAGACCGCCAGGTGGACACCACAGACGGGGTGCGCGTCGTCGAGGCCGACGGCCGGTGGGCGCTCGTCCTGCCCGACCCGGCCGAGGCCGTCACGCACCTGTGGGCCGAAGGCCCCGACGACGCCTCCGCCCAGGCCCTGCTCGACGAATGGGCGGACGTGGTCGACGGCGCCGGAAGCTGACCCGGCCACCCGGCCCGGACCACCGGCCCGGCCCGCCGCAGCGGCACCGCCGCCGCGGCGGGCCGGGCCGCGCGTCCACCCGTCGGGCGCATTCGGTACCGGCGCCGCCGACGTGCGACGATGAGCGGCATGTCGCAGCCGCCCCCCCACCGCGGACCGGCGCCGGTACCGCCCGCGCGCCCGGACGCGTCCATGTCGCTGCTGACGCACGTGATGGACCACAGCCTCGACGAGGGCTACGCGGAGGCGGCGGCCAGGCGCCGAGCCGAAGGCGCCGACAACCGGCCCCGCAACCTCAAGGGCAAGCTGGTGCTGGCCACCGGCATCGTGCTCACCGCCGCCGTCCTCACGCTCGGCGCGGCCCGCACGCAGATGTCCGCGCCCGTCCTCGCCAAAGAGCGCCAGGAGCTCATCGACCGGGTCCACCGCGCGGACGACCGCGCCGACGGCCTGGAGCGCGACATCGAGCGGCTCCGGGGCGACGTCGCCGGACGACAGCGTGAGGCACTCAAACAGCACGGCGGCGACCAGGGGCAGCGGACGGCCCTGCTCGCCGGGGCCACCGAGGTCCGCGGACCCGGGCTCAGGCTCACCATCGACGACGCCAAGGGATCCTCCTCCGCGGCCGGGGGCAAACCGCGCGAGAACAGCGGCTTCTCCGACACCGGCAGGCTGCGGGACCGCGACATGCAGCGGATCGTGAACGGGCTCTGGCAGGCCGGAGCCGAAGCCGTCTCCATCAACGGGCAGCGGCTGACCGCCCTGTCCGCGATCCGCGCGGCCGGCGACGCGATACTGGTCGACAACAGGCCGCTCGTCCCGCCGTACGAGGTGCTGGCGGTGGGCGACAAGAAGCGGCTCCCGGCCGCGTTCCAGGACTCCGTGGACGGCCAGTACCTGCGCGTCCTCCAGGACAGCTACGGCATCCGGTACACGCTGTCCCCCGCGGACGAGGTACGGCTGCCCGCCGCGTCCAGCCTGACCGTACGGACAGCCACAGCAGCAGAAGAGCCGAAGAAGGGTGCATCGTGATCGCGGTACTGGGCCTGCTGGCCGGAGTGGTGGTCGGACTGCTGGTCCGGCCCGAAGTGCCGGCCGTCGTCGAGCCTTATCTGCCGATCGCCGTCGTCGCCGCGCTCGACGCGGTGTTCGGCGGCCTCCGCGCCATGCTCGACGGGATCTTCGACGACAAGGTCTTCGTCGTGTCGTTCCTGTCGAACGTGGTCGTCGCCGCGCTCATCGTCTTCCTCGGCGACAAGCTGGGCGTCGGCTCCCAGCTGTCCACGGGCGTCGTCGTCGTCCTCGGCATCCGCATCTTCTCCAACGCCGCGGCCATCCGCCGCCACGTGTTCCGGGCGTGAGGCCGATGAGTACGAACGACACCCCGCCCGAGGAGCCCAAGGCCCCCCGGCCGCCGAAGGACGAGCCGGCCCCGCAGCCCCGCGACACGGCCGCCGCACCGCCCGGCGCGTCCGGGCAGCCGGAGGCACCCGCGGAGCCGGAGGCCCCCGCGAAGCCGGCCGCCGCCGGGCAGTCCGGCGGGCCCGGCGGCACGGGACGGCAGCGCCTCGCGGCCGGGCTGTGGCCCCCGAGGTTCAGCCGGGCCCAACTCATCGTCGCCCTGCTTCTGTTCGTCCTCGGCCTCGGACTGGCCATCCAGGTCCGCTCCAACAGCGACTCCGGCGCGCTGCGCGGTGCCCGGCAGGAGGACCTCGTCCGGATCCTCGACGAGCTCGACGGGCGGACCCAGCGCCTGGAGGACGAGAAGCAGCAGCTGGAGGACCAGCGCCGCGAACTCGAGAACAGCTCCAACCAGGCCGAGGAGGCCCGTCGCCAGACGGTGGAGAAGGAACGCCAACTGGGCATCCTGGCCGGTACCGTGGCGGCACAGGGGCCGGGCATCACCCTGCGGATCACCGACCCGAAGGGCCAGGTGGAGTCCGACCAGCTGCTGGACACCCTCCAGGAGCTGCGGGCCGCAGGGGCCGAGGCGATCCAGATCAACGGGGTGCGGGTCGTCGCGGGCTCGTACTTCTCGGACGAGGGCGGGGGCATCGCCATCGACGGTAGGAAGATCGCACAACCCTACGAGTTCAAGGTCATCGGCAAGCCCCAGGACCTGGAGCCGGCGCTCAACATCCCGGGCGGGGTCGTGCAGACGCTGGAAAAGGAACAAGCCACCGTGGCCGTCACACGGTCGGCGAAGATCGTTGTGGACGCCTTGCGGGCTGCGAAGCAGCCTGACTACGCTCGGTCGTCATCGTCGTGACGCAGGACGGGGGGCCGACGGCTCACGCGGGCTGCGGCCTGCGGGGGGTCGGCGCACCGAAGTAGTGGTGCGTGGTGGAAACTGTCTGGTGGTTGCGGACGTTGTGAGGATGTCCGGGTCGGCAGGTGTGTGCATTCGGAGTTCGTCCTGCCCCACGGGCGGGTCTGTTTCGTTCAAGGGGAATCGCCCGTGAAGTTGTTTGAGAAGTTGTTCGGAAAGAAGAACCGCGAGGAAGGCGGCGCGGCGCAGCACCGCGCGGGCCAGGGGGAGGCGCAGCCGCCGGCGGACCGGCCGCTCTTCCGCGACGAGGTCGCGGGCGCGGGCGACGTTCCGGGCGCGCCCGGCGCGTCGTCTGTTGACCCTGCCGGTACCGCCCGCATAGGTTTCGGTGACGCATCAACCTCGAGTACGGGTGGAGGGTTTGCACCCGACCCGTATGCCACCAACGCCTCCGCGGGGCAGCCGCGGCACGAGGAGCCGTCCATGTCGGCCGAGCAGGTCTGCAGCAGGTGCGGGCACCGCAGCGATGCGGCCAGCCGGTTCTGCTCCAACTGCGGGGCGCCGCTGCGGGCGGGTCTGACGCCGGAGCGTGCCTCGGAGACCACGTCCACCATCTCGATCTCGGGCCTCGAGGCCTACGAGGCCGAGGTGTCGGGACAACAGCACGTGTCGTCGTCGTCGCTGTCCCCCGAGGCCCAGGCCGCGGTGGAAGCGCTGCCCCCGGGTTCCGCGCTGCTGATCGTGCGGCGGGGCCCCAACTCCGGGAGCCGCTTCCTGCTGGACGGCGAGCTGACCACGGCGGGCCGGCACCCGCAGAGCGACATCTTCCTGGACGACGTCACGGTCTCCCGGCGGCATGTCGAGTTCCGCAGGAGCCAGGACGGCGGGTTCACCGTCGCCGACGTCGGCAGCCTGAACGGCACGTACGTCAACCGCGAGCCCATCGACTCGGTGCCGCTGCACAACGGCGACGAGGTCCAGATCGGCAAGTACCGGCTGGTCTTCTACGCGAGCCTGCGGGGCGCCTGACACCCCCTGGCGGGGGGGGGGGGGGGGGGGGGGAAGCCACACCCCGACCACCCCAGAGACCCCCCAAAGAAGTACCCCCTCCCCCCCCCCCCCGAACTGGCCATAACCAATTCCCCCAAACCA
>NZ_JBVIGV010000017.1:6807-159858 GCF_055570615.1 Streptomyces sp. NPDC031121
CTTCCCCTCCCCTCCCCCCACCCCCCCCCCCCCCCCCCCCCCCCCCCCCCCCTCCCCCCCCCCCCCCCCCCCCCCCCCCCCCCCGCTCCGGGGATCCCCAGGGAAGGTTCCATGCTGCGCACTCCGACAGGCGGTGCCGCGAACGGCTCCGCAGGCCAGGCCGACCGGCTCGTGAGCATCGGCGCGGTGATCACGATGCTGCGGGACGAGTTCCCCGAGGTCACCATCTCGAAGATCCGCTTCCTGGAGGCGGAGGGGCTCGTCGAGCCCCGGCGCACCCCCTCCGGCTACCGCAAGTTCAGCACCGCGGACGTGGAGCGGCTCGCCCGCATCCTGCGGCTCCAGCGCGACCACTACCTGCCGCTGAAGGTCATCCGCGAGCAGCTTGACGCGGTCGACCGCGGGGACCGGATCCGCATCCCCGCGCCCGCGGTCCACGGGGAGTCCGCCGATGCGGCCCCGCCGCCGGCCGCCGCCGACGGGGAGCCCGCGGCCCCCGCCCGGGTGGGGCGGGCCGAGCTGATCGCCGCCGCCGAGGCGGACGAGGAGCAGGTGGCCGCCTGGGAGGCTTACGGGCTGCTCGCCGAGGCCCCCGGCGGCGGCTTCGACCAGGATGCGCTCACGGTGGCCCGCCTGCTCGCCGACCTGGGGCGGTTCGGGCTGGAGCCGAGGCACCTGCGGGCCATGAAGGCCGCCGCGGACCGGGAGGCGGGCCTGCTGGAGCAGGTCGTGGCACCGCTGCGCCGCCACCGCAACCCGCAGACCAGGGCACATGCGGAAGCCACCGCGAAGGAGCTGGCGGGGCTGTCCGTACGGCTCCACGAGGCCCTGGTGCAGAGCGCCCTCGGGGTGCGGCTGCACTGACCGGACGGGCCCGACTACCCAAACCTGCCGGGCACGTCCTAGGGTTGCTGTGTGAACGAGCTCGACGTTGTGGGTGTCCGGGTGGAAATGCCCTCGAACCAACCGATCGTGCTCCTGCGTGAAGTGGGAGGCGACCGGTACCTCCCCATCTGGATCGGACCGGGGGAGGCGACCGCGATCGCCTTCGCGCAGCAGGGCATGGCCCCCGCCCGTCCGCTGACGCACGACCTCTTCAAGGACGTGCTGGAGGCGCTGGGTGAGGAGCTCACCGAGGTCCGGATCACGGATCTGCGGGAGGGCGTCTTCTACGCGGAGCTGGTCTTCGCCAGCGGGGTCGAGGTCAGTGCCCGCCCGTCCGACGCGATAGCGCTGGCCCTGCGGACCGGCACGCCGATCTTCGGCAGCGACGGCGTGCTAGACGACGCCGGAATCGCCATTCCGGACGAGCAGGAGGACGAGGTGGAGAAGTTCCGCGAGTTCCTCGACCAGATCTCTCCGGAGGACTTCGGCACGGGGCCGCACTGACGGCCGGTTCCCCGCAAACTGCGGAGCCGGCAGCCCATTCGGCGATCCTTTCCCGGTTTTGGGGCACGGGAAACCACTCTCAGGGTGATTATCACTCGGCGTGCCGAGTGTGGCGATCGTTGACGCACCCCTGGCGACTGCCTACCTTCGAGGGGGCAGGCAAGGACGGAGGGTCGGCGTGAGAGTCACGGGCGACGGTACGACCGGGGGCATCCCCGCACGGAGTGACGGTGGGCCGTACCCGCTCCACGGCAGTGCGGCGGGCTCCGCTCACCGTCAGCCGGAGACCACGCCGGGCACCGCGCCGGCGGCGCCTCCGGCCGCCGAGGTCGTCGGATACCGCGGCCCGACCGCCTGCGCGGCGGCCGGGATCACCTACCGGCAGCTCGACTACTGGGCCCGCACCGGGCTGGTGGAGCCCACGGTGCGGCCCGCGTACGGGTCGGGGACGCAGCGGCTGTACAGCTTCCGCGACGTCGTCGTCCTCAAGATCGTCAAGCGGTTCCTCGACACGGGCGTGGCCCTGCAGAACATCCGCAACGCCGTGCAGCACCTGCGGGAGCGCGGATTCTCCGACCTCGAGCGCGTGACGCTGATGAGCGACGGCGCCACCGTCTACGAGTGCACCTCGCCCGAGCAGGTCGTCAGCCTGCTCCAGGGCGGCCGGGGCGTCTTCGGCATCGCCGTGGGCGTCGTCTGGCACGACGTGGAGAAGGCGCTGTCCCAGCTGCACGGCGAGCGGGTCGACACCGGCGAGACCGTCGTCGGGCACAACCCCGCGGACGAGCTGGCCGCGCGCCGCAACCGGGCGGGCTGACCGGCCGCACGCCGGCCGCCGCCTTGTCAGAGGCATAGGGCAGCATCGGGCCGTGAGATCCGCGCCGACCATCCTCCACCTGGACATGGACGCCTTCTACGCCTCCGTGGAGCAGGCGTCGAAGCCGAGCCTGCGCGGGAAGGCCGTGATCGTCGGCGGGCTCGGCCCCCGCGGGGTCGTCGCCACCGCCTCGTACGAGGCGCGCCGCTTCGGGGTGCACTCGGCCATGCCGACGGCGCAGGCCAGGCGGCTGTGCCCGAACGGCGCCTACCTGGTGCCCCGCTTCACCCTGTACCGGGCGGTCAGCGACCTCGTCATGGGGCTGCTGCGGGAGCTGTCGCCGCTGGTGGAGCCGCTCAGCCTGGACGAGGCCTTCGTCGACCTGGAGGCGGGCGGCACCGCCTGGGACGCCGCCTCCGCGCGGGAGGCGGGGGAGCGGCTGCGCGCGGACATCGCGGCCGCGACGGGCCTCAGCGGTTCGGTGGGGCTGGCCGGCTCCAAGATGCTGGCCAAGGTGGCCTCGGAGGAGGCCAAGCCGGACGGACTGCTGCTGATCGAGCCGGGGACCGAGCGCGCGCTGCTCGCCCCGATGCCGGTGCGCACCCTGCCCGGCGTCGGCCCGGCCACGGGCGAGCACCTGAGGCGGGCCGGGATCACCACGGTCGGGGAGCTGGCGGAGGCCGGCGAGGACGAGCTGGTGCGGCTCGTGGGGCGGGCGCACGGGACCGGCCTGTACCGGATGGCGCTGGGGCTGGACGACCGGCCGGTGGTCGCCGAGCGCGACGCGAAGTCGGTGTCCGTCGAGGACACCTTCGACGTGGACCTGCACGACCGGGTCCGGATCCGGACGGAGGTGCAGCGGCTCGCCGACCGTTGCGTGGGGCGGCTGCGCGCCTCCGGCCACTCGGGGCGGACGATCGTGCTGAAGGTGCGCCGCTACGACTTCTCGACGCTGACGCGCTCCGAGACGCTCCGCGGCCCCACCGACGACCCGGCCGTGGTGCGGGAGGCGGCGGCGCGCCTGCTGGAGGGGGTGGACACCACCGGCGGGGTGCGGCTGCTGGGCGTCGGGGTCAGCGGGCTGGCGGACTACACCCAGGAGGACCTCTTCGCGCAGTCCCTTGCCGATACGGCGGCCGGGGCGCGGCCGCAGGGGGCCGATCCCGGCGCGCAGGCGGCCGTACGGCCGCTGCCAGGTGCGGACGGTGCGGGAGGAACGGAAGGGGCGTCTGAGGTCGCCGGTGGCGGTGGTGCAGGCGGGGCGGCCGAGCCCGCCCCCGACCGGCACTGGCCGGCCGGCAGCGACGTCACGCACGCCGTGTACGGGCCGGGATGGGTGCAGGGCAGCGGCGTCGGGCGCGTCACCGTCCGCTTCGAGCAGCCGGGATCCCCGCCGGGCCGGGTCCGGACCTTCCGCGTGGGCGACCCCGACCTGGCGCCCTCCGAACCGCTGCCCCTCGTCGGACGCGGCGATGCCCCCTCCGCGGAGTCCGCCGAGGGGGCCGGAGCAGGACCGGGCGCGCTCTGAGGACTGCTCCCGGACTACTCCTCGTCCGGGTCGCCGGAGGCCAGGTGGCCCACATCACGCCGGAACGCGATCTCCGACGGCGGGGTCACGTCCAGGCCGTAGTGGTGGTAGAGCTGGAGCTCCTGCTCGGGGGAGAGGTGCCGGCCCACGCCGAAGTCCGGGGCGTTCCTGATCAGGGAGCGCTCGAAGGGGACCCGGAGGGTGTCCCCGACCAGCTCGCTCGGTTCCAGCGGGACGAAAGCGTCCCGGCTGAACAAACCGGTCCGGACGGCCGCCCACTCGGGGACGCCCGTCGCGTCGTCGAGGTAGACCTCGTCGACGGTGCCGATCTTCGCACCGCTGCGGTCCAACGCCTTGCGGCCGATCAGGGTGCGCGGGTCGATGTCGGTCTGCACGGTCACCTCCACGAGCTCGCAAGCCTCCGCTATGACAACAAAAGGGCATATCCGGGTGGGGGGCCACTCGAGGGAGCCCCCGGAAGCGCGCTGGTAGGCTGGGTATCGGCTGACGACCCTGTGCGGGAGAGTCCTCCACCGAGTTCGACGGAGGCGCCGAAGGAGCAAATCCTCCCCGGAATCTCTCAGGCATACGTACCGCACGGACGAGGCCACTCTGGAAAGCAGGAGCGGGTCCCGGGCGCGTGCCGGTCCCCCCTCCTCACCGACGGTGAAAGCCGGATCCCCGCGGAGATTCCGCAGGGGCCCGGTGAAGCTCTCAGGTTGAGATGACAGAGGGGGAGGCCGTCCGGGTGCCCGCGCCGTGGTGCCCCTCGCAGGTCGTACGACCCAGGAGGCCTCCGTACATGACCGCCAACCGCATTCCGCTCTCCCAGCTGGAGCGAGGCATTCCCTTCGAGCAGCGCCACATCGGCCCGGACGCCGAGGCGCAGGCCAAGATGCTCGCCCATGTGGGCTTCGGCTCGCTGGACGAACTGACCGCTGCCGCGGTGCCGGATGTGATCAAGAGCGCGGCCGCGCTGGACCTGCCGGAGGCGCGGACCGAGGCCGAGGTGCTGGCCGAGCTGCGGAGCCTCGCCGCCCGCAACGAGGTCCTCGCCCCGATGATCGGCCTCGGCTACTACGGGACGTTCACCCCGCCGGTGATCCTGCGCAACGTCATGGAGAACCCGGCCTGGTACACCGCGTACACCCCGTACCAGCCCGAGATCTCCCAGGGCCGTCTCGAGGCGCTCCTGAACTTCCAGACCGTCGTCGCCGAGCTGACCGGCCTGCCGACCTCCGGCGCCTCCCTCCTCGACGAGGGCACCGCGGCCGCCGAGGCCATGACCCTCGCCCGCCGCGTCGGCCGCGCCAAGGGCAGCGTCTTCCTCGTCGACGCGGACGCCCTGCCGCAGACCATCGCGGTCATCGAGACCCGCGCCGAGCCCATCGGCATCGACGTCGTCGTCGCCGACCTCTCCGAGGGCATCCCCGCCGAGATCGCCGAGCGCGGCGTCTTCGGCGTGCTGCTCCAGTACCCGGGCGCTTCCGGCGCCGTCCGCGACATCAAGCCGCTCATCGACCGGGCCCACGAGCTCGGCGCGATCGTCGCCGTCGCCGCCGACCTGCTCGCCCTGACCCTGCTGGCCTCGCCCGGCTCCCTGGGCGCCGACATCGCCGTCGGCACCACCCAGCGCTTCGGCGTCCCGATGGGCTTCGGCGGACCGCACGCCGGCTACATGGCCGTCCAGGACAAGCACGCCCGCTCGCTGCCCGGCCGCCTCGTCGGCGTCTCGGTCGACGCGGACGGCAACAAGGCCTACCGTCTGGCGCTGCAGACCCGCGAGCAGCACATCCGCCGCGAGAAGGCCACCAGCAACATCTGCACCGCGCAGGTGCTGCTCGCCGTGATGGCGGGCATGTACGCCGTCTACCACGGCCCCGAGGGCCTGCGGACGATCGCCCGCCGCACCCACCGGTACGCGGCGCTGCTCGCCGCCGGCCTGCGGGCCGGCGGGGTCGAGCTCGTCCACGGCTCCTTCTTCGACACGCTCACCGCGCGGGTCCCCGGCAAGGCCGCCGAGGTCGTCGCCGCCGCCCGCCGCCACGGCGTGAACCTCTTCCAGGCCGACGCCGACCACGTCTCCGTCTCCTGCGACGAGACCACCCTGCGCGCCCACGTCGAGGCCGTCTGGACCGCCTTCGGCGTCACCGCCGACATCGAGGCCCTCGACGCCGCCACCGCCGACGCGCTGCCCGAGGACCTGCTCCGCTCGGACGCGTACCTGACCCACCCGGTCTTCCACCAGCACCGCTCCGAGACCGCGATGCTGCGCTACCTGCGCAAGCTCGCCGACAAGGACTACGCGCTGGACCGCGGCATGATCCCGCTGGGCTCCTGCACCATGAAGCTCAACGCGACCACCGAGATGGAGCCGGTGACCTGGCCCGAGTTCGGCCAGCTGCACCCCTTCGCCCCCGTCGAGCAGGCCGAGGGGTACCTGACGCTCATCCGCGAGCTGGAGGAACGTCTCTCCGAGGTCACCGGCTACGACAAGGTCTCCATCCAGCCGAACGCCGGCTCCCAGGGCGAACTCGCCGGCCTGCTCGCCGTCCGCGCCTACCACCGCGCCAACGGCGACGAGCAGCGCACCGTCTGCCTCATCCCGTCCTCC
Source organism: Streptomyces sp. NPDC031121 (assembly GCF_055570615.1). Classification (NCBI taxonomy): domain Bacteria; kingdom Bacillati; phylum Actinomycetota; class Actinomycetes; order Kitasatosporales; family Streptomycetaceae; genus Streptomyces; species Streptomyces sp. NPDC031121. The sequence continues at coordinate 13,156 of NZ_JBVIGV010000017.1, forward strand.
GCACACGGCACCAACGCCGCCAGCGCCGTGATGGCCGGCATGAAGGTCGTCGTCGTCAAGACCGCCGACGACGGCGAAGTCGACACGGACGACCTGCGTGCCAAGATCGAGCAGTACCGCGACGAGCTCGCCGTGCTGATGATCACCTACCCGTCGACGCACGGCGTCTTCGAGGAGCACGTCGCCGACATCTGCGCCCAGGTCCACGAGGCCGGCGGCCAGGTCTACGTCGACGGCGCCAACCTCAACGCCCTGGTCGGCCTCGCCAAGCCGGGCCACTTCGGCGGCGACGTCTCGCACCTGAACCTGCACAAGACGTTCTGCATCCCGCACGGCGGCGGCGGCCCCGGCGTCGGCCCTGTCGGCGTCCGCGCCCACCTGGCCCCGTACCTGCCGAACCACCCGCTGCAGCCCACCGCCGGACCCGAGACCGGCGTCGGCCCGATCTCGGCCGCCCCGTGGGGCTCGGCCGGCATCCTGCCGATCTCCTGGTCGTACGTGCGCCTCATGGGCGGCGAGGGCCTCAAGAGGGCCACGCAGGTCGCGGTGCTGGGCGCGAACTACATCGCCAAGCGCCTGGAGCCCCACTACCCGGTCCTCTACACCGGCCCGGGCAACCTCGTCGCACACGAGTGCATCATCGACCTGCGCCCGCTGTCGAAGGCGACCGGCGTCAGCGTCGACGACATCGCCAAGCGCCTGATCGACTACGGCTTCCACGCGCCGACGATGTCCTTCCCGGTGGCCGGCACGCTCATGATCGAGCCGACCGAGTCCGAGGACCTCGCCGAGATCGACCGGTTCTGCGACGCCATGATCGCGATCCGCGCCGAGATCGAGAAGGTTGCCTCCGGCGAGTGGCCGGCCGGGGACAACCCGCTCGCCAACGCCCCGCACACCGCGGCGGCGCTGGGCGGCGAGTGGAGCCACGCGTACACCCGCGACGAGGCGGTCTTCCCCGGCGGCGTCTCCGCCGCGGAGAAGTACTGGCCGCCGGTGCGCCGCATCGACGGCGCCTTCGGTGACCGCAACCTCGTCTGCTCCTGCCCGCCGCTGGACGAGTACGACAACTGAGGCACCCGTCCGCTCGGCCCCCGCCGGGGCCGCGCGGACATGACACAAAGGCCGGCCCGGGAGCGACGCTCCCGGGCCGGCCGTCTACCGTCGGTTCCGTGCTGATTCCGGCTAGGCCGCGGCCTGCGCCGCCGCGAGCGGGCGGTGCGGGGCGATGATCTGGCCGTCCGGCAGCAGCTCACCGGTGTCCTCGAAGAGCAGGACGCCGTTGCACAGCAGGCTCCAGCCCTGTTCCGGGTGGTTCGCCACGGGCTTCGCGGCCTCCCGGTCGGCGGAGTCGGCTGACGGGCACGCTGGCTGGTGCTGGCACATGGATGCGTTCTTTCGCTGCGGTGTGGTCTGTGTGCTGCGGCTCGATGCCTGGTTCATGGCCGCCCCCCGTTGTCGACGACTAGATGCGGTCAGGGTCCCAGTGTTGCCCCACGGACTCGAGTCCGCAGGGATTTCCGGGAGCTGTCCTCACAGATTGATGACGCATCACTCGTGCGGGCGGTTCAGCCCAACTCCCCTGTCAATTCGGATGGTTCGCAGGTGGCCCGGCTGGGCTAGGCCGAATGGGCCATACGGGCGGGGGCCTGCTCCGTCAGGCGGCCGGAGCGGCGGGAGTGGCCAGTGGGGGGCGTACGGGCGGGGCCGGCGGGGTCAGCCGGTGGGTCATCACCGGCAGCAGCTCCGACACCGGGTGCGGCCGGTAGGCGGCGATCCCGGGAGGGGCGGGCGCGAGCGGGACCAGCAGGTCGGAGGCGGCCGGCAGGCCGGAGGAGGCGTCGGCCCCGACCGCCCCGTGCAGCCACAGCGTCAGCATGTACAGCTCCGGCACCGACAGCAGCCGGGGCTGGTAGCCCTTGCCCAGCGACTCGGCCTGGCGCAGGGCCCGTTCGGTGGCGGCGACGTACGGGCCCTCGAAGAAGTGGGAGAAGGCCCAGCCGTCGGCGGTCAGCCGGACGTCCGCCGCGGCGATGTGCCGGTCGCCGCCGCGGATCAGGAAGCGCCACCCGACGAGCCGGGTCCGCGGGGGGCGGGCCGGCGTGCCCGGGTGGGAGACGCCGAGCCGGTCCAGCACGTGGACGGGCAGGGGCAGTTCGGCGGTCAGCGGGCCCTGCTGGGCGCGCAGGGCGGGGGTTCCCGCCGCGACGGCTGCGGGGGAACCGAGTGCCGCGAGGACGCTGCGCAGGGCGGGCGCGGGAGCCGGGGGGACATGCAGCGGCATGGTGGGTCGCCTCTCGGTTGGGAGACCTGTGGATCGGGGCGGGGTGCGGGGACGGCGCTGTCGCATTCTGGGGTCAGAGGGGGGCTGAGGGGCAATGGCCGCGCGCCAACTCTCTGCCTCGTTTGCGGAGTTTATACGACATGTGTTCACACAGTGTTTCGGCTAGCCGTCCGGGCTATTGCCGGCAAGGCGCTTACCGGTCCCACTGAGATGGCATTCATGCCGTCTGTGCGCGAACATGTCGCGCTGACCTCGGAGGTTACCCGACGGGGGCTCGGCTGGAAAGCGCCGATTAACCGCGACCGGCAAAGACGATGCGGAATTTGCATACAGTGACTTGCCAGGCGAATGTGCCATGGCGCCCTTCGGCCAATCCGGCGCACGCCTCCCGCTCCGGCCGCCGCCGCCGCGTTATCGATCACGCCTCCGGGGCATCATCGACCGTACACGCGCGCCCGGGACCCGGGCGGCGCCCACTCGAGGAGGGACGCTCCGATGGGGGAGAAGGTCGTGGCGGGCGGATTCGACCTGTCCGATCGACGGCGGTACCGGAGGAAGCTCCACGAGTGCCTGGAGGGGCTGGAGCGGCTCTTGGCGGAGAAGAGGTTCGACAGGCCCAGGAACATGATGGGACTGGAGATCGAGCTGAATCTCGCGGGATCCGACGGTATGCCGCGCATGGTGAATGCGCAGGTTCTCGAGCGCATTGCGAGCCAGGATTTCCAAACGGAACTGGGAATGTTCAACCTGGAGGTGAACGTCCTCCCGCACCGGCTCGGCGGCCGGGTATTCGACCAGCTCGCCGAGGAGCTGAGCGCGGGCCTCGGCTACGCCCACCGGCAGGCGGCGGACATGGACGCCGGGGTGGTGATGATCGGCATCCTGCCCACCCTCACCCGCTCCGACCTGGTCACCGCCAACCTCTCCGCGGTGGACCGGTACTCGCTGCTGAACGAGCAGATCCTGATGCTGCGCGGAGAGGACTTCCTCCTCGACATCGACGGGGTGGAGCACCTGGTCTGGAGCACCGGGTCGATCGTCCCGGAAGCGGCCTGCACCTCGGTCCAGCTGCACCTGCAGGTGACGCCGGGCCGGTTCGCCGACGTGTGGAACGCCGCGCAGGCGGCGACCGCCGTGCAGATAGCCGTCGGCGCCAACTCGCCGTTCCTGTTCGGGCACGAGCTGTGGCGCGAGTCGCGGCCGCCGCTGTTCACACAGGCCACCGACACCCGGCCGCCCGAGCTCCAGGCACAGGGCGTGCGGCCGCGCACCTGGTTCGGGGAGAGGTGGGTGGAGTCCGTCCACGAGCTCTTCGCGGAGAACGTCCGCTACTTCCCGGCGCTGCTGCCGATCTGCGACGCGGAGGAGCCGCTGCGGGTCCTCGCCGAGGGCGGGGTGCCCGGCCTCCAGGAACTCGTCCTGCACAACGGGACCGTCTACCGCTGGAACCGGCCCGTCTACGGGGTCGTGGACGGGGTGCCGCACCTGCGCGTGGAGAACCGCGTCCTGCCCGCAGGCCCGACCGTCGCCGACGTCGTCGCCAACGCCGCCTTCTACTACGGGCTCGTACGGACCCTGGCGGACGAGCAGCGGCCGGTGTGGACGCGGCTGCCGTTCGCCGAGGCGGAGGCCAACTTCGACGCGGCCTGCCGGTACGGGATCGACGCGCGCCTGCGGTGGCCGCGGCGCGGCCGCGGCGCGGGCCTGGCGGCCGTGCCCGCCGTGCGGCTCGTCCTGGACGAGCTCCTGCCGATGGCCGCGGCCGGGCTCGACGCCTGGGGCATCGAGCCCGCCGACCGCGACCACTACCTCGGCATCATCGAGGAGCGCTGCCGGCGGCGGGTGAACGGGGCCACCTGGCAGGTGGACACCTACCACCGGGCGGTCGCGGCCGGGATGGACCGCGACGCGGCGCTGGCCGCGATCACCCGCCGCTACAGCGAGCTGATGCACAAGGGCGACCCCGTGCACACCTGGCCCGTCGGGCTCGTGGACGAGGAGGCGCAGGCCCCCGTTCCGGCGCAGCGCGGCTGAGCCCGCCGCCGCCCGCGGGCGGTCCCGTTACGCCGAAGCACTCCAATGATCCCGCCGCGCCCCGGAGGGGGCAGTATGGGGTGGTCGGAAGCAGAGGGCGGAACGGGAGACTCACGTGCGGGCGCAGCCGGAGCCGGTGGTCGGAACGTTGCAGGAGGACGGGCTGCGGCGGATGCTGCGGACCGAGACGCTGCTGGTGCTCGCCCTGTCGCTGGGGGCGAGCTCCGTCTCGTCGCTGATCAGCTTCATCGGCGCGCTGACCAAGCCGGGTGCCCTCAAGGACCAGGCCGCCACCCTCAACGGCTCGTACGCCCCCGGCCGGCCCTGGCTGGACCTGGCCTGGCAGCTGTTCGGCATCACCACCGCCCTCGTGCCGGTGCTGCTCGTCGCCCACCTCCTGACCCGCGAGGGGGCGCCGGGGCTCCGCGTCCTCGGCTTCGACCGGACCCGGCCCGGCGGCGACCTGGCCCGGGGGGCGCTGGTCGCCGCCGGGATCGGCAGCGCGGGGCTGGCGTTCTACCTGGCCGCGCAGGCGGGCGGGTTCAACCTCACGGTGCAGCCCGAGGCGCTGCCCGACGTGTGGTGGAAGTTCCCCGTGCTGATCCTCTCCGCGGTGGAGAACGCCGTCGTGGAGGAGGTCATCGTGCTGGCCTACCTGCTGCGCCGGCTGGACCGGCTGGGCTGGTCGCCGTGGGGCGCGCTCGCGGCCAGCTCGGTGCTGCGCGGCTCGTACCACCTCTACCAGGGCATCGGCGGGTTCGTCGGGAACATGGTGATGGGCGCCGTGTTCGTCCTCCTCTACCGGCGGTGGGGGCGGGTCGGGCCGCTGGTCGTCGCGCACTCCCTCCTCGACATCGTGGCGTTCGGCGGTTACGCGCTGCTCGCCGGCAGGGTCGGCTGGCTGCCCACCCCTGGATAGCGGTAGGGCCCGGATGACGGCAGGGCCCGGACAGCGGTCAGGGGCGGGCGAGGAGCTCGCCGTCGATGACGGTGACCGCGTGCCCGGTCAGGAGGGTGCGCCCGCCGGCGAGGGTGACGCGTACGAGGCCCTGGCGGGCGCCGCCCTGGAGGCCGGTCAGCCGGGTGCGGCCGAGCCGGGCGGCCCAGAACGGGGCGAGGGCGGTGTGCGCGCTGCCCGTCACCGGGTCCTCGTCGATGCCGAACGCGGGGAAGAACCCGCGCGAGACGAAGTCGTACCCGCGGGAGGGGTCCTCGGCGGGCGCGGTGACGACGACCCCTCGGCGGGCGTAGGCGCGCAGCGCGGTGAGGTCCGGGGTGAGCCCGCGTACGGCGGCCTCGTCGGCGAGCTCGACGAGGAGGTCCCCGATGTGCTCCGAGGTGTCGTGGACGGAGCGGATCCCGGCGCCGAGCGCGTCGCGGACGGCGGGGTCCGGCTCGACCGGCGTCAGGGACGAGGTGGGGAAGTCCAGGGTGATCGTCCCGTCCTCGGCGGCTTCGGCGGTGAGGACGCCGCAGCGCGCACGGAACCGGATCGGGCCGCCGCGGCCGGCGAGGCCGTTCGAGGCGAGGACGTGGGCGGTGGCCAGGGTGGCGTGGCCGCACATGTCGACCTCGGCGGTCGGGGTGAACCACCGCAGCGCCCAGTCGGCGCCGCCGCCCGGCGGCAGCGGGTGGGCGAAGGCGGTCTCGGACAGGTTCACCTCGGCGGCGACCTGCCGGAGCCAGGCGTCGGGCGGGAAGCCGCCGTCCAGGAGCAGGACGCCGGCGGGGTTGCCGCGGAAGGGGCGGTCGGTGAAGGCGTCGACGATTCGGAGGCGCATGCGGCGACGGTACGGCCGACCGCCGCCCCGCGACAAAAGCCGTACCCGTGCTACCGGGCGGCCCGGCGGAGCCGCAGGTCCCGGTGGAGGAGCCACGCCGTGGCGGCGACGACCGCCCCGCCGACCGAGGGCACGAGGGGCCAGGGGAGTCCCGTCCACACGGCCACCAGACCCGTGCCGGCGCAGACGGGCCCCGTGACGGTGAGCAGCCACTTGCCGTACGGGCGCCAGGTGAACAGGCCGGGATCGCGCGGCCGGGCCAGGCGCACCCCGCCGAACAGCAGCGCCAGCGCCGCCAGCAGTCCCGCGAGAGTGCCGATCGCGGCCGCCGTCTGCGGTTCGTCGCGGGGGGCGTCCGACGAGTCCTGCCTCGCGCCCCCCTCGGCGACCGCCACGACGGCGCCGCGCCACACAGTGCCGGTGACCCGGTCCCCCTGCCGGAGCCCGCTCAGCACCGGTTGCGTATTGCCGAACCTCACGACCGGCCTGGAGTGGGGCTCCGGGCCGAGGAGGGTGGCGTGCATGCGCCTGTGGCGCAGATCGACGTCCTCGACGGTGAAGGCGACCTCCCGCAGGCAGTCCTCCGACCCGGGTACCACCGTGCGGGCCGGGCACGCCCCGGCCGCCCGGTACTCGCGGTAGAGGGCGCGATCGGCGGGCAGCCAGGCGGTGAAGACCCAGTGGCAGGCCAGTGCGGCGGCCAGGGAGAGGAGGAGCAGCCCTGCGCCCGCCGGCCGGCTCCGGCCGGCCCTCGCCGGAGGCGGCGGTCCGCCCGCCTCCCGGACGGTGCCGATTCGCGTCGCGGCCATCGCTGTTCCCCCTGCCGTTCCCGTGGCGTGCGAAGGGCTCCAGGCTCTGCCAGCCGTGATCAAGGGGACAAGGAGATCCGCCAGCAGCCGGAGACCGCCCGTCCTTGCCGTACGCGGGCAACGTGTCCGCCCGCACCCGTGGGCGCGGCGCGGCGTGCGACCGGCCGCGCCGGGTTCAGGCGACCAGGGCCGCCAGGTTGCACAGGGACTCGTCCAGGGCCGCGGCCGCGGAGTCCTTCAGTCTTCCCGCCATCAGGGAGACGGCGGCTCCCGTGAACTCCCCGTCGATCCGGACGGTGGTGGCGGGGCCGTCGGGGAGGAGGGTGTAGCGGGTCAGGATGGACACGCCCATCGGGCCCTTCCCGGTGAGGGTGAGGAGCCGTTCCTCCTCCAGTTCCGAGACCGTCCAGACGACCTCGGCCGGGAAGCCCATCATCTTCATGTTCTCCTCGAAGGCCGCGCCGACCGCGAGGGCCGCGGGACCGCCCTTCGGGAATCCGGTGTGCGTCGCGCTCCACCTGCCGTACGCCGGCCAGTCCGTCAGCTGGGCCCAGAGCCTCGCCGGGGACGCCTCGATGCGTGCGTGCGCGGTGACTTCGGCCATGCGGCCACCCCATCTCGGTCGGATACGTGCGGCGGAACGTAGCCCCGGCGGGTCGAAGGCGCAATGCTGACGGCTCGTCAGAATCGATGGTACCGGTCACGGCCGGTTCCGGGGCCGTCTCAACAGGTGTCACCCCCATGACGCTCCTGACATCCCCCTGTCATGATGTGCGGATGCACGCGTCTGGAAAGAACGCGGGACTCGGCCTGGCCGTCGTCTCGGCGTTCGCGTTCGGTGGTTCGGGAGTGGCTGCGAAGCCGCTGATCGAGGCGGGCCTGGACCCGCTGCACATGGTCTGGCTGCGGGTGGGCGGGGCGGCGCTGGTGCTCTCCCCCCTCGCCTGGCGCCATCGCGACCTGCTGCGCCGCAAACCCCTGCTCCTCGCGGGGTTCGGCCTCGTCGCCGTCGCGGGCGTCCAGGCCTTCTACTTCGCCTCCCTCTCGCGGATCCCCGTCGGCGTGGCCCTGCTGCTCGAATACCTGGGTCCGGCGCTGCTGCTCGGCTGGATCCGCTTCGTCCAGCGCAAGCCGGTCACCCGGGCCGCCGCGGCAGGCGCCGCCCTCGCGGTCGTGGGCCTGGCCTGCGTCGTCGAGGTCTGGTCCGGGCTGAGCCTGGACCCGCTCGGGGTGCTGCTCGGCATCGCCGCCGCGTGCTGCCAGGCCTTCTACTTCGTCTTCGCCGACCAGGGCGCGGACGGGGACGACGTACCCGACCCGCTCGGCGTGATCGCGTACGGGATGCTCATCGGCACCCTGGTGATGACGGTGATCGCCCGCCCCTGGGAGATGGACTGGTCGGTGCTCGGCGGGCAGGCGCTGATGGGCGGTACCGCGGTGCCCGCGCCGGTCCTGCTGGGCTGGGTGGTGCTGGTCGCGACCGTCTTCGCCTACCTGACGGGCGTCGTCTCCGTGCGCAGCCTCTCCCCGCAGGTGGCCGGTGTCGTGGCATGCCTGGAGGCGGTCGTCGCCACCGTCTTCGCCTGGATCCTGCTCGGCGAGCACCTCTCCGCCCCGCAGGTGGCGGGCGGTGCGCTGGTGCTCGCGGGGGCCTTCGTCGCCCAGTCGGCCCGGGCCGCCCGCGCGTCCCGCGCCAAAGGCTCCGGGGTGGCGGCCCGGTCCGCCGGGGCGGGCGCCGAGGCGGCGGAGGATGCGGATCCGATTCTGCTGGACCGGGGGGCGGGCGCCGCTTAAGGTGGGCGCGTGTACTCCTCTGTGCTTTCGCCGCCGGCCGCCTGAAGCGGGCGGCCGCCGCGCATCCACGCGTCCCCGCCCGGGGTGGTCCCCGGGTCCGGCCGTGCTGCCCGCGAAGCGATGACCAGCACATCCGCTCATCCTTCACGACCGCACGGAGTCACACGTGTCGTATTCCACGCCCTCTGCCGGGCGCAGCCTGATCTACCTCGTCGTCGCCGGCGCCGCCTGGGGCACCGCCGGGGCGGCCGCCTCGCTCCTCTTCCTGGCCAGTGACCTCGGTCCGCTCGCCCTGACCTTCTGGCGCTGCGCGGGCGGACTCGCCGTCCTGCTCGGCGTGCTCGCCGTGCGCCGCCGCCCGCGCCCCGCTTCCGCCGCGCGGCCCTCGACCGGCTCGCTGATCGCGACCGGTCTGCTGTTCACGCTGTTCCAGGCCGCGTACTTCGCCGCCGTCCGCGACACCGGGCTGGCCGTCGCCACCGTCGTCACCCTCGGGGCCGGGCCGGTGCTCATCGCGGTCGGCGCCCGCCACTGGATGGGGGAGCGGCTCGGCAGCGGCGGTGTCCTCGCCGTCCTCGGGGCCCTCGCCGGGCTCGGCGTGCTGGTCCTCGGCAGCGGCGGCGGTGAGGTGCGGCCGGCGGGTGTCGCCTGGGCCCTCGTCTCCGCCGCCGGCTACGCCGGAATGACGCTGCGGGCCCGGCTCCTCGGCCGGCGAGGCGCGGGTGGCGACCCGCTCGTGACGACCGCCTGGTCGGCGGGGGTGGGGGCGCTGTGCCTGCTGCCGCTCGCCGCCGCCGAGGGGAGCGGGCTGCTGCCGCACGCCGCCGACCTCGGGCGGGTGGTGTGGTTGCTGGCGTACGTCGCCGTCGTACCGACGGCCCTCGCCTACGCCCTGTACTTCACGGGGGCGGCGGCCGTGCGGGCCGCGACCGTGTCCGTGGTGATGCTGATCGAGCCGGTCAGCGCGGCCGTGATCGCCGTGCTGGTCCTGGGGGAGCGCCTGACGGGCGCCGTCGTGCTCGGCACGGTGCTGCTGCTCGCCGCCGTCGGGGCGCTGATCGCGGCGGAGGCCCGCCGGCCCGCCGACCGAGGCGTCGCCGGCGGCGGCGGTACGGGCGGTGGCGGTGCGGGCGGGCCGGTCGGACGGCCCGGCTCCGCACGGGCTCAGAGCTCCGCGAGGTAGGGCGGGGCGGCGATCCCGGGGGCCAGGTCGGCGGCCGGGACGGGGGTGCCGTACGCGGGCGCGACCGGGACCACGCCCGACCAGTACGGCAGGCCGAGGTCCTCCGGGTCGTCGTTCGGGCCGCCGGTCCGCACCTTCGCCGACACCTCCGCCAGGTCCAGGCGGATCACCGCGGTCGCCGCGAGCTCCTTCGCGGAAGCGGGCCGGGAGTCCGCCGACCGGCCCGGCACCACCTGGTCGACGAGGGCGTCGAGGGCCCGGCGCCGCTCGTCCTCGTCGGTCACCTGGCGGGCCGTGCCGTGCACGACCACCGAGCGGTAGTTCAGCGAGTGGTGGAAGGCGGAGCGCGCCAGGACCAGGCCGTCGACGTGGGTGACGGTGACGCAGACGGGCAGGCCGGGGTCGGTGCGCCCCGCGGCGAGCAGGGGCCGGGAGCCCGTGGAGCCGTGGACGTAGAGGGTCTCGCCGAGGCGCCCGTACAGCGTCGGCAGGACGACCGGGGCGCCGTCCCGGACGAAGCCGAGGTGGCAGACGTACCCCTGGTCCAGGATGGCGTGGACCGTCTCGCGGTCGTAGCGCGCCCGTTCGCGCGAACGGCTCGGGACGGTCCGGTCGGTGGGCGCGTAGGAGGCCCCGGCCGGTGTCGGCGTCTCGGTCGTGGCGGTCATGGCGCACTCCATTGCACTAGTGCATAATCGGCTTTGTGCTAGGAGAATATCGGATCCGTGGGCGGCGCGCATCGGAGATCGCCGCCGCCGTCGAGGCGGGCGTCGCCTCCGGCGCCCTCGCGCCCGGCACCCTGCTGCCGCCGATGCGTGAACTCGCCGGGGAGCTGGGTGTCAACCCGAACACGGTCGCCGCCGCCTACCGCGCCCTGCGCGAGCGCGGGGTGATCGAGACGGACGGCCGCCGCGGCAGCCGCGTCCGCGGGCGCCCCGCCACCGCCCCGCGGGACCAGCCGCCGCTGCCCCCGGGGGTGCGTGACGCCGCCTCCGGCAATCCGGACGTCCGGCTGCTGCCGCCGCTCGGCGCGGCGCTCGCCGCCGCCGCGGCCCGCCACGCGCAGCGGCCCACGCTGTACGGGGACGAGCCGGTCCTGCCCGAGCTCGCCCGGGCGGCCCGCACCGCCCTCGACGCGGAGGGCGTCGCGGCGGGCCCCGTCGCCGTGACCTCGGGGGCGCTCGACGGGATCGAGCGGGTGCTGGCCGCCCATCTGCGGCCCGGGGACGCCGTGGCGGTGGAGGACCCGGGTTGGGGGAGCCTCCTCGACCTGGTCGCGGCGCTCGGGCTGCGCGTCCTGCCCGTGGCGGTGGACGACGACGGCCCGACGGCCGGCGCTGTCGCCGAGGCGCTCCGGCTCGGGGCGCGGGCCCTGGTCGTCACCGCCAGGGCGCAGAACCCGACCGGCGCGGTCGTCGCCGCCGGGCGCGCGGCGGAGCTGCGGCCCCTCCTGGCCGCACACCCGGATCTGCTCGTCATCGAGGACGACCACGGGCACGGCATCACCGACGCGCCCCTGCACCCGCTCGGCGGGGCGACGGCCCACTGGGCGCTCGTCCGCTCCACCGCGAAGGCGTACGGGCCGGACCTGCGGCTGGCCGTCCTCACCGGGGACGCGGTGACCCTGGACCGGGTCCGCGGGCGGCAGCGGCTGGGACCCGGCTGGGTGAGCCGGCTGCTCCAGGACGCGGTGGTCGCGCTGTGGACCGCCGGGGCGGTGGACCCCGTACGGGTCGCCCGCTCGTACGCCGAACGGCGGGACGCGCTGATCGCCGCCCTCGCCGGACACGGGGTACGGGCCCATGGCCGCAGCGGGCTGAACGTCTGGGTGCCGGTCGCCGACGAGGCGGGCGCGGTCGCGCGGATGCTCGCGGCCGGCTGGGCGGTGGCGCCGGGAAGCCGGTTCCGGGTGCGGTCGGCGCCGGGGGTGCGGGTGACGGTGTCGGGGCTGGAGCCGGCCGAGGCACCCGTACTGGCCGGAGCGCTCGCCGCGGCGGTCCGGCCGGGCGCGGGCGGCCGGACCGTCTGAAGGGCGGATGCCGGCTGGTGCCGTGACCCGGTGAACCCTCCCGGTCGCGCGGGCCCGGCCATGATCCGCCGGACAGGCCCTAGCGGCGGCGGGCCTGGGTGAGCGCCGCGCCCACCAGGATGATCGCGGCGCCCACCGGGGTGTTCCAGTGCAGGGTCTCGCCGAGCAGGGCGACGCCTGCCGCGGTCGCGATGACCGGGATGAAGTACGTGACCATCTGGGCCGTCGTCGGCCCGACCTCCGCGACCAGGCCGTACTGCATCTGGAGCGCCATGCCCGTGCCGAGCGCGCCCAGGGCGACCACCGACAGCGTCGGCCACAGCGGGAACGCGCCGGGGGCGGTGGTGAACGCGGCGCTCACCAGGAGCAGCTGCGCCGTGGAGAGCAGCAGCTGGCCGCCGGTCAGCGCGACCGGGGACCCCGGGACCGACGCCAGGGTGCGGCGGACGTAGATCCAGCCGATCGGGTAGCAGAGCGAGGCGAGCAGCGCGAGGGCGGTGCCCTTGGCGTCGATGCCCGCGAAGCCCTGCCACGCGCCGAGGACGGTCAGCACGCCGAGGAAGCCGAGGCCGAGGCCGGCCACCCGGCGGCGGGTCGGCCGGTCCTCCGAGAGGGCGACCAGCGACAGCGCCATGCCCCACAGCGGGGAGGTCGCGTTGCAGATCCCCGCGAGGCTGGAGGGGATGGTCAGCTCGGCGTACGAGAACAGCGAGAAGGGGGCGGTGTTGAGCAGCAGGGCGGCCACGGTGAGGTGCATCCAGGTGCGGCGGCCGCGCGGCAGCGGCTCACGGCGCAGGAGCAGCACCGCCACGAGCGCGAGCGCGCCGAAGGACACCCGGCCGAGCGCGACGTGGAACGGCGCGTACGCCTCGGTGCCCACCTTGATCAGCAGGAAGCTGAACCCCCAGACCACGGACAGGAGCGCGAAGCGCAGCCGCCAGTCCACGCGGCTCGCGGTGCGCGCGGCACGGGAGGTGCCGGTGGCCGGCGAAACGGAGGCTCGGGGTGTGGTGGGTGCGCTCATGACAGGTACTCTGCTGCGCTCAACTACGTAGCACAAGCAAGATTCTTTACGGACGACGGCGTAGCATCGCTTACATGTTGAACCTGGAGCGCCTGCGCACCCTCGACGCCCTCGCCCGCCACGGCTCCGTCGGGGGCGCGGCCGACGGGCTCCACGTCACCACCTCCGCCGTCTCCCAGCAGATGGCCAAGCTCGAACGCGAGGTCGGCCAGCCGCTGCTGGCCAAGAACGGCCGCGGCGTCCGGCTCACCGACGCCGGGCGGCTGCTCGCCGAGCACGCGGCCCGGATCCTCTCCCAGGTCGAACTCGCCCAGGCCGACATCGAGGCCCGGCGCGGCTGCGCCGTCGGCGAGCTGCGGATCGGCGCGTTCCCCACCGGAATGCGCGGCCTGCTGCCCCGGGCGCTGACCGAGCTGCGCACCCGCCACCCCGAGCTGAGGCCCCTCGTCCGGGAGCAGGAGCCCGCGGAGGGCATGGCCGCCGTCGTCCGCGGCGACCTCGACCTGGCCATGGCCATCGACTGGCCCAACAAGCGGATGCCGGTGCCGGGCGAGCTCACGAGGGAGCACCTCCTCGACGACCTCTGCGACATCGCGGTCCCGACCGGGCACCCGCTCGCCGGCCGCACGCTGGTCTCGCTGGGCGAGTTCGCCGACGAGGAGTGGATCTCCTGGAAGGAGGGCCAGTTCTGCCACGAGTGGCTCGTCCACACCCTGCGCGGCATCGGCGTCGAGCCCCGCATCCGGCACATCGCCGAGGAGCACCACACCCAGCTCGCCTTCGTCGAAGCCGGCCTCGGGGTGTGCGTCACCCCGCGCCTCGGCCGCGGGCCCGTCCCGGCCGGCGTGCGGCTGCTGCCGGTCGGCGAGGCCGTCCGCCGCCACGTGTACGCGGTCTGGCGCGCCGACGCCGACCGGAGGCCCTCCGTCCGGGCCGCCCTGGAGGCCCTGCGCATCGCCGCCGGGGCGGGCGAGCGGCAGGCGGGGACCGGCTGAGCAGGCCGGCCGGCCTGGCCCGGCGGGGCGTCACAGCTTGCGGAAGTCCCAGGAGGCGGCCGACTCCGGGGTGAGGCGGATCCAGGCGTGGCGGCCGTCATGCGGCATCTGCGCCACGCCGAAGTTCTTCACGGGGAAGATCCGCTCCACCTCGTCGAGCTCCGGGCAGGGCGCACCCGTGCGCGGGGCCTCGCCGACGAATTCCGCCCTGCCGGACAGCTCGATCCCGCGCAGCTCCCCGTACTCCTCGCCCGCGTCCACCACGACCGACAGCCGGGGGTCCGCCCGCAGGTCCGCCCAGCGGCGGCTGCGCGTCAGCGAGTACAGCCACAGCGAGGTGCCGTCCCAGGCGAACCACAGGGGCCCGACGTGGGGCCGGCCGTCCGGGGAGGCGGTCGCAACCCGGCAGGTCCGCTGCTCGCGCAGGAAGGCGTCCGCCTCCGCGGCGGTCATCATGATGCGGCGGCCGCGCCGCTGCGTTCCGAAGGCTCCGGCCAACTGACCCACCCCTTCACATCTGATGGCGTGTCAGGAATCATGGGGCTCCGCCGTCCGCCGCGCCAGGGGGAGCCATGCCGCAATCCGGTCGCCGCCCAGCCGACAGCCCCGGCCCTGGGGCTCCGGCCGACACCGCGCTCCTCACCGTCGAATGCCAGCGCGGGGTCGTGGGCGAGGGCAGCGCCCTGCCCGAGCTGGCCCGCGAGGCCCGCGACTCGGGCATGCTGGCTCGGGTGGCCGCACTGGTCGACGCCGCGCACGGGGCAGGCGTACAGGTGCTGCACGCGGTCGCCGAGCGCCGCCCCGACGGGCGCGGCTCCGGCGGCAACGCCCGGCTGTTCCGCGCCGCCGCGCGGCTCCCGGTCCGGCAGCTGGCGGGCAGCCCGGCCGTCGAGGTCGCGCCGCCGATCCGGGTCGCCGAGGAGGACCTGGTCGTACGGCGGCTGCACGGGCTGTCGCCGCTCGCCGGCACCGGTGTGGACGCGCTGCTGCGCAACCTCGGCATCCGCACCCTCGTCGTCGCCGGCGTCTCCGCGAACATCGCGATACCCAACACCGTCTTCGACGCCGTCAACCTCGGCTACCGCGTCGTCGTCCCCGCCGATGCCGTCGCCGGGGTGCCCGCCGCCTACACCGCCGAGGTGCTGCGCCACTCCCTCGCCCTGGTCGCCACCCTCACCACCACCGGCGCGCTGACCGCCCGGTGGGCCGCCGGAGGGGCCGCGGACGCCCCCGCGACGCCGCGCTGACGCTCAGCGGCCCGCCGGCCCGGAAGGCCCGGAAGCCCCGGCGGCAGCGGCCGGGTCTCCGTCCTCCTCCGCCGTCCTGTCGACGAGCACCAGGGCCACGTCGTCCGACAGCGGGCCCCCGGTGTGGCGGACCAGCTCCCGCCTCAGCCCCTCCAGGAACTCGCGGCCGCCGCAGCCGCCCAGCCGCTCCATCGCCTCCGGCAGCGGGAAGAAGGCCCGGTCGCCGTCGCGGGCCTCGATCACGCCGTCGGTGTGCAGCAGCAGCCGGTCGCCGGGCGCGAAGGGGTGGGACTCCGTGCGGCCCGGGGGACCGGTGATGAACTCCTCCAGGCCCAGCGGCGGCATCGGGGAGTCCGGTGTCAGCGGCCGCGCCCGGCCCGCGTGCAGCAGCATCGGCGGGGGATGCCCGCGATTGACGACCTCCACCACCGGCCCGTCCCCGACCTGGGCCACCAGCACCGTGACGAAGCCCTCCAGCAGTCCGTGCGCATCGGTCGCCCCCGCGGCGACGGCGTCCCGCCGCAGGGCCGCCGTGCAGTGGGCCACGACCTCCACCAGGTCCTTCTCGTAGTGCGCGGCCTCCCGGAACGCGCCCAGGACCACCGCCGCCGCCCGGACCGCGGGCAGGCCCTTGCCCCGCACGTCCCCCACGATCATCCGCACCCCGAACCGGGTCTGCACCGCCTCGTAGAGGTCCCCGCCGATCTGCGCCCCCGTCTCCGCCGCCAGGTACATGCTGGCCGCCCGCACCGGCCCCAGCCGCTCCGGCACCGGACGCAGCAGCACCTCCTGGGCCGCCTCCGCGATCCGGCGGACCTGGTTCAGCTCGCTCTCCCGGCGGGTGCGCACGGTGGTGCTCGTCGTCACGCTCGCGATCGACACGAGGAACAGCGCGAGGAAGTTGGCGTACACCTGCCCGCTGCCCCACGCCTGGTTGTACGTGGCCGTCGTGACGCTCACCGCGACCGCCAGCCCGGTTGCCGCCAGGGTGCCCTTCGGCCCCATCGTCACCGCCGCCAGCGCCGGCGTTGCGCACAGCAGGGGGCCGGTGTACAGGAAGTGCAGGGGCGTGAGTTCTATGATGAGCACCGTCAGGGAGATCGCGAAGGGTACGCACTCCGCGAGCACGAACAGGACCTGGTGGTGGCTGCCGGCCCCGGGTCGAGGGGCCGTGTGTACGGGCGCCCGCATGGATACAGCCTGCCCCTTCCGGCCCCGCTGCTGCCACCCGTCGCGGCCCGGCACCGCCGGGCGTCCGTCCTGGAGGTGGAGCACCATGAGCACCGGCCGCGCCGACGAACCCCCTCCGCCCCGGCCCCTTCCCGACCCGGCCGCGGCCGACCCGCCCGGCCATGGCCCCCTGCTCTCCCAGGCCGCGTTCGACGAGCTCTTCGACGCCGTCCGCACCTGGGGGCGCTGGACCCCCGCCGGCCGCGGCGCGTGGAACCGCGTCACCCCCGACCACGTGCGGCGGGCCGCCGTCCTGGTCCGCTCCGGGCGGACCGTCCCCCTCGGCCTGCCCTGGGACACCCGGCCCGGACCCGACAACGCCCGCCCCGCCCTCCACCACATGACCGACCTCGGCGACGTCGAGCCCGCCGAGCCCGCCACGCACAAGGACTTCCTCGGCGCCGACTACCACGGCAAGGCGGTCACCCACCTCGACGCCCTCTCCCACGTCGCCTACCGCGGGGAGCTGTACGGCGGGACGCCCGCCCGGGACGCCGTCGGCGCGGGCGGCGCCCGCTTCGGCTCGGTCGCGGACCTCGGCCCCCTCGTCACCAGGGGCGTGCTGCTCGACCTCCCCGCCGCCCTCGGGGTGCACTGGCTCGAACCCGGCCACACCCTCCACGCCCGCGACCTCCTCGACGCGGAGCGGGCGCTCGGCGCAGCCCTCGACGAGGGCTGCGCGCTGCTGCTGCGCACCGGCCGGCCCCGGCGCCGCCGCGAGGCCGGCCCGTGGGACTCGGGTGCGGCGAGCGCCGGCCTCCACCCGGACGCGGTGCCGCTGCTCGCGGAGCGCGGCATCAGCCTGCTCGGCGGCGACGGGGACAGCGACGTCCGGCCCTCGCCGGTCGCCGGCGTCCACTCGCCCGTCCACGCCCTGGCCGTCGCCGCCATGGGGGTACCCCTGCTCGACAACCTCGACCTGGAGGAGCTGTCCGCGGCCTGCGCCGAGGCCCGGCGGTACGAGTTCGCGCTGGTCGTGGCGCCGCTGATGGTGCCCGGGGGCACCGGGTCGCCCGTCTGCCCGGTGGCCGTCCTCTGACCACCCCCGGCACGGCTTGGCTGGATAAAAGGGATATTCTGGCCAACTAGCGGGGTGTCCGTTCTCGCCGCACCGGTGCGAGGGAAGTGGTGCAGATGGGGGTCGCGGGAGAGCCGATCAGCCCCGTACGCTCCCGTGAGCGGTTCCTTCTGGGCGAGCCGGTCGGGGCGGGCGTGCGGAGCCCGATCCTGCACTCCTGGGAGCGCTGCCGGCTCCTCGGCCTCTCCCCGGACCAGACCGAGCTCCCGTACCGCGACGACTTCGACCCCGACAGCCGGCTCGTCCGCGCCGCCGGGCCCGTCCTCGACCGGCTCGCCGCCCGCTTCGCCGGGAGCCGGATGAACGTCTCCCTCGCCGACGCGGCCGGGACCGTCCTCCAGCGCCGCTTCGGCGAACCCGGGCTCGCCCGCAGCCTGCCGCCCATCCAGACCGTGCCCGGCTTCGTCTTCGCCGAGCGCTTCGCGGGCACCAACGGCATAGGCCTCGCCCTCGCCGAGCGCCGCCTGGTCCAGGTCTACGGCGCCGAGCACTTCGCCGAGCGCTCCCAGTCGAACGCCTGCTGCGCCGTCCCCGTCCGCAACCGGCTCAACGGCCTCGTCGAGGGCGTCCTCTGCTTCGGCTACCCGCGCAGCTGCGAGGACCCGGCGCTGACCGCCCTGATCCGGCGCGCGGCCGAGTCCATCGAGCGCCGGCTGACCGAGCAGGCCTCGCAGCGGGAGCGCGCCCTACTGCGCAGCTACCTCGACACGCGGGCGCGCGCCGGCGCGGACGGGCGGCCGCCCGGAGCCGACGGGGCGTTCGCCTACGCCGGCCCCCACCCGGCGGCCGACACGTCCGGCACCGCGCTGGACCCGCGCGACGAGGCCGTCCTCAAGGAGCGGGCCGCCGAGCTGATCTCCTCGACCCAGCGGGCGGCCGTCGAGGTCACCCTCCTCCACGGCCGCCGGGCCACCCTCCTCAGCCGCCCCGTCACCAGCGGCACCGGAATCGAGGGCATCGCCGTCGAAGCCGTCCTCGCCGACGGCGAAGCGGCCGCCCGGCACTCCACGGCGCTCTCCGGGACGGCGGCGGCGCCCCCCGCCACCCCGCCCACCCCGCAGGCCCCGCCCACCCCGCAGGCCCCGCGCGCAACACCTGCACCTCCGGCCATGCCCGCCCCGCCTGCCGCACGCGCCGCCGCCGAGGGCGCCACCCCCGACGGCGACCGCCCCGACGGCCCGCGTCGCCGGCTCGTACTCGTCGGCGAACCGGAAGTCGGCCGGTACGCCCTCGCCGCACGCCGCCGCCTGGAACTCCTGGCCGAGGCCGGCGCCCGCATCGGGACCACCCTCGACGTCCGCCGCACCGCCCGCGAGCTGGCCGAGGCCGCCGTCCCGGGCCTCGCCGACCACGTCACCGTCGACGTACCCGAAGCGGTCCTGCGCGGCGAGAAGGCCGCGGACGCCGCCACCGCCTTGCAGCGCACCGCCGTCCACGGCATCCGCGACGACAGCGCCTTCCACCCCGAGGGCAGCCCCGTCGAGCTGCGCCCCGGGACCCCCCACCTGCGCTGCCTGGCCGAAGGCAGGGCCGTCGTCGAAACCGGCCTCACCGCCGGCGGACGGCTCCGCGGCCCCCACCCCGCCGCCGCCCTCGGCGGCCGCCCCGCGCATTCCGTCATCGCCGTCCCCCTGCTCGCCCGGGGGAGCCTCCTCGGCGTGGCCGCCTTCTACCGGTCCGAGGACCCCACCCCCTTCGCGGACGACGACGCCTGGCTCGCCAAGGAGCTCTGCGACCGCGCCGCCCTGTGCATGGACAACGCCCGCCAGTACACCCGCGAGCGCACCCTGGCGCTCGCCCTCCAGCGCAGCCTGCTCCCGCACCGCCTTCCCGAGCAGGGCGCCGTCGAGGTCGCCCACCGCTACCTGCCCGCCGAATCCGGAGTCGGCGGCGACTGGTTCGACGTCATCCCCCTCTCCGGCACCCGCGTCGCCCTCCTCGTCGGCGACGTCGTCGGCCACGGGCTGCACGCCGCCGCCACCATGGGCCGGCTGCGCACAGCCGCCCGCAACTTCGCCGAACTCGAACTGGCCCCCGACGAACTCCTCACCCACCTCGACAACCTCCTGGTCCGCCTGGACCGGGAAGAGGGCGGCGAGAGCGACCCGGGCAGCACCGGCATCGTCGGAGCCACCTGCCTGTACGTCATCTACGACCCCACCACCCGCGCATGCACCATGGCCCGCGCCGGGCACCTCCCGCCTGCGGTGGTCCGACCCGACGGCTCCGTCGCCTTCCCCGAACTGCCCGCCGGTCCGCCCCTCGGCCTCGGAGGACTGCCCTTCGAGCCGGCCGAGATCGACCTGCCCGAGGGCAGCACCCTCGTCCTCTACACCGACGGACTCGTCGAGGACCGCCACCGCGACATCGACGACGCCCTCGAAGACCTGCGCCGCGCCCTCGCCCACCCCGGCCGCACCCCCGAGGACACCTGCCGCTCGGTCGTCGACGCCGTCGCACCCGCCCACCCCGAGGACGACATCGCCCTGCTCGCCGCGCGCATCCGCACCCTGCCCGCCGAGCGGATGGCCGCCTGGGACGTCCCGGCCGACCCGGCCCGCGTCGGCGAGATCAGGGCCGCCGCCACCCGCACACTCGCCGCGTGGGGCCTGGAGGAGCCGGCGTTCGCCGTCGAGCTGCTGCTCAGCGAACTCGTCACCAACGCCGTCCGCTACGGCGGCGAGCCCATCCGGGTCCGCATGATCCACGACCGCACCCTCATCTGCGAGGTCTCCGACGGCAGCAGCACCGCCCCCCACCTGCGCCGCGCCGCAAGCACCGACGAGGGCGGGCGCGGCCTGTTCCTCGTCGCGCAGCTCTCCCAGGCCTGGGGCACCCGCTACACCCCCCGCGGCAAGGTGATCTGGGCCGAATGCGCCCTGGACGCCGCGTGAGCCGGCCCGCGGAGGCGCCCGCCCCGCCCGCTGACCCATTGGGACCACAGCGGGGGGCGACATGTCGGATAAGGGTGGGTGGTCACCAGTAGCATCCGGATCACGAACCCGCCAGGCGGCCCCGGAGACGTCCGTGCATGACCCTTCCGACACCCCGAAGAACCCGCCCCGGCCCCCCGCCGAGCCGCCGCTCGTCCGGATACGCGGCCTCGGCAAGCGGTTCGGCGGCACCCTCGCCCTGGACGGCGTCGACCTCGACCTCCACCGCGGCAGCGTCCTCGCCCTGCTCGGCCCCAACGGAGCCGGCAAGTCCACCCTCATCAAGATCCTCGCCGGGATCCACCACGCCGACGCGGGGGAGGCCACGGTCGCCGGACACCCCCTCGGCTCGGCGGCCGCCTCCGCCCGCATGGCCTTCATCCACCAGGACCTCGGCCTCGTCGAGTGGATGACCGTCGCCGAGAACATCGCGCTCGGCACCGGCTACCCGCGCCGGCACGGCCTGATCTCCTGGCACCGCACCCGGGAGCGCTGCGCCGACGCACTGCGGTCCGTCTCCGGGCACCTCGACCCCGACGCCCCTGTCACCGGCCTCGCCCCCGCCGAGCGTTCCCTCGTCGCGATCGCCCGCGCCCTGGCACGCCGCAGCGAACTGATCGTCCTCGACGAGCCCACCGCCACCCTCCCCGCCGCCGACTGCACGCACCTCTTCGCCGTCCTGCACGCACTGCGCGACCGCGGACACGGCATCCTGTACGTCAGCCACCGCCTCGACGAGGTCTACCGGGTGGCCGACACCTTCGCCGTACTCCGCGACGGCCGCGTCGTCAGCCACGGCCCCCTCGCCCCGTACGGCCCCGCCCGCCTCGTCCACGACATCGCGGGCAGCGCACCGGCCGCCCCGCGCCGCCCCCGCCGCCCCGCCGCGGCCCCGGCCGCCGTCCGCCTGCCCCTCCTGGTACTGGAAGACATCACCACCGAACGCACCCGCCCCGTCAGCCTCGAACTGCACGCCGGGGACGTCCTCGGACTCGTCGGCCTCACCGGCGCCGGCCACCTGCACCTCGGCCGGGCCCTCGCCGGAGCCCTCCCGATCCTCGGCGGCCGCGCCCTGCTCGCCGGCCGCCCGCACCGCCCCCGCACCGTCGCCGAAGCCGTCGCCGCCGGTGTCGGGTTCGTCGCCGGCAACCGCCAGGAGGAGGGCTGCGCCGCCGACCTGACCGTCCGGGAGAACCTGCTCGCCAACCCGCGCGCCAACGGCGTCCCCGCCTGGCGGTGGACCGGCGGCCGGCGCGAACGTGCCGAGGCCGCCGCCCTGATCCGCCGGTTCGCCGTGCGCCCCCGCGACAGCGAGGCGCCCATCGCCGCCCTCTCCGGCGGCAACCAGCAGAAGGTCGTCGTCGGCCGCTGGCTGCACGGGCGGCAGCGCCTGCTGGTCCTGGAGGAGCCCACCGCGAGCGTGGACGTCGGCGCCAAGGCCGCCATCCACCGGCTCCTCGACGACGCCCTCGACGCGGGCCTCGCCGTGCTCCTGGTCTCCAGCGACTTCGAAGAGGTCGCCGACCTGTGCCGGCGCGCCCTGGTGTTCGTCCGCGGAGCCGTCGCCGCCGAACTCGCCGGCGCCTCCCTCACCGCGGCCGAACTGACCCGCACCGCCTCCGCCATGCCCGCCGTCACCGGAAGCGCGACCGACCGGTGACCGCCGCCCGCCGCCACCCGCCGGGCCACCGCGCCGGGCACCTCCTCGGCAGCTACGGCCTGCCGGTCCTCACCGCCGCCCTCTTCCTGCTCTTCTCCGCCGCCCTGCCGGATACCTTCCCCACCCGGGACAACGTCTCCTCCCTCCTCTCCAACCAGTCCATCCCCGCCCTCCTCGCGCTCGGCGCGACCCTGACCATCGCCGCCGGCCGGTTCGACCTCTCCATCGGCTACGGCCTGGGCCTCGCCCACGTCCTCGTCATGCACCTCATCGTCACCGCCGGCTGGCCCTGGCCGGCCGCCTGCCTCGCCGTCGTCCTCGGCGGAGCCCTCGTCGGCGCCGCCAACGGCGTCGTCGTCGAATACGGCCGCATCAACTCCTTCATCGCCACCCTCGGCACCGGCAGCTGCATGTACGCCCTCACCGGCCTGATCACCGACGGCAGCCGGATCGTCCCCGGCCCGCAAGGCCTCCCGCCCGCCTTCACCGGCCTCTACGACGCCCGGCTCCTCGGCCTGCCCGTACCCGCCTACTACGTCCTCGCCGCCACCGCCGCCCTGTGGGTGCTCCTCGAACGGCTGCCGCTCGGCCGCTACCTGTACGTCATCGGCTCAAACCCCCGCGCCGCCGAGGCCATCGGCATTCCCGTCCGCCGCCACTCCGTCCACGCCTTCACCGGATCCGGGCTGGTCGTCGGCATCGCCGGCGTCCTCCTCGCCGCCCAGCAGCAGACCGGCAACCCGAGCGTCGGCCTCGACTACCTGCTGCCCGCCTTCGTCGGCGCCCTGCTCGGCTCCACCACGATCCGGCCCGGCCGGGCCAACGCCCTCGGCACGCTCGTCGCCGTCGCCCTCCTCGCCGTCGGCCTCGCCGGGATCGGCCAGCTCGGCGCCCGGTTCTGGGCCACCCCCCTCTTCAACGGCGGAACGCTCCTGCTGGCCGTGGGGCTCGCCGGCTACGCCGCCCGTCGGCGCCTGCGCCCCAGGCCGGACCCCGGGGCCCCGCCCGGCGGCCGGGACGCCCCTGCCGCCCCCGCCGCCCCCTGACGCCGCCGCCCGCCCCCGCCCCGCCGCCCGACCCGTACCAGGAGCACCGTGCACCCCCACCGCAAGACGACCGCCCTCGCGGCCGCAGCCCTGTGGGCGGCGGCGCTCGCCGCCGCGGGCTGCGGCAGCGGCCCCTCCGGCGGCCCGGCCGACCGCACCGCCACCGCCGCGCCGGGCGCCGGAGGCTGCCCCGGCGTCCAGCGCGCGGCGCAGGATGCCGTACGGCGCGCCGAGCGCACCGACACCTCCTGGAACGGTCCCACCACCGGTCCCCGCGCCGTCCCCGGCAAGACCCTCGTGTACGTCGCGCAGACCATGACCAACCCGGGCGTCGCCGGAGTCGCCGACGGCGTGAGGCAGGCCGCCGCGACCATCGGCTGGCGGGTCCGGGTCATCGACGGCGAGGGCACACCGGCCGGCATCCAGGCCGCACTCAGCCAGGCGGTCACCCTGAAACCGTCGGGCATCGTCATCGGCGGCTTCGACCCGCGCCTGACCTCGCAGCAGCTCGCCCGGGCCGAGGCCGCCGGCATCCCGCTCGTCGGCTGGCACGCGGTGGACGCCCCAGGCCCGAGCACCGACCCGGGGCTCTTCACCAACGTCACCACTGAGGTGGCCGACGTCGCCCGGATCAGCGCGGACTGGATCATCGCCGGCTCCGGAGGCCGCGCCGGCGTCGTCCTCTTCACGGACGACTCGATCCCCTTCGCCCGGAACAAGGCCGGGCTGATCAGGCGGCAGCTCGCCGCCTGCCCCGGCGTGCGGCTGCTGTCGTACGAGAACATCCCGATCCCGGACGCCAGCAGGCGCACCCCGCAGGAGGTCTCCTCCCTGCTGTCCCGCTTCGGCGGCGACTGGACGTACTCGGTCGCCATCAACGACCTGTACTTCGCCGACGCCGCCCCGGCGTTCCGCGCCGCGGGCCGCCCGGGCACCGGGCCGCCGCTCAACATCGGCGCCGGAGACGGGGACCCGTCCGCCTTCCAGCGCATCAACGCCCGGCAGTTCCAGGCCGCCACCGTCCCCGAGCCGCTCACCCAGCAGGGCTGGCAGATCGTCGACGAGTTCAACCGCGCCTTCGCGGGCAGCCCCGCCAGCGGCTACGTCGCCCCGGTCCACGTGGTCACGGCGGCCAACAGCGGCGGCGCCACCTCCTGGGACCCCCCGGGCTACCGCCCCGCGTACGAGCGGATCTGGCGAGGCGCCCCGCGCGGCTCACTGCCCGGCATGGTCGAGGACGACGATCTCGGCACGTACGCCACGAAGCCGTCTGCTGAGGCGCGTTGACCCGCGGCGATGAGGGCAGCGTGGCACGGGGTCTGCGCGGTGGGGGTTGAGGCGCGGTCCGCGGAACCGGATGCGCTCCTGCGCGCCCCCTGGGGTCTTCCGTACGCCCTGCCGTCCGAGGCATCCCCTCTTTGATCATGAAACCGTCACCAGGAGTGACCGACAGCCGGCATCGGAGTCGTGACCGCGCGTCCACCGCCCGGCCGGCCTGTGCCGTCGTCGGTCACTCCCGAGCCCCCGGCCTCAGGAAAGGCACCGGATGATCCTGCGCCGGTACACACCGCGCCCCTTCGCCGCCCTGGTCGCGGCCCTGCTCCTCGCTACGGCCCTCGTCCCGCTCACCGCCGCCTCTGCGAGGGCGGCGACCCCGATCTGTCTCAGCGGTGCACTGGAGTACGACTTCCTCAACGCCGAGGAAGGACCCTCCAAACCCCTCCGCTCCAAGCGGGTCCGAACCGCCGGGGTCGAACTCTGGGGCAACGAGAAGCCGACCGACGCCCCGCGCCCGCTCGCCTCCGGGTTCACCGCGACCGACAACGGTGGCTTCCACCTCTGCTACACGCCCACCACGACCACCACGATGAGCGCCGCGTGGGTGCGGTTCAACGCGCAGTACCTGAACCTGTGGAAGGTCACCGACAACTCGGGGCGCGTCCACAGCTTCGACACCCCTTCCCGCACCGACATCGCGAGCAGCGCGGACCTCGGCGTCGTCAAGGTCCCCGCGGCCGTCTCGCGGGCCTGGCACGCCTTCGACACCGTCTTCGACCTGTACATCACCCGCACCAACGATGTGAGCCGCTGCTGGGCCGCCAGGGAGACGGACGACAGCGCCTGCACCGGCGCCACCATCCGCTGGGGCGAGGAGTACAGGGAGACCGGCTTCAACGCCGACGACGGTGTCGTCCAGCTGTCCGGCGCCGACCCGGACTCCCAGCACGTCACCCTGCACGAGCTGGGCCACTTCTTCATGTGGGTGCTCTACGGGCGCACCTACCCCGCCGTCACCAACTGCACGCCGCACTACGTCCACGCCGCCAGCTCCGACACCTGTGCGTGGACCGAGGGCTTCGCCGACGCGGTCTCCACGTACATCAGCGCCGAGTCCCCGCCGCGCTTCGTCTTCAACGACGGAAACAGCATCCCCCTCGCCTACGGCAACGGCTGGGGCGTCGGGGACACCGTCCAGGGCAACGTGGCCGGCTCGCTGATCGACCTGAGCCACTACCACGACGCCGGCTGGGACAGGACCCTCGACCTACTCGCCCGGAAGCGGCCGTCCACCTTCGCGCAGTACTTCAACGCCCGGCCGGCCGCCTATCCGCCGCTCGCCACCACCGGACCCGTGCTCGACAAACTGCTCAAGCACGCCGTCGACTACGGCCCCAGCATCGTCGGCGACGGCAAGTACCACACCCTCACCAACGGCAGCGGGCTGGCACTGGAGCACGCCAACGGCTGCTCCATCCCCTTCGACGGCTCCAACGCCTACCTCACCGCTGTCGACACCACCCGGCCCCAGCAGCGCTGGAAGGTGGACGCCAACGGGGACGGCACGGTCACGATCACCGACGGCTGCTCCACCCCCTTCGTCCTGACCGCGCAGCAGAACAGCCAGACGGCCGTCACCGCCAGGCCCGTCTCGCAGAATCCGCCCTACAAGGCGTGGAATGCCACCAAGGCCAACGGTACGTGGCGGTTCACCCTGCCGGTTATCGGGAGCTCCCTCGACACCCAGGGCGTCTCCTCGGGTGCCCTTGCCACCCTGAGGCAGGCGAGCCCCGCGAACTCCCAGTCCTGGGTGGCCATGCCCTGACGCCCCCCGCACGGACCCGTCGCGCACGCTCCTCCCTCGCAGGCCGGTCTCCCTGACATGTGGTCATTCGCACCACCCATGCATGCGGTCATCGCTTCGACCGCTGCACGACGGATGCGGCGGTAGCGGCTGGACGCCGGGACCGCCGCCCGTCGCCAGGGCCGCCGCCCCGAGCGGGCGTTACCGGCCGTTCTCCGGATGACGACGGCCCGTGACGGAGCCGGAACGGGCGGTGCACCGACCGGGGCTCGAAGAGGGGAGTGGCGAAGACCGCGCGGTCCTCCACAGCGCGCAGTCGGCGCCCCGACGCGAACCCCCCACGCCTGGGCCGGACTTCCCGCGGACCCGTTTCCCCGCCGGCGCATGGCATTCCCCGGCCCGGCCGGGCGCCGCCCCGCACCATTTCACGGACCTTTCCAGGCAGCCGGCACCGGTGACGCCGCGGGGACCGTGCGGGAGGAGGCGGGAGAGCCGGCCGCCGCACGTACCGGCGGCCGGCAGGCTCCCGCATGACCGAATACCACCCCATCGGGCGGCTGGCCGATTCTGTAGCCGCCGTGTTGTCGGGCAATCGACGCCGGGACATGATCACTTCTGGCGCGGCCTGACGACCCGTCGGCTCGGGCGCCTCCTTTCTGTCGCCGCGCGCGAATTTCACGCCCCGTCATACGCGTTTTCACCGCAAAGGAACCTCGGACTGCCATGGATAAACGCTCTGGATTTCTTGCCCTCACCACCGCGGGCATAGTGCTGTGCACCGCTGGCCTCGCCCCCTCCGTCAGCCAGGCGGCCGGCGCCGCCCCCGTGCGCAGCGACGGGAAGGGCTCCTACGCCGAGGCGAACGGCCTGACGGCGGATGACATCAGGCTCATCAACGCACTGAACGAGAGGGCTCTGGACCTGGGCCGGCCGGACAAGACCCCGGGGGAGGGCCTGCCGAACGCCGCCGAGTCCCTCCTGCCCTCCGCCGGCGGCAGGGTGACTCCGCCCGCAGAGCCCCTGGACCGGATGCCCGACGCATACCGCGCCCACGGGGACAGGGCCACCACCGGCATCAGCAACTACATTCGCAAGTGGCAGCAGGTCTACAGCCACCGCAACGGGCAGGCGCGGCAGATGACCGAACGGCAGCGAGAACAGCTCTCCTACGGGTGCGTCGGCGTCACCTGGGTCAATTCAGGCCCCTATCCGACGAACAAACTGGCCTTCGCGTCCTTCGACGAGGACAAGTACAAGAACGCCATGGAGAACACCAGCCCCCGACCGGGCGAGACGCGGGCCGAGTTCGAGGGGCGCATCGCCAAGCAGAGCTTCGACGAGGCAAAGGGATTCAACCGCGCCCGTGATGTGGCAGCCGTCATGAACAAGGCCCTGGAAAACTCCCACGACGAGAATACCTACCTGACCAACCTCAAGGCGGAGCTCACAAGGAAGAACGACGCTCTCGCCGGCGCGGACAGCCGCTCCGACTTCTACGCGGCTCTGCGGAACACCCCGTCCTTCTGGGACAGCAGCGGGGGCGACCGCGACCCCTCCAAGATGAAGGCCGTCATCTACTCGAAGCACTTCTGGAGCGGGCAGGACCCCTGGAGCCACGCCGACAAGAGGAAGTACGGCGACCCCGACGCCTTCCGCCCCGAGCGGGCCACCGGCCTGGTCGACATGTCGAAGGACCGGAACACCTCACGCAGCCCCGCCAAGCCCGGCAAAAGCTACGTCAACTTCGACTACGGCTGGTTCGGGGACCAGAAGGAAACCAACCCTGACAACACCATATGGACCCACGCCAACCACTACCACTCGCCGGGAGGCGGCATGGGTCCCATGCAGGTCTACGAGAGCAAATTCCGCAGCTGGTCCGCCGGATACACCGACTTCGACCGCGGAACCTACGTCATCACCTTCATACCCAAGAGCTGGAACACCGCTCCGGCCAAGGTGAAGCAGGGCTGGCCGTAAGAACCTGCGGCCGGACCGGGCACTCCGGGCGCCGCCGGCCGGGGCCCGTCCGCCGCGGCAGGCCGCTGTGCGCACGACAGTCCCACACGGCACCGGTCCACGGGACCACCGCCCGCCGGCCGTGCGGCCCAGAGGCCTCCCCTGGGACCGCACGGCCGGCCGCCTGCGTCAGGACCCGGCGTTCGCACCGGCCCCCTGCGCCGCCCCGCCGCGGAACTTTCGTCCAAGACAAGCGCCCGCGACCCGGCGAACCTGGAGCCATGCCCAGAGACGACACCGGGGACGCACCCCAGCAGCGCCGCACCGCCCACCCCCGCTGGGAGGTCGCCCGCCTCCCGCACGGAACCTCCCTCGACGGCGTGCGGATGGCCGGGTACCGGGACCGCACCGGCGGCAGGCTGGACATGCGGGTACTGCCCCAACCCGTCGTGATCGTCGTCATCGGGCTGGGCACCGGCCCGATCACGGTGGAGAGCGCCTCCGGACACCGGTCACTGCCAGGCCTCGTCGCCTCCCTGTCACCACGTCCGGCCCGCATCCGCGCCGACGGCGTCGAATGCGTCGAGGTGGCGTTGCCACCGCCGGCCGCCTACGCCCTGCTGGGCGTCCCCCCACGCGAACTGGACGGCTCCATCACCGGGCTCGACGACCTGTGGGGGCGGCCCGCCCGGCTGCTGCGCGAGCAGTTGGCCGACACCGCCTCCTGGCAGGAACGCCTCGCGCTCACCGACGGATTCCTCAGACGGCGGGCCGCACAGGCCCCGCCCATGGCAGCCGAGGTCGCCGCCGCCTGGCACGCCATCGTCGCCGGCCGGGGCCGCGTACGCGTCGGCGACCTCGCCGCGTCCTGCGGATGGAGCCGCAAGCGGCTCTGGGCCAGGTTCAGCGCCCAGGTCGGCCTGACCCCCAAGCGCGCCGCCATGCTGGTCCGCTTCGACCACGCCGCCCGGGCTCTCCTCGCCAGCGAACGCGCCGACGACGTCGCCATGGCCTGCGGATACGCCGACCAGCCCCATCTCCACCGCGACATCCAGGCCCTCGTCGGCTGCACACCCCGTGCACTGGCCGGCCTGACCGCGTCCACCCAACCCTGACGGGCCCCTCCCCGGCCGTGCCGGTGATCGGCCGATCCGAACGAAGGAGACACACACCAGTGACGAACACCAAGGCCCGGGCAGCACAGACAGCGGCAGGACGGGAGCTCGTCGTCCGCCTCACGTTCGGGAGCATGGCCGCGCACACCCTGCGCGCGGCAGCCCGCCTGGAGGTCGCCCGATTCATCGGCGACCGGCCGGCTACGGCCGCCCAGGTGGCCGCCGCAGCCGGAACCGCGCACCAGCCCATGATCCGCCTGCTGCGCGCCCTGACCGCCCTCGGCCTCCTCACGGAGGACGCCCCCGACACGTTCTCGGTGACCCCGGCGGGCGCGCTCCTCGACCCCGCCCACCCCGACTCCCTCACGTCGTTCGTCCGCACCTTCACCGATCCGGCGATCGTGCGCGCCTGGGAGCACCTGGACCACAGCGTCCGTACGGGAGAAACCGCGTTCGACTCCGTCTTCGGCACCGACTTCTTCAGCCATCTCGCCCGACACCCCGAACTCTCCGCGGACTTCAACACGGCCATGAGCCAGGCCACCTCCGAGACCGCCGCCGTCCTGCCGAGAGCCTTCGACTTCAGCCGGTCCACCTCGGTCACGGACGTCGGCGGAGGCAACGGCACCCTCCTGGCCGCCGTCCTCGACGCGCACCCGCACCTCACCGGCGTGGTCTTCGACACGGCCGACGGACTCGCGGACGCGGCGGGGACACTGGCGCGGCACGGGCTGCGGGACCGCTGCTCCCTCACCGCCGGGGACTTCTTCCGATCGGTCCCGCACGGCTCGGACGTGTACCTCGTCAAGAGCATCCTGCACGACTGGACGGACGCCCAAGCGGTTGCGATCCTGCGCCACTGCCGCCGGGCACTGCCGTCCGGAGGCACCGTTCTGATCGTGGAGCCCGTACTGCCCGAGGCCGTCGGCACGCAGGACGAGGGCACCTACCTGAGCGACCTCAACATGATGGTGAACATCGGCGGCAGGGAGCGCACCCGCGCGGACTTCGAGGAGGTGTGCCGCCGGGCGGCCCTGCGCGTCACGTCGGTCACCGAGCTCGCCGGCGCCGCCCCGTACTCCCTGATCGAGGCCGTGGCCCACGGGGTTCCTGCCGGCGCCGAACCGCCGCGCTGAGACGGGGGACCCTCACTTCCAGTCGAGCGTGCGCCACGGGCTGGCCGGGTCCGCGGTCAGGACGCGGTGGGTCGCCAGGACCGTCTCGTACCACTCGCCGAACTCCTCCTCGTCGAAGTGGAGGCAGCGGCCCAGGACGTAGGCGGCCGAGAAGTCCTCCCACGAGCGGTAGTTGACCTGCACCAGGCGCCCGGCCCGGACCACGGCCGCCTCCGCCTCCTGCAGCGAGCACAGCCGGGCGGCGAGCCCCCAGCGGGCCATGCCCGAGGCCCGCCCGTAGTCCCAGGCCTCGACGCTCCGCACGAACCCCCCCTCGGGCAGCAGGCCGTCGGCCCGGAACCGCGCCTCGTAGCGGGCGATACGGCCGATCAGCCGCTTGAGACCGGCCACCTGCCCCTCCAGCTCCTCCGCGCTGACGGTGCTGCCCGGGGTGACGCCGTCCGCACTCAGGCGGGGCTCGGCGGCGCCCTCGGCCCGCCGGCGCACCACGTTCACCGCGGCCCGGCGCCAGTGGTCGATGTCGACGGGGCCCGCGAAGTCCAGGGCCATGGAACGGCGGAGTTGCAGGACGAACTCCCACGATCCGCTGACCATCCCGGCGCGCAGCAGCAGTTCCTGCGTCTCCTGCCACTCCGCACGGGTGGTGACGCCCCACCAGCGTTCCAGCATGCGCTTCTCGTCGCGGTAGCCGCAGCCGTGGTAGGCCATCGAATTCCAGTAGCGCCCGTTGCGCACGTTGATGTGCGCGCCGACCGCGAGGCCGAAGGCGACGGGACCGGTGCGGGGGCCGCCCACCTCCAGGGTGTGGACGACGTCCTGGGCCAGCCCCGGCCGTTCGACCGGGGCGGAGTGACGCTGCCACAGGGCGCGCCCCTGCGGCCCGGCCGGCAGGACGCCCTCGCAGGGGCTGCCGGGGTTGACGACGAGGTAGGGCGGGTCGTCCTGCTGCCACACTTCCGCGAACCAGCCCAGGTCGTAGCAGTTGTAGACCGGGTCGGCGACCGGCGGCGGCAGCATGCCGCCGGTGTAGACGGCCAGGCACATGCTCTGGGTCTGCGGGTTCCAGTACGGGTGGAAGCGGGTGCCGCCCGCGCTCGCGTCGACGTACGCCATCGACTGCATCATGTACAGGTCCGCGCGGGCGACGAGGTCGTAGTACGCGGGCCAGTCGCCGCGCGCCTTCGCCTCGTACAGCCCCCGCTCGACCGCGCTCGGTGCCTGCCATCCCTGCGCCGATGCCGCCGGATTGGGCAGGGCTCCTTCCTCGTGACCCGCTGCCAGACTCATGGGGAAAACCCTAAGGGCCGGCCCGCCACAGCCGGCACGCCGGCCCCGTCGGCGAGCGCGGGCCGCTACCCCCTCTGCCGGGCCTCGCGCGGGGAGCGGGCCGGGAGGGGTTCGCCGGGGTCGGCCGGGCGGCCCTCAGGCAGCCAGCCGAGCTCGCGGTCGATGCAGTGGCGGTCACGAGGTTCCCTCTCGGGCGGCGGCAGGCGCGTGGGGGCGGAGCCGGGCGCGGCGGTGGGTTCTTCGGCCGTCGGGAGCCCTTTCGGCAAGGCAGCGGGTACGCGGGACGGGGCAGCCGCCCCAGCCGTTGCCGGCTGGGGCGGCCCGGCGTCAGGCGGGACGGTTCACCTCGTGACCCGTGCGCTGCTCGAGCTCCCACAGCGTCCGGAACAGCCCGGGTTCGCGGGTGAGCTGTTCGTACGTACCCACCTGCACGAGGCGCCCCCGGTCGAGGACGACGATCCGGTCGGCGACGGCGACATTGGCCAGCCGGTGCGTGATCAGGAGGACGGCGCGGTCTTTGGCCAACTGCCGCAGGCCGGTGAAGACATGGTGCTCAGCGCGGGCGTCGAGGGCGGCCGTGGGCTCGTCCATCACGAGCAGGGCGGCCTGCCGGTGGAACGCCCGGGTCAGGACGACGCGCTGCCACTGCCCGCCGGACAGTTGGTGGCCGCCGAACCACTCGCTCGTCAGGAGGGTGTCGAGCCCGGACCGCAGCTCGGGCAGCATGCCCGCGGCCCCGGACGCCTCGCAGGCTGCCAGGAGGGCGCTGTCGCTGGTGTCGCCCTGCCCGAGGGTGATGTTGTCGCGGAGGGTGAGCGGCAGGTAGGTGAACCTCTGCGGGGCGAGCGCAACGTATCGCCACGCCTCCCACGGCTCCAGCCGCGCGGTGGTCGCATGGTCCCAGGCGACTTCCCCGGCGGTCGGCAGCAGCAGACCGCAGATCAACCGGGACAGCGTCGTCTTGCCCGACCCGTTCTCCCCGACCAGCGCCACGATCTCCCCGCGCCGCACCTGCACCGACACCCCGATGAGGCTGTCCTTCTCCGCGCCGTCGTACCGGTACGTCACTTCGCGGACCTCGAACCGCTCCGGCGCCGCCGGCAGCAGCTCCGCACCGCGCGAGGCCGCCATGGCCTGCCCGTGGGCGTTGTCGAGGAAGTTCTGCCAGTCCTGCACGTACCAGCCGGTCCGCACCAGCCGGGCCCCGCCGTTGATGATGCCCCGCACGGAGCTGGTCGCCGTCTGCAGGGCGAAGACCGCGCCGCCCCCCGCCGCCAGGTCCATCCGGCCGGAGACCAGGAGCCACAGCAGCGTCGCCCAGACCGCCGCCGACGCGACTCCGCCGGCCGCCGCCCCGACCAGGCCCATCCAGGCCCCGGTGCCCGCGGCCTTGCGCTCGGCGGCGTTGACCGACGCGGCGAGACGCCGGTAGCGGCCCAGGAGGAACGGGCCGGCCAGGCAGGCCCGCATCTCCTCGCTGGACTCCATGTAGGACATGTGCCACCGCAGCTTGTGCAGCATCCGCCGGCGCCCCGACGTCTCCAGCCCCGCCAGGTACACCACGCGCGCCGCCCGCACGTACGCGGCGGCCTGCGGTAGGCACGCCAGGAGCAGCAGGGGAAGGAGAAGGGGGTGGATCACGGCGAGGACGGCCGCTCCGGCGACGAGGGTCGCGGTGGCGGCCAGCACGTCCTGGGCCTCCTCCACGAGGTCGGGGGTGACCTGGGCGCCGCGGTCGGCGATGTCGTAGGAGTCGTTGTAGCCGGGCCTGTTGTTCGCCGCCGCCTCCGCGCCGAGCGCCGCCTCGACCATGCTCACCTCCGCAGCCCGGGCGAGCACGGGGCGGAGCCGGCCGGTCAGCCACGTCACAGTGATCCCCAGCAGGGCACGCAGACCGGCGGCCGCGGCGATGACGGCCAGCTGCGGAGCCGCCTCCCGCAGCCGCTCCGTGATGTCACCGGAGGCGATCAGAGCGGTGAGTGTCCCCGTGACGGCGAACAGGCCCAGGGCGGCCAGCACGCCGGAGCCGACCTGGCACGCCAGCAGGCCGGCCGTCGCGGTCCGGTCCACCTGCCAGGCCATGGCCAGCGACCGCCGCACCAACGAGGGCAGGCGCCGTGCCATCGTGGCGGTCGTCATCTGCTCGCCGGCCCGCAGCCGGGATTCGTCCCGGAACCGGAACTCCTCCTCCTGCGCGGAGCTCGTGTTCTCCGGGTGTGTTCCCTCGGTCTCGTCTGTACTCGCCTGTCCGGATGTGCTGTCCACGGTCAAGCTGTCCCCCTGCTCTCGTGGTCGGGGCCGGTTCGCGAGGCTCAACGAGCCAGCCGGAATATCGAACGTGTGTATTTCGGTCGGCCGTGAAACCCCGGGATGGCGCGGCCAGGGGAGCGTGAGGGATGCATCGACCCGCCTCCCGCAACGGGGCTGAGGGGGAGGGGGGGTGGCCGAAACGCCGACGGCGCCGCCACGGGTGCCGAGGCGGGCGCGTCGGCACCCGTGGCGACTCGGGCCCAGCTCGTGGCCCGCACCCGGGCAGTTGCTCATCCGGGCATCGTGACCCTGGCTCTGCGGCCCGCACACTCGTCGCCGCCGATCACGCTCGGTTACTATGCTCACTTCACGCCGGAAGCCGGCAGCAAGGGGCGCGCACCATCGACGGTCTGCGGGGGAGCGGGGATGACCGGCCCGTCGGCCGAGACTCCCCGGATTCTCCCCGGCGCCGCTGACCGGTGAGGCTGAAGAGATGGGTGGCCTGGGAAAGTGTTGGAAGAGGTCGTAGCGACCCGCTATGTCACGCCCCTGCGTGAGGGCGGATCGCTCCCGGGGATCGTCGAGGCCGACGATCTCGGCACGTACGTCATGAAGTTCACCGGGGCCGGCCAGGGGCGCAAGACGCTGGTCGCCGAGGTCGTCTGCGGGCGGCTGGCGCAGCGGCTCGGGCTGCGCGTGCCGCGGCTGGTGCAGATGCAGCTCGACCCCGTCATCGGGCTCGGCGAGCCCGACCAGGAGGTGCAGGAGCTGCTGAAGGCCAGCGGCGGACTGAACCTCGGGATGGACTACCTGCCCGGCTCGATCGGCTTCGACCCGCTCGCGTACCGGGTCGACCCCGTCGAGGCGGGGCGCGTCGTCTGGTTCGACGCCCTCGTCAACAACGTCGACCGGTCCTGGCGCAACCCCAACATGCTGGTGTGGCACGGCGACCTGTGGCTCATCGACCACGGCGCCACGATGATCTGGCACCACAACTGGCCGACCGCCGCCGCGGCCGCGGACAAGCCGTACAACGCCTCCGACCACGCGCTCGCCCCGGTGGGCCCGGACATCGCGGCGGCCGCCGCGGAACTCGCCCCGCTGGTCACCGAGGAGCTGCTGACCGAGGTCGCCGCGGACGTGCCCGACGAATGGCTCGTCGGCGAGCCGGGCTTCGACTCCGCCGGCGCCGTCCGGCGCGCCTACGTGGAGGCGCTGCTGCCGCGGGCGGCGGGCGTCCACGAGCGGATCTCGATGGTGCCCGAGGCGAAGGCGCCGCAGAAGCCGCCGGGCTGGCTGACGGACCACCTGCCGGAGTGGCCCCACAAGACCGGCGGGGCCGGGGGCCGGAGCGGCGGCCAGGGCGGCCCGGACGGGCGCAGCGGGCAGGACGGCAGCGAGCGGAAGAGCGGCGACGAGTGACCGGGCGGGACGTCTTCGAATACGCGCTGGTGCGCGTGGTGCCCCGGATGGAGCGCGGCGAGTGCTTCAACGCCGGGGTGATCGTCTACTGCAGGGCGCGCTCGTACGTCGCCGCCCGCACCCACCTCGACGAGGCCAAGCTCCTCGCCCTGGACCCCGGCGCCGACGTGACCGGCGTACGGGCGGCCCTGCGCGGCGTCGAGGGCGTGTGCAGCGGCGGCGAGCAGGCCGGCCAGGCCGCAGGCGACGACGCGGGGCGCCGCTTCCGCTGGCTGATCGCGCCGCGCAGCACGGTGGTGCAACCGGGGCCGGTGCACACGGGCCTGACGGCGGATCCGGAGGCCGAGGTGGAACGCCTGCTCGACCTGCTGGTGCGCTGATCCGGACGTTCGGGCGGGCCCCGGGCCCGGCGCCGTTGACACCGGGTGCCGGGGCTCCTAGCGTCTCCTCAGCTGAGGCTACTAAGCGGTTGCTCACCCACGGGCGGCCGCGCAGAGGATTCCAAGGGCGAGGAGATCCAGCATGTCCACCACCGAGCAGCGCGTAGCGATCGTGACCGGGGCGGCCCGGGGCATCGGCGCGGCCACCGCCGTGCGCCTGGCCGCCGAGGGCCGTGCGGTCGCCGTACTCGACCTCGACGAGGCCGCCTGCAAGGACGCCGTCGAGGCCGTCACCGCGGCCGGAGGCAAGGCCGTCGCCGTCGGCTGCGACGTCTCGGACGCCGCGCAGGTGGAGGCGGCCGTCGAGCGCGTCGCGAGCACGCTCGGGGCGCCGACCATCCTGGTCAACAACGCGGGCGTGCTGCGCGACAACCTGCTGTTCAAGATGAGCGAGGGCGACTGGGACACCGTCATGAACGTGCACCTGCGCGGTGCGTTCCTGATGTCGAGGGCCTGTCAGAAGCACATGGTCGACGCGCAGTTCGGCCGTATCGTCAACCTCTCCAGCAGCTCGGCGCTCGGCAACCGGGGCCAGGCCAACTACTCCGCCGCCAAGGCGGGCCTCCAGGGCCTGACCAAGACCCTCGCCATCGAGCTCGGCAAGTTCGGCATCACCGCGAACGCGGTCGCGCCCGGCTTCATCGCCACCGACATGACGGCCCAGACGGCCGCCCGCGTCGGCATGGGCTTCGAGGAGTTCCAGGCGACGGCCGCCACCCAGATCCCGGTCCAGCGCGTCGGGCGCCCGGAGGACGTCGCCCACGCGATCGCCTTCTTCACGGGGGACGCCGCGGGCTTCGTCTCCGGCCAGGTCCTGTACGTGGCCGGCGGCCCGCTCGGCTGACGGCGGCGTCGGGAGGCAGGCGGAGAGAGGCAGGGGAGAGGCGATGGCGTACGAGGGAACGGACAGCGGCAGGGTCGCGCTGATCACCGGCGCGAGCCGGGGCATCGGCCGCGGCATCGCCGAGGCGCTCGTGGCCCGGGGCGACCGGGTGTGCATCACGGGCCGCAACGAGGAGGCGCTGAAGGAGGCCGTCGAGGCGCTCGGGGCGGACCGGGTGATCGGTGTGGCCGGGAAGGCACACGACGAGGCCCACCAGGCCGTCGCGGTCGAGCGCACGATGGAGGCGTTCGGGCGTGTGGACTTCCTGATCAACAACGCGGGCACGAACCCCGTCTTCGGCCCGATCGCGGACCTCGACCTGGGGGTCGCGCGGAAGGTCTTCGAGACGAACGTCGTCTCGGCGCTCGGCTTCGCCCAGCGGACCTGGCACGCCTGGCAGAAGGAGCACGGCGGCGTGATCGTGAACATCGCCTCCATCGCCGGCGTCTCGGCCTCGCCCTTCATCGGGGCGTACGGCATGAGCAAGGCGGCCATGATCAACCTGACGCTCCAGCTCGCGCACGAGATGGCGCCGGGCGTCCGCGTCAACGCGATCGCCCCCGCCGTGGTCAAGACCAGGTTCGCGCAGGCGCTCTACGAGAACCGGGAGGCGGAGGCCGCGGCCGCCTACCCGCTGGGGCGGCTGGGCGTTCCGGCCGACATCGGCGGAGCTGCGGCTTTCCTCACGTCTGCGCAAGCGGAATGGATCACCGGTCAAACGCTGGTCGTCGACGGGGGAATGTTCCTCAATGCCGGAGTTCACTGACCGATAATCGGACGTATTTGCCTCCTGACGGGAGGCAAATACGTATCGAACAGGTGCTAAATCGGTCAAGCGGCGCACTAAACCTGCCCATTGGATTTGTGCCGCACTGCGGTAGGGTCTGCCGCACCCCTGGCTGATCGAGGAGCGTGCACGTGTTCAACCGGACCAGAAGCCTGCAGATCACTGCGGCCGTTGCGTCCATATCCCTGCTCGCCGGATGCGGTCTGCTTTCGGACGACAGCAAAGACGCCGAAAAGAAGATCACCGTCGGCACGACGAGCGCCCCCACCACCCTCGATCCCGCCGCGGCCTGGGACGGCTCCTGGGAGCTCTACCGCAACGTCTACCAGACCCTCCTGGCGTTCCCCACGGGCTCCGCCAAGCCCCAGCCCGACGCCGCGCAGAACTGCGAGTTCACCGACTCCGCGAACGAGTCCTACCGCTGCACCCTGCGCAAGGGGCTGAAGTTCTCCAACGGCGAGGCGCTCGACGCGAAGGCCGTCAAGCACTCCCTCGACCGGATCCGGACCATCGGCTCCAAGGTCGGCCCGAAGGACCTCTTCGGCAGCCTCGACCGGATCGAGACCCCAGACGCGCAGACGGTCGTCTTCCACCTGAAGACCCCGGACGCCACCTTCCCCTTCGTCCTCGGCTCGCCCGCCGCCTCGCTGGTCGCGCCCGGCGTGTACCCCGCCGACAAGGTCCGCGAGGACGGCAAGGTCACCGGCTCCGGCCCGTACGTCCTGGAGTCGTACAAGGAGGGCAGCGAGGCCGTCCTGACCGGGAACGCCACCTACAACGGCTTCGCGAACCGCCGCAACAACGGGGTCACCATCCGCTACTTCGCGGACGCCGGCCAGATGATCTCCGCCCTCAAGGCGAAGGAGATCGACGCCACGTACCGAGGCCTCTCCGCCGCCCAGGTCAGGGAGCTCCAGGACCCCGCGGCCCACGCCCAGGGAGTCCAGGTCGTCGAGAACGTCGGCTCCGAGATCCGGTACCTGGTCTTCAACCCCAAGGACGACCCCAACGTCGCCAAGCCGGCCGTCCGCCAGGCGATCGCCCAGGTCATCGACCGCGGCATGCTCGTCTCCAAGGTCTACCAGGGCACCGCCGAGCCGCTGTACTCGATGGTCCCCAAGGGCGTCGTGGGCCACAAGACGCCCTTCTACGACAAGTACGGCCAGGCCGACGTGGCCAAGGCCAAGAAGATCCTCAAGGACGCGGGCATCACCCAGCCTGTCGAGCTGACCTTCTGGTACACCACCGACCGCTACGGCGCATCCACCGCGGACGAGTTCACCGAGATCAAGCGCCAGCTCGACGAGAGCGGCCTGTTCAAGGTCACCCTGCGCGGCCAGCCCTGGAAGGCCTTCCAGGAGGGCTACAAGAGCGGCCAGTACCCCGTCTTCGGCCGAGGCTGGTTCCCCGACTTCCCGGACCCCGACAACTTCATCGCCCCGTTCGTCGGCAAGGAGAACGCGGTCGGCACCCCGTACGAGCCCGCGCAGATCCTGACCGACCTGCTCCCGAAGTCCCGCCGCGAGGGCGACCGCGCGGCCGGCATCCCGCAGTTCGAGCAGGCCCAGCAGATCTTCGCCGAGGACGTCCGCCTGCTGCCCCTGTGGCAGGGCAAGCTGTACGTGGCCGCACGCGAGGACATCGCGGGTGGCGAGCGCGCGCTCGACCCGCAGACCGTCTTCCAGATGTGGGAGCTGTACCGCAAGACCAGCTGGTGATCCGCCCCGCAGGGAGCGCCCGGGGCCCGCACCGGCCTCCGGGACCCCCTGCGGGTGAAGCACTGTCAGTGGCGGCCGGTAGGTTCGGGGACGTTGCACGCGTTGCGCGTACTTGTACTACCGGAGGTTGTCGCCGTGACCCAGATGCTGCCCGAGTCCTGGCTCCCCGTCCTCGGCGGGGAGCTGGACCAGCCCTACTTCAAGGAGCTCACCGAGTTCGTCGAGGAGGAGCGGGCGAACGGGCCGGTCTACCCGCCCCGCGAGCAGGTCTTCGCGGCACTGGAGGCCACTCCCTTCGAGAAGGTGAAGGTGCTGGTCCTGGGCCAGGACCCCTACCACGGCGCGGGCCAGGGGCACGGCCTGTGCTTCTCCGTCCTGCCCGGCGTGAAGACGCCGCCCTCCCTGCGCAACATCTACAAGGAGATGCAGGCGGAGCTCGACCTCCCCGTCCCGGACAACGGCTACCTGATGCCGTGGGCCGAGCAGGGCGTCCTCCTGCTGAACGCGGTGCTGACCGTCCGCGAGGGCGAGCCCAACTCGCACAAGGGCAAGGGCTGGGAGAAGTTCACCGACGCGGTGATCCGCGCCGTCGCCGACCGGCCCGACCCGGCCGTCTTCGTCCTGTGGGGCGCCTACGCCCAGAAGAAGCTCCCGCTGATCGACCTGGAGCGGCACGTCGTGGTCAAGGGCGCCCACCCGTCCCCGCTGTCCGCGAAGAAGTTCTTCGGCTCCCGCCCGTTCACCCAGATCAACGAGGCCGTCGCCGCGCAGGGCCATGAGCCGATCGACTGGCGGATCCCGAACCTCGGCTGACCCACCACCGCGCCTCGGCCCCCTGGCCGGTGCCTCCGGTTAGCGTCGGGACGGTCAGACCGGAGCCGGTCTGGCAGGGCGAGCAAGCCGGAGGCCGCGGTGACCGAGCAGCAGGAGGCGTCGGAGGACGCCGTCATGACCCGGATCGGCCAGGCGGTCATCCTGCTGCACGCCGGGGACCGCGAGGAGGCCCGCAACCGGCTCCGCGCCCTGTGGAGCGAGCTCGGCGAGGACGGCGACGGCCTGCACCGGTGCACGCTCGCCCACTACCTGGCCGACGCCCAGGACGACCCGGCCGACGAGCTGGCCTGGGACCTGCGGGCCCTGACCGCCGCCGACGCGCTGCGGGAGGGGCTTCGCCCCCGGCAGGAGGTTCCGCCGCCGGCCGTCCGCGTGTTCTACCCCTCGCTGCACCTGAGCCTGGCCGCCGACTACGCCAAACTCCAGCGCACCGCCGAGGCCCGGCTCCACCTGGAACGGGCCAGGGCCGCGGCCCGGGCGCTCCCCGACGACGGCTACGGGGTCGGCGTACGGGCCGCCATCCGCCGCCTGGAGCGGCGGCTGGCCGGGGAACCGGGGCAGGGGCCCCTGCCGTTCCCCGGCCAGCACCCCTGAACGGCCGCACGGGGCCCCAGACGGCCCGCCAGCGCCCGCATCGGGGCGCGCCCCGGCCGCCCCGCCGCCCGTCGGCGGGCGCCGTCAGCGGCTCTCAGCCGCCCTCGACGGCTCCGCAGAT
Source organism: Streptomyces sp. NPDC031121 (assembly GCF_055570615.1). Classification (NCBI taxonomy): domain Bacteria; kingdom Bacillati; phylum Actinomycetota; class Actinomycetes; order Kitasatosporales; family Streptomycetaceae; genus Streptomyces; species Streptomyces sp. NPDC031121. The sequence goes on from NZ_JBVIGV010000017.1 coordinate 53,911, forward strand.
CCGCGCCTCCGGGCTGTCCGGCGACCACTTGCCGTGCCTGCGTCCGAACGCGCACACGTCCTCCGGGCGGACGGGCAGCTGCTCCACGACCTCGCGCGGCACCCGCGCCTCCGGCGCCGCGCGGTCGCGCGGCGCCTTCCCTCCCTGGTCGGGCCTGCCGGCCTTCCCGGGCGGCAGCGGCTCCGGGATGTCCGGGACGGGCGGCGCGGCCCTTCCGGGAGGCGCCCCCGCGGGGGCCGCGGCGGGCTCCGCCGCGGCCGCCACCGCGGGACCGGAGCCGGTGCCGGAGGCCGTCGGGTGCGCGGGCTGCCCCGGCACCGCCTTGAGGGCCTCCAGCGCGGGCGCCTGGACCTCCACGGGGCCCGACGGGCCGGTCGGCTCGTGCCGGGGCGGCGTGCCGGCCGTCCCCGGGGCGCCGGCGGGCTGCATCGGGGCGGGCGTCACGTTCATACAGCCGGACACGGCCGAGACGGCGCAGGCCACCGACAGCAGCAGTTTCGTCGTGGTTCGGGTTGGATGCACTCGCGCAACTCTGCTGTGCGAGGACCCCGTTGTGAAAACCGGGAGCCGGAAATGACCCCGCACGGGTGACGCACGTCAGCCGGACACCGCCAGTCGGACACCCGTTCCGCGACGCCGGACGTCAGTCGCCGGTGGCGCCGTCGAGCTGCTCCCGCAGCAGGTCCGCGTGCCCGTTGTGGCGCGCGTACTCCTCGATCATGTGCGTGTAGACCCAGCGCAGGCTGAACACCTCGCCCCGGTGGTGGCTGTCGGCCTTCGACACCAGGTCCAGGGCGCGGCCCGCCGCGGCCTTGCGGGCCTCCTCGACCTCCGTGCGCCACACCCGCTCCGCGTCCGCCCAGGTGTCCTCCGCCGTGAAGTGGAAGTCCCCGTCCCGGTCCTCGCGGGTGACGTAGAGGTCGGGCAGGTCCTCGCCGAGCATGATCTCCCGGAACCAGTACCGCTCCACCTCCGCCATGTGCCGCACCAGGCCCATCAGGGACAGCTCGGAGGGCGGGAGGGGCGCCCTGCGCAGGTCCTCCTCGGCGAGGCCCTCGCACTTCCAGGCCAGGGTGGCCCGGTGGTAGTCCAGCCAGCCCTCCAGCATCTCGCGTTCGCCGGCGCAGGTGGGGGGTTCGGTGCGGGAAGATCCCGGTGTCGTCGTCATGGCGGCCATCCTGGGCCAACGCGAGCCCCACCACCAGCGATTAAGCTGCGGGGATCGGACAGGGCACGACACGGAGGTGCACGGTGAAGGTCGGCGTCATCGGACTCGGCGACATCGCCCGCAAGGCGTACCTGCCCGTCCTCTCCGCCCGCCCCGGTCTGGAGCTGCACCTCCAGACCAGGACCCCCGCCACCCTGGAGCTCGTCGGCGACACACACCGGATCCCCGCCGCGCACCGCCACACCGGGCTCGACGGGCTGCTGGCCGAGGGCCTCGACGCGGCGTTCGTGCACGCCCCGACCTCCGCCCACCCCGAGATCGTCGCCCGGCTGCTGGAGGCCGGCGTCCCGACGTACGTGGACAAGCCGCTCGCCTACGAGCTGGCGGAGTCCCGCAGGCTGGTCGAGCTCGCCGAGGCGCGCGGCGTCGGCCTCGCCGTCGGCTTCAACCGCCGCCACGCCCCCGGCTACGTGCAGTGCGCCGACCATCCGCGCGAGCTGATCGTCATGCAGAAGAACAGGGTGGGGCTTCCCGAGGACCCGCGGACCCTCGTCCTCGACGACTTCATCCACGTCGTCGACACCCTGCGCTTCCTGGCGCCCGGCGAGACCGACCGCATCGACGTGCGCGCCCACGTGCGCGACGGGCTGGTCCACCACCTCGTCCTGCAGATGTCCGGCCCCGCCTTCACCGCCCTCGGCATCATGAACCGCCGCTCCGGATCGCCCGAGGAGGTCCTGGAGGTGTCAGGGCAGGACACCAAGCGGCAGGTCCTCAACCTCGCCGAGGTCATCGACCACCGCGGCCAGCCGACCGTGCGCCGCCGCGGGGACTGGGTGCCGGTCGCCCGCCAGCGCGGCATCGAGCAGGCCGTCGACGCCTTCCTCGAAGCCGTGGCCGCCGGGAAGGTGCTCAGCGCGCGGGATGCGCTGCTCACCCACGAGCTGTGCGAGCGGGTGGTGCGCTCGGCCCAGGAGCAGGCCTCCTGAGCCGCAGCGCCCGCACCCCGGCGCCCGCCACCCAGCCGGCCAGAAGCAGTACGGAGGCGGCCACGGCCCAGTCCCCGAAGCGGACGTAGGCCGTGGCGCCCCCGGCGAGGGGGACCTCGTACACCTCGGCAGTGCTCGCGGAGACCGGCAGCCGCGGGCCGACCGGCTCGCCCGACGGGCCGTGGACCGCGGTGATCCCGGTGAGCGTGGCGTGCACGACGGGGCGGCCGGTCTCCGCGGACCGCAGCGCGGCGAGCGAGGCGTGCTGCGCGGGCGCCCAGCTCTCCTGGAAGGTGGACGTGGCCGACTGGGCGACCAGCAGGCCGGCCCCCTCGCGCACCAGGTGCCGGCCCATGTCGGGGAACGCCGACTCGAAGCACACCAGCGGGCCGATGCGCACCCCCGACCCGCCCGGCAGCTCCATCACCACCGGGGCCGCTCCGCGCCGGCGGTCCTCGCCCGCAGCCCTGCCGACCGATGTCGCCCAGCCGAGCAGGGGCCGGGCCGGCACGTACTCCCCGAAGGGGACCAGGCGCATCTTGTCGTACCGGTCGCCGGTCGGGCCGTCCGGGCCGACGAGCACCGAACTCTTGAAGATGCCCTCCCCACCGCCCCCGCCGGGCGCAGCGGCCGTCCCGGCGCCCGCACCGGCCTCGGCGGGCCGCCGGGCGTCGACGTTCACCAGGACCGGCGCCCCCACCGCCGCGGACAGGGCGGCCAGCCGCCGGGCCAGGTCCGGGCGCGCCGACAGATCCGCCCCGACGCTGCTCTCCCCCCACACCACCAGGTCGAGCGGCCGCCCCGCCAGCGCCCGCGTCAGCCGCTCCCCGGCGGCGAAGCGCCGCTCGGCGCTGTCGGGCCCGTCGGCCACCAGACCCGGCTGGACCACGGCCACCCGCAGCCCGCCGGACACCTCCGGCCGCGGCGCCCACATCCACACCGCCCCCGTCAGCACCGCGCACCCCGCGAGCCCCGCCACGGCCGGCGCCCGCGCCGCCGGAACGGCGACCAGCAGCACCACCGCACAGTTCACCGCCACCACCAGCAGGCTCACCAGCCACACCCCGCCCACGGAGGCGAGCCGCAGCGCCGGGCCGACCTGCCACTGGCTCGCCCCCAGCAGCCCCCACGGCCCGCCCAGCCCCTGCCACGACCGGACCAGCTCCGACAGCAGCCAGCCCGCCGGGACGATGAACAGCGCGGCCGCCGCCCGGCCCGCCGCCGGCGCCCCGCCGAGCAGCGCCCGCACCAGCAGCGCCCATGGGATCCACAGCACGCCCAGCAGGGCCGCCACCGGCAGCAGGAACACGTGGAGACTCGGCAGCAGCCAGTGGTGCACGGCCAGGATGAAGCCCGCCCCGCCGAGCCAGCCCTCCAGCGCCGCGCGCCGCCCGGTCGGCGCCGAGCGCAGCAGCAGCATCCAGGGCACGAGCGCCGCGTACGCCCACCACCACAGCGCCGGCGCCGGGAACGCCAGGCACGGCAGCGCGCCCGCGGCGACGGCGGCGGCCGCACGGGCGAACCGGGTACGCCTCGGGATCATGACGCGCCTCCGCTTCCAGTGTGGGGCAGGGCCCGGCCGGCAGCCCCTCAGCGGGACAGCCGCCACTTCTCGTGCACGGCGACGCGCGTGATCCGCCAGCCGTCCCGGTCGGAGCGGGCCAGTGTGAAGGAATAGCGCCCGGCCGCCACGAAATTCGGCGCGGCACCGGCGACCGGAGGCCGCGCCGCCTCCAGCCGCATCGGGTTGACGAAGTCGGCCCCCACCTGCGCCCGCACCGCAGGCCAGCCCCTTCCGTCCCCCTCCAGCCGGACCAGCCGGTTGACGACGAGGTGCTGGCGCACCGGGAACCGCCGCAACGCCTCCGCGAGCCAGTCGGCCACCTCGCCGGCCGGACCCTCGATCCCGCCCGCCGAGGTGTAGTCGGCTCGCCCGCCGGGAGCGAACAGCGCCCGGTAGGCCTCCCAGTCGCCGTCGTCCACGGCCACCGCGTACCCCGTGACCACCTCGTCGATCGCCAGCCGGTCCATCACGGCGGCGAGATCCCCGCGCTGCGTCATCGGGTCAGTGTGGGGGCCCGGCGCCGCCCGGCCAAGAGGCGTGCGCGCACCGGGCCGGCACCGGCGCGGTCAGTGGCCGGAATGCGCCTCCGGCTGCCGGACCACCACCAGGAACGCGTCGCTGGCCAGGTCCATCACCACCTCCGCCGGCACGCCCTCCCGTATCCGCTGCGCGGCGTACTCCTCGGCGGGCCAGCTCCCGCGCAGATCCCAGATCGGCGCCGGCCCCCACCGGTGACCGGGCCGTCGGCCGCACCGATGACCGGGCCGTCGGCCGTGCGCCGCCCCGCCGTCACCGGGCTCCGTGGGAACCCCCTCCGAGCAACCACGGCTCGCACTAGTCTTTGCCGGGATGTCCGCCGGGGAGGGGAGCCGTCAGCCGTGCAGTCTCTGCAGGACCAGGATCCGGACCGGGTCGCCGACTACCGGCTCATCGGCAGACTGGGCGCAGGCGGGATGGGCGTGGTCTACCTGGCCCGGTCGCCGCGCGGCCGGATGGTGGCGGTGAAGACCATCCGCGCCGAACTGGCCGCGAGCCCGGACTTTCGCCGCCGATTCGCCAAGGAGACCGCCGTGGCGCGGCAGGTCGGCGGGGAGTGGACGGCTGCCGTCCTGGACGCCGACCCGGACGCGGCGCTGCCCTGGGTGGCCACGGCGTACGTCGCCGGCCCGACCCTGTACCAGGTGGTGACGGAGCAGCACGGTCCCCTGCCTGAGCGTTCCGTACGCGGTTTGGCCTCCGGGTTGTGCCGCGCTTTGGGGGACATCCACGAGGCCGGGATCGTCCACCGCGACCTGAAACCGTCGAACGTCATGGTGACCATCGACGGGCCGAAGGTGATCGACTTCGGGATCGCCCGCGCCGCGGACGCCTCCACCACGGGCGGCCTGACCTCCACGGGCGTCGTCGTCGGCTCGCCGGGCTTCATGTCGCCGGAGCAGATCAGGGGCGAGAGGCTGACGGAGGCCAGCGACATCTTCTCGCTGGGCGCTGTCCTGACCTTCGCAGCCGCCGGCCGGCTGCCTTTCGAGGCCACCGAGGGCCAGTTGCACGCCCTGATGTACCGGGTGGTGAACGAGCCCCCGGACCTCACCGGCGTACCGGAGCCGTTCCTCGGGCTGATCAAGGACTGCCTCGCCAAGGATCCCGCCGCCCGCCCGACCCTCTCCGAGCTGCGGGACAGGGAGGAGACGCAGTACCGCTCCCTCGGCCCGTGGCTGCCGCCGGAAGTGCTGGCCCGACTGGGCCAGAAAGCGGTGCAGCTCCTCGACCAGGAGGATCCGCGCACCCGGATGGCGCCAAGAGCCGAGGCGTCGGCTCCGGCAGCAGCGGCGGCGGAAGCCGTGACTGTCTCCGGAGGGCCGCACAGGCCGCCCACCGCACCGCTCACCGTGTCACCCTCCGACGCCGCCTCCCGCACCGCCGACGGGGAAGGCCGGACGGTGGTACCCAGGCCGCGACTGGCCGACGAGCGCCGCCGCGCGCGGGGCCACGAGACTCCGGCCGACGGATACCGGGCCGCCGTCTACTGGCTCCTCACCCTCGTCGCCCTGACCTCCGCGCTCACCGTCGCCCAGCAGCTGTACGTCGCCTCGGGACAGGGTCTGCTGTACCGGAAGCCTCTGCCGGACGGGGACGGCATCTGGGACCTGACGGAGTGGGACGTCCTCTCGTTCTCCCTCCTCTGGTACACCCAGCTCTGCTTCGGCAGCGCGCTGGTGCTGGCCTGGCTCGTCTGGTTCGGCCGCGTCCGCGCCACCGCCGAGAAGTTCACGCCCGGTCGACTGCGGTACCACCCCTCGATGGCGGTGATCGGCTGGTTCATCCCCGTCGCGAACCTCTTCCTTCCCAAGCAGATCGCCAACGATGTCTGGCACGCCTCCAGCCCCGGCCACGACCCCGCACCCGCCCATGCGCTGAACGCCTGGTGGGCGCTGTGGCTGCCGACCTTCCTCGCCTGGCCCTTCGTTTTCTGGACCCCTTGGACGGCGCTCCTCAAGGAGCACTCCGAGTACTCGTTCTCGCACGGCGGCAACGTGTACGCCTACGACTTCCTGCCGGAGACCTGGGTCAACCTCGTCCTGCACGCCCTCGCCGTGCCGGCGGCAGGCGCCGCCGCGCTCTTCGTCCGCCGGCTGACGGCGATGCAGGCGGGTCGCCCCGACAGGTGACGGCACGCCGCTCGCCACCCGCATCGAGATGTCCGCCGGCGCGCTGCGGATCGAGGTCGACGGCGTCGGGGTGCTGCCCCTGCCGTTGCGCGCGCCGGTCACCAAGAAGCTGATCGCGCAGGCCCGGCAGGCCCGCTTCGGCCGCGGTGAGCAGACCCTGGCCGACACCAGCGTGCGCGATACCTGGGAGATCACCCCGGACCGGATGACCCTGGGCGGCCCCGACTGGGACCGCACCCTGAGCGGCGTCCTCGACGGCGTCCGTACCGCGCTCGGTCTGCCGCCCAGCACCGTCCTGCGGGCCGAACCGCACGCGCTGCTCGTCTACGGCAAGGGCCAGTTCTTCCTGCCGCACCAGGACTCCGAGAAGGACGACTCCATGGTGGGCACTGTGGTGGTCTCCCTGCCCTCGCACCACACCGGCGGTGAACTCGTCGTCTCGCACGCCGGCCGGAGCGTCGTCCACCAGGCGTCCCGGGAGAAGCTGACCTTCGCTGCCTTCTACGCGGACTGCCTGCACGAGGTAAAGCCCGTCAAGTCCGGCTACCGCGTCACCCTCACCATGAACCTCCTCGCCGAACGCGCCCGCCCGGCCGCCGACCTGGCCCGCTGCCTGACCGAACACTTCACCGAGCCGGCCGAAGAGCGCTACGCCTACGGCCGCCGGAAAACGGCGCCCCCGAACCGCCTCGTGTACCTCCTCGACCACGAGTACACCCAGCGTGGCCTGGACTGGGACCGCCTCAAGGGTGCCGACGCCACACGTGCCACCCGGCTCCGCCAGGCCGCCCGGCAGGCAGGCTGCGAGGACGAGGAGTGCGAGGGCGAGTGCCTCCTCGACCTCGACGGGGAGCCCGGGGCCGAGCGCCGCCGCAGTGGCGACTTCTCCGACTGCGAGCTGGGCGACCTGATCGACGACGAGACCACCCTCGGCTGGTGGACCCGCCCCGACGGCGCCGACGGTGAGCAGATCTCCCTGCCCGTCTCCTACGCCGAGGTGTGCGCCACCACCGAGAACAAGGACCTCACGCCCTACCAGTCCCAGTACGAGGGCTACATGGGCAACTACGGCAACACCCTGGACCGCTGGTACCGGCGGGCCGCAGTGGTGCTCTGGCCCCGGCAACGCTCGTTCGCGGCACGCGCCGAGGCCGGCTCCGAGGGAGCCCTGCGAGAACTCCAGGGCCACCTGGACACCGGGGAGTCGGAGCTGGCGCGTACGCTCGCCCGGTCGCTCGCCCCGATCTGGAAGCACCGCGGTTCGGGCGAAGCGGCCGCTCCACTCTTCACTGCCGCCCTGCACGTCGCGGTGGGACTGGACGAAGCGGACACCGCCACGATGCTCCTTGCGCCCTTCGGGGTGGAGGCCCTGGGCCAGCGACACGCCCCCGATCTCGCGCAAGCGGCCGCACGGTACGGGCGGGCGTGGTCGCGCGGGGCCGTCGGCAGCTGGTTCGGCCCGGTCGCCGCGTACACCGGGGCGGATCGCGCAGCATGGCTCGAGTCTCTGCCCGGCCTCTGTGCCGCGCTGCGGACCGCCGACGGTGACGGAGACGCGGTGGCGGCACCACTGGTGGAGGCCGTGTGGCAAGCGGCCGAGCAGCAGCTCACCGGCTGGCTCGACGTAGGCCGCGAGGCGGAGCGCCGCGCGGGCATGGAACGGCTGGGAGCTCACTTGGCCCGCATCCTGCAGGCGTGCGACCTGAAAACCGCCGACACGATCGTCACCGCGCTGCGCGGCCTGCCGGACACCGCCCTGGAATGCCTGCTCCCGGCCCTGCGCACCGCGGCCCACCGACCGACGGCCATACGGGACGGGGCACCCGCGGCCCGCGCCTTCCAGACGCTCGCCGACCACTGCGAGGCCCGGCTCACCGCGGCCGTCACCCGCCCCGTACGCGCGGCGGACGACTGGTCGCTCACCCCGGCCGGTACCTGCCGGTCCGGCTGCGCCCTCTGCCCCGACCTCGACGCCTTCCTCACCTCGCGCACCCGTCGGGTCATGGATTGGCCGCTCGCGAAGGACCGGGGCCGCCACATCCACAGCCGTATCGATCTGGCCGACCTGCCCGTGTCCCACACCACCCGGCGGCAGGGACGCCCCTACACCCTGGTCCTGACCAAGACGAACGCGGTGTTCACCCGTGAGCAAGCGGCCCGCATCCGCGCCGAGACCGACCTGGCGTGGCTGCGGGAGAAATGGCCCCGGCCCCGCGGCTGAAAGGGGACAGACCAGCCCCGCGGCTCGCGCGCCTGGAACCGGCAGCCCGCACCCGGGACGCGGATGCCGCGTCCCGGCCGGCCGCGCACCGCCACCTGCCGTTACCGCGCGGCCGCGCAATGGCTACTGCGCGTCGTTCTCCCGGTACTTCTGGGGACTACGGCTGCACCACGTGTGCATGATCGGCGGGCTGCCCGTGCTGTTCGCGCTGGCCGGTGCCAAGGCCGACGGGCGCGAGACGTTGCGCGACATGCTCGACACCGCGCCGGACGTGACGGCCTCCCACTCCCGGCAGACGATCACCGGTGACAGGAACTACTACGGCCGCGAGATCGAGCGGGACCTGACCGAGTGTGAGCTGGTGCTGTTACGGTCGAACCGCAAGGAAGAAGCCGGGCGGGCCCGCACCCCCGCCGCTTGTCAGCAGCTGGACCGTCTGGAACGGCACGAGGTGTTCGGCGGCGCCCTGCCACTGCCGGGCCCCACGGAGGCAGCCCGCCCGAACATCTCCGTGTCAATCTGGCGCACCCTCGCTCACTCACCGCGTTCACGCCTGCGAGTCCTCCTTCAGCCTCCACATCGTCTGGACCCGCCTCGACCGCGTCGACTTCACCCCCGCCGCCCGTCTCGACCCGACCGCCGACCACCTGGTTGGCGATGTGACCGGCCGCTACGAGCCCCGCGAATCGTTCGCCTTCGTCCTTGCGGGGTCGTGAGGCGGCTGAAGCCGGGCCCCGGCGTCCGGCAGAGAGTCAGGGCACGAGGCTGTCGAGGTCGATGTCGAGGGGGATGGGGACGGAGACCTTCAACCGGTTGCGGTGGATGCCGGTGGCCACGTAGCTGCTGGTCATGACGTCGAGTTCGTAGGTGTGGACGGTGGGGGCGCCGGCCTCGTCCTCGACGCGCCAGAAGTGGGGGATCCTGGCCTGTGCGTACTTGAAGGGCTTCAGGGACCGGTCGCGGTCCGCCGACTCCTCCGAGACGACCTCGATGACCAGGGCGACGTCCTCGGGCGCGTACCAGGTCCGGTCGGGGTCGTAGGAGGCGGTGGTGAGCAGGATGTCGGGCTCGGGGCGGCTCTTCTTGTCGAGCCGGACGGTCATCTCTCGCTCGGCGTCGAACCCGTCGGGGGCGGCCTGGCGCAGGGCGAAGGTCAGGTTCTCCACCAGCCGGGCGTGCCAGGACCGCTGCGGCGACATCATGAAGATCAGGGCTCCGTCGATGAGTTCGGTGTGCCGCGGTGCCTCGGCGAGGTGGTCGAGGTCATCGGCTTCCCAGCCGCTGATCCTGGGCGGGATCATCCAGTCGGGGAGTTCGGCGGGCACGGCTTCCTCCAGGCGCCTCGAAGAGGTCAGGGGCCTTCATCCCGGATCGCGGACGCGGGCCCGACGCGGGTGTCAGCGTAGTCGAGCGACCGGACCGCCCGGAGCAGATATGACAGGCTCTGCGGGCACAGTTCCCCGACCGGCCGGGAGATGCACGTGGTCCACGAGACCGTCTACCAGGCGCTCTATGCCCAGGGCCGGGGGCCAGCTGCGGCGTGAGCCCACCAGCCCCCCGCGTTCCGGGCGCGCCCACCGCAGGCCACTGCCGTCGGTCGCGGTTCACCACCCCCATGGTGACGATCAGCGAACGGCCCGCCGAGGCCGAGGACCGGGCCGTGCCCGGCCACTGGGAGGGCGATCTCATCATCGGCGAGGACGGCGAGTCCGCGATCGGCACCCTGGTCGAACGCGCCACCCGCTACGTGATACTCCTGCGACCCGGCCAGCCCCTGGCAGCGCGGCTCGAACGAGAACACGAACGGCCTGCTGCGCCAGTACTTCCCCAAAGGCACCGACCTGTCCCACCACAGCCCCGAACACCTTGTCCCCGTCGCCGGCCAGCTCAACCGCCGCCCACGCAAAACGCTCGGCTGGGAAACCCCAGCCGAGCGTCTGACTGCAACAGGTGCCAGGAAATGCTGGACAGCGCTACCTGTGAGGCCCTGGTTCAGCCGCCGGACTCGCCTGCGTGCGGGCTGAGGACATCGGTCCCGACCAGCACGAACAGCAGGATGCCCAGCAGGATCCGGTAGATCACGAACGGCATGAAGGACTTCGTTGTGATGAACTTCATGAACCACGCGATCACCGCGTAGCCGACGAGGAAGGCCACGACCGTGGCGAAGATCGTCTGGCCCCAGGCGACGTGACCCTCGCCCAAGGCCTCCAGCTCCATGCCGCCCGAGGCGAGCACGGCGGGGATCGCGAGCAGGAAGGAGTAGCGGGCCGCCGCCTCGCGCGTGTAGCCCATCAGCAGGCCGCCGGAGATCGTCGCGCCGGACCGGGAGACGCCCGGCACCAGCGCCATCGCCTGGCACACGCCGAAGATCAGGCCGTCCCGGACGCCCAGCTCCCGCAGCGTCTTGCGCTCGCGCACCGCCCGGTGCCGGCCGCCCTCCTCGTCACGGGCCGCGAGCCGGTCGGCGATGCCGAGGACAACACCCATCACGATCAGGGTGGTCGCCGTCAGCCGCAGGTCGCGGAACGGGCCCTCGATCTGGTCCTTGAGGGTGAGCCCGAGCACGCCGATCGGAATCGAGCCCACGATGACGAGCCAGCCCATCACGGCGTCCTGCTCCGAGCGCAGCGACTTGGTGTAGAGGGACCGGAACCACGTGGAGACGATCTTCGCGATGTCCTTGCGGAAGTAGATCAGCACCGCGGCCTCGGTGCCGATCTGCGTGATCGCCGTGAACGCCGCCCCCGGGTCCTCCCATCCGGCGAACGCGGCGGTCAGCCGGAGGTGGGCGCTGGAGGAGATCGGCAGGAACTCCGTCAACCCTTGGACGAGACCGAGGATTAGGGATTCGAACCAGGTCATGTCGGCGTCGCTCGTCCTTGTATTCGTCGTGCTCGTCGGACAGTTCGGTCAGATGCTAGTGCTGCTGCCCGGGAAGGTTTCCCGGTCACCGCATCAGGCCCCGGAGACGCCTGCTCCCACCACGGGAGCCTGCGCCGGGACGGGCTCCTCGGCCGGCCGCCCGGCGGGGGCCGCCAGGCGCCGCCGCCCCCGCCACCCGACGACCGCCGCGGCCGCCACGGAGACGGCGATGAACGCGAACGAGAGCAGGAAGGCGGGGGAGTCGGGGCTGTCCGCGCTGGCGCCCGCGATCACGTATGCGGCCGTGTTGGGCACCACGCCGAGGGCGGTCGCGGACAGGAAGGGCAGCCAGCCGCAGCGCGACATCGCCGCGCAGTAGTTGGCGGCCGCGAACGGCAGGCCGGGGAAGATGCGCACCGCGAGCACCGACCGGAAGCCGTGGCGGGCCAACTGGTCGTCGGCCGCCCGCAGCCAGCGGCCGCGCATCAGCGGGCGCAGCGCGTCCCTCCCCAGAACCCGGCCCATGCCGAAGGAGATCCCGGCGCCGATCACCGAGCCGGCCACCGCCGCGGGCAGCCCGAGCGGGACGCCGAAGAGCGCGCCGGCGGCGAGGTTCAGCAGGGGCCGCGGCACCAGCGCCGCCGTGCCGAGCCCGTACGCGACCGCGAACAGCACCGCGGCGGCGCCCACCGGGAGGCCCGGCGGCCAGCCCTGCGACAGCAGGCGCTGCGGCTCGTAGACCAGCACGCAGCCCCCGGCCGCGGCGAGCAGCACCACGAGCAGGGACAGCCGCGTCCACGGCGCGAGGAGGAGGGACATCCGGCGAGACTAACCGAGGCAGGCGGCGCCCCGCCGTAATCCGGGTCTCATGCGGAGGAACACCCGGTGACCGCGAGGTGGCCGCCGGGTGTTGCGCCGCAGGAGACCCCTCCGCCGACAGGCCGCGGTGACGGGGAAATCCGTTCGACGGGGGCGCCCGCCGTCCGGCAGGATCGCGGCATGTCCCGGTCCGCCTTCACCGCAGCGCCGCCCGCAGTCGCGGACGCGTCGAAGGCCGCCCTCCCGCCCCTCGGCGCGAAGACCGCCGTGATCGACGGCGCACGAAGCTGACCCTTCCCGGACAGTCCGGCGGACCCCGCAGGGGGAGGGTCGGCCCGCCCAGGGGTCCCGTCCCGGCCGCGGCCGGCGGCGAGAAGAGCGAACGACCCGGGAAGAGACACCATGGCCAAGACGGCCTTCGTACGCACCAAGCCGCACCTCAACATCGGCACCATGGGCCACGTCGGCCACGGCAAGACCACCCTGACCGCCGCCATCACCAAGGTCCTCGCCCGGCGCGGCGGAGCCTCCTTCGTGCCCCCCGACCGCATCGACCGCGCCCCCGAGGAGGCCCGGCGCGGCATCACCATCGACCTCGCACACGTCGAGTACGAGACCGACACCCGCCACTACGCCCACACCGACATGCCCGGCCACGCCGACTACGTCAAGAACATGGCCGCCGGCGCCGCCCGGCTCGACGGCGCGATCCTCGTCGTCTCCGCCCGCGACGGCGTCATGCCGCAGACCGCCGAGCACGTCCTCCTCGCCCGGCAGCTCGGCGTCGACCACGTCGTCGTCGCCCTGAGCAAGGCCGACGCCGCCGCCCCGGAGCTCGCCGACCGCGTCGAGCCGGAGGTGCGCGAGCTGCTCACCGCCCACGGCTACGGCGGCGACACGGCACCCGTCGTACGGGTCTCCGCGCTCCGGGCGCTGGAGGGCGACCCGAGGTGGACCGCGGCCGTCGAGGCGCTGCTCGACGCGGTCGACACCTACGTGCCGGTGCCCGTGCGGTCCACGGACGCGCCCTTCCTGCTGCCCGTGGCGAACGTGCTCACCGTCACGGGCCGCGGGACGGTCGTCACCGGCGTCGTGGAGCGCGGCCGGATCCGCCCCGGAGACCGGGTCGCCGTGCTCGGCGGCGACGGCCGGCCCGTCGAGACCGTCGTCACCGGCCTGGAGGCCTTCGGCAGGCCGATGGAGTCCGCCGAGGCCGGCGACACCGCGGCCCTGCTGCTGCGCGGGGTGCCGCGCGCGGCGGTGCGCCGCGGCCACGTGGTGGCCGCGCCCGGGAGCGTGGAGCCGCGGCGGCGCTTCACCGCGCGGGTGTACGTGCTGTCCGCGCGCGAGGGCGGCCGGCGGACCCCGTGGGCGACGGGGTACCGGCCGCAGTTCCACATCCGGACCGCGGACGTCGTCGGCGCCGTGGACCTGGGCGGGGCCGCGGCCGCCCACCCCGGGCAGACGGCCGCCATGGCCGTCGAGCTCGGGCGGGGCCTGCCGCTGGCGCCGGGCCTGGGCTTCGCCGTCCGCGAGGGCGGGCGGACCGTCGGCGCGGGCACGGTCGCCACCGTGCTCGACTGACGGACCCCGCCGCGCCGGCGGTGCGCGGGGTGCGCCAGACTGCCTGACCGACGGCACGGACGAGGCGAAGGGGCGGGCGATGAGCGGCACGGACGGCACGGGCGGAGGCACGGCACTGGTGCTGGGCGGCGGCGGCCTCACCGGCGTGGGCTGGGAGTGCGGGGTGCTGTACGGCCTCGCCGAGGCGGGCGTGGACCTCGCCCGGGCCGACCTCGTCGTCGGAACCTCGGCGGGCTCCCTCGTCGGCGCCCAGCTCGCCTCCGGGCTGCTCACCCCGCGGGAGCTGTACGAGCGCCAGCTCGCCGACCCGGCCGGCGAGACCGCCGCCAGGGTCGGCGCCGGCCTCCTCGCCCGGTACGCCGCCGCGATGCTGCGCTCTCGCGACGCGGCGGCCTACCGGCGCCGCATCGGAGCCATGGCGCTGGCCGCCGACACCGGAGGGGAGGCGGCGCGCCGCCGCGTGTTCGAGGAGCGGCTCGCCTCGCACGAGTGGCCCGAGCGGCGCCGGCTCGTCGTCACCGCCGTCGACGCCCTGACCGGCGAGCCGGCCGCCTTCGACCGGGACGGCGAAGCCGGGCTGGTCGACGCCGTCGCGGCCAGCTGCGCCGTGCCCGGCGTCTGGCCGCCCGTGACGGTGGGAAAGCGACGCTTCGTCGACGGCGGGATCCGCTCCGCGGTCAACGCCGACCTGGCCGCCGGGCACGAACGGGTCGTCATCCTCGCCCCGCTCACCCTCGGCTCCCGACTGGTCCCCTCGCCTGCCTCGCAGGCCGAACGGCTGCGGCGGGACGGCGCCCGCGTCCTGCTGGTCACCCCGTCGGCCGCGGCCCGCCGGGCCATCGGGCGGAACGTCCTCGATCCGGCCCGTCGCGCCCCGGCCGCCCGGGCGGGGTACGCCCAGGCCGCCGAGCACGCGGCCGAGGCCGCCGCGGTGTGGAACCCCTGACCGCCGGCGCGGACGGGCGGCGGCAGGCGCCGGGCGTACCGGCCGGCCGCCTGCCGGACAATGGTGCGGTGAGCGACGAGCAGATCCCGGTGGTCCGGGCCGTGGGGCAGGGCACCGCCAAGCTGATGCCGGACGTCGACCGGGACCGGGCGTGGCTGCTGACCGTCGACGGCGCCCCCCAGTCGTACGTCGACCTCGACGACCCGGAGCACCTGGAGTTCGAGTACGCCCGCCGCATCGCGCACGTCCTGGACTGCGCCGCGGAGCCGGGCCGCCCGCTGGACCTGGTGCACCTCGGCGGCGGCGCCCTGACGCTGCCGCGCTACGCGGCGGCCACCCGCCCCGGATCCCGGCAGTGCGTCGTGGAGTTCGACGCCGGGCTGGCCGCGCTGGTGGCGGAGCACCTGCCGCTGCCCGCCGGATCAGGCGTGACGGTGTACGTCGACGACGCGCGGGCGTGGCTGGACGCGGCGCCCGCGGACAGCGCGGACGTCCTCGTCGCGGACGTGTTCGGCGGCTCGCGGGTGCCGGCGCAGTTGACGTCCGTCGAGTACGCGCGCGGGGCGGCGCGGGTCCTGCGGCCCGGCGGGGTGTACGCGGCGAACCTGGCGGACGGGGCGCCGTTCGACTTCCTCCGCGGCCAGCTGGCCAACTTCCGCGCCGCGTTCGACCGGGTGGCGCTGATCGCCGAGCCGGGCGTCCTGCGCGGCCGCCGGTTCGGCAACGCCGTCCTGCTCGCCTCCGACCGGGAACTCCCCCTCGCCGCGCTGGCCCGGCGGTGCGCCGCCGACGCCTTCCCCGCACGCGTGGAGGACGGGCCCGCGCTGGAGCGGTTCGTACGCGGCGCCCTGCCGGTCGCCGACGCGGACGCCGTCGCCTCGCCCGAACCGCCCGACGGGGCGTTCGGCATCGGCTGAGCGCGGCCCGCCCCGAGGCCGGTCAGCGCGCGGCGGCCGCGCTGCCCAGACCCCCGTCGCGCACCCCGTCCGGCTGCGGGGCCGCCTCCGGAGCGGGGGCGGGCAGCGAGCCCGCCTTCGGGCGCGAGGGCCGGCGCGTCATCCGGCGGACGTCGGGCACCGCGAGGACCGCGGCGGTGACCGCCACGACCAGGACGGCGCAGCCCCACAGCGCGTTCGTACGGCCGAAGGCCGCCTCCGCGGGCCCTGCCAGGGCCGTCGCCAGCGGCAGCATCGACACCGAGCCGAACCAGTCGTACGCGGAGACCCGGGAGAACTTGTCCTCCGGGATCTCCTGGTGCATCGTCGCCATCCAGTTCACGCCGAAGACCTCGATGGCCGCGCCGCTGACGAACATCACCGCGCACAGGCCCCACACGGGCAGCGGCACGGCGAGCCCGGCCGACGGCAGCGCCAGCGGGAACACGCACAGGGTGCCCACCAGCAGCAGCCGGCGCGGCTTCCACACCATCATCAGGACGGCGCCGGCGAGGGTGCCGACCCCGAACAGGGCGAGCGCCAGACCCCAGGGGGCGGGGCCGCCCAGCTGGTCGCGGGCCACGAGCGGCCCGTACACGGCCTCCGCCGCACCGACGACGGCAACGACCACGGAGAACTGGAGCACGATGCTCCACAGCCAGGGCCGGGTCCGGAACTCCACCCAGCCCTCGCGCAGGTCGGCCAGCAGGCCGCCGCCGGGGGCCCGTTCGGCGACGCGGCCGACGTCGAGGGCGGCGCGCAGGGCGCCGGCGAGCGCGAATGCGGCCGCGTCGACGGCGAGGACCCAGCCGGGGCCCATAGCGGCGATCATCGCCCCGCCCAGGGCGGCCCCGCCGATGCCGGCGCCGTTCATCGCCATCCGGAAGAGGGCGAAGGCGCGGTTCGCGTGCTCGCCGGAGACACTCGACAGCAGCATGCCCTCGGCGGCCGGGTTGAAAAAGGCCGTGCCGGTGCCGCAGAGCGCGGTGAGCAGCATCATCTGCCACAGCTGCGGCGTCCCCGCGAGCACGAGGACGGCGAAGGCGGCCTGCGAGGCGCAGTTGAGGGCGTTGGCCGCCACCATCACGCGGTGGCGCGGCAGCCGGTCGGCGACGGCGCCGCCGATCAGCAGGAACAGCACCAGGGGCACGGTGCGGGCCGCCGCAACCAGGCCGACGTCGCCCCCGGAGCCCCCCGCCTCCAGGACGGCGAACGCCGAGGCGATGAGCGCCCCGTGGCTGCCGAGGTTGGTGATGACGGCCGCGCCCGTCAGCAGCGTGTAGTTGCGGCCGGCCCAGGCGGGCCTGCGGCGCCGCGGGACCGGCGCGGACGGGGCGGGAGGGGTGGCGGGAGAACTCACCCTGGGACTATCCACGCCCCGGGCCGGGATGCCAAACGGATATCCCGCCCGGGACGGACGCCGCGCCCGGGCCCGCCAGGGCGCCCGCGGCCGGCGCCGGCCGGATCGGCCCGGATCAGCCCACGGTTCCGGTGCCGTGCAGGCGGACCGAGCTGAGGACCTTGTCCATCGTCTCCTGCGGGACCTCGCCCTCGACGCCGACGGAGGTGAAGAGGATCCAGCTGGAGAAGTCGCCGTTCGCGGTCTTGAAGCTGAACGCGACGGACTTGCCGTCGCGGGAGCACTTGTTCTCCTTGGGCACGCCGAGCGCTGTCGCGGTCGCCATGTGGCCCTTGAGGCCCGAGGACGTCGTGTACTCCTTGGGGTCGGAGACCTTCACCGTCCCCTTCGGGGCCTTCTGCGCGAACGCGGCGAACGCCCAGTTGCCGGCCTCGTTGCGGACGGCCTCCGCGGTGTCCTTGGCGCCCTGGCCGCCCTTGGTGCCGCTGCCGGCCAGCTCGGTCTTCTCCTCGCGGCCGTCCTTGTCTGAGTCGATCTTGCACCAGTCCTCCTTGAGGAAGGCCGGCGCGGAGAAGCTGATGATCGGCTTGCCGTCGTTCTTCACCTCGTCGGTGAAGCTGGCGATGACGCCGGGGTTCGCGACGTTCCACTCCGGCGGCACGTCGAAGGCGGTGCCGTACTTGGGGTTGACCACGACCTTCCAGCCCGGGATCACCGGCTGGGCGTCGCCGCCGCCGCGCGGGTTCGCACCCGTCGGTGCCGGCTCGCTCGAGGCCGGGGCGGGGGCCGAGGAGGAGGCTGCGGGCTTTCCGTCCGCCTCGTTGCTCGTCCCGTCGTCCCGGGTGAGGACGAACGCCCCCGTCGCGGCCGCCGCGACGACCACCGCGGATGCGGCGACGATCGCGACGGTCTTGGTGGAGAGGCCGCCGCCCCCGCCGCTCGGCGGTGCCGGAACGGCCTGCTGGGGCTGCGTCCACGGCTGTGCCGGCTGGCCGGGCTGGCCCGGCGCCTGGTATCCCGCCTGCGGGTATCCGTATCCGGGCTGCTGCTGATACGGGTTCGGCTGCTGTCCCGGCGGCTGCTGGTACGGGTTCTGTTGCGCGTCCTGAGGGTTGGGCTGTCCCCCGGGCGGCTGCTGCTGTCCTGGCCACATGGCCGACAACCATAGTGGGAGGCACCGTCACCGGGAACGGCCGCCCCCGGCAAGAGGTCTGGTCAAGCGGGTCTACTCGCGGGTAACATCGCGGCCCATGAGCGCAGACCAGATGAACGTGGGCGAACTGCTCGCCGCGACCGTGCCCATGGCCAAGACCCTGAACCTCCAGTTCCTGGAGACCACCCCGGAGCGCGCGGTCGTCCGGCTGCCGGACCAGCCCGACTACCACAACCACGTGGGCGGCCCGCACGCCGGCGCCATGTTCACACTGGCCGAGTCCGCCAGCGGCGCCATCGTGCTCGCCGCCTTCGGCGACCAGCTCTCGCGCGCCGTGCCCCTCGCGGTGAAGGCCGAGATCGCCTACAAGAAGCTGGCCAAGGGCGTCGTCACCGCCACCGCGACGCTGGGCCGCCCGGCCGCCGAGGTCGTCGCCGAACTCGACGCCGGAGGCCGCCCCGAATTCCCCGTCGCCGTCGCCATCCAGCGCGAGGACGAGGCCGTGACCGGGGAGATGACCGTCGTGTGGACCCTGCGCCCCAACGCATGACCACACCTCCCAGGGGGAATGAGTGGGGCCGCGCCTGCCGGGCGCGGCCCCACTCGCGTCTCCCGGGCCCCGCACCCGCCCGGCCGCCGGAGCCCGCCCGTGCCCCGGCTGCGGCGCCGCGGACACCGACGACAGGGGAGCCCCCATGGCAGGCAGAGCCAAGATCGACATCAGTCTCGATGCGGAACTCGTGGTCGAGGTGATGGTCCTCGCCGGGGTCGCCTCACCGCAGGACGCGGTCGAGGCCGTCGTACGCGACTACATCGCCCGCGGACACCGCACCGAGGCGCGCGTCCAGGTGCACGACGAGCCCCGGTGCACCCCCGACCCCCTCGTGCAGCCGCCGCAGGGCTGAAACTCCGCCCCGCACCTGCGCGTCCCGCCCGGCCCGCGGCCCGTACGGCGCCACAGTGGCCCCGGGAGCGGTCCGGCGCGGGCCGCTCCCGCCGACCGGAGCCGCAGGGAGCACCATGAGCGAGGCCGTGTCATGAGCGGGGCCCCCTCCCGGCGTTCGGCGCTGCGGCTCCTCGGCGCCCTCGGCGCGGCGGGCGCGGCGGCATTCGGCGCGGGAGGCTGCGGAGCCCCGCTGCCGCCCGGCGCCACCGTCCGTACGGCCGCCCGTACCGCCCCCGCCCCGGCGGCGGGCGCAGGCACCGGGGCGGGGGCCGGGCGGCCGGGCAGCGCCGCCCGGGTCGAGGCGCTGCTGGAGCGGCTCACGCTGGAGGAGAAGACCGCCCTCCTGCACGGCGCCCCCGACCCCGCCACGCGTGGACCGGCCGGCCACCTGCCGGGCGTACCGCGCCTGGGCATCCCGCCGCTGCGGTTCGCCGAGGGACCCGCCGGGGTGCGGGCGGCCGGGCCGGCCACCGCCCTGCCCGCGCCCGTCGTCCTGGCCTCCGCCTTCGACCCGGCGCTCGCCCGCGAGTACGGCCGCACCCTCGGCCGCGAGGGCCGCGCCCTCGGCCGGGACGTCCTGCTCGCCCCCACCGCCCACCTCATCCGCAGCCCCTTCGCCGGCCGGAACGCCGAGGCCTTCTCCGAGGACCCGCGGCTGACCGCCGACCTGGTCGCCGAAATGGTCCGCGGCATCCAGGACGAGGGCCTCGTCGCCGCCGTCGGGCGCTTCGCCCCCGCCACCCGCGAGCAGGGCCGGCACACCGCCGACGCCGTCGCCGGCGAACGCACCCTGCACGAGAGCGCGCTGCGCGGCTTCGAAGCGGCCGCCGCCGCCGGGGCCGGCGCCGTCGTGGCCGCACCGCACAAGGTCAACGGCACCCGCGCCTGCGAGAGCAGGGCACTCCTGGAGGACGTCCTGCGCGGCCGCTGGGGCTTCGGCGGCTGGGTGCTCTCCCACCGGGACGCCTCCCACGGCACCGTCGCCGCCATCGGCGCCGGCCTCGACATGGAGATGCCCGACGGGACCCGCTTCGGAGCCCCGCTGGTGGAGGCCGTCCGCGCCGGCACCGTCGCCGAGGCCTCCGTCGACCGGGCGGTGCGGCGGATCCTGACCGTCATGGACCGGTTCGGCCACCTCGACGGCCGTCCCGCCGCACGGCCCGCCCGCGACGCCGCGGCCGGGGCGCGGTTCGCGCGCCGGGTCGCCACAGCGGGCGCCGTCCTGCTCCGCAACGAGCACGGCACCCTGCCGCTGTCCGGAGCCGCGGCCCGCTCCCTCGCCGTCATCGGGCCCACCGTGCGGATGCCGTCCGCCGGCGGGGGAGGCAGCCCCCACGGGGCAGCGTCCCCGCTCACCGCACTCACCCGGCGCGCCGGCCACGGGGCCTCGGTGGTCCACGCCGTCGGCGAGGACGTCCACGGCCGGCCGCTCCCCGCGGGCCTGCTGGCCCCGCCCGCCGCGCTCGACGACCGATGGGTCGCCGCCGGGCACACCTGGAGCCACGAGGGCCGCTTCACGCTCGCCGAGGACGACGAATGGACCGTCCTCGTCCACTACTCGGGCGAGCGGCCGACCGTCCGCCTCGACGGCGAGGAACTCTTCCCGCTCCGGCAGGGCGCCGCCGAGCACGACGCGGGCGGGCTGCCGGCCACCGCGCCCGACGGGCTCGCCCTCCGCCGCCGCACCGTCGCCCTGCGGGCGGGCGGGCACCGGCTGTCCGTCACCGCCCGGGGCGGCGCCCGCGGGCAGCGCTTCCGGCTGCGCCACACCACGGGCGCGACACGGGCCGCCGACGTCGCCGAGGCGGTGCGCCTCGCGAAGTCCGCCCGCGGCGTCGTCCTGTTCGCCCACGAGGACACCGCCGAGGGCGCGGACCGCACCTCGCTGGGCCTGCCCGGCGGACAGGCCGCCCTCATCGAGGCGGTCGCCGCGGCGAACCCGCGCACCGCGGTCGTCCTGAACACGCCCTCGGCCACGGCCATGCCGTGGCTGGCCCGCACCGGCGCGGTCCTCCAGATGTACCACCCGGGCCAGGAGGGCGCGGAGGCCGCCGCGGCCGTCCTCTTCGGCGACACCGACCCCGGCGGGCGGCTCACCCAGACCTTCCCGGCCGACGGACGCCGGATC
This sequence comes from Streptomyces sp. NPDC031121, assembly GCF_055570615.1. Taxonomy (NCBI): domain Bacteria; kingdom Bacillati; phylum Actinomycetota; class Actinomycetes; order Kitasatosporales; family Streptomycetaceae; genus Streptomyces; species Streptomyces sp. NPDC031121. The sequence continues at coordinate 75,258 of NZ_JBVIGV010000017.1, forward strand.
CCGGCGGCCGGGGACCCGCAGCGCCCCGCGACCGGCGGGCGGGAGGAGCACACGGAGGGCGTCCACACCGGCCACCGCTGGTACGACGCGCAGCGGGTGGCGCCGCTGTTCCCCTTCGGGCACGGGCTGTCGTACACCTCCTGGGAGTACGCGGACCTCGCGGTCCGGCCCGAGGGCGGCGGGCTGCGCGTGGAGTTCACCGTCCGCAACACCGGCCGCCGCACGGGCACCGACGTGGCCCAGGTGTACGTCGGCCCCTCGCCCCGGCTCGCGCTCGACCAGCCGGTGCGCACCCTGGCCGGCTACCGGCGCCTCACCCTCGGGCCGGGGCAGTCCGAGCGGGTCGCCGTCGCCGTGGACGAGCGGGCCCTGTCCTGCTGGGATCCGGAGAAGCACGGGTGGGTCCTCGGGACCGGCCGGCGGGAGGTCTTCGCGGGCCGCTCCTCGCGCGACCTGCCGCTGCGGGCGAGGGCGGCCGTCCGGAGCGGATAGGCTGCCCGTTCGGCGCGTCACCGGGGACGCGCCGGTACGCAAACGGGAGGACGCACCGGTGCACATCCAGGAATGGCTGGAGCAGATTCCGGCGGTGGCCATCTATCTCCTGGTCGGGGTGGTCATCGGGCTGGAGAGCCTCGGCATCCCGCTGCCGGGGGAGATCATCCTCGTCAGCTCGGCGCTGCTCGCCTCACAGCACGGGGAGATCGACCCGCTGGTGCTGGGCATCTGCGCCACCACCGGAGCGATCGTCGGCGACTCGATCGGCTACGCGATCGGCCGCCGCGGAGGCAAGCCGCTGCTGGAACGGCTCGGGAAGCGGTTCCCGAAGCACTTCGGGCCCGCGCAGGTCGCCATGGCGGAGCGCTCGTTCCAGAAGTGGGGCATGTGGGCCGTCTTCTTCGGCCGGTTCGTGGCCCTGCTGCGGATCTTCGCCGGGCCGCTGGCCGGCGTGCTGCACATGCCGTACTGGAAGTTCCTGATCGCCAACGTCTTCGGCGGCATCCTGTGGGCGGGCGGCACCACGGCCGTCGTCTACTACGTCGGCATCGTCGCCGAGGCGTGGCTGAAGCGGTTCTCCTGGCTGGGCCTCGTGCTCGCGGTGCTGGTCGGCCTCACCTCGATGATCGTCATCAGGCGGCGCGCCGCGAAGGCGGCCGCCCAGGCTCCGGCGCCGGAGGCTTCGGGGGAGCCCGCGCAGCCCGAGCCGGCGGCCGCCGGCCGCTGACGCCGGCCGCGGCGGAGCAGGCGGGCCGTCCGCGCCCGCCGGCTCCGCCGGGGATCACGCGCCCGGGGCGACGGAGGCGCGGTGCTGCTGCGCCAGCTCGCGGTACATCGCCGCGTTGAGCCGGATGCCCTCGCGCTCCTCGGCGGTCAGCTCCCGCCGCACCTTGGCGGGGACACCCGCGACGAGCGAGCCAGGCGGGACCACCATGCCCTGCGGTACGAGCGCCTGCGCGGCGACCAGCGAGCCGGCGCCGATGACCGCGCCGTTCAGGACGGTCGCGCCCATGCCGATCAGGCAGTCGTCCTCGACGGTGCAGCCGTGGACGACCGCGTTGTGGCCGATGGACACGCGCTCGCCGACGGTGACGGGGAACCCGGGATCCACGTGCAGCGTGCAGTTGTCCTGCACGTTGCTGTCGGCGCCGAGGACGATCGGCCCGCAGTCGGCGCGCAGCACCGCCGAGTACCAGATGCTCGCGCCCGGCCCGAGCACGACATCGCCGACCACGACGGAGGTCGGCGCCGTGAAGGCGCCGGGGTCGATCTGCGGGCTCTTGCCCCCGACGCCCGCGACGAGTGCCCCGCCCGGGGTGTGGTCCGCGTGTTCCGCCATGTTCTCTTCCTCAGTCCTGGGTGGTACGGCCGCCCGCGGGCGGCGCGCCCGGTGGATCCGACGTGTCGCGCCAGGGGCACCGTAGGCCATGCCCGCCGTCCGGCCGGCGATGGGGTGAAGATCACGGCGCGGCCGGGGCCCCGGGCACGCTACGGTGACCCGGTGCCGAAGAACCAGAACACGTTCTCATCGCTGACCGCCCTGCGCCGCCGCCTCGCCGGCCGCGCGGCGCACGCCGCCTGGCGCTGGATGCAGCAGGCAGGCGCCGTCACCGCGCAGACCCCGGGACGGCTCCGCTTCGGGGCGATCGGGCACGGCACGCGGCTCGCGTTCCCCCAGGGCACCGTCTTCGGAGAGCCGTGGATCCGGCTGGGGGACCACTGCATCGTCGCCGAACAGGTCACCCTCACCGCCGGGATGCTGCCCGGCCTCGACCTGGGCGCGGAGCCCGTCCTCGTCATCGGCGACGGCGTGGTGCTCGGCCGCGACAGCCACGTCATAGCCGACAGCCGCATCACCATCGGGAACGACACGTTCTGCGGGCCCGGCGTGTACATCACCTCCACGAACCACAGCTACGACGACCCGAACGAGCCGGTCGGCCGGCAGTGGCCGCGCAGCGCGCCCGTCGAGATCGGGCCCGGCTGCTGGCTCGGCACCGGCGCGGTGGTCCTGCCCGGCGCCAAGCTGGGCAGGAACGTCGTCGTCGCCGCCGGCTCGGTGGTCCGCGGTGAGGTGCCCGACCACGCGGTCGTCGCGGGGGCCCCCGCCCGCATCGTCCGCCGGTGGACCGAGGAGGCGGGCTGGCAGCCACCGCTGCGCACACCGGCCCCGGTGCCGATCCCCGACGGCGTCACCCCCGGCCAGCTCCGCGCGCTCGCCGAGCTGGCCGAGGCCGAGCAGCGCACGGCCGAGGCCGCCGCCGGCGAGCCGGCCGCGGGGTGAGCAGCACTATCCGGCGGCCAGGAGAACCGTTCCTGCGAGGGCGAGGCCGGCGCCGGCCGCCTGGACCGCGCGCAGCCGCTCCCGGAGCACGGCGTACGCGGCGAGCGCCGTGACCACCGGGTACAGCGAGGAGAGCACGGCGGCGACGGTGACCGGGCCGTTCTGGGCGGCCACGGAGTACGTGCCGTTGGCGGCGACGTCGGCGAGCCCGACGAAGGCGAGCGCGGGCAGCAGCCGCCACAGCGTCCGCGGCCCGGTGCCCTCCGGGAGCGCGGGGGAGCCGCGCCGCACCTGCACCCACAGGGCCGCGCCGCCGGCGGCCACGTTCACGACGCGCTGCACGAACAGGGCGAGGAACAGGCCGGCGACGTTCGTCGACGCGTGCGAGATCAGGGCCATCACGGCGCCGAACCCGAAGGCCGCGACCAGGGTCAGCACCACCGCCCGGCGCTGCACCGGCGCGCCGCGCAGCTCGGGGCCGCCCGCGAGTACGATGCCGACGACGGCGATGGCGATCCCGGCGAACTGGCCCGCCCCCGGCTCCTCGCCCAGCGCCAGCCCGACGCCGACCGGGACGACCACGCCGAGCGAGCCGAGTGGCGAGACCACGCCCATCGGACCGAGGGCGAGAGCCTTGTAGAAGCTGAGCATCGCGACCGGCCCCACCAGGCCGGCGGCGACCGCGAACCACAGCTGCGGCCCGGCCTCCCGCCAGGCGGCGGTCCCCAGGACGACCGCGCCGAGGGCCAGCACGGCGAGGACCTGCGACGCGACGACCACCGTCAGCGCCGGCAGCCGACGGGTGAGCAGCCCGCCCCCGAAGTCGGCGAGTCCCCACAGCACGGCTGTGGCCAAGGCGAAGAGGGCGGTCATGGGCGGGGCCTCGCAGTACAGTGCGGTGAACGCGGAGTGCAGCGTCTGATACGCCGCACGATAGTTCATCCTGTTGGACTGCGGCATCCAGGATATTGGACGGAACGTGTCGGATCTCGAACAGCTCACCCACGCCCTCGCCCGCAACCTCCGGTACTGGCGCGGCGAGCGGGGCTTCACCCTGGAGGCGCTGGCCGCCCGCGCGGGGGTCAGCCGCGGCATGATCATCCAGATCGAGCAGGCCCGTACGAACCCCAGCGTCGGCACCACGGTCAAGCTCGCCGACGCCCTCGGGGTCAGCATCACCACCCTCCTGGACCGGGACCGCACCCCCCAGGTGCACGTGGTGCTCCCGGGGCAGGGCGTACGCATGTGGTCCACTGAGGCGGGCAGCCGCGCCAGCATGCTCCTCGGCGACGACCGGCGCGGACCGGTCGAGATGTGGAGCTACCGCCTGGAGCCCGGCGAGGCCGCCGACTCCGACCCGCACCCGGCCGGAACCTTCGAGATGCTCCACGTCACCGCGGGCGAGCTGAGCCTCGTCGTCGCCGACGAGCGGTACGCGGTGCCCGCGGGCGGCGCCGTCTCCTTCGAGGCCAACGCCCCCCACTCCTACCGCAACGAGGGCGGCGTACCCGTGGAGATGACCCTCGCCGTCTCGATCCCGCCCGTCGCCGGGCCATGACGGCCGGGCCGGGCTACGCCCGCAGCGCCGATCTCGATCGCGGGGCACCGGTCCATGACCATGTCCAGCCCCGCCGCGCGGGTGCGGGCGAACGCCGCCTCGTCCACCACGCCCAACTGGAACCACACGGCGTCCGCGCCCGCGGCGACGGCCTCGTCCGCGACCCGACCCGCCAGGGAGCTGTTGACGAACACGTCCACCACGTCGACCTTGAACGGGATCTCCGCGAGCGAGGCGTACCCCTGCTCGCCGTGCACGGTCTCGGCCTTCGGGTGCACGGGCACCACCCGCTTGCCGAACCGCCGCAGCTCCCGCGCCACCCCGTAGGCGGCCCGGCCGGTGTTGTTGGACAGGCCCACCACGGCCCAGGTGTCGCCGAGCTCGGTGAGGATCCTGCGGATGGTTGTCGGGTCGCCGTACACGGATGCGCCTCCTGTGCGATGCCTGCCGGTCACGGCCGCCGACGGGCCGCACCCGCACAACGGCCGGGAGGCCCGCCCGATTCCCCGCGCCACCGGCGCGGGGACGCAGGGCCGGCCGGCGGTGCCCCGGGTGGTGGCCTCGGACCGCCTCCGGGCACGGCTTAGGGTGGAGCGGTGAAGTCAGACCAGTACGCGACGGTGGCCCGCGAGGGCGTGCACGAGAGCGAGATCAACCGCTCGCGCTTCCTGTGCTCGCTCGCCCCCGCGGCGACCGAGCGGGAGGCGCAGGACTTCGTCGCCCGCATCCGCCGCGAGCACCCCGCCGCCACGCACAACTGCTACGCGTACGTCATCGGCGCCGACGCCGCCGTCCAGAAGGCCAGCGACGACGGCGAGCCCGGCGGCACCGCCGGCGTCCCGATGCTCCAGATGCTGATGCGTCGCGACATCCGGTACGCGGTCGCCGTCGTCACCCGCTACTACGGCGGCGTCAAGCTCGGCGCCGGCGGGCTCATCCGGGCCTACGGCGGGGTCGTCGGGGAGGCCCTCGACGAGCTCGGCACCGTCACCCGCCGCCGCTACCGGCTGGCCACCGTCACCGTCGACCACCAGCGCGCCGGCAAGACCCAGAACGACCTGCGCTCCACCGGGCGGACCGTCGTCGGGCTGCGCTACGGCGCCGCCGTCGAGATCGAGGTCGCCCTGCCCGAGGCGGACCTGCCCGCCTTCGAGGCCTGGCTCGCCGACACCACCGCCGGCACGGCCGTGCTCACCCTCGGCGGGGAGACGTACGCCGCCTGACACCGGGCCCGCGGACCCCGCGAGGGCGGTTCGCCCCGATTGAGACGTTCGTCTCACCGCCCTGCCCGACCACCCCCGAACGGCGGTCCGGGCCGCGGGCGAGGCGTTAGCGTAGGGGGGCCCATCGGAGGGGTCCATCCGGCGGGTTCATCGGCAGCGGGCGACCAGGGGGACGGACGGGCATGCGGTGCGCAACGGCCGGCGGAGCCGCCGAGTGAGGCTCCTGCACACCTCGGACTGGCACCTCGGCCGGTCCTTCCACCGCGTCAACATGCTCGCCGCGCAAGCCGCGTTCATCGACCACCTCGTGGACACCGTCCGCGAGCACCGCGTCGACGCCGTCCTCGTCGCCGGCGACGTCTACGACCGGGCCGTGCCCCCGCTGCCCGCCGTCGAGCTGTTCGACCGCGCCCTCCACCGGCTCGCCGACCTCGGCGTACCCACCGTGATGATCTCCGGCAACCACGACTCCGCCCGCCGCCTCGGCGTCGGCGCCGGACTCATCGGCCGGGCCGGCATCCACCTCAGGACCGACCCCGAGGGCTGCGCCGACCCGGTCCTCCTGGCAGACGAGCACGGCGACGTCGCCGTCTACGGGCTGCCCTACCTGGAGCCGGCCCTCGTCAAGGACACCGTCGGCGCCGCGAAGGCCGGCCACGAGGCCGTGCTCGGCGCGGCCATGGACCGCGTCCGCGCCGACCTCGCCGGGCGGTCCGCCGGCACCCGCTCCGTCGTCCTCGCCCACGCCTTCGTCACCGGCGGGCAGGCCAGTGACAGCGAACGCGACATCGCCGTCGGAGGCGTCGAGGCCGTCCCGGCCTCCGTCTTCGACGGGGTCGACTACGCGGCCCTCGGCCACCTGCACGGCTGCCAGACCATCGGCGAACGCATCCGCTACTCCGGTTCCCCCCTCGCCTACTCCTTCTCCGAGGCCGACCACCGCAAGAGCACCTGGCTCATCGAGCTCGGGCCCGCCGGCGAGATCACCGCCGAGCGCGTCGACACCCCCGTGCCCCGGCCCCTCGCCCGGCTCCGCGGACGGCTCGACGACCTCCTCGACGACCCCGCGCACACCGTGCACGAGCACTCCTGGATCGAGGCCGTCCTCACCGACCCCGTCCGCCCCGACGACCCCATGGCCCGCCTCACCGCCCGCTTCCCCCACACCCTCAGCCTCGCCTTCGACCCCGAGGGCCGCGAGGAGGACGGCGGCGCCACCTACGCCCAGCGGCTGCGGGGCCGCACCGACCAGGAGATCGCCGAGGACTTCGTCGCCCACGTCCGCGGCGGCGCCCCCGACGAAGCGGAGCGCGCCGTCCTGCGCGACGCCTTCGAGGACGTCCGCACCGCGGCCGCCGCCGGCGGGCAGGAGGCCCGCCGGTGAGGCTCCACCAGCTCCGCATCACCGCCTTCGGGCCGTTCGCCGCACCCCAGGAGGTCGACTTCGACGCCCTGTCCGGCGCGGGCATCTTCCTGCTGCACGGACCCACCGGAGCCGGCAAGACCTCCGTCCTCGACGCCGTCTGCTACGCCCTGTACGGGGCCGTGCCCGGCGCCCGCCAGGCCCCCGGCACCACCCTGCGCAGCGACCACGCCGACCCCGGCACCCCCACCGAGGTCACCCTGGAGTTCACCGCCGGCGGCCGCCGCCTGGAGATCACGCGGCGCCCCGAGCAGGACCGGCCGAAGAAGCGGGGCACCGGCACCACCCGCGACAAGGCGCAGAGCCTGCTCCGCGAGTACGACGGCCGGCAGTGGACCGGGCTGAGCAGGTCCCACCAGGAGATAGGCGAAGAGGTCGAGCAGCTGCTCGGCATGAGCCGCGAGCAGTTCTGCCAGGTCGTCCTCCTCCCTCAGGGCGAGTTCGCCAGGTTCCTGCGGGCCGACGAGAACGCACGCGGCCGCCTCCTCGGCCGGCTCTTCGACACCCGCCGCTTCGCCGCCGTCGAAACCCTGCTCGCCGAGCGCCGCCGCGCCGCCGAGGCCCAGGTCCGCGCCGGCGACGAGAAGGTCCTCGGCACCGCCCAGCGGATCGCCCAGGCCGCCGGCGACTGCGCCGACCTGCGCGCCCGACCGCTGCCCGGCCTGCAGCCCGGCGACCCGGGCCTGGCCGAGGCCGTCCGCGCCTGGGCGGCCGTCGCCCGCTGCTCCGCCCGCGAGCGCCTCGCCGTCGCCGAATACGCACTCGCCGCGGCCGAGGGCCGGCACGCCGCCGCCCGCCGGGCCGCCGAGGAGGCCCGCGAACTCGACCGGCTCCAGCGCCGGCACGCCGAGACGGCCCGCCGGGCCGCCCTCCTGGAGCAGGCCGCCCCCGAACGGCAGCACGTCCGCGACCTCCTCGACCGGGCCGCCCGCGCCGCCCTGGTCGCGCCCGCGCTCGACCTGCGCGAGGCCGCCTCCGCGGCCTGCCGGGCCGCCGCCGCGGCCGAGGCCGCCGCCCGCACCGAACTCCCCGCCTCCCTCGCCGGGGCGGGCGCCGAGCAGCTCGCCGCCGTCGAGCAGCGGCTCCGCGAGGACCTCGGGGCGCTGGGCGCCGCCCGCCGCGCCGAGCAGCGCTCCGCCGAGACCGCCCGCGAACGGGCCGTCCTGGAGCGCGAGGCCCGCGACGCCGAGGAGCAGCTGCGCGAATCCGCCGAGTGGCTCGACCGCTGGGAGGAGACCCGTACCGCCCTGGCCGCCCGCGTCGACGCCGCACAGCAGGCCGCCACCCTCGCCGAGCAGCTCGCCGGCCGGCTGGAGCCCGCCCGGCTGCACCTGAACGCCGCCCGGCGCCGCGACGCCCTGGACGAGGACGCCCGGCGCACCGACGCCGCACTCCTCACGGCGCGCGAGGAGTCCGCCGCGGCACGCGAACGCTGGCTGGAGCTCAAGGAGGCCCGCCTCCGCGGCATCGCCGCCGAACTCGCCGGCGCGCTCGTGCCCGGCGAGCCCTGCACCGTCTGCGGTGCGGCCGAGCACCCCGCACCGGCCCGCCCCGCCCCCGGGCACGTGGACCGGGCAGCCGAGGACGCCGCCCACACCCGCTACGAGCAGGCCGAGGAGCACCGCGCCGCGCTGGAGCGGGAGCGCGCCGCCGTCCGGCAGGCCCGCGCCGAGGCCGCGGCCGCCGCCGGCGACGCCACCACTGCCGAACTCCTCGCACTCACCCGGGACCTCGGCTCCCGGCACGCCACCGCCCACGCCGCCGCCGCGGGTCTGCACGCGGCCCGCGAGGAGCTGGCCCGCGCCGAGCGCGAGCACACCGCGCGCGCCGCCGACCGGCTCGAAGCGGAACGCCGCGCCGCCGCCCGGGCCTCCCGGCGTGAGGCCCTCGACCGCGAACACGCCGCCCTCGAAGCCGAACTGGCCCTCGTACGCGGCGACGCCCCCACCGTCGCGGCCCGCGCCGGCCTCCTGGAGGGCCGGGTCCGCATGGTCACCGCGGCCGCGGCGGCGCTGCGCCGGTCCGAGGCGGCCGCCGCCCGGCTGAAGGAGGCCGACGGCCAGCTCGCCGACGCCGCCTTCAAAGCCGGCTTCGACACCGTCGCGGACGCGGCCGCCGCCGTCCTCCCGGACCACGAGCGCAGCGCGCTGCGGCACCGGCTCGACGCGTGGCAGGCCGAGGAGGCGACGCTGGCCGACCGGCGCGCCGAAAGCGACACCGCCGCCGCGGCCGCCCTCCCGCCCGCCGACCCCGCCGGCGCCGAAGCGGAGGCCGAGCGGGCCGCGGCCCGGCTCCGCACCTCCGCGTCCGCCTTCGACGCGGCCCGGACGCGGTGCGCCGAACTGGACCGGCTCTCCCGCCAGGCCGACCTCGAACTGCGCGCCCTCGGCCCGCTGCGGGAGGCGTACGAGCGGGTCGCCCGGCTGGCGGCGCTGACCGCGGGCACCTCCGCGGACAACGAGCGGAAGATGCGGCTGGAGGCGTACGTCCTGGCCGCGCGCCTGGAGCAGGTCGCGGCCGCCGCGTCGGTACGGCTGCTGCGCATGTCGGGCGGCCGCTACACCCTCGTCCACTCCGACGCCAAGGCGAGCGGACGCGGCCGCTCCGGCCTCGGCCTCCACGTGGTGGACGCCTGGACCGGCCGCGAACGCGACACCGCCACCCTGTCGGGCGGCGAGACCTTCTTCGCCTCGCTCGCCCTCGCCCTCGGACTGGCCGACGTCGTCACCGACGAGGCAGGCGGCGTACGCCTCGACACCCTCTTCATCGACGAGGGCTTCGGCAGCCTCGACGACCAGGCCCTCGACGAGGTCCTCGACGTCCTGGACTCGCTGCGCGAACGCGACCGCAGCGTCGGCATCGTCAGCCACGTCGCCGACCTGCGCACCCGCGTCCAGGCCCAGCTGGAGGTCGTCAAACAGCGCGGCGGCTCGGCGGTCCGCCACCACACGGCGACCGTCACGGACTGAGCGGGCGGCGGGGCAGCGGAGAGGAGTACACCACACTGGTCGTGACCGAGCCGAGCCCGGAGATCCGGCCCGCCACCTCCTCCAGATGCCCCATCGAGCGGGCGGCGACCTTCAGTACGAAGCAGTCGTCGCCCGTGACATGGTGCGCCTCGAGGATCTCCGGGGTGGCCTCCAGCAGATCGTGGAACGGCTTGTAGTTGCCGTGCGGGTAGCGCAGCCGGACCAGCGCCAGAATGGACTTCCCCAGCTTCTCGGGGTCCACCACCGCCGTGTACCCGGTGATCACCCCCGCCTCCTCCAGGCGGCGCACCCGCTCCGTGACGGCGCTCGCGGACATCGACACCGCCCGGGCGAGCTCGGCGAAGCTGGCGCGGCCGTCCTCCTGGAGGGCCGCGAGGATGCGCCAGTCCGTGGCGTCAGGGGAATACTCGGTCATGGGGCACATTTAGCAGGGGAATCCGCGGCAGAACAAGGGGAGGGCCGGGGAAAGTCCCTTCCGCGGTGATCATTCGCGGCCGTAGATTCCTGTCCATGACGACGACACCGAAGCCCGCCGCCGACGCCGCCGACGCCGCCACCTCCGACGCCCAGTCGGCCGCCGCGCCTGCGAACCCCGTCCTGCGGGTTCCCCCGGCGGCGCCCGCCGCGGCCGCCGCCTACTTCGCCGCCGGCCTCGCCTTCCACGCGGACGTGGCCGACGTCGCCGCCGCCTTCCGCGCCCACCGCGAGGAGGGCGCGGACCTCGGCTTCCAGCTGGTCGACTCCCGCTCCACCGCGGCCTGGGACCAGGCGCACATCCCGGGCGCCGTCCACCTGCCCACGGCGCTCATCCCCGAGCAGGCCGAGCGCGTCCTCGACAAGTCCGTGCCCGTGGTCACGTACTGCTGGGGCCCCGGCTGCAACGGCGCCACCCGCTCCGCCCTCGCCCTGGCCCGACTCGGCTTCCAGGTCAAGGAGATGCTCGGCGGCATCGAGTACTGGATCCGCGAGGGCTTCGAGGTCGGGACCTGGCAGGGCCCGCAGCAGCGGGCCGAGGCCGACCCCCTGACCGCGCCGACCGCCGCGGACAACTGCGGCTGCTGAGCCGCCCGCCCCCCCGCCGGGAAGTGCCGGGAACGGGGCCGCCGATCACGCCGGCGGCCCCCGGCCGCTACAGGCGGGACAGCTCCTCCACCAGGTCGTCCAGGCCCAGCGAGCCCTGCGAAAGCGCCGCCATGTGCCACGCCTTCAGGTCGAACGCATCGCCGTGCGCGGCGCGGGCGTTGTCCCGGCCCAGGAGCCAGGCGCGCTCGCCCAGCTTGTAGCCGATCGCCTGCCCCGGCATCGACAGGTAGCGCGTCACCTCGCTCTCGATGAACTCCGCCGACCGGCTGTTGTGCAGCATGAAGAACTCCTGCGCCAGTTCCACCGTCCACCGCTCGCCCGGGTGGAACGGCGAGTCGGCCGGGATCTCCAGGCCCAGGTGCATGCCGATGTCCACGATGACCCGCGCCGCGCGCATCATCTGGCAGTCCAGGTAGCCCAGGCGCTGCTCGGCGTCCTTGAAGTAGCCCAGCTCGTCCATCAGGCGCTCCGCGTACAGCGCCCAGCCCTCGACGTTTGCGCTGACCATGCCGACGCCCGCCTGGTAGCGGGAGAGCCGGTCGGCGACGTGCGTCCACTGCGCCAGCTGCAGGTGGTGGCCCGGAACGCCCTCGTGGTACCAGGTGGAGACCAGGTCGTACACGGGGAAGCGGGTCTGCCCCATCGTCGGCAGCCAGGTCCGGCCGGGGCGCGAGAAGTCCTCGGACGGATTGGTGTAGTACGGGGCCGCCGCCCCGCCCGGCGGCGCGATCATCGACTCGACCCGCTTGACCCGCTCGGCGAGTTCGAAGTGGGTGCCGTCCAGGTTCTCGACGGCCTCGTCCATCAGGCCCTGCAGCCAGGCCCTGACCTCCTCGACGCCCTCGATGTGGGTGCCGTGCTCGTCCAGGTGCCGCAGCGCCTCCCACGGGCCCGCGCCCGGCAGGATCCTGCCCGCCTCGGTCTTCATCTCGGCGAGCAGCCGGTGGTACTCCGACCAGCCGTACGCGTACGCCTCGTCCAGGTCGAGGTCGGTGCCGTTGTAGTAGCGCGACCAGCGGGCGTACCGCTCGCGGCCCACCGGGTCGGGCGCTCCCGCGATCGCCGGGGCATACACCCGCACCATCCACGCCTTCAGGCCGGCCACGGCGGCCGTCGCGACGGAGGCCGCCTCCGCCAGCTCGGCGCGCAGCGCCTCGGGGCCGCCGGCCGCGAACTCGCCGAAGAAGCCCGGGGCGCCGTCCCCGTCCTCGCCGGCCCAGGTGGCGAGCTGGTCGATGAACGTGGCAGTGGCGCGCGGACCGGCGTACAGACCGCGGTCCAGGCCCAGTTGCAGGCACTCCCGGTAGCCGCCCAGGGCCGCCGGGACCGCCCGTAGGCGCCGGGCGATCGCGGCCCAGTCCTCTTCCGTGTCCGACGGGGTCAGCGTGAAGACCTCCCGGACGGCGTGCGCGGGGGAGTGGATGTTGCTGACCGCGCGCAGGTCCTCGTCCGCCTCGTACACCGCGAGCTCGGCGGTGAGGCGCTCCCGCAGGAGGCGGGCGCAGCGCCGTTCGGCGTCGCTGTCCGCGCCGGGCAGCCGCTCGGCGGCGTCGAGGCGGGCGAGGGTCGTGCGGGCCAGGTCGGCCACGGCCGCGCGGCCGGCCGGGGAGAAGTCCGGGAGCCGGTGGGAGCTCGACGCGGCGCCGAGGTAGGTGCCGGTGATCGGGTCGAGTTCGATGAGGTCGTCGACGTAGGCGTCGGCGACCTGTCGCGGCAGCCTGGACGGGACATCGCTGCGGAGGGTGTCTGACATGCGGACATCTTCGTACGGGGGGCGGCCCTGCGTCACCAGCGTTCGCTGTGGGCCTGTGGACTTCGGCCCGTCGCGCCACGGCCGTGCGCCCGGATCGCCCGCGGGGGCTGCCCCCGCGGACACCGGGGTCGGCTGCCCCGCGGACACCGGGGTCGGCTGTATGCCGGGCGCCCGGCCGCGGTGCGGCCCGGTCAGTCCGCGGACCGCTGCTGCGCCTGCGGGAGCGCGGCTGCGGCGCGGGACTCCAGCCGGGCGGTGATCACCAGGGTGCCGTCCTCGACCTGGTAGTCGAGGGGCAGCCCGAGGCCGCGCATCGCCGCGACCATGCCCGTGTTGGAGGCCTGGGTGACGGCGTAGACGCTGCCGCACCCCGCCTCGACGGCCATCGCGACGAGCCGCCGCAGCAGTTCGGAGCCGATCCCGCGGCGCTGCCACTCGTCCTCGATCAGCAGGGCGACCTCGGTTTCGTCCCCGTCCCACAGCAGGTGGCCGAGGGCGATCAGCCTGCCGGAGGCAGTGGTCGCGGCCAAGGTGCGGCCGAAGCGGGGGCCGAGCAGGTGGTCGAGGTAGCGGTCGGCGTCCGAGACCGGCCCGTGGTAGCGCAGGCCGAGTGTGCGTTCGGAGCAGCGGTCGTGCATGGCGCGGGCGGCGGCAAGGTCGGAGCCGTCGGCGCGGCGCACCGTGATCTCGTTGCCCTCGGGCAGCGTGAGGACGTCCTGGCTGCGGGGGACGCGCGGGCCGAGCCGGGCGTCGAGGTCGACCAGGGCGCGGGCACGGGCGAACTCCGTCGGGGTGAAGGGAAGGTGGGGCCGCTCCACGGTGATGGCCCCTCCCGAGGGATCCCGCAGCCGCATGACGGTGGACTCCAGGACCCCCTCGGGCGGCACGTCGGCGTCCGCGTTGGGGCGCCCGGACAGAGTGGTCGCGGGGACGGAGTGGATGGTGCAGCGTCCGAGCAGCCGGCGCAGCGACAGCGGCAGTTCGGCGGCGTCGAGGGCGGTGCGGGTGGCGAGGGCGAGCAGCCGGGTCGGCGGGTCGACCAGGTCGTGGGCGTCGGCCCGCTCGATCCAGGTGTCGCGGCCGCCGGCGGCCGCGACGGCTCGTGCCAGGCCGGCGGACGGCAGCCGGCCGGGCGCGCGCAGCAGGAACTCGTCGACGGTGCCGCCCTCTGGCAGCGGGTGCGTCTGAAGGGTGAGGATGTCCACGCCGGCCCGCGCGAGCGCCGTGCACAGCGCGGCCAGGCTGCCGGGCTCGTCGCGCACGGTGGTCCGCATCCGCCACAGCGCGGCCGCGGCCGGGGCGGGCGCGTGCGAAGCGGCGGCAGGGTCGCCGTGCGCCCCCGCGGGCCCCGTATCGGAGGGCGCCGTGCTCGCGGGGGGCGGTGCGTGGCCGTGGCGTCGCGCCCACCAGGTGTGGAACGCCGCCGTCGCGACGAGCGCCGCGGCCGAGGCGACGAGCAGGGCGGGCCCGCTCGGGCCGTGCACGACCAGGTTGGCGATGCCGTCGGCGACCGCGACGGCGCAGAACAGTGCGGCCAGCTCGACGGCGTCGCGGCGCCAGTGGTGGTGGCGGTGGTGGGGGCGGTGGTGGGAGCGGGCGGAGGCGGAAAGCTGTTCAGTCATGCACGCCACTGTGGCGGAGGGGTGTTGCGTGATCACGAACGGTCTGTGTCCGCCTGGTTAAGTGTCCATCTGGCCGATTTCGCCCTGTTTTCGGGGCGGTCGGCCCGTCCCTGCTGCCGGTCTCAGCGCGTCGGGCGGCCGTTGGTCCGTACGGTGTCCAGGACCACCCGGGCGACCAGAGCGGGGTCGTCGTTCATCGGGACGTGGCCGCAGCCGCGCAGCCGCACCAGCCGCGCGTCGCGGACGACGTGCTTGGCCCGCACCCCCTGGCGGGGCAGGAGCAGCCGATCCCGCGAACCCCAGGCGATGGTGACCGGAACGCCCGGCACGTCGTCGGTGAAGCGCACCGAGCGGCCAGCCGCCAGAGTCTCCTCGAATCCGGTGGCCTGCCGCAGGGCCAGCGTCTCGGCGACCACCGCCTCCGGCGAACGGCGCGCGGGGCGGGCGTAGATGGTGCCGGTGAGCGCGGTCCGGCCGGCGGCGCTGTGGGAGAGGCGCTCCAGCGTCGACAGCGGCAGGGCCATCGCGCCGACCCGCATCGCCCGCAGGGTGGCGAAGGCGTACCGGCGCTCGGCCTCGGTCCAGAAGCCGGCCGGGGAGAGCGCCGTCACCGAACGGGCCAGGCTGTCGCGGCCCATTTCCAGCGCGAGGAGTCCGCCGAGGGAGTTGCCGACCACGTGCGGGCGGTCGGCGCCCAGCACCGAGCAGAGTGAGCCGAGGGCGGCGGCGACCGTCGGCAGGTCGTAGGGGACGCCCTCCGGCAGGGGCTCGGAGGTGCCGAAGCCGGGGAGGTCGACGGCGATGACGTCGTGCTCGGCGGCCAGGATGTCGGTCACCGGCTCCCAGGCCTGGAGGTGGTGACCGATGCCGTGCAGCAGGAGGAGCGGTTCGCCGGAGCCCTTGCGCTCGTAGGCGACGGAGGCGGTGCGGGGGCCCAGCGGCGTGTCGACCGGGAAGGAAACCGTGGCGGTCATGCTGCTCCTCGTCGGGGGGAGACGCGTGTGAGACGGGCTGTCAGTAATGACTACGTCATGATTACCGTCCGGTAAGGCGTCACTACAAGCCTGTGGCGCGGGCGTGTCGGAGCGGGCCTGCAGGCCGGCCGGTCGGAGGGCGGCCAGGGCGCGAGTCGGCGCTGGACGCCCGGCGGGGGCGGCTCGGGACGAGCGCGAACATCGCATGAACGGCGTGATGCGAATGCCCGGTCTGCCCGGGAAAGGGGGGACCATTGGTCTTGACCAAGGTGCCGCACCGCCCTATGGTCGCAGGGATAGTGCAAGAACCTTTAATAAACAAGGGCGCGGAACTGCCGCTGGAACACGGCGATTGCAGCGATGGCAGGAGGAGTGAGGGTGGGGACCACGCAGCTGGAAACGGTGCCGGAGCCGAAGTACTGGCACCTCAAGACCGTCCTGAGCGAGGCACTCGACCGCGACTTCGCCGTCGGTGAGGTCCTGCCGAACGAGCGGGACCTCGCCGCCCGCTTCGGCGTGGCCCGCGCGACCCTGCGCCAGGCCCTGGAGCAGCTCGAACTCGAGGGCCGCCTCCAGCGCCGCCGCGGAGTCGGCACCACCGTCGCCCCGCCGCGGGTCGGCGTCGCCGTCGGCGGAGCCCGCCAGAGCTGGCCCGGCGAGGGCGCGGACGGCTGGGAGGCCGTCGACGCCGCCGAGGCGCTCCCGCCCGCAGCGGTGGCCGGCCTCCTCGGCACCGCCGCCGAGCAGCCCGTCCACACCGTACGGCGGACCCGCGTCACGCACGGCCAGTCCGTCGCCGCCGAGCTGATGTACGTCCCCGCCGCCTCCGTGCCCGGCCTGGCCGCCATCGACGCCCCGGCCGGAGCGGCCCGCGCCCGCGCCGTCCTGCGCGAACTCCAGCGGCTCATCCTGGACGGCCAGGACCGCTCCGTCGAGCTCGGCTCGGCCCGCGCCGACGACGCCAAGGAACTGGACCGCCTGCCCGGCGCCCCCGTCCTCGTGGTCACCACCCGCTACTTCACCGCCGCCGGAACGGCCGCCGTCTCCGTCGCCACGTACCGCGCCGACACCTGCCGCCTCACCTTCGGCGACTCGGGCGTCGAGATCACCCACGAGGACCGCGCCGCCTCCTGACCCCACGCGGCCCCGGGGGGGGGGGGGGGGAGGGGGGGGGGGGGGGGGGGGGGGGGGGGGGGGGGGGGGGGGGGGGGAGGGGGGGGGGACGAACCTCCCACCCCCCCCCCCCCCCCCCCCCCCCCCCCCCCCCCCCCCCCCCCCCCCCCCCCCCCCCCCCCTCCCCCCCCCCCCCCCGGGGCCGGGGGAGCACCGCGACCGCGGGACCGGGATCGGGAGTGTGACGGGGGAGGGGAGGCAGGAGGGGAGGGCGGTACAGGCGACGGGGCGCCGCGCGGCGGCCCGCCGGCAGCTCAGCGGCGGCGGGAGGTCACGGACTTCTCCACGGCGAACAGCTCCTCCTCGACCTGGTCCAGCGCCAGCCGCAGGGCACCGGTCGCCACCGCGGCCTCGCCGAGCAGGGACTGTGCGACCCGCGGCGGACGCAGGCAGTAGCGCTCCAGCTCCCGTCGCAGCGGGTCCAGGACGCCGTCCAGTCCGGCGGCCCAGCCGCCCACGACCACCAGCTCGGGGTCCATGGCCAGCACCAGCGCGGCCACGTCGTGTACGAGCCGCTGGATGAAGCGGTCCACCGCGGCCACTGCCTGCTCGTCCCCGCGCTGGGCCATGGCGAACACCTCGGCCACGGCCTGCTCGTCCAACGGGTGCAGCGGCTCGCCCGTCGTCGAGAGCAGTTTCTCGGGCGTCACTTCCCGCCCCAGCAGATGCAGCGCACCGATCTCGCCCGCCGCCCCGCCGTACCCGCGGTGCAGCCGTCCGCCGATCAGCGAACCAGCCCCCGGGCTGAGGCCGGCCATCACGAACACCATGTCGTCGGTGTCCTGCGCCGCCCCCTTCCAGTGCTCGGCGAGCGCCGCCGCATTCGCGTCGTTCTCCACCTGCACCGGACAGCGGAACGACCTCCGCAGCCGCTCGCCGAGCGGCAGCCCCGTCCACCCCGGCAGGGCCGTGCCCAGGCGCACGGTGCCGTCCGCCTCGACGATCCCCGGACTGCCCACGCCGACCGCCCGCAGCGAGTCCCGGGGCACCCCGGCCCTCCGCAGCAGATCGGCCACCGCCGCACGGACCCTGTCGAGCCGCTCGTCCGCCGGCGCCGTCTCGGCGACGTCCTTCGTACCGGCCCCGATCACCCGGCCGTCCAGCCCGGACAGCAGCACCGCGATCCGGTGCGAGCCGATCTCGATGCCGAGCAGATGCCCCGCCTCCGCCCGGAACCGGAAGCGGCGGGCAGGCCGCCCCTGGCGCCTGGCACCCTCCTCGGCCTCCGCCTCCACAACGAGCCCCGTGCCCATCAGCTGCTCCACGACGCCCTCGACGGTCGGCCGGGAGAGCCCGGTCACCCGCGTGAGATCGGTGAGCGTCGGCGACTGCGCGGCCCGCAGCGCGCGCAGCACCACGGCCGAGTTGATCCGCCGGAGCAGAGAGGGATCCCCGCCGGTCAGCTGCCCCAACGTCGTTTCCTCCCAGCCGGCGAGCCTGTCAGCCGGATCGTACTGCCCGCCCGCGGCAGCGGCGAGAAGCGCCCCCTGGCCGCACCCCGCGGAGGGCGGCTCCGCCCTCTCAGGCCGGGGCGACGAACCCCGACTCGTACGCCGCGATCACCGCCTGCGTCCGGTCCCGCGCCCCCAGCTTCGCGAGCACCGCACTCACATGGGACTTCACGGTCTCGGCCCCCACGAACATCTCGGCCGCGATCTCCGCGTTCGTCATCCCCCGCGCCATCCGCCGCAGCACTTCCTCCTCCCTCTCCGTCAATGCCGCCCGCTCCAGCCGGGCCCGCGCCGGACTCGTGCCGTACTCCGCGGCGAGCGACCGCACCGCCGCAGGGAAGAGGAGGGTCTCCCCTTCCGCGACCAGCCGCACCGCGTGCACGATCTCGGACGGTCGGGCCCGCTTCAGCAGGAACCCGTCTGCCCCCGCCCGCAGCGCCCGGTACACGTACTCGTCGTTCTCGAAGGTCGTCACCACGAGGATCTTCGGCGGTTCGTCAATACTCTTCAGCACCGCCTTGGTCGCCTCGATGCCGTCCAGCAGCGGCATCCGCACGTCCATGGCCACCACGTCCGGCCGGAGCTGCCGCACCAGCGGGATCACGGCCGCCCCGTCCGCGGCCTCGCCGACCACCTCGATGTCGGGTTGGGCGTCCAGCACAGCGCGCAGACCCGCGCGCACCAGCGGCTCGTCGTCGACGAGCAGAACCGTGACAGACATCCGCTCAGCCTATGCCCTTCAACGGCAGCCGTGCCCTGACCCTCCACCGCCCTGCATGCGGACCCGTGTCGGCGGTCCCGCCGAGCAGGGCCGCCCGCTGCCGTATCCCCCGCAGCCCGCTCCCTGTCCCGCTGGTGCCCGGCCCGGCCGCCTCCGTGTCGGCCGACAGCGGGTTGGTCACCTCCAACTCAAGTCCTCCCTTCTTCGCCTCCACCCGGACCCGCACCGGAACCGGTCCGCAGTGGCGCAGGACGTTCGTCAGCGCCTCCTGCAGGATCCGGTACGCCTCCTGGGAAACGGGCTCCGGCAGCGACTCCAGCGGCCCGGCCAATTCCGCGTCCACCTCCGCACCCGAGGCCCGCGTGGACTCCAGCAGCCGGCTGGCATCCGCGAGGGTGGGGCGCTGGGACGGCCGGGACCCCGAATGCCGCAGCACCACCAGCACGCGCTCCAGGTCCTCCAGGGCGGCGCGGCCCGTCTCCTCGATCGCGCTCAACGCCCGCTCTGTGAAAGCAGGATCACCCGCAGCGCGCGCCGCGCCAGCCTGCACCACCGCGACTGTCAGCGCGTGCCCGATCGTGTCGTGCAGCTCCCGCGCGATCCGCGTGCGCTCCAGCAGCTGCTCGGTCCGCTCTTCCAGAACGGACAGCCGGTCCGCGGCCGACGGCCCCAACAGCCGCACCGCGACGAGAGTGACCAGGTCGCCCATCAGGTGCACCACCGTGACCAGCGCCAGCGGAGGCAGCGGGACGAGCAGGGCGGCCAGCCAGCGCGGCGGCAGCACCGGCAGCACCTCCGCGTTCTCCAAGGGGAAGCCGAAGGCGAGGGCAAGCAGTTCGACGGTGGCCATCGCGAGGACGACGGTCGCGAACATCGCTGCGGCCGCAAGCAGCATGCGCACCTCCAGCCACAGGACCGTCCGCCACCGGTCCCCCCACCGCTTCGACGGGGACGCCGATATGGTGCCTTCGCCGGAGCTCCATTCGTCGGGTGTGAGCAGGAAGCGGGCCTGCAGGCCCTCGGCCATCCGCACCCGCGGCAGCAGACCGAGCGGCGCGATCACCAGGGCGGGAACCCACAGGTGCCGCGGGTCTATGAACCCCCACAGCGCCACCAGCAGCAGGGGCACGCACAGGTGCAACCAGCGCGAGTAGGTGAGCGGTTGGAGAGGCGCCCTGATCAGTCGGTTCATGGCCCCCATCGTGTCAGCGGGCAGGCACGCGGCTCCTCCCCCGCACGGGGGAGACGGTCCCCCCGCGCGGGGGAGGATCGAGGACGCCGGCCGCGGCGAACCTTGAGGCATGAACACGATCCACATACGGGCCCTGACCAAGGAATACGGCGCGAAGACCGCCGTGGACAAGCTCACCTTCGATGTCCTTCCCGGCCGGGTGACGGGCTTCCTCGGCCCCAACGGCGCCGGGAAGTCGACCACCCTCCGGCTCCTGCTGGGCCTTGACCGGGCGACGTCCGGCACGGCCACCGTCGGCGGCCACCGATACACCGACCTCGAACAACCCCTCCTGCGCGTCGGTGCCCTGCTCGACGCCCACGCCGCGCACGGCTCGCGGACCGCCCGCAGCCACCTGCGCGCCCTGGCGGCAGCCAACCGCATCCCGGGGCGACGAGTGGAGGAGGTACTGGAGCGGACCGGTATCGCGCCCGCCGCCGGCCGGAGGATCAAGACGTACTCGCTGGGGATGCGGCAGCGGCTCGGCATAGCGGCCGCCCTCCTCGGCGACCCCGGCGTCATCCTGCTCGACGAGCCCGCCAACGGCCTCGACCCGGAGGGCATCATCTGGATCCGGGAGCTGATGCGCGGCCTCGCCGCAGAGGGCCGGACCGTGCTCGTCTCCAGCCACCTGATGTCGGAGACCGCAGCCTTCGCCGACCACCTCGTCATCCTGGGCCGGGGCAGGCTGCTCGCCGATACTCCGACTGCGGCGTTCATCGAGGAGCGCAGCACGCCGCGCGTCCGGCTGCGGACCTCGGAGCCGGGCCGCCTGCGGGCGGCGCTCGCCGAAGCCGGCCTGGATCCGGTGGAGGGCGCGGGCCACTGGACCGTCGAAGGGGCCCGGGCGGAACGGATCGGAGCACTCGCAGCACGCGAGGGCATACCCGTGCTCGAACTGGCCGACGAGCAGGTCTCGCTGGAGCAGGCCTACCTCGACCTCACCGCGGACCATGCGGAATTCACCGCCGCCCACTGACACCGCCATCCCTACACCAGAGGAGACCTGCCGTGTACGGAACCGCCCTTCCCACCCGCCCCGCCCTACAGGCGGAATGGATCAAGATACGGTCGCTGCGGGGCACCGTCGGGGCCTTGGCCGCGATATTCGTCACCACTGTCGGCATTCAGGCGCTGTCCGCAGCCGCAGGCACCGTGGAGGACGGCAGCCTCGGCGAGGACCCCCTGTTCGCCGCCTTCTTCGGCATCAACTTCGGCCAGATCGCGGCCATAGCCTTCGGCGCGAGCGTCTTCGCCGCCGAGTTCCACAACGGCGGACTGCGCGTATCCCTCACCTCTGTTCCGAACCGCACGCGGTTCTACCTCTCCAAAGCGGCAGTGGCCGCCGCCCTGGCCCTTGCCGTCGGATCGGCCGCTGGGCTCGCCTCCTTCGCGGCCGTCCAGGCACTCGGCGGGGCGTCCGCGCCGGGATGGGGCACACCCGGCGCGGGCCGGGCCATCGTCGGCAGCGGCCTCTACCTGATGGGGATGGCCCTGTTCGCGGCCGGCCTCACAGCGGTCCTGCGCAGCGGGACTCTCGTTCTGGGCCTGCTCATACCGCTGATACTCGTCGTCTCCTTCGTCGTCGGCGGGCTCGTGGGAGGACCGGCGCAGTATCTGCCCGACCGCGCCGGGCAGATGGTGCTGCGGGGCGTGGAGCACGGGGCACTCGGTCCGTGGACCGGGCTGGGTGTGAGTGCGCTGTGGGCGCTCGCCGCGCTGACGGCGGGCTGGCTGGCGATCCGCCGTCGGGACGCCTGACAGGACGTGACGGCACGCCAGTTGTCAGTGGCGGCTCGGATACTGACGGGATGACCACGGCAGAGCATCTCGAGATCATCGACCGGCTCCGCGCGCAGGGGTTTTCGGAGGCCAGGGTGCGGTCCGGGGCCGTGACCAGCGGGCCCGGCTACCACCTGGCCGAGCTCGGCCCGAGCCGCTGGTACGGCGACGAGGACGCGGCCGACCGCGCGGCGCACGAGGACCAGCTGGCCGCGGAGTACGGGGCGCTGGTCCGGCGGCTGGAGGAGCGCTGGGGGGCCTCCGACGTGTTCAGCCTGGCCGGGCTGCGGCTGAAGGAGGACGGCGGGGAAACCGCCGAGCCCTGGCGGGAGATAGGCGACACCGCCGACCACCTGCACCTGTGGCGGGCCGGGGACCGGTGGGTCGCCGTGTACGCGGCCCACTGGGGGGCCGACCACTCGCCGCAGCTGATGGCGGCAATCACCGTCGTCGACCCGCCCTAGCCAGGGGCAGGGGCGTCCTGCGGAGACTCCGGGTTCCGCTGCTCGGTGGCGTGTCTTGCCAGTTCGGCCCGGAGGTCGTCCGGGGAGAGCGCCAGCAGTTCGGCGATCGACCGGTTCCAGGAGTCGGCCGCCTGCTCCACCGCCGACCGGAAGCCCCGCCGCACCGGGCGCCCGGCCACCGCCAAGGCGATGGCGGCGACCGGCCGCAGCAGCCAGCGCCCGCGCACGGTGAGGGTGACGTCCACCTGCCAGCGTCCGCCCTCCGCCCGCTGCGGCCGCAGAGACAGACGCGCCTTGCACAGCGGGTGCTGGAGCCGGGCCGTCGCCGGGGCCCGCGCCGCGGGCGCGGTGCCGGAGAGGGGCCCGGTCGCCGCCCACCATGCGGCCAGGTCGAGTCGCGCCTGTCCCGACCCGCGGCGCAGCGCCCCCGATCCCTCCGGGCCCCGCACCCGGCCTTCGACCTCCAGCAGCCGCGGCCGGTCGGGGGTGCGCAGTCGCAGAGCCATCCACGCCGTCGCATCGTCGGAGACGAGGCGCTGTTCCAGGGCGATCGCGCTGTGGCGCTGCCACTCGCGGACGAGCACGGTCACCTGGTCCGTGGTACCGGACGGCCCGGCCTCCGACAGCTCGTACCGCGCGCCGGGCCGCAGATGCCGCCCCTTGACCAGCCGCAGGTCCGGGACCGGCTGCCCGTCGTCCAGGACGATCCCGTGCCCCTCGGCCCGGGTGGAGGCGGTGAAGTCGAGGACCAGTTGCGTGAGCGCCTGGAGTCGGCGGGGTTCCAGGGCGAGGACGGATACGGAGTGTCGGAGTACGGTCATATGGCCCTCCCCGCGGTGGCCGCAGGTACCGGCCGTGCTCGTCTGTCCGACGTCGGTGTCGTCACACCCTACGTGTGTGCCTCGTCGCCGGGTGCGGGGGATGCTGCGGCGGCGCGGAGGCGGGCGAACTCCGCGGCCATGGTCTCCGCCGTCCAGTGCGCGTTGAGGCCGCTCGGGTTGGGGAGGGCCCAGATGCGGGTGCGGCCGATGGTCCGCTCCTGCGGGCCGATGAGGGCCCTGCGCTCCCCGAAAGCGGTGCGGTAGGCGGTGACGCCGACGACGGCCAGCCACTGCGGGCGGAGCCGTTCGACCTTGGCGGTGAGGATCCGGCCGCCCTCGACGAGCTCCTGCGCGGTCAGTTCGTCGGCGCGGGCCGTGGCCCGGGCGACGACGTTCGTGATGCCGAGCCGGTAGGCCGGCAGCTCCTCCTGCTCCGCCGGGGCCAGGCGGCGCGGGGTGAAGCCGGACAGGTGCAGGACCGGCCAGAAGCGGTTGCCGGGGCGGGCGAAGTGGTGGCCCGTCGCGGCGGAGAGGAGACCGGGGTTGATGCCGCAGAACAGCACGCGCAGGCCGCCCGCGACCACGTCGGGAACGACGCGGTCGCGGGCGGCCTGGAGCTCCTCCGGGGTCAGAGGATCGACCCCGGGGCGTACCCGGCGGCCTCCGGGTACTGCTTGGCGATCTCCTCGACGCGGGCGGCGATCGTCGCGACCTGGTCGCCGGCGGCCCCCGTGAAGGACAGCTTGTCGGCCATCAGGGCGTCGAGCTGGGCGCGGTCCAGCGGCATCCGGTCGTCGGCGGCCAGCTTGTCCAGCAGCTCGTTGCGCTCGGCGCCCTGCTCGCGCATGGCGAGCGCGGAGGCGACTGCGTGCTCCTTGATGACCTCGTGGGCGGCCTCGCGGCCGACGCCCGCCCGCACCGCGCCCATCAGGACCTTGGTGGTCGCGAGGAACGGCAGGTAGCGGTCCAGCTCGCGGGCGACCACGGCGGGGAAGGCGCCGAACTCGTCGAGGACCGTCAGGAAGGTCTCCAGCAGGCCGTCGAACGCGAAGAACGCGTCCGGGAGCGCCACGCGGCGGACCACGGAGCAGGACACGTCGCCCTCGTTCCACTGGTCGCCGGCGAGTTCGCCGGTCATCGAGGCGTAGCCGCGCAGGATGACCATCAGGCCGTTCACGCGCTCGCAGGAGCGGGTGTTCATCTTGTGCGGCATCGCGGAGGAGCCGACCTGGCCCGGCTTGAAGCCCTCGGTGACGAGCTCGTGGCCCGCCATGAGCCGGATCGTCTTCGCGATCGAGGACGGCGCCGCGGCCAGCTGGACGAGCGCGGTGACCACGTCGTAGTCGAGGGAACGGGGGTAGACCTGGCCGACCGAGGTGAAGGCCTGGGCGAAGCCGAGGTGGGCGGCGATCCGCTGCTCCAGGTCGGCGAGCTTCGCGGCGTCGCCGCCGAGGAGGTCCAGCATGTCCTGGGCGGTGCCGACCGGGCCCTTGATCCCGCGCAGCGGGTAGCGGCCGATCAGGTCCTCCAGGCGGTCGAACGCGACCAGCAGCTCGTCGGCCGCCGTGGCGAACCGCTTGCCGAGGGTGGTCGCCTGGGCGGCCACGTTGTGGGAGCGGCCGGCCATGACCAGCTCGGCGTGCTCGCCGGCCAGCCGGCCCAGGCGGGCAAGGACGGCGACGGTGCGGTCGCGGGCCAGTTCGAGGGAGAGCCGGATCTGGAGCTGCTCGACGTTCTCGGTCAGGTCGCGGGAGGTCATGCCCTTGTGGACGTGCTCGTGGCCGGCGAGGGCATTGAACTCCTCGATGCGGGCCTTCACGTCGTGCCGGGTGACCTTCTCGCGCTCGGCGATCGAGGCGAGGTCGACGTCCTCCAGGACGCGCTCGTAGTCGGCGAGGGCGGCGTCGGGGACGTCGATGCCGAGGTCCTTCTGGGCGCGCAGCACGGCGAGCCACAGCCGCCGCTCCAGCGTGACCTTGTACTCGGGGGACCACAGGACGGCGAGCTCCGGGGAAGCGTAGCGGCCGGCCAGGACATTGGGGATGCGGGGCTTGGCTGTCACGTAAAGGGATTCTACTTGGGCGGGTGCTGTGCGTTTACGCAGGTCGCGACCCCGTCCCTGTTTGTGGCTTGCTACGAGGGCCGCTCGGCCGGGACCGCCTCGTACGGCAGCAGCTCCGGCCGCTTCGCGGGCCGGCCGTCCCCGGAGGAGCGGCCCGTCAGCCGGCGGCCGATCCACGGCAGCAGGTGCTGCCGGGCGAAGCCGAGGTCCTGCGCGCGGCGGGCCGCCCAGCCGGGGAGCACCGCGGGCGGCAGGCCCGCCCGCCAGTCCTCCTCGGCCGGCAGGCCCAGGGACTGCCACACCGCCTCGGCGACCCTGCGGTGCCCCTCCGCCGTCAGGTGCAGCCGGTCGACGTCCCACATGCGGGGGTCGCCGAGGACCTCCGCGCCGTACAGGTCGACGACGACGGCGCCGTGCCGGGCGGCGAGCTCCTCCACGATGCCGAAGAGCTGCTCCATCCGCGGGCGGAACCGCTCCATCACCGGGCCGTTCCGGCCGGGGGAGCGCATCAGCACCAGCGTCCGGCACGAGGGGGCCAGGATACCGACGGCCTCTTCGAGGCGGCCGCGGACCCGGCCCATGTCGACCTTGGGCCGCAGGGCGTCGTTGAGGCCGCCGACGAGGGTCACCACGTCCGCCCGCATCGCCGCCGCGGCCGGGGCCTGCTCCGCGGCGATCTGGCCGATCAGCTTCCCCCGGACCGCGAGGTTCGCGTAGCGGAAGCCGGGCTCGCGCGCCGCGAGGCGGGCGGCCAGCAGGTCCGCCCATCCCCGGTAGGAGCCGTCCGGCAGCAGGTCGGACATCCCCTCGGTGAAGGAGTCGCCGACCGCGACGAAGCTGGTGTAAGACGCATTGATCCCCATGGCGATGCGAGCCTACCGCGCGGTAGCCCCGGGGTGCCGGGCACCCCGGGGCCGGGACGGGCTCGGGCTCAGGCCGACGCGGGGCGGCCGAACAGCTCGCGCAGGACGTCCTCCATCGTCACCAGGCCGGCCATCGCCCCGTCCGTGCCGAGGACCGCCGCCAGGTGCGTCCGGCTGCGCCGCATCGCGGTGAGCACGTCGTCCAGCGGGGTGTCCGCCCGGACCTGGGCGATGGCGCGCAGCGCCGCCACCGGGAACGGCTGGTCCCGCTCCGGCCCGTCCGCGTCGAGCGCGTCCTTGACGTGCAGGTAGCCCAGGATCCGGGCCTGCGCGTCGACCACCGGGAAGCGGGAGTAGCCGGAGGAGGCCGACAGCGCCTCCAGCCCCGCCGGGGTGATGCCCAGCTCGGCAGCGACGACCCGGTCCGACGGCAGGACGACGTCCGTGACGGGTCGTCGGCCGAGCTCCAGGGCGTCGTGCAGGCGCTCGCTCGCCCGGTCGTCGATCAGGCCGGCCTCGCTGGAGTCCCTGACGATCTGGGCCAGCTCGTCGTCGGAGAACGTCGCCGACACCTCGTTCTTGGCGTCGACCCGCAGCAGCCGCAGCAGCAGGTTCGCGAAGGCGTTGATCGCGAAGATCACCGGGCGGAGCGCCCGGGTCAGCGCGACCAGCGGCGGCCCGAGGAGCAGGGCCGTCCGTACCGGCTCGGACAGGGCCACGTTCTTCGGGAGCATCTCCCCGAAGAGCATGTGCAGGTACGTCGCCAGAGTGAGCGCGATCACGAACGAGATCGCGTGGACCAGTCCGGACGGCACTCCGACGAGTTCGAAGAGCGGCTCCAGCAGGTGCGCGATGGCGGGCTCGGCCACCGCGCCGAGCACCAGGGTGCACAGCGTGATGCCCAGCTGGGCCGCGGCCATCAGCGCCGACACGTGCTCCAGGCCCCACAGGACGGACCGGGCCCGCCGGTCGCCCTGCTCCGCGTGCGGCTCGATCTGGCTGCGCCGGACCGAGATCAGGGCGAACTCGGCGCCGACGAAGAAGGCGTTCACGACGAGGGTCGCGAGGCCGATCAGGAGTTGCAGCAGGGTCATCGCGCGGTCTCCCCGCCCTCGTCGCCCGCGGCGTCGCGGGTGTCGTCCGGTGCGTGCAGCAGGACCCGCGCGGCCCTGCGCCCGCTCGCGTCGACCACGTCGAGCCGCCAGCCGTCGAGGTCCAGGCTGTCGCCGACGGCGGGGATCCGGCCGAGGCCGGTCGCCATCAGTCCGGCCAGCGTCTCGTACGGGCCGTCCGGCACGCGCAGTCCTATCCGCCGCAGCTGGTCGGTGCGGGCGGAGCCGTCCGCCGAGTACAGCTCGCGCCCGGCGCCGTCCCGGCCGGCCGGGGCCAGGTCGGGTGTCTCGTGCGGGTCGTGCTCGTCGCGGACCTCGCCGACGACCTCCTCGACGATGTCCTCCAGGGTGGCCACTCCGGCCGTTCCCCCGTACTCGTCGATGACGACGGCCATCGTCTGCTTACCGGACAGCCGGTCCAGCAGCCGGTCCACGGTCAGGGACTCCGGTACGAAGAGGGGGGCGCGCAGCAGCTGCGAGACGGGGCGGCGGTGCCGCTCCTCGGCCGGCAGGGCGAGGACGTCCTTGATGTGGACCGTTCCCACCACGGAGTCGAGGCTGCCCCGGTAGACCGGGAAGCGCGACAGCCCGGTCGCCAGGGTCGCGTTGGCCACGTCCTCGGCGGTGGTCTGCACGTCCAGGGCGGTGACCTGGACGCGGGGGGTCATCACGTTCTCCGCGGTCAGGTCGGCCAGGTTGAGGGTCCGTACGAACAGCTCGGCGGTGTCGCGCTCCAGCGCGCCCGCCTTCGCCGAGTGCCGGGCCAGCGCCACCAGCTCCTGCGGGGTGCGGGCGGAGGCCAGCTCCTCGGCCGGCTCCATGCCGAGCCGGTGCACCATGTGGTTCGCGGTGGTGTTGAGGTGGCTGATGAACGGCCGGAAGATCCGGCTGAAGACCCGCTGCATCGTCGCCACCCGCTTGGCCACGGCCAGCGGGGAGGAGATCGCCCAGTTCTTCGGCACCAGCTCGCCGACCACCATCAGCACGACGGTCGAGACGGCCGTGCCGAGGACGAACGCGGTGGAGGAGGCGGCGCCGGGCGGCAGGCCCATCGCCTCGAAGGGGCCGCGGAGCAGGGCGGCGATGGACGGCTCGGAGATCATGCCGATGATCAGGCCGGTCACGGTGATGCCGAGCTGCGCACCGGAGAGCTGGAAGGTCAGGCTGCGGACGGCGGACAGGGCGCTGTCGGCGCCGCGCTCGCCGCGCTCGACGGCGCGCTCGAGTTCGCTGCGCTCGACGGTGGTCAGCGAGAACTCGGCCGCCACGAACACCCCGCAGGCAAGGCAGAGCAGCAGCGCCACGACGAGCAGGAGCACTTCGGTCATCGGTCCGTCACCTCCGTCCCATGATCGGCCAGGAGGAGGGGCAGCGCGCGATGTCGGCTACTGGGGGGCTCGCCCATGGGCGGACGCTCACACCTTTCGTCGGGAGTGCCGGTCGGAACGGGCCGGGTCGGCGGTTCGTCCGAGCCGCCGACCGGGCGGGCAGCCAGGGCCGCGGCTCTGCCACCATGGTAAAGGACCGGCAAAGTGGCGCGGCTGCCCGTGTACGGGGGCCTGCGCGCGGGGCGGCCGGCACGGGCAGGCCGCCCCCGCCTCAGGCCGTCGGCGCCCCGCCCGCGGGTGCCGCCGGGCCGGGCGCCCAGGCGGCCCGGAAGCCCTCCGCGGACCAGGTGCCCGACAGCGCCGGCGCCAGCCAGGTCGGCGCCGCCGCCCGGAACTCCGCCGGGGGGAGCGCCCCGGACCGCTCCGGGACCGCGCCGAGCAGCGGGAGCCCGGAGGAGGACGGCAGGTCGGCCAGGTTGCAGCGGCAGGCCAGGTCGGGGGCGGCGGGCCAGCTGCCCACCACGACGCCGAGTGCGGACAGCCCGCGGGTCCGCAGCGCCTCCGCCGTCAGCGTCGTGGAGTTCAGGGTGCCGAGCGCCGCCGGGGCGACGACCAGCACCGGAGCCCCGAGCAGCGCCGCCGCGTCGGCCAGGGTGCGCCCCGCCTCGTCGAAGCGGACCAGCAGCCCACCCGCGCCCTCCACCAGCACCAGGTCGTGCGAGGCGGCGAGCTTGTCCGCGGCCTCCGCGACCTCCTCGGGCGCGACGGCCGCCATCCCTGCCCGCCGGGCGGCGGTGTCCGGAGCGAGCGGCTCCGGGTACCGGGCCAGTTCGACGGCCGTCACCTGCGGGCCGGCCAGCCGGGCCGCCTCCGCGGCATCTCCCGGAACGCCCGGCTCCAGACCGGTCTGGGCGGGCTTGAGGACGGCCACGGAACGCCCCTCGGCGGCCGCCGCCGCGGCGACGGCCGCGGTGACCACCGTCTTGCCGATCTCCGTGCCCGTCCCGGACACCACGATCACGCCCATCTCAGCCCTCCCCGGCCGCAGCGCACACGGCGCGGCAGATGCGCGCCACATCGGCGTCGTCCGTCACGAACGGCGGCATCGTGTACACGAGGTCGCGGAAGGGCCGCAGCCAGACGCCCTCGCGCACCGCCGCCGCCGTCGCGGCCGCCATGTCCACCTCGTGGTCCAGCCGGACCACGCCGATCGCGCCCAGGACCCGTACGTCGAGGACGCCAGGCAGCGCCCGGGCCGGGGCCAGCCCCTCCAGCAGCCCGGCCTCGATCCGCTTGACCTCCCGCTGCCAGTCCTGGCCGAGGAGCAGCTCGACCGAGGCCAGCGCCACCGAGGCGGCCAGCGGGTTGCCCATGAACGTCGGCCCGTGGGCCAGGACCGGGACCTCGCCGCGGGAGATCCCGGACGCCACCCGCTCCGTGCACAGCGTGGCCGCGAGCGTGAGGTAGCCGCCGGTCAGGGACTTGCCCAGGCACATCACGTCGGGCGTGATGCCCGCGTGGTCCGCGGCGAACAGGGCGCCGGTGCGCCCGAAGCCCGTCGCGATCTCGTCCAGGACGAGCAGGACGTCGTACTCGTCGCACAGCTCGCGCAGGACGCGCAGGTAGCCGGGGTTGTGGAAGCGCATGCCGCCCGCGCCCTGGACCACCGGCTCCACGATGACGGCGGCCAGCTCGTCGGCGTGTGCCGCGACCAGGGACCGCAGGTGGTCCGCGTACGCCGGGTCGACGGGGGCGTCGAACCCGGCCGGCGGGACGTCCGCGAAGACCTGGCGCGGCAGGACGCCGGACCACAGCCCGTGCATGCCGCCCTCGGGGTCGCAGACGGCCATCGGCGTCCACGTGTCCCCGTGGTAGCCGCCGCGCCAGGTCATCAGCCTGGTCTTGCCGCGGCGGCCCAGCGAGCGCCAGTACTGCAGGCACATCTTGGCCGCGACCTCGACCGAGACGGAGCCGGAGTCGGCGAGGAAGACGTGCTCCAGGCCCTCCGGGGTGATCTCGACGAGCTTCGCGGCCAGCCGGACGGCGGGCTCGTGGGTGAGCCCGCCGAACATCACGTGCGCCATGCGGCCGAGCTGGTCGGCCGCGGCCTTGTTGAGCACCGGGTGGTTGTAGCCGTGGATGGCCGACCACCAGGAGGACATGCCGTCGACCAGCTCGTCGCGGCCGTGCGCCGGCTGCGCGAGGCGCAGCCGGACACCCGAGGCGGAGGAGACGACGAGCGGCTCCTGGCGCCCCGGCATCGGCCCGTACGGGTGCCAGACGTGCTGCCGGTCCAGCGCGAGCAGCTCGCCGGCCGTCAGCGGGGGGTGCCGGTCAGGCATTGGGCGCGAGGTCCGTCCCGGCGCCCCGGCGGCGCACCGCGACCAGGTCCGGGCGCACCGCGCCGGGCTCCGCCTGGGCGGGCTCGGCGGGCGAGGCCTCGGCGGCGTGCGCGTGGCCCGAGCAGCCTCCGCAGGCCGAGCCACAGCCGGCTTCGGCGGGCGCGGAACCGCACGGCCCGTGCCCGGCCGCGGCCGGCGCGGCGGCAGCGGCAGCGGCGACGTCCGCGCGGTGCGCGGGCAGGCTCGACGTGCCGGCGCCCTCCACCGTGAAGCCGGCGTCCGCGATCATGTCGAGGTCGGCCTGGCCGGCCTGGCCCTCGCTGGTGAGGTAGTCGCCGAGGAAGATCGAGTTCACCAGGTGCAGCGCCAGCGGCTGCATGGTGCGCAGGTGGACCTCGCGGCCGCCCGCGAGGCGGACCTCGACGTCCGGGCAGACGAACCGGACCATCGCGAGGATCCGCAGGCAGCGCTGCGGGGTGAGGTTCCACTCCTCGGCCAGCGGGGTGCCCTCGAACGGGATCAGGAAGTTCACCGGAACCGAGTCCGGGTCGAGGTCGCGCAGCGAGAAGACGACGTCGACCAGGTCCTCGTCGCTCTCGCCCATGCCCGCGATGAGGCCGGAGCAGGCGGACAGGCCGGCGGCGTGCGCCTTCTGCACGGTGTCGACGCGGTCCGCGTAGGTGTGCGTCTTGGTGATCTTCCCGTACGTGGCCTCGGACGTGTTGAGGTTGTGGTTGTAGGCGTCGGCCCCGGCCTCCTTCAGCCGCTCGGCCTGGCCGTCGGAGAGCAGGCCGAGGCAGGCGCAGACCTCGACGCCGTCGTTCTGCTCCTTGATCGCCTCGATGGTCTTGCCGACGCGCTCCACGTCCCGGTCCGTCGGGCCGCGGCCGCTCGCCACCAGGCACACGCGCTTGGCGCCGCCCGCGATGCCGGCCGCCGCGGCCGCCGAGGCCTCGTCCGGCTTCAGCCACGTGTACTTGAGGATCTCCGCCTTCGACCCGAGGCGCTGCGAGCAGTAGGAGCAGTCCTCGGGGCAGAGCCCCGACTTCAGGTTGACGAGGTAGTTCAGCTTGACCCGGCGCCCGAACCACTGGCGGCGCACCTTGCCGGCCGCGGCCACCACGTCGAGCAGTTCGTCGTCGGAGGTCGCCAGCACGGCGAGCGCCTCTTCGCGGGTCGGCAGCTCGCGCCGCAGCCCCTTGTCCACCAGGGTGTTCAGCAGGTCCATGACGCCGATCCTGGACCACGTGAGCACTCCCGGCCAAGGAGAGATCGCACAACATGGCCGGAACGGAGTGTGTGTATCGCCACACCTGGCACTCGAGTCGCGGCCGCTAGGGTCGGGCATCGTCTGTGGACAGCCGACAAACCGCGAGGACCCGCATGCCCCAGCCCAGCCGCGAGGCCGACGCCTCCGCCGACGTGTTCGCCTGGATCGACGAGGCCGAGCGGGCCCGTGAGCAGGCCGGACTGGTGCGGACCCTGCGGCCCCGCAGCGCCGGCTCGCCCCTGCTGGACCTCGCGAGCAACGACTACCTCGGCCTGTCCCGGCACCCGGAGACCGTCCGCGGCGCGTGCGCGGCGGCCGAGCAGTGGGGGGCGGGAGCCACTGGATCGCGCCTGGTGACCGGTACGACCGAGCTTCATGCCGAGCTCGAGCGGGAGCTCGCCGGCTTCTGCGGGTTCGAGGCCGCGCTGGTGCTGTCCTCGGGGTACGCGGCCAACCTGGCGGCCGTCACCGCGCTCGGCGGCCGGGGCGCGCTCGTCGCCTCCGACTCCGGCAACCACGCCTCGATCGTCGACGGGTGCCGCCTCTCCCGCGCCGAGACCGCGGTGGTTCCGCATGCCGATCCGGAGGCCGCCCGCAAGACGCTCGCCGCGCACACCGGCCGCGCCCTTCTGGTCACCGACTCCGTGTTCTCCGTGGACGGGGACGCCGCCCCGCTCGCCGGGTACGCCGAGGTCTGCCGGGCTGCCGGCGCGGCCCTCGTCGTGGACGACGCGCACGGGCTCGGCGTCCTGGGCGACGGGGGCCGGGGAGCCCTGCACGCGGCAGGGCTGGCGGGGGCGCCGGGGGTGGTCGCAACGCTGACCCTCTCGAAGTCCCTGGGCAGCCAGGGCGGGGCCGTCCTCGGCCCGGCCAAGGTCATCCGGCACCTGGTCAACACGGCCCGCACCTTCATCTTCGACACCGGGCTCGCGCCGGCCGCCGCGGGCGGGGCGCTGGCGGCGCTGCGGCTGCTGCGCCGCGAACCGGAGCGGGCCGCCCGGGCCCGCGAGGTGGCCGCGCTGCTGCACGGGCGGCTCACCGCGGCCGGCCTGGCCTCGGCCCGGCCCGACGCCGCCGTGGTGTCCGTACGGGCCCCCTCGGCGCCGGCGGCCCTGCAGTGGGCCGCCGACTGCCGGGAGGCCGGGCTGTCCGTGGGGTGCTTCCGGCCGCCGTCGGTTCCGGACGGCGTCTCGCGGCTGCGGCTGACCGCCCGCGCCGATCTCACGGGGGAGGAGATCGAGCGGGCCGTCGCGGTGATCCTGCGGACCGCCCCCGAGGGGGCGGCGGACCTGCCGTAGCGGCGGAGCCGCCGGGCCCGGTTCCGGTCAGGCGGGCCCGTACGCCCCTACGCAGGCGAGGAAGCCGTTCCAGGCGGGTCCGGTGAAGAGCACCGCCGGGCCGTCCGTCCGCTTGGAGTCGCGGACGGCCAGGAGGCCGCCGGAGAGCAAGGCCGTTTCCACGCAGTTGTTCATTCCGGTGCTGCGGCTGCTCCGCCGCCACGTCGCGCTGGTCAGAAGTCCGCCTGTGGAGAGGGGGGTTGCGGACACGGGGTGCCTCCTTACGCGCCGTCAGCCAGTGAGCTGATGAGATCCGACGAGTCTTCGGGCGGGAGGGCGTGCGCCTGGATGGTGCGGAACGCGGCGCTGTACGCCTCGAGGTCTTCCTTCCGCTCCAGATAGAGGCTACTCGTCAAATGGTCGAGGACCACCACATCCAGATCGGCGATGTTCGGAAATGAGAAAATGACGAACGGTCCTGTCAGGCCGAGATGACCCCCCACGCTGAACGGCAGCACCTGGAGCCGCACTTGGGGCAGGCGCGCCACCGCCACCAGGTGCCTCAGCTGCGCCGCCATCACCCCCGGCCCCCCGATCTGCCGCCGCAGCACCGCCTCGTCGAGCACCGCGCTCAGCTCCAGCGGCGGATCTGCCCGCAGCACCGCCTGCCGGGCCAGCCGTACGTCGACCAGCGCGTCCACCTTCGGCTCCGGCAGCCCGCCGAGGGCGGCCCGCGTGACCGCACGTGCGTATTCCGCGGTCTGGAGCAGCCCCGGCACGACGGACAGCTCCACCGTCCGGGCCGAGCGGGCGCCGGCCTCGAGGCTGATGAAGT
Organism: Streptomyces sp. NPDC031121; assembly: GCF_055570615.1. NCBI lineage: Bacteria > Bacillati > Actinomycetota > Actinomycetes > Kitasatosporales > Streptomycetaceae > Streptomyces > Streptomyces sp. NPDC031121. The sequence goes on from NZ_JBVIGV010000017.1 coordinate 109,395, forward strand.
CCCGGTACTCCTGCGGCAGGAGGCCCCGGTAGTCGTGCCACCACTGCCGCTCCCGGCCGGTGCCGCCGCCCGGGCCCGGGCCGGCCGCCGAGACCGACAGCGCCTCCAGCAGAGCCCGCTGCTCGGGGCGGACGGCGTCCCCGTACGCGTCGAGCAGCAGCCGGATGTCCTCCGGTTTCACGCCACTGCGGCCCGTCTCGATGCGGCTGATTTTCGACTGGTGCCACCCCACGATCCGGGCGGCCTCGCCGCTGGTCAGTCCCGTGCGGTCGCGCAGCGCGCGCAGTTCCTCTCCGAGCTTGCGCCGACGCACCGCGGGGCCATGCTGCATACCCGCCTCCTTCCACCGGCACAGCTCGCACCAGTCTGCCGTCCGAATACGCTCTTCCGTAGCAGAGTTCACCGCATTGGGCGACAGATATATGCGGATCTCGGGTGAACGGCGGCAGCGGCGGGACGATGGGTGGCACTCTGGCGTCCAGCACAGATCCGGGGCGGTGACGCCCCGGTGGGAAAGGGACCGTCGCCATGGCAGACCACCAGGAAGCATCCGTCACTCTGCCGAGCGAACCCGCCTCGGTCGCCGCCGCCCGCCGCCACGTCGCCGAGGTGCTCGCCGAATGGGGGCTGCCCGACGGCGCCGACACCGCCGACAGCGTCCGGCTGATCGTGTCCGAGCTGGCCACCAACGCCGTGCAGCACACCTTCGGGCAGTCGCCCACCTTCACGGTCGAGCTCCGCCTGGAGCGCGAGGAGTGGCTCCGCATCGGGGTCACCGACAGCCACCCCCGGTGGCCCCGGCGGCTGCCCGCCGCCGTCCAGCAGGACAACGGCCGCGGCATGGTGATCATCCGCTGGCTCACCGCGGAGGCGGGCGGCCGGCTCTCGGTCAGCCCCACCGAGGACGGCGGCAAGACCGTATGGATCGCCCTGCCCTGGCCGGTCGGGGCCCACGCCCCGGCCGGCGGGGGCAGCCGCTGAACGGCCCGCGCCCGAACCGGGCACCCGCCCGAAACACGCGTTAACGCAGCGGTAAAACACCGGCCCTAGCGTGGGCCGCCGTCGGCCGGTTCCGCCAACGACCGCCCAACCCCCGGCAAAGGGGCGGTGGTCGGGGCGGAAAGCCTCCGCCGCCTTCGGGAAAGAGCCGACCGGCTGGGGAAAGCACCGGTCAACACCGGCGGTGCGGACCGCTACCGTCGTCCGGCGCCGTCCGCACCTCCCGGAAGCTTGGTGATCACGCATGCACCTGACACCCCACGAGCAGGAGAGGCTGCTCATCCACGTGGCCGCCGACGTGGCCGCGCGGCGCAGGGCGCGCGGGGTGCTCCTCAACCACCCCGAGGCGGTCGCGCTGATCACCGTGCACGTCCTCGAAGGGGCGCGCGACGGGCGGACCGTGGCGGAGCTGATGGCCTCCGGCCGGACCGTCCTCGGCCGTGCCGACGTGATGGAGGGCATCGCCGAGATGATCCCCGACGTCCAGGTCGAGGCGACCTTCCCGGACGGCACCAAGCTCGTCACCGTCCACGACCCGATCGTCTGAGAGGCCCGCAGAGTGATCCCCGGCGAGATCGTCCACGGCGACGGCCCGGTCCTCTTCAACGAGGGCCGCCCCGTCACCCGCCTCACCGTCCTCAACGCCGCCGACCGGCCCGTCCAGGTCGGCTCCCACTACCACTTCGCCGAGGCCAACCCCGGCCTCCGGTTCGACCGTACGGCCGCCCGCGGACTCCGCCTCGACGTGCCCGCCGGCACCGCCGTCCGCTTCGAGCCCGGCATCCCGGTCGAGGTGGCGCTCGTCCCCCTCGGCGGGCTGCGCACCGTGCCGGGGCTGCGCGGGGAGACCGGGGGGCCGCTCGATGGGTGAGCTCGGGCGCGCCGCCTACGCGGACCTCTTCGGACCCACCGCCGGCGACCGGATCCGGCTGGCCGACACCGACCTGTTCGTCGAGATCGAGCAGGACCTCGCGGGCGGCCCCGGACGCTCCGGCGACGAGGCGGTCTTCGGCGGGGGCAAGGTGATCCGCGAGTCCATGGGCCAGGCCCGCACGACGCGCGCCGAGGGCGCCCCCGACACGGTGATCACCGGCGCGGTCGTCCTGGACCACTGGGGGATCGTCAAGGCCGACGTCGGCATCCGCGACGGCCGGATCTGCGGCATCGGCAAGGCCGGCAACCCGGACACCATGGACGGCGTCGACCCGGCCCTGGTCATCGGCCCCGAGACGGAGGTCGTCGCAGGCAACGGCAGGATCCTCACGGCGGGCGCCGTCGACGCCCACGTCCACTTCATCTCCCCGACCCTCGCCGACGAGGCCCTCGCCTCCGGCGTCACCACCCTCGTCGGCGGCGGCACCGGGCCCGCCGAGGGCACCAAGGCCACCACCGTCACCCCCGGATCCTGGCACCTCGCCCGGATGTTCGCCGCCCTGGAGGCGTACCCGGTCAACATCGGCCTGCTCGGCAAGGGCAACACCACCTCCCGCGAGGCCCTGCACGCGCAGCTGCGCGGCGGCGCGGTCGGCTTCAAGATCCACGAGGACTGGGGGGCCACGCCCGCCGCGATCGACACCTGCCTCGGCGTCTGCGAGGAGACCGGCGCCCAGGTCGCCCTGCACACCGACACCCTCAACGAGGCCGGCTTCGTCGCCGACACCCTCGCCGCGATCGCCGGCCGGACCGTCCACGCCTACCACACCGAGGGCGCGGGCGGCGGGCACGCACCGGACATCATCACCGTGGTGTCCGAGCCGTACGTGCTGCCCAGCTCCACCAATCCCACGCGCCCGCACACCGCCAACACGGTCGAGGAGCACCTCGACATGCTGATGGTCTGCCACCACCTCAACCCGGCCGTCCCCGAGGACCTGGCCTTCGCCGAGTCCCGCATCCGGCCCTCGACGATCGCCGCCGAGGACGTCCTGCACGACCTCGGGGCCATCTCGATCATCTCCTCGGACTCCCAGGCCATGGGCCGGATCGGCGAGGTCGTGATGCGCACCTGGCAGACCGCGCACGTGATGAAGCGGCGCCGCGGCTTCCTCCCCGGCGACGGGCCCGCCGACAACCACCGCGCCCGCCGGTACGTGGCCAAGTACACGATCAACCCGGCGATCGCCCAGGGCATCGCCCGCGAGGTCGGCTCCGTCGAGACCGGCAAACTCGCCGACCTGGTCCTGTGGCGGCCCGCCTTCTTCGGCGTCAAACCCGACACCGTCATCAAGGGCGGGCAGATCGCCTACGCGCAGATGGGCGACGCCAACGCCTCCATCCCCACCCCCCAGCCCGTGCTGCCCCGCCCCATGTACGGCGCCCACGGCCGCGCCCCCGCCCTCAACTCACTCAACTTCACCGCGCAGGCCGCACTCGACGACGCCCTGCCCGAACGCCTCGGCCTCGGCAAGCGCTTCGCGGCTGTCGACAGCACCCGCACGACCGGCAAGGCCGACATGCGGAACAACGACGCCCTGCCGCGTGTCGAGGTCGACGCCGACACCTTCACCGTGACGATCGACGGCGAGGCGGTCGAGCCGGCACCGGTGGCGGAACTGCCCATGGCCCAGCGGTACTTCCTCTTCTGATGGGCGGCCTCGCAGCCCTGCTCGTCCTCGCCGACGGCCGTTTTCCCGCCGGAGGGCACGCCCACTCCGGCGGCGCCGAGGCCGCCTGCAAGGCGGGCCGCATCCGCGACGCCGCCTCCCTGGAGGAGTACTGCCGCGGCCGCCTGCACACGGCCGGGATCACCTCCGCCGGCCTCGCCGCGGCCGCCGCCCTCGGCCTCGACACCGCGCTCCTCGACGCGGCCGCCGACGCCCGCACCCCCGCGCCCGCCCTGCGCACCGCGGCCCGCCGGCTCGGCCGGCAGCTCCTGCGCGCCGCGCGCGCCACCTGGCCCTGCGCCGAACTCGACGCGCTGGCCGCGGCGTTCCCCCGCGGTGCCCACCAGCCGGTTGTCCTGGGCGCCACCGCGCGGGCGGCCGGGCTCGGGCCCGCCGAGGCCGCGCACGTGGCGGCGTACGAGAGCATCAGCGGGCCCGCGACCGCGGCGGTGCGGCTGCTCGGCCTGGACCCGTTCCAGGCGAGCGGTGTGCTCGCGCGCCTCGCCGGCGAGGCCGACGCCGTGGCCGGCCGCGCCGAGGCGGCCGCACGCGCCGCGCAGACCGAAGGCCCCGGCGCCCTGCCCGCCGCCTCCTCGCCCCTGCTGGAGATCACCGCGCAGGCCCACGCCGCCTGGCCGGTCCGGCTGTTCGCCTCCTGACCCCTTCCCGCCACGCTCCCCGGAGACCGTATGCACCTCGACCACGGCACCGCCTACCCCGAGCGCCACACCCTCGGCGCCGGGCCCCTCCGCACGGACGGCTCCCGCCGCGCCCTGCGCATCGGGCTCGGCGGACCCGTCGGCTCCGGCAAGACGGCGACGGTGGCCGCGCTGTGCCGGGCCCTGCGCGCCGAGCTGTCCATGGCCGTCGTCACGAACGACATCTACACGCGCGAGGACGCCGAGTTCCTGCTGCGCGAAGCCGTCCTGCCGCCCGAGCGGATCAGCGCGGTCGAGACCGGGGCGTGCCCGCACACCGCCATCCGCGACGACATCTCCGCGAACCTGGAGGCGGTCGAGGAACTGGAGGAGGCCCTCGGCCCGCTGGACCTGATCCTCGTCGAGTCCGGCGGGGACAACCTCACCGCCACCTTCTCCCGCGGCCTCGTCGACGCCCAGGTCTTCGTCATCGACGTGGCCGGCGGCGACGACATCCCCCGCAAGGGCGGCCCGGGCGTCACCACCGCCGACCTGCTGGTGGTCAACAAGACCGACCTGGCCCCGCACGTCGGCTCCGACCTGGACCGCATGGCCCGCGACGCCGCCGAGCAGCGCGGCGCGCTGCCCGTCGTCTTCCAGTCGCTGCGCGGAGCGGACGGCGTCGCCCCCGTCGCCGCGTGGGTCCGCGAGCAGTACGCCGCCTGGGCCGTACGGTGACCGGCGCGCCGCCCGCCCCGGCGCCCGCGGGCGTGCGCGCCACCGCCCGGATCCGCGCCGCCGCCGACGGCCGCGGCGGCACCGCCCTGCCCGTCCTCGCCGGGGAGGGGCCGCTGGCGCTGCGCCGCGTCCGGTCCGGTGCCGGCTCCCGCGGCGAGGCCGCCGTCATGCTGGTCGGCGCGATGAGCGCCCCGCTCGGCGGCGACCGCCTCGCCGTCGACGCCGAGGCCGGCCCGGGGGCGCGGCTCGCCCTGGGCACGGCCGCCGCCACGCTCGCCCTGCCCGGCCGGGGCGGCGCGCCCGCCCGGTACGCCGTGCGCCTGGCCGTCGCCCCGGGGGCGGCGGTCCGCTGGCTCCCGGAGCCGCTCGTCTCCGTCCGCGGCAGCGACCTGCGGGTGCACACCCGTGTCGAACTCGCCACCGGCGCGCGGCTGGTGCTGCGCGAGGAGCAGGTGCTGGGGCGCACGGGGGAGGAGCCGGGCCTGCTGCGGAGCCGGCTCACCGCCGACCTGGACGGCCGGCCGCTGCTCGACCAGGAGCTGGCCTGCGGGCCGGGCGCGCCCGGCGGCTGGGACGGGCCGGCGGGGCTGGCCGGGCACCGGGCGGTCGGCCAGCTCCTCGTCGTGGACGCGGAGTTCGCCGCGGCGCCGCCGGCGCCTGCGGCGCTGGGGGAGTACGCCGTGGCGGTGCCGCTGGCCGGACCCGCCGTGCTGGTCTCGGCGCTCGCGCCGGACGCCCTCGCTCTGCGCCGGGTGCTCGATGCGGCGTGTCGTACGTACGGCCGGTGAGCGGCGGGCCAGCCTGGGACGGTGGGGTACCGCTCAGCGGTGTCCGCCTGTCCGGTTATCGGGTTGGCAAAGAACCCGACCGTGGCCTGTTGTCAGGTGCGGGTCAGGCGAAAGGATCCTGCTGGCACGCGCACGACCAACCCGACCCGGCCCGGCCGACCTCGGACGGGCCGCACGATGCAGGGGGAACGACCACGTGACAAGCAAAGCGGCGCTGGGGAGCGCCGCCTTCTCCATCACCGCGGCCCTGGCCGCCGGGCTGCTGCTCGCCCCGCCGGCCGCCGCCGCGCCGTCCGGGGGCGGCACCGTTCCGGAGGCGCTCGGCGTGCAGATCGCGGCCGCCCGCGCCGCACGCGCCGGAATCGACTGGACGGACTGCCCGGCCGACTGGGGCCTCGCCGCCCCGATCCAGTGCGGCTGGGTCAAGGTCCCGCTCGACTACGCCAAGCCGTTCGGCAAGACCATCGACCTCGCGGTCGACCGCGCCGTCAGCACCGGCACAAAGGAGGAGCGCCAGGGCGCCCTCGTCTACAACCCGGGCGGCCCGGGCGGCTCGGGCATGCGCTTCCCCCGCAGGTCGACGACCAAGTCACCGCTCTGGGTGAACACCGCCAAGGCGTACGACTTCGTGGGCTTCGACCCGCGCGGCGTCGGGCACTCGGCGCCCATCTCCTGCATCGACCCGCAGGAGTTCGCCAAGGTGCCCAAGGCCGACCCGGTCCCGGACACCGAGGCCGACAAGACCGCCCAGCGCAAGCTCGCCGCCGAGTACGCGGACGGCTGCAAGGAGCGCAGCGGCGAGATGCTGCCGCACATGACCACCCCGAACAGCGCCCGCGACCTGGACGTCATCCGGGCCGCCCTCGGCGAGCCGAAGCTGAACTTCCTCGGCGTCTCGTACGGCACCTACCTCGGCGGGGTCTACGCCACGCTCTTCCCGACCCACGTGCGCCGCATGATCGTCGACAGCGTGGTCGACCCGTCCCGGGAGAACATCTGGTACGAGGCCAACCTCGGCCAGGACGTCGCCTTCCAGACCCGCTGGAACGACTGGCTCGACTGGGTCGCCCAGAACGACGCGGCCTTCCGCCTCGGCGCCACCCGCGCCGCGGTCGAGGCCAAGTGGCAGCAGCTGCGCGCCCAGGCCAAGGCCAACCCCCTCGGCGGGGTCGCCGGCCCGGCAGAGCTCATCAACTTCTTCCAGGCCGCCCCCTACTACGACTCCTCCTGGGTGCCGGTCGCCCAGGCGTTCAGCGCCTGGGCCGCCGGCGACCCGCAGCCGCTGATCGAGGCGATCACCCCGGACATGTCCGACGCCCAGGGCAACGCCGCCGCGGAGAACGGCAACGCCGTCTACACCGCCGTCGAGTGCACCGACGCCAAGTGGCCGACCAGCTGGGCCGGGTGGGATCGCGACAACACCGCGCTGCATGCGAAGTACCCGTTCCTCACCTGGTCGAACGCCTGGATGAACCTGCCCTGCGCGACCTGGGGGTCCAAGCAGCACACCCCGATCGAGGTCGGCGCCCGCCGCGGCCTGCCGCCCGTCCTCGTCGTCCAGTCCGAGCGCGACGCCGCCACCCCGTACCGGGGCGCCGTCGAGCTGCACCGGCGCCTCGCCGGCTCGCGCCTGATCACCGAGCGGGGTGCCGGCTCGCACGGCGTCACGAGCCTGGTGAACCCCTGCATCAACACCCGCGTCGACGCCTACCTGCTCCACGGGAAGACCGACGCCCGGGACGTGGTCTGCGACCCGCACGCCACCCCGGTCGCACCGGCCCCGGCCGCCGCGCGGTCGCTCGCCGAGGACCCCGCGGCGCAGTTCCCGCCCCGCGAGGAGCTGCCCGCCGTCCGGTGACCCCGGCCCGGCCCCGCGGCGGCGGTGCGGTCCGCCGCCGCGGGGCGCGGCGCCCGCACGGAAGCGGCTCAGCGCGTCCTGCGCCGGGCCGTCTTCCGCGCCTCCTCCGCCTCCGCCTTCACCTCGGCGGCGTACCGGTCGACGTACTCCTGGCCCGACAGCTCCAGGATCGCGTACATGATCTCGTCGGTCACGGCGCGCAGCACCGCCCGCTCGCCCTCCATCCCGGCGTACCGGGAGAAGTCCAGCGGCCGGCCGAAGCGGATGGTGACCCGCCGGATCCTCGGGATCCTCCGGCCCGGCGGCTGCACCTCGAAGGTCCCGACCATCGCGCACGGCACCACGGGCACCCCGGCACCCAGCGCCATCGCCGCCACCCCGACCTTGCCCTTGTACAGCCGCCCGTCGTGCGAGCGGGTGCCCTCGGGGTAGATCCCCAGCAGCTCGCCGCGGGAGAGCACCTCCAGCCCCTCGCGCAGCGCGGCCCGGCCGGCCTCCTTCCCCGACCGGTCGACGGGGATCTGGCCGGCGCTGCGGAAGAAGAAGGCGGTCAGCCGCCCCTTCAGCCCCGGCCCCGTGAAGTACTCGGCCTTCGCGAGGAAGGTGATCCGCCGCCTGAGGACCGCGGGCATGAGGAAGTGGTCGGAGAAGGACAGGTGGTTGCCCGCGACGATCGCGGCCCCCTCGTCCGGTACGTACTCCAGCCCCTCGATCCGCGGCCGGAACAGCAGCCGCAGCAGCGGACCCAGGAACACGTGCTTGAGCAAGAGGTAGAACACCGGCAGCTCCCGTCGCCCCGTCCCGTCGTCACCGCCATCGTACGGAGGGACGGGCGCCGGACCTGCGCCCGCGCGGCGGCACGGCCGCGGGCACGGCGGCGGGCACGGCCGCGGCGGGCCGTTGCCGTGGCGCGCGGGCGCCGCTCAGCCGCTGCGGGAGGCGCCCATGGCCGCCGTGAGGAGCACCAGCACCACCCAGCCGAACCACAGCCAGCCGTTGCTGCCGAGGGCCACGGAGTAGGTGGCGACAGCGACGAGGGCGGCGAAGGTCATGGCGGCCATCGCCTTGACGGAACCGGTCATGCCCCATGGTGGCGCGCGAAGGCGCCCGCGCGCTACTGACGCGCGCGGAGCGACGCCAGATAGGCGTTGTACGCCTCCAGCTCGGCGTCGCCGTCCCGGTCCGCGGCCCGGTCGGCGCGCTTCGCCGCCCGCTGCTCGGAGTGGTACCACTGGTACATCAGGGCGATCAGCACCAGCACCGAGGGGATCTCGCTGAAGGCCCACGCGATGCCGCCGCCCCACTGCTGGTCGAGCAGCGGGTCGATGCCGAGCGAGGCCGGCGGGTTGCTGTAGGTCTTGATCATCGGCTCGCTCGCCATCATCAGCGCGATGCCGAAGAAGGCGTGGAACGGCATCCCGGCGAAGAGTTCCAGCATGCGCATCACGTAGCCGGGGCGGTGCGGGCCCGGGTCCACGCCCATGATCGGCCAGAAGAAGACCAGGCCGACGGCCAGGAAGTGGACCATCATCCCGATGTGACCGGGCTTGCTCTCCATCAGGAAGTCGAAGAGCGGGGTGAAGTAGAGGGCGTAGAGGCTGGCGATGAACATGGGGATGGTGAACGCCGGGTGGGTGACCACCCGCATGTACCGGCTGTGCAGCAGCGCCAGCAGCAGTTCGCGCGGGCCCTTGCGGCCGCGTCCGGCCGGCGGCAGCGCGCGCAGCGCGAGCGTCACCGGGGCGCCGAGCAGCAGCAGGATCGGCGACAGCATGCTGATCACCATGTGCTGCACCATGTGCACGCTGAACATGACCATGCCGTAGTCGTTGAGCTTGGTGCACATCACCAGCGCCACGCTCAGCACGCCCGCGCAGAAGGCGACGGTCCGGCCCGCGGGCCAGGCGTCCCCGCGCCGCTTGAGCCGCACCACGCCCCACAGGTAGAGCGCGAGGCCGGCGAGCGAGCCGATCAGGAAGAACGCGTCGAAGGAGAACTCCAGAGCACGGCCCAGCGTGAACGGCGGCAGGTCCATGTGCGTGTGCATGCCCGAGCCGTGACCGCTGTGATCCATCTGTTCACTCCCTTGACCGTGGTGCCCCACCACAGTAGTGCCGCCCCCGTACGCGCTTGCGTCCGGGGGCGGCGACAGAACGGGAGAAACGTCACAGGACGGTCTGCGCCTCGTCGTAGCGCTCCGCCGGGACCGTCTTCAGGCTCTCCACCGCACGGGCGAGCGGCACCATCTCGATCTCCGTGCCGCGCAGCGCGGTCAGCATCCCGAACTCGCCGCGGTGCGCGGCCTCCACCGCGTGCCAGCCGAAGCGGGTGGCCAGCACCCGGTCGTACGCGGTCGGGGTGCCGCCGCGCTGGACGTGGCCCAGGATGACCGGGCGGGCCTCCTTGCCCAGGCGGCGCTCCAGCTCCACCGCCAGGATGTTGCCGATCCCGGCGAAGCGCTCGTGGCCGTACTGGTCGGTGCCGCCCTCCGCGTACTCCATGGTGCCCGGCCGCGGCTTGGCGCCCTCGGCGACGACGACGATCGCGAACCGCTTGCCCGCGGAGAAGCGCTCGCCGACGATCCCGGCCAGCTCCTCGATGTCGAAGGGCCGCTCGGGCACGACGATGGCGTGCGCGCCGGCCGCCATGCCGGAGTGCAGGGCGATCCAGCCGGTGTGGCGGCCCATGACCTCCACGACCATCACGCGCTGGTGGGACTCGGCGGTCGTCTTCAGGCGGTCCAGCGCCTCGGTGGCGACCCCGACGGCCGTGTCGAAGCCGAAGGTGACGTCCGTCGACGCGATGTCGTTGTCGATGGTCTTCGGCACGCCCACGATCGGCAGGCCGGCCTGGGAGAGCAGGTTCGCCGCCTTCAGCGTGCCCTCGCCGCCGATCGGGATGACGGCGTCCAGCCCGAGGTCCGCGATGTGGCCGCGGGCCCGCTCCACGCCGTCGCGCAGGTGCGCGGGCTGGACGCGGGAGGAGCCGAGGATGGTGCCGCCGCGGGCGAGGATGCCGGCCACCGCGTCGAGGTCGAGCTTGCGGTAGTCCGCCTCCAGGAGCCCGCGCCAGCCGTCGTGGAAGCCGATGACCTCGTCGCCGTGGTCGACGACGGCGCGGTGCACGACGGAACGGATGACGGCGTTGAGGCCGGGGCAGTCGCCACCGGAAGTGAGCACACCAATGCGCATGGCAGGAAGACCTTTGCAACGTGGGCCGACGACCGGACCACGTCGTCCGGTTGGAACTACCCGTCACCCTACTAGCGGATCGGCGCCGGACCGAACCATCCTCCGCATGGTGGTCGGCTTCCTCGTACGAACGCACATCGGCCCGGACCCCCCGAGGGGAATCCGGGCCGAACGCCGGGCGTACCCGGGGTTACGCAGCCGGGGTCACGCGGGCTGCGTCGCCGCGGCGATGCGCTCCGCGCGCAGCGCGTCGTACCAGCGGTCGTCGATGGGCGGCAGCGCGTTCACGTCGAGGGCCAGCTTCAGCAGCAGGTCCGCGATGAGCGGGTTGCGGGCCATGACGGGGCCGTGCATGTACGTGCCGAACACCGTCTCGTTGTACGCGCCCTCGGTGCCGTCGCCCGTGCCGTTGCCGCGGCCCAGGCGGGTGCGGGCGAACGGCTTGGCGCCGGGGCCGAGGTGCGTGACGCCCTGGTGGTTCTCGAAGCCCGTCAGCTGCGGCAGGCCGAGCTGCGGGTCGATGTCCGCCAGGACGTCGCCGACGCAGCGCTCGCCCTCGCCGCGGACGGTGACGACGTCCAGCAGGCCGAGGCCCTGCTGCCGCTCGCCCACGTCGTTGACGAACTCGTTGCCCAGGATCTGGTAGCCGGCGCACACGGAGAAGACGATCGCCCCGTTCGAGACGGCCCGCTCCAGGCCGCCGTCGCGCACCAGGCGCTCGGCGGCGAGCCGCTGCGGGCGGTCCTCGCCGCCGCCGATCAGGTAGATGTCCCCCGAGGTCGGGATCGGCTGGTCGCTGCGCACGTCCACGCGCTGGACGTCCAGGCCGCGCCGGCGCGCCCGGCGCTCCACCACGAGAACGTTGCCCTGGTCTCCGTACGTGCTGAGCAGGTCGGGGTAGACCCACACCAGGCGCAGGCTGTTGTCGCTCATGCTCTTGGTCCTCTACGGGTGGCTAGTTGCCGACGCGGCGGCGCACGTCCTGGAAGGCGGTGTAGTTGGCGATGAGCTCGATCTGGCCGGGCGGGGCGAGCTGCACGGCCTCGTCGAGGGTCTCGCAGACCCGGAAGTCCAGGCCGGCGACCTCCAGGCGGACGGCCAGGTCGAGCCGGCGGTCGCCGATCACGAAGATCGGGTGTCCGGCGAGGCGGGGGTAGTCCACGTCCCACAGCCAGGAGGTGTCCGTGCCGTCGGCGCCGCGGGCGTTGACCGAGAGGATCACCGGGGCCGGGGGCTGGTCGATCAGCGAAAACGTTTCGAGCCAGCCCGCCGGGTTCTTGGCGAGCAGCAGCCGCAGCTCGCGGCCCTGGAACTGCACCACGTCGTACCGGCCGGCGACCGCCTGCACCTGGTACATCCGCTCCAGCGCGACCTGCGGCGGCACGCCGAAGACGGCGGCGACGGCGGCCGAGGTGGCCGCGTTCGCCTTGTTGGCGCGACCCGGCAGCTGGAGGCTGATCGGCCACGCCGAGCCGTGCGGGTCGAGGACGTGGTCGCCGGAGAGCACCCAGCTGGGGGCGGGCCGGCGGAAGCCGCACTCGCCGCAGAACCAGTCGTCACCGGGGCGCTGCATCACACCGCCGCAGGAGGGGCACGACCAGGCGTCGTCCTTCCACTCCTGGCCGGCGGCCACCCACACCACGTTCTGCGAGGAGGACGCCGACCACACGATCAGCGGGTCGTCGCAGTTGGCGACGATGACCGCCTTGGAGCCGGCCAGCCCCTCGCGCCACTTCTCCGCGAGCATGCGGGTCTCGGCGGCGCGGTCCAGCTGGTCGCGCGAGAGGTTCAGCAGCGCGATCGCCTTCGGGGTGACGTCCCGGGCGACCCCGGCCAGGTACTTCTCGTCCACCTCGATGACGCCGTACTTGGCGTCCGAGCCGCCCGCGAGGGCGGAGGTGATGCCCGCCGGCATGTTCGCGCCGAGGGCGTTGGAGACCACCGGGCCGCTGGCCCGCAGGGCCTCGGCGATCAGGCGCGTCGTCGTGGTCTTGCCGTTGGTGGCGGAGACGAGGACGACGTCGAGGTGCTGCGCGAGTGCTCCGAGGAGGTCGGGGTCAAGTTTGAGTGCGACCTTGCCGCCGATCACCGATCCGCTTCCGCGCCCCGCGGCCCGCGACACCGCCGCCGCGGCCCTGCCCGCCGTCACGGCCAGTTTGGCGCGCGGCGAAAGCGGCTCTGTGTTGCCTGCCATCGTCCCTAGTCCTCCTTGCGTCGACCGGCCCCAGCCTATCCAGTACCGGCCGGGGCCCTGACCGCGGCGCCCCCGGACCGCCGCGGATCTCCTCATATATTCGCCCGTCGTAGGCTTACGGCCATGCGACAGCGCGTCATCCCCGGGACCTCCGGCACCGTCCGCACCATGAGCCTCCTGGGCGATCCGGTGCTCCACTCGCCGTGCGCGGAGGCGACCGATTTCGGCCCCGCCCTCGGCGCGCTGGTCGAGGACATGTTCGCCACCATGTACGCCGCCCAGGGCGTCGGCCTGGCCGCGAACCAGATCGGCGTGGGGCTGCGGGTGTTCGTCTACGACTGCCCTGACGACGAGGACGTCCGGCATGTGGGCCACATCGTCAACCCGCGCCTCGTGGAGGCCGGCGGCGACGAGTACCTCGGCCCCGAGGGCTGCCTCTCCCTCCCGGGCCTGGAGGCCGGCACGCCCCGCTTCGACCGGGCGGTCGTCGAGGGGACCACCGCGGACGGCGCCCCGGTGCGGATCACCGGCACCGGGTTCTTCGCCCGCTGCCTCCAGCACGAGTGCGACCACCTCGACGGCACCGTGTACGCGCAGCGGGTCACCGGGATGCGGGGCCGCCGGCTGCGCCGGGCGATCCGCAGGACGCCCTGGGGCGCCCGCGGGCTGCACGCCCTGGAGGGCTGACCCCGGGGCCGGACGCCGTCCCAGTGCTGTGACCGGGCCGCAGCACTAGAAGCCGGGGCCGTCGGCGCGGTCGCCGGCGGTGGCCAGCCGGCCCCACAGCAGGTCGGTCAGGCCCGTGACCAACTCCTCGCGCGTGCACGGGCGTTCACCGAGCCACCAGTCGCCTGCCGCGTGCATCATGCCGACGATCCCGTGCCCCCAGATCCGGGCCAGCTGCTCCCCGCCGGGGCCGAGGTCGACGCGCTCGCCGACCACCTCGGCCAGCTCCTCGCCGAGCCGGCGCAGCAGCGGGGCGGAGTGCCGGCCGACGTCGAATCCGGTCTCGGCGCTGTGCGAGTCCTCGGTGGGGTGCATCAGGAAGCGGTAGACCTGCGGGCGGGCCTCGATCGCCGCGAGGTAGGTGTGCAGGGTGGACTCCACCCGGCGGCGGCGCTCGGCGGGTGCGTCGAGCGCGGCGCGCAGCGAGCTGAGCAGGGCGTCGGTGTGCCGTACCGCCAGGGCCTGGTAGAGCCCGGCCTTGTCGCCGAAGTGCCGGTAGAGGATCGGCTTGGTGATGCCGGCCTCGGCGGCGATGGCGTTCATGGACGCCTTGGGGCCGTCCCTGAGGACGACGCGGTCGGCCGCTTCGAGCAGTTCACGGCGGCGGCGTTCGGCCGCTCCCGGTTCGCCGGCCTGCTGCGTGGTGTCCATGACGTGTTCTCTCCCCGCCCTTGCGATGGTGCGTGACGCCCACGCAACGTAACACCCCGGGCACCTCGGCAGATGAACCGCCCGGAGCGGGCCGGGTCGCGCTTGACACTGACTACTCGCCGGTAACAGACTGTGGCCACCGTAGAGGTTACCGCCAGTAACGCACTGGCGGGTGCGCTGTTGGAGGGGACATGGCGGAGTTCACCATGGAGCTCAACGAGGACCAGAGGCAGGTCCGGGACTGGATCCACGGCTTCGCCGCCGACGTCATCCGGCCCGCCGCCGCCGAGTGGGACGAGCGCGAGGAGACGCCCTGGCCCGTCATCCAGGAGGCCGCCAAGGTCGGCATCTACTCCCTCGACTTCTACGCCCAGCAGTACTTCGACCCCACCGGCCTCGGCGTCCCGATGGCCATGGAGGAGCTGTTCTGGGGCGACGCGGGCATCGCCCTGTCGATCGTCGGCACCGGCCTGGCCGCCATCGGCGTCCTCGCCAACGGCACCGAGGAGCAGATCGGCACCTGGATCCCCCAGATGTACGGCACCCCGGAGGACGTGAAGGTCGCCGCCTTCTGCTCCTCCGAGCCCGACGCCGGCTCCGACGTCGGCTCCATGCGCACCCGGGCCGTCTACGACCAGGCCAAGGACGAGTGGGTGCTCAACGGCACGAAGACGTGGGCCACCAACGGCGGCATCGCCAACGTCCACATCGTCGTCGCCGTCGTCGACCCCGACCTCGGCACCAAGGGCCACGCCTCCTTCATCGTCCCGCCCGGCACCCCGGGCCTCTCCCAGGGCCAGAAGTTCAAGAAGCACGGCATCCGCGCCTCGCACACCGCCGAGGTCGTCCTGGAGGACGTCCGGGTGCCCGGGTCCTGCCTGCTCGGCGGCAAGGAGAAGCTCGACGAGCGGCTCGCCCGGGCCCGCGAAAGCGCCCGAGCCGGCGGCGAGCGCGTCAAGAACGCCGCCATGGCCACCTTCGAGGCCTCCCGCCCGGCTGTCGGCGCCATGGCCGTCGGCACCGCCCGCGCCGCCTACGAGGTCGCCCTCGACTACGCGCGGACCCGCACCCAGTTCGGCCGGCCGATCATCGACAACCAGGGCGTCGCCTTCCAGCTGGCCGACATGCGCACCCAGATCGACGCGGCCCGCCTGCTGGTCTGGCGCGCCTCCTGGATGGCGGTCGCCGGGCGGCCGTTCACCTCCGCGGAGGGCTCCATGTCGAAGCTCTACGCGAGCGAGGTCGCCAAGAAGGTCACCGCACAGGCCGTGCAGATCCTCGGCGGCAACGGGTACACCCGCGAGTACCCGGTGGAGCGGATGCACCGCGACGCCGCCATCTACACCATCTTCGAGGGCACGAGCGAGATCCAGCGCCTGGTCATCGCCCGCACCCTCTCCGGCATGCCGATCCGCTAGCGGGTCGGCCGGTCCAGCGGCCGCAGGCAGCGCAGGGAACCGTTCTCCGGGGTGTACTCCAGGGCGGCGATGTAGTCGCCGCCCGCGCAGGGAGCCGCGTGGACCCGGTACTGGGCGTCGGGCGAGGAGCAGTCCACGGCCAGGAGCTTCTGCTCCTTCCAGTCGCCGACGTTGCGCACGCACTGGCCCGTGGCCAGCGGCTGAGGCTTCC
Organism: Streptomyces sp. NPDC031121; assembly: GCF_055570615.1. NCBI lineage: Bacteria > Bacillati > Actinomycetota > Actinomycetes > Kitasatosporales > Streptomycetaceae > Streptomyces > Streptomyces sp. NPDC031121. The sequence continues at coordinate 125,410 of NZ_JBVIGV010000017.1, forward strand.
CGTCGCCGCCGGCCAGCAGGCCGACGACGATCAGCGTCGGCAGGGCGAACGACACCAGCACGACCGCGGCGAGCACAAGCAGGGCCGGCGGACGGCGCCACAGGGGCTTCCCCGGGTCCAGCGGCCGCAGGATGCCGTTCGCCGGGGGCGGGAGCCGGTAATAGGCCGCCCGGGGGCCCAGGTTCATCAGCAGGGTCAGCGGGGTGATGAACAGCGACAGGGGGCCCCACCAGCCCTGCCACAGGGTGTCCGACTGCATCCTGCGGTACGTGGCCAGCCCGCAGTCGCGGCACAGCGGCCCCTCCGTCCGCAGGAAGCGCATCAGCACGACCATGCCCTGGTGTCCGCGTACCGTCCCGCGGGCCGCGGGCACCGAGCCGCACATCCGGCAGTCGGGAACCCCCGCCGGGCCGACCGGCATCCCGTACGGGCCCTGCGGCGCCACCGGGGGCGGCCCGGGCACCGGCGGGTACGCGCCCGGCCCCTGCTGCGGGACGTAAGGGCCGTACGGCGGCGGCCCGTACGCCGGCCCGTGCTGCGCGTACGGGCCTGCGCCGTGCTGCGGGGGCGGTGTGGCCACGGGGGTTCCTCCTCGGTGCTGCGGCGGTCGCCGGAAGCGGTGATCACGAAACCCTAGCCCGGAATGTCAGGTACGCAGCAAACGTACGAGGGTGCGCCCGAACAGCAGCCGTCCGGCCGCCGCGACCAGCGGGTCGAACGGCCGCCCGAGCCCCCGTACCCGCAGCTCCTCGACCCACAGGACCTCGGACCCGCCGCCCTCCAGCGTGCGCACCTCGATCTCCGCCCAGCCGAGCACCACCCGCCCGCGCTTCACCAGCCGGACCACCCCGGCCCGCCCGCCCGACGGGGGCCGCCACCGCTCGACTTCCATCGGATCGTCGAACGTGATCCGGCCCACACCCGTCCGCGCGGTGAAGCGGGTCCCGACCCCTGTCGGCGGCGGCGTCTCGACGGTCGTCCGGGTCAGCGGCACGTGCGCGCCGTGCCGCTCCCAGTCGGTGAGCCGCCGCCAGGCCTCGCCGGCCGGCAGACCCGTACGGTGAACGATCCGGATACCGGGCATGAGCGCATGGTAACCGGGCATACACGCCCTGAACCGGACGCCCGAAACGGGTTCCGTCCGGGGGTGGCCATCGGCAATACTCACGGCCACCGTGGATCGCGGAACCGACCGGGTGACCGCCGGCCTCCCGCGCCACACAGCGAGGAGGTGCGCCATGTGCTCCCACCAGCCCCCCTGCCCGTCCGCCGACAGCGCAGACCACGATGCCGCCCGCGTGGTGGCCTCCCACCCCGAACAGGGCTGGAGCCTGCTGTGCAACGGCCTCCTGGTCTTCGACGACACCGGCGAACTGCTCCCCGACGGCCGTGTGGTGGGACCCCGCCGCCCGGTCCTGGTCTGAGCGAGGAGGCCGCATGCGCCAACAGCTGATCCGCAAGCCCGTCCCGAAGCCCGCCCCCCGAGACCTTGACCTGCGCACGCCGTCGGGAAGACCGCTCCCGTACTGACGGGAGCCCGCCGCCGCAGCACGTCCGCCGCAGCACGTCCGCAGCAGTCCCTCCGGCTCCCGCCGGCTGCCGGTCAGCCGGTGGGAGCCGCCGCGCCGCCCAGGAAGGCGCTCTCGTAGGCCGCGTCGCCGATCGCCGCCCGCGCCTGCCGCTCGCCCTGCTCGCGCAGCGCCGTCAGCGAGGGCGAGCCCATCTGGGGCCGCCCCACCGTCCGCCACCAGGCGTGTCCCGCGCCGAGCAGCCGGGCCGCGAGTTCGCCGTCGCCGAGCGCCGCCACCGCCGCCGCGAGCAGGTCCAGGCCCAGCGCGATCCCGATGCGGTCGCCCAGCAGCCGCTTCCCCGACAGCATGGCCCGCACGTGCCGGGCGGCCTCCTCCGGGTGGCCGAGCCCGAACGCCGCGACCGCGAGGACGTAGTCCGCGTACGCCCGCAGCCAGCGCTCGTCGAGGTCGGCGCACGCCTCGCGCAGGCCGCGCGCCTCCTCGGCCGCCTCCTCGTACCGCCGCAGATCGCACAGGGCGTAGCCGGTGACCAGCCGGCACAGCAGCCGGCCCGGCCCGTCCTCCGGCCCCCCGTGCCCGGCCCGCGCCCGCGGCCCGGCCACCTCCAGGGCCCGCGGCGCGTCCCCGGGCATCATCACCGACGCCGCGTACAGGTGGGCGGCCCGCAGCGCCCGCTCCGGCTCCTGCGACCCGTCCGCCAGGCGGGTGCACTCCTCGCCCAGCCGCCGCGCCGTGTCCATGTCGCCCTGGAGCAGGGCGGTCAGCCCGAGCGCCCACACCGCCTGCGCCCGGTCCGCGCCCGCGTCCGGGGCCTGCTCCAGGGCCCGCTCCAGGAAGCCGCGGCCCTCGTGGACGTGCCCGCAGGAGAACCAGAAGAACCACAGCGCCCCCGCCATCTCCAGGGCCGCCGCCGGGTCGGTGCGGAGCAGGTGCTCCAGCGCCGTCCGCAGCTGGGGGTGCTCGGCGGTCATCCTGCGGTACCAGTCGACCTGCCGCGGTCCGATCCAGGCGCGGTCGGCCGCCCGGGAGAGCGCGGCGTACCAGTGGGCGTGCCGGTCGGCAACCGCCCGCACCTCGCCGAGCTCGCCCAGCCAGTCGTGGCCGTACTCGCGGATGGAGTCGAGCATCCGGTAGCGGGCCCCGGCGCCCCGCTCCTGCATCCGCCGCACCACGGACTTGGCGACGAGCCCGGAGAGCACCCGCTCGACGCGGGCCGCGGACAGCGGGCCGCCCGAGCAGACGGCGCGCGCGGCGGCCACGTCGAAGTCGCCGGTGAAGACGGACAGCCGGGCCCACAGCAGCCGCTCCAGCGGCTCGCACAGCTCGTGGCTCCACCCGATCGCGGTCCGCAGGGTGCGGTGGCGGGGCGGCCGTCCGGGCCGGCCGCCGGAGTCGGCCAGCACCTCGAAGCGGTCGCCGAGGCGCTGGGCCATCCGCTCCAGGGTCCACGTCCGCAGGCGGGCCCCGGCGAGTTCCAGGGCGAGTGGGATGCCGTCGAGGCGGCGGCACACCTCGGCGGCGAGTGCCGCCCGGGCGGGGTCGTCGAAGGCGGCGGCCGTGCGCGGGGAGGCGGTCAGGGCGCGGCTGCGGAAGAGGGCGAGGGCCTCGCTGTCGGGGCCCTCGCAGGGCAGCGGGGACAGCTCGACGAGTTTCTCGCAGGGGCTGCCCAGCGGTTCGCGGGAGGTGACGAGGACGGTCAGCGCCGGTGCGGACTGCAGGAGTTCGCCGACCAGGTGGCGGCAGTCGGCCACCATGTGCTCGCAGGTGTCGAGGACCAGGAGCAGCTCCTTGTCGGCCATCCACGCGCACAGCTCCTCGTCCAGGGGGCGTGCGGAGTGGTCGGCGAGCCCCACGGCGTGCGCGACGGTCATGGTGAGCAGCGCCGGGTCGCGCAGCGGCGAGAGGTCCACCCACCAGACGCCGTCGGGGCGGGCCTGCTCGGGGTCGGAGACGGCGCACAGGGCGAGCCGGGACTTGCCGACCCCGCCGACACCGGTGAGGGTGACCAGTCGGCGGGTGTGCAACAGGAGGTGTAACGCGGTGAGTTCCTCCTCCCGGCCGATGAAGCCGGCGGGTTCCGGCGGGAGGTTGCCCGGTGGTGCGGAGGCTGCGGGACCGGGGTCGCCGTCCGCGGAATCCGCCGGTCTGTTGTTGAACGAGTACTCTCCGAACACGGGAGTATTGTGCGTGATCTTCGCGATCCGACGTGCCGTTACGCCCGGATCGCTGTCACCTCGCCCGTGTCCTCCCGGCCCGTTCATCCCGCCAGTTCGACGCGCTGCCGCTCGGAGAAGGCGCCCCAGGTGCCGTCGGGCAGCCGGGCGCGCAGCCGCAGTTCCCACACGGTGCCCGGCGGCTCGGTGACGGTGAGGCGGTGCCGCGCCTGTCCGGCCGGCACCGCACCCGCACCGAATTGGATGACGGTGACGGGCCTGCCGTTGACGTGGAGTTCGTACGCCTCGACGGGCCGGCCGGTGCCGGGGGCGGTCCAGGCGAGGTCGACGGCGCCGGGGGAGGGCGTCGCGGTGAAGCCGGCGGGCGCGGTCGCCGGGCCCTGCTCCGCCGAGGGCGGGGTGGTCACCGCGGCGGGCGGGCCGTCGGGGGAGGAGTTGTCCGCGCCGTCGCGGGCCCGGACGGTGAAGGTGTAGGCGGTGTCCGGCCGGAGGTCCGCCAGGGTGGTGGAGGTCTCGGCGGGGCCGGCCGTGTGGATGCGGATGCCGGACTGGTAGACGTCGTAGGCGGTGACGCCGTTGTCGTCGTCGGCGGCGGACCAGGTGAGGGTGACCGTACGGGGGCCGTCGGCGCGGGCGGCGGTGCGGGCGGGCGCGGTGGGCGGCCGGCGGTCCTCGGCCGCGGCGGCGGGGGTGGCGGTCCGGGCCGGGGCGCTCGGGGCGGAGGTGTTCCCGGCGGCGTCGCGGGCGCGGACGGTGAAGGTGTAGGAGGTCTGCGGGGCCAGGCCGGTGATGTCCGTCATCGTCTTCTCGGCCGGGAGGTCGCGGACCAGCCTCCCGTCCTGGAAGACCTGGTAGTTCGTCACCCCGTCGGCGGCGGCCGGGGCGTTCCACATCACGTGGACGGAGGTGGCGCTGCCGGCCTGTGCGGTGAGGCCGGCGGGCGCCGCGGGGGCGGTCGTGTCGCCGCCCGTGCACCCGGCGAGCGCGGCGGCGAGGGCGGCGGCGGCCAGGCCGAGGCGGAGCAGGGGGGCGGTGCGGGGCACGGGCCCTCCTCGGCGGCCGTTCCTCGTAAAGGTCTAGACATATATGGCACGCGGGCGGGCGGCCGGGCAAGACCCGGGCGGCCCCGGCCTCCGGAGCAGCCCCGTTGTGCCCGGTTCGTCTTCTTCTGCGCGCCTCTGGCATTATTGCGATCTCTTTGCAACAGCAGTCGATCACAAACTGCTGGTCAGTCGGCAACACAGGGAAGTGCACAGCATGACGGCCCGGACAGCACGGGGAGCGGCCGCCGCGGCGCTCGCCGCCGCACTCATCGCAGGCGCGGCGGCCTGCTCCAACCCCGCCGGAACCGCCGCGGCGTCCGGGGCGGCCGACTCGGTCGTCGTCGGCATCGCCAACGAGCCGGAGACCCTCAGCCCCCTCCTCGGCTACGGCAAGGACGGCAACTCCAAGGTCTTCGACGGACTCCTCACCCACGACGCGGACATGAAGCTCCGGCCCGCGCTCGCCGAGTTCCTCCCGGAGGTGTCCGCCGACGGGCTCACCTACACGTACCGGCTGCGCCGCGGCGTGACCTTCAGCGACGGCGCGCCCTTCTCCGCCAAGGACGTCGTCTTCACGTACCGCACCATCCTCGACGCCCGGACGAACAACGCCTCCAAGGCCGAGCTCGACGCCATCGCCGCGGTGGAGCAGCAGGGCGACGACACCGTCGTCTTCACCCTGAAGTACCCCTACGCCCCCTTCGCCGAGCGCACCGTCCTCCCCATTGCCCCCGAGCACATAGCCGGCCGGCAGGACGTCAACGCCGGGGACTTCTCCACCCGGCCGGTCGGCACCGGCCCGTACGTCCTCACCGGCTGGTCCAGGGGCGAGAAGCTCACCTTCCGGGCCAACCCCTCGTACTGGGGCGGCGAGCCCGCCGTGAAGAAGTTCACCATGGCCGTCGTCAAGGACGACGACGTCCGCGCCACCCGCCTGCGCTCCGGCGACCTCGACGCCGCCGTCCTCCCCCCGAACCTCGCCAAGGGCTTCGCCGGGGACAAGGCCCGCACCACCCTCGCCGCCAAGTCCTTCGACTACCGCAACGTCACCCTCCCCACCCACAACCCGGTCACCGGCGACCCGGCCGTCCGCCGCGCCCTCGACGCCGCCGTCGACCGCAGGGCCATGGTCGACCGGCTGCTGGAGGGCGCCGGCAAGCCCGCCTACGGGCCCGTCCCCACCGGCAGCCCGTGGTTCGCCGCCGGCACCGAGCGCCCCCACGACCCCGACAAGGCGAAGAAGATCCTCGACGACGCCGGCTGGAAGCCCGGCGGCGACGGCATCCGCACCAAGGACGGCGTCCGCGCCTCCTTCCCGCTCTGGTACCTCTCCGGCGACAAGACCCGCCAGGACCACGCCCTCGCCTTCGCCTCCGACGCCAAGAAGGCCGGCATCGAGGTCAGGACCGAGGCCGGCACGTGGGAGGCCATCGAGCCGCGGATGAAGACCGACGCCGTCCTCGCCGGCGGCGGCTCCCCGGCCGACCCCGACTTCGACCAGTACCTCCTGCTCACCTCCTCGCTCGGCGGGGACGGCTTCAACAACATGGCGCGGTACGACAACAAGACCGTCGACCGCGCCCTGGAGGAGGCCCGCCGCAGCGCCGACCCCGCCGTGCGCAAGGCCGCCTACGACACCGTCCAGCGCGAACTGGCCCAGGACCCCGGCTACGTCTTCCTCACCCACATCGACCACCTCTACGTCGTCGCCGACAGGTGGGAGGGCCTCACCACCCAGGTCGAACCGCACGACCACGGCCTCGGCGCCGGCCCCTGGTGGAACGTCGAGGACTGGAAGCCGAAGCAGAAGTGACCGCCCGCCCCGGCCGCACCCCGTGGAGGCCGATGGCGCGCATGGCGGGCCGGCGGGCCCTGCTCGCCGGCCCCGTACTGCTCGCCGTCACCTTCGGCGTCTTCGCCGCCGCCGACCTGTCACCCCTCGACCCCGTGAAGGCGTACGCCGGCACCGCCAGCCTCACCGCCCCGCAGGCCGAACTCGACCGCCTGCGCGCCAACCTCGGCGCCGACCGCCCGCTCGTCGAACGCTGGTGGGACTGGCTCACCTCGGCGCTCGGCGGCGACCTCGGCACCTCCGCATCCCTGCGGCAGCCCGTCGCCGACGCCATCGCCGAGCGCGTCGGCTGGTCCGCGCTGCTCGCCGCCACCGCCTTCGCCGCCGCCCTGCTGGGCGGCACCGCCCTCGGCGTCCTCGCCGCCCGCCGCCGCGGCGGCCTCCTCGACCGGGCCGCCACCGCCCTCGCCCACACCCTCCAGGCCGCCCCCGCGTTCTGGCTCGGGCTGCTCGCCGTGTGGCTCTTCTCCGTCCAGTGGGGCGTGCTGCCCTCCGGCGGCCTGACGGACCCCGGCAGCGACACCGCCACCCCCGGCCAGGTCGCCCGGCACCTCGTCCTCCCCGCGCTCGTGCTCGCCCTCTCCCAACTGCCCTGGTTCTACCTGTACGTCCGCCAGGGCGTCCGCGACGCCCTCGCCGAGGACCCCGTCCGCGGCGCCCGCGCCCGCGGGCTGCGCGAGCGGCGGGTGCTGCTCGGCCACGCCCTGCGCTCCGGACTGCTGCCGGTCCTCACCCTGATCGGCTCCCGCGTACCCGAGCTGATCACCGGCGCGCTGCTGGTCGAGACCGTCTTCAGCTGGCCCGGCATCGCCGCCGCCACCGTCCAGGCGGCGACCTCCGTCGACTTCCCCCTGCTCGCCGCGCTCACCGTCCTCGGCACGGCCGCCGTCCTCGCCGGGAACCTCCTCGCCGACCTCCTCCAGGGACTCGCCGACCCGCGGGTGGGCTTCGATGGCTGAGGCGCACACCGCCCCCGCATGGCGCCCCGCCGGAGGCCGCCGAGGCCGGCGCCCCGTGCGGCGGGCCCCCGGCCTGCGGCTGTGGGCCTGCGCCGCCGTCGCTGCCGCGGCCGTCCTCGCCGTGCTGCTCGTCCCGCCGCTGGTCCGGCTCGACCAGCAGGCCGTCGACCTCTCCGCCCGCCTCCTACCGCCCTCCACCGCCCACCCCTTCGGCACCGACGACCTCGGCCGCGACCTGCTGCTGCGCTGCGTCTACGGCCTGCGGGTCTCCCTGCTCACCGGCGTCGCAGCCGCGCTCGCCGCCACACTCGTCGGCACCGCCGTCGGAGCGGCCGCCGCCGCACTCGGCGGGTGGACCGACCGGCTCACCATGCGCGTCGTGGACGGCTTCGCCTCCGTCCCGCCCCTGCTGCTCGGCATCTTCGCCGTGGCGCTGTTCCGGCCCGGAGTCTGGCCCGTCGTCGTCTCCGTCGCCCTCACCCACTGGCTCTCCACCGCCCGCATCGTGCGCGCCGAGGTGCTCTCCCTGAAGTCCCGGCCCTTCGTGGACGCGGCCGTCTCCGGAGGCGCCTCCCGGTGGCGGGTCGCCGTACGCCACCTGGTGCCCGGGGTGCTCCCGCAGGCCGGACTGGCCGCCGTCCTGATGGTGCCGCACGCGGTGTGGCACGAGTCCGCGCTGTCCTTCCTGGGCCTCGGCCTGCCCGCCCACCAGGCCAGCCTGGGCGGCCTCGTCCAGGCCGGGCGGGGCCCGCTCCTCGCCGGGGACTGGTGGCCCACCCTCTTCCCCGGCCTCTTCCTGATCCTGCCCACCCTCGCGGCCGCGGGGCTCGCCGCCGCCTGGCGCGACCGCCTCGACCCACGCCGCGGCTCGGAGCCGACGCTGTGACCGACACCGCCCCCGCCCTCGACGTACGCGGACTGAGCGTGCGCTTCCGCATGCCCGGCGGCCGGTACACGGCCGCCGTCTCCGACGCCTCCTTCCGGCTCGCCCCCGGCAGCTGCCTGGCCCTGGTCGGGGAGAGCGGCTGCGGCAAGTCCGTCCTCGCCTCCGCCCTCCTCGGCCTGCTGCCGGCCAACGCCGAAACCGCCGGCTCCGCCCTGCTGCCCGACGGACTCGACCTGCTCACCGCCGGAGAGCCGGTCCTCGCCCGCACCGTCCGAGGCCGCCGCATCGGCCTGGTCCCGCAGAGCCCCGCCGCCCACCTCACACCGGTCCGCACGATCCGCTCCCACCTGGAGGAGGCCGTCCGCGAACTCGCCCGCCCGGCCGCCCCCGCACGAGGCCGCCGCGCCGCCCGCGAGGCCGTACGCGCCGCCGCGGAACGGGCCGCCGCACGGGCGGCGTTCCCCGCGAGCCACCTCGACCGCCACCCGCACGAACTCTCCGGCGGCCTCGCCCAGCGCGCCGCGACCGCCCTCGCCCTCATCGGCGACGCCCCCCTGCTGCTCGCCGACGAGCCGACCACCGGCCTCGACCGCGACCTCGTCCACCGCACCGTCGACGAACTGCGCGCCCGCACCCGCGACGCCGGCCGCGCCCTGCTGCTGATCACCCACGACCTGGCCGCCGCCCACCGCATCGCCGACACCGTCGCCGTCATGTACGCCGGCCGCATCGTCGAGACCTCCCCCGCGGACGCGTTCTTCGCCGCGCCCGGCCCCCGCCACCCCTACGCCCGCGGCCTCCTCGACGCCCTGCCCGAGCGCGCCTTCACCCCCATCCCCGGCGCCCCGCCCGAACTCGGCGCCCTCCCGCCCGGGTGCGCCTTCGCCGCCCGCTGCCCGGACGCCGACGCCCGGTGCCGTACCGAACTCCCCGCAACCGTCTCCGGGGTGGCCTGCCACCATGCTTGACCTCCGCGACATCACCGCCGGGTACGAGCGGCGCCGGCCGGTCGTCGAAGGCGCCCGCCTCACCCTGCGCCCCGGCGAGTCCCTCGGACTCCTCGGCCCGAGCGGCTGCGGCAAGTCCACCCTCGCCCGGGTCGCCGCCCTCCTGCACCGCCCCGACCGCGGCACCGTCACCATCGACGGGCGCACCGCGACCGGCTTCCGCCACCGGGCCCCCCGCTCCCTGCGCACGGCCGTCGGCCTCGTCTTCCAGCAGCCCCGACTCGCGGCCGACCCCCGGCTGCGGCTGCGCGACCTCATCGCCGAACCCCTGCGCGCCACCGGACGGCGCGCCGAGGCGGCCGACGCCGTCGCCCGGCTGGCGGAGCGGGTCGGCCTCGGAGCGGACCTGCTCGACCGACGCCCCCACGAGGTCAGCGACGGCCAGCTCCAGCGCGCCTGCCTGGCCCGCGCCCTGGTGCTGCGGCCCCGCTGGCTGGTCTGCGACGAGATGACCGCCATGCTCGACGCCTCCACGACCGCGGCCCTCGTCGGCGTCGTCGAGGAGTACCGGGCCGACACCGGCGCCGGGCTGCTCGCCGTCGGGCACGACCCGGTCCTCCTGGAGCGCTGGTGCGAGCGCACCGCCCACTGGAAGGACATCACCGGGCCGACCTGACCGCGGACGCCGGTCCGCTGGTGGTTCACTGGCCGCATGCCCCTGGAGAACTACGGAGTGCTGTCCGGCACCCTGCACCGCCACTTCCGCGACCGGCCCGACGCGCAGGGCCGCTGGTACCACGTGCACCTGGAGGTGGACACCCCGGAAGGCCGCTACGCGTGCGCCGTCGACGTGGACAGCAAGAAGTCCGCGGTCGGCGTCCAGTGGAAGGTGTTCACCCTGCACCCCTCGGTCCTGGAGCCCGTGGACGCGCCGTCCCCCGGCTACCACGACCTGGCGCGCACCTCCGGATCCGGCGCGATCGACTACCAGCGCCACCCCGCCCTGGCCGAGCGCACCGGGTGCCTCTTCGTACGCCGCCCCCCGGGCTGGGTGCAGCGGATCCTCGACCGGATCGACCCGCCCCGCCCGTGGACCGCGGGCAGCCACCTGGAGGCGTCGGCGGCGCTGGAGCCCATCCTCGTCCCCGGCCGGCCGGTCCTCGTCTTCGGCGAGCCCTTCGACGAGGGGCTCGGCATGCACAACATCCACCAGAACCAGGGCGATCCGGCCGGCAGCCAGTGGTGGGACGAGAACGGCACCTGGCAGGACGGCGCCACCATGACCCGCCGCCCCGACGGCCTCTACGACGTGTTCCTGTCCAAGTTCACCACCCAGGCCGACACCACCGACGCCGGCGGGCACCCCTTGTAGGGCGTCCGCCGGCGTCGGGTGCTGCGGCGGGTGCAGGGGTCAGCCGCGCGGCGGCACGTGCGGCGGGCGGCCCCGGCCGCGCGTGAGGGAGTACCCGAACACGCCCGCCAGCGCGGCGAGCACGCCGCCCGCGGCCGTCCACACCCAGCGGTCGGACCAGCGGCCGCCCGACCAGCCGCCGTCCGGCTCGCCGACCGCGGCCGGCCGGTCCTCGGCGGAGCCCGCCCCGCCGCTTCCGGCCTCGGCGGCGAGCCGGGCCGTGATGCCGGGCACGAGCGGCTGGGCCAGCGCCCCGTCCACCGCGAAGGCGCCGCCGGTCTCGCGGGTCTCGGCGGAGACCTCCACGCGCACCGGCTGGCCGAGGTCCTCCTTCGCCAGCTCCGCCGCCGTCAGGCGCACGTAGTAGCTGCCGGGCAGCGGGTCGTCGGCCCACGGCTCCGCGCCGGGGCGCACCGTGCGCAGCGTGCAGGACAGCTCCACCGAGGCGGCGTCCTTGGCGGCGGCCGCGCTCTGGGCGCCGTACGTGCAGGCCTGGCGGCGGCGCAGCCCGTCGTAGACGTCGATCCGCCAGGTCGAGGCGGCGTGCCGGGAGGCCGCGGGCGGCAGCTTCACCGACGCCTTGACCGTGGCGCGCTGCCCCGAGTCCAGCGGCAGCACCCAGTACAGGTAGTCGCCGGTCGACGCCTCGGCCGTGGCCCGCTGTCCGGGCTTGACCGGCGTGGCCGTGCGGAACGCCGTACCGGCCTCGGTCGGTCCGGCCGTGTCACCGCCGCCCGGACTCGCGCTCGCGGAAGGGGAGGCGGCGGCGGCCGCGCCGGCCCCCGCGAGGAGGCCGCCCGCGGCCAGTGCCACGGCTGTCAGCATCCGTACGGTACGCATCAGTTGGCCCTCCAGACCGAGACACGCCAGCGGGAGATCCAGCCCCACACCAGGCCGGCGGCGAGGCCCGCGAGCGCCAGCACGCCGAGCAGCCACCAGCCGCGGCCGAGGCCGAACGAGGCGGCGTCGGACGCGCCGTCGGGGCCGTCCACCAGGTCGATCACCAGCTCCACCGGCATGCCCGGGGTGGTCTTGACGGAGGCGGGCGCCGAGAAGGAGTTGGATACCTGGAGGCACACGGTCTCCGCGGCCGGCTTGCCGTCGCCGTCCGCTCCGTCCACCTCGCCCTTGGGATAGCGCAGACCTGTCGAGATGGCGTCGGTGCGGCCGTCGCCGGCCTCCGAGCCGCGGACGATCTCCCGCCCGTGCACGGTCACCGCGCGCAGCAGGACCCCGTAGTCGTTGTCGACCGCCCGGTCCGCGGCGATGCTCACCGAGGCGCGCAGCTCCTGGCCGGGCAGGACGTCCACCTGGTACCAGCGGTGCTCGCCGAACGACTCGCGGTCGGTGTAGAGGCCCGCGCCGAGCTTCGGCGCGCCCTGGCACTGCTTCGCGCCCTGGGTCGCCACCGGGGTGGCGACGGGCGTCGCGGCGCGGTCCACCAGCTGCTTGACGCGGCCCGACAGCTCGGCCGTGTGCTGGACGGAGGTGTACGTGCCGCCGGTCGCCTCGGCGATGCAGACCAGCTGCTCCCGCGTCTTGGCGTCGGGCACCAGGCCGAGGGTGTCGATGACCAGGTGGATGCCCTGGGCGGCGATGTCGCGCGCGACCTCGCACGGGTCGAGGGGGGCGCAGGTGTCCTCGCCGTCCGTGATCAGCACGATCCGGCGGGTGGCGTTGCCGCCCTTGAGGTCCTCCGCCGCGCCGAGGAGGGCGGGCCCGATCGGGGTCCAGCCGGTGGGCGCCAGGGTCGCCACCGCCGCCTTCGCCTCGGTCCGGTCGAGCTTGCCGACCGGGTAGAGCTGCTTGGTGTCCTTGCAGCCCAGCTGGCGGTCGTCCCCGGGGTAGTCGGCGCCCAGCGTGCGTATCCCGAGCCGCACCTCGTCCGGGGTGGCGTCGAGCACCTCGTTGAACGCCTGCTTGGCGGCCGCCATGCGGGACTTGCCGTCGATGTCCGCCGCCCGCATCGAGCCGCTGACGTCGAGCACCAGCTCGACCTTGGGGGACTCCTTCGCCGCCGGTTCGCCCGCCGCCGCGCTCGCCGGGAACAGCCCGGCCGCGAGCACGGCCAGCAGGCCGCATGCCCCGGCCGCCGCCCATTTTCTTGTGATCATCGCCGGATCGTATTGAGGATCGTGCGGCAATCCAAACCCCTGCCGGCGGCCCGCGGCCTGCGAGCCGCACACGGCGCCACTATCCTTGACGCAGCGGCCCTGACCCCGGGCGCGTCCGGCCGGAGGCGACCCCATGAGACGACGCCATCACTTCCACATCGACCACGCCGGCCACTCCGTCAGCGCGACCGTCGAAACGGGGCACCGCGTCGAGGTGGAGCTCCTCGTCGACGGCAAGGAGACCGGCCACGGCACCACCCGCGGCGACCGGCCCGTCGCCGTCCACGTGGAACTCCCGACCGAGCCGGCGACGCCGGTGACGGTGCGCGTCACCCCCGGGCCCGGCGTCCCCCGCTGCGTGCTGGTCGCGCCGGGAGCCGACCCGCTGGTGATGTCGCCCCGCCCCTACTGAGGGCCCGACGCGGCCGGCAGGTGCGCGGGGAGCGGCGCCCCGGTGCCCTCGACGAGCCCCGCCACGTGCTCGGTCACCACGGCGAGGATGCCGGCGGCCGCCGGTCGTCGCCGCGGACGAGGAAGTTCAGAGTGAGGCCGTCCGTCATGGCGGCCAGGCAGCGCGCCAGCAACGGCACCGGGACGCGCAGCCCCAGGCCGAGCGCGCCGCGGACCTCCTCGACGAGGCCGGCGTAGACGTCGCAGTACAGCTCGTGCTGCCATGGCGCGGATCGCCGCTTCGGTCAGCTGGCGGCGCCGCTCGGCCAGCGGCATGCGGGCACGGGTGTCCTTTCCTGTCCCTGCGTGCGCGGTCCGGCGTGCGCGGTCCGGCGGGGGCGGCCGGTCGCATGCGCCGGACCGGCCGCCGCCGGGCGTCAGCTGCCGAACACGCCGAGTTCGTACAGGGAGTAGCCCCACTGCGTGCCGCGGCCGAGGCCGTGGACGCGTACGTGCCGGGCGGTCACGCCGTCGAACCGGGCGGTGTCGAGGCCGCCGTCGCCGGCGGTGGTGGACCACACGGTCCGCCACTGCGCGCCGTCGTCGGACACCTCGATCCGGTACTCCCGGCCGTGGGCCCGCTCCCAGTCGAGGGTGACGCGCTTGACGAGGGCGGGGGAGCCGAGGTCCACGGCCAGCCACTGGTCGTCGCTCCAGCCGCTCGCCCAGCGGCTGGAGCGGCTGCCGTCCACGGCGCGGCCGGCCGCGTAGCTGACGAACGGGTTCCACTCGGTGGAGCTCGCCGAGGCGGACGCGCCCGCGGCGAGGTTCACCCCCGCCTTGTGCCGTTCGGAGGCGCCCCAGGTGCGCAGGTAGGACTCGGCGCCCTTGAACAGGTCGTCCACGACCCCCTGTCCGCCGACGATCCGGACGTCCTCGATCCAGTCGGGGACCATCCCGTAGTGCGCGGCGCCGTCGGTGTTGAGGTCCCACGTGCGCTGCCCGGTGGCCTGCCGGTCGATGACCGAGCCGCCGTCGGTGCTGCGGAAGGGGTAGCGCACCGGGTTCGGGGTGTCCGCCCCGCGGGGCCCGGGCCAGCCGCCGACGCCGTTCATGTCGGTGCCGAAGCCGTAGCCCACGCCGTACTTGTCGCGGAGGGCGTCGGTGCGCTTGGCCTCGGCGCTGAAGCTCTCGGCGCCGTTCATGTAGCCGGTGGCGAAGCCGCCCAGCTTGTAGAGGCGCTCCAGCCAGCCCATGTCCATCCAGCTGTGCGAGGAGATCACGCCCGGGTAGGACTCGGACTCCAGGATGTCGAGGGCCCGGCCGGCGGCCTTGACGCTCATGTGGTCCACTTCGAGCATCATCTTGCGCTTCATCATGCCGCGCAGCGCGTACTCCCCGAGCTGGGTCAGGCCGCGGGTGTTGCAGCGGGCCTCGGAGGAGTACGAGGGCACCGCCACGCCCGCCGGGAGCTGCTTCTGCGCCGAGGGGGCCGCCGCCAGGCCGATCGGGTTGTCGTGCTGCGGGCCGGTGCACTGCTCCGTCTGCCAGAAGGTGCCCGTGGACAGGAACTGGCCCACGTTGATCGCCGTGCCGAGCGCGCCCTCGTCGAAGCGGACCCCGCACAGGGCGTTGTCGAACTTGTGGCACAGGAACATGCTGCGCACGCCGAGCCGGTGCAGTTCGTCGAGGCCGCGGTCGATGTCCTCCCGGCTGCACTGGGCGACGTCCAGGATCTGCTTGCAGCCGAACGGCTCGGAGGTCTCCACGCCGAGGACCACGGCGAGCTTGCCCTGCTTGACCACCTCGCGCGCCTGGTCCGCGTCGGTGACGATCCGGAACCAGCCCTTTCCGGGTCCGCCGTACATCTTGTCGATGTAGGCCTGCATGTCGTACGTCTTCTGCGCCTCCAGGCGGATGGCGGTCATCTCGTCGCAGCCGCGGTCCTTGAAGAAGTAGACCGAGCAGATGACGCCGTTGGTGACGAGGTCGTTGACGAGGACGCGCTGGCCGCCGCGCCAGGCCCGCTCGATCCACGCGTAGTAGTTCTGCTGGTGGGTCAGCGAGTCGTGCGCGGGCCAGTCCTTGAACGTGGGCCAGCCGTTGGGGTCGTGCTTGCCGTCGCCGCCCTTGGTGATGAAGTCGAAGACGGCGAGGGTGCCGTCGGGGTAGTGCTCGGGGCAGTCCTTCAGCGCGTCGGCGATGCCCTGTTCGGAGAACGGCCGGCCGCAGATGAGGCGGCCGCCGAAGCCCTCGTTCGACATGATGTGGTCGTGCGCGTCGACGAACCCGCGCACGTTCCCCTGGGCGTCGGTGCCCTTGAAGGGCTCGCCGGTGACGTTGATCTGCGAGTCGGGTGCGGGCCGGGCGGTGGGGGTCCACCACTCGGCGTCGGCCGAGGCGCCGGGCGCGGGGCCGAGGGACACGGCCAGCACGGCGGTGAGGAGCAGGGCGAGCAGTGTCAGTGGTCGGCGGCGGACGGGGCGGCGTCTGGTCATGGTCACACTCGCGTCATCGGGAGTCGGCTGGCGCGGTCGAGGACGCAGGCCGCGTCCGGCCGATTGTCATGTCCCGCGCGAATGGTGCGTCGAGAATCCCGACTGCCGCGTGGAGAGTCAAGAGTCCGGGTCAGGCGACCTGATGAAACGTCAGGTCCTTCTCGGGCGGGCCGCCGACCGCACTCCGCACGCACCGGGTTGCGCCGGCGCGGTCATCGTCACCCCGGCGCCCCGCGCCCCCCGCCTGCCGGCGGTGAGCCGCCCTCAGGCGTCGTCCTCGCCGAGCACCCCGGCGACGCCGCGGGCGACGCAGGCGATCCGGTCGGCGGGCAGCCCCGCGATGTTGATGCGGCCCGCGGTGGTGCCGTAGACCGCGTACCGGCTGCGCAGCCGCAGCATCTGCGGCGCGGTCAGCGGCAGCATCGAGAACATGCCCTTCTGCCGCGCGAGCGCAGCCGCCTCCGCGGGTCGGCCGAGGGCCGCCAGCTGCTCGGCCAGGCCGGTCCGGTTGGCCTCGACACGGGCGCGCATGCCGTCGAGCTCGGCCCGCCACAGGGCGCGCAGGCCGTCGTCCTCCAGGATCGCCGCGACCACCGCCGCGCCGTGCTCCGGCGGCATCGAGTACAGGGTGCGGGCCGCGTTCTGCAGGGCCGTCTCCACGTGCCGCAGGGACGCGCGGGAGGCGCCGAGGACGATCGCGCAGCCGGTGCGGTCGCTGTAGAGCCCGAAGTTCTTGGAGCAGCTCACCGCGACGAGCATCTCCGGCACCCGGTCGGCGAGCAGCCGCGTGGCCGCCAGGTCGGCCTCCAGGCCGTCGCCGAGGCCGTGGTAGGCGAGGTCGACGAACGGGACCCAGCCGTTCCGGGCGGCCAGCCCGGCCAGCTCCTCCCAGGCCTGCGCGGAGGGGTCCACGCCGGTGGGGTTGTGGCAGCAGCCCTGGAGCAGCACCACGTCGTCGCGCTGCGCCCGGCCCAGGTCGTGCAGCAGCCCCGCCGTGTCGGAGCGGCCTTCGGCATCGACCCAGCGGTACGTGCGGACCGCCAGGCCGGCGGCCTCCAGTATGGGGCGGTGGTTGACGTAGGCCGGGTCGCTGATCCACACGGTCGCGCCGGGACGGGTCCGGCACACCAGGTCGGCCAGCAGCCGCAGGGCGCCGCTGCCGGCAACGGTCTGCACCGCGACCGCCCGGTCGGCCGCCCCGCCGCCCTCGCCCAGCACCATCGACAGCATGGCCCGGTTGAATGCCGTGTTCCCCGACAGCCCGCGGTACTCCTTCGACGCGGAGCGCTCTGCGAGGCGCAGCTCCGCCTCGCGCACGGCGGCCATGACCGGCGTCGTGCCCGAGTCGTCCCGGTAGACGCCGAGGACGAGGTTGAGGCGTTCGGGCCGGGCGTCGGCGCCGTAGGCCTCCGTCAGGTCCCACAGCGGGTCGACGGGCGGGGGGAGGAGGAGCTCAAGCATCTGCGGGAACCTCGGACTGGGCGGGGCGGGAGCGGAAGGGGAGTGGAAGCGGGGGCCCGTCAGGGCCGGGAGGGCGGCGCCGGCGCGGGGGCGGCCCGCCCTGCCGTGCGGTTGGCGAGGAAGACGCCCCCCGCGATGAGGGGGACGCCGACCAGCACCGCCGCGGTCGGCGACTCGCCCAGCAGCGGCACGGCGAGCAGGACCACCAGGACCGGGCTGAGGCTGCCGACGGCCGAGCTGCGCTCGGCGCCCAGCCGGCGGATCGCGAAGGCGTACAGCAGCCCGGCGCACAGCCCGACCCCGAGGCCCTGCACGACGGTGAACACGGCGATGTCGGACGCCGTTGCCGAGGCGAGGCCGCTCGGCAGCGCCCCGGTCAGGACGAGTGCGGCCAGCACGGCGAACGAGGGCAGGCACAGCAGGCCGATCGAGCCGACCGGGTCGAGCCCGACCTCCTTCAGCCCGACCGTGTACAGCGCCCACAGGCCGCTCGCGGCGAGCAGGATCCCCGACCCGGCGATGACGGAGGCGTTGAGGGGGAAGACGTGGCGCCACACCAGCGCGACCACCCCGGCCGCGATCAGCACGAGCCCGGCTGCCTGGGTGCCGCGCGGGAGGCCCCGCCCGGCGGTGGCCGCGAGGGCCGCGACGAACAGCGGCACCATGCCGGGCACGATGGAGCCGACGAACGCCGCCGACGTGAGGGAGCCGCCGTACATCGCCGCGAGGAAGAACGGCACCCCGGCACCGCAGGCGACCTTGAGTGCGACGGCGGGCCGGACGGCGGCCAGGGCGCGGCGGCGCCGCCACAGCGCGGGTGCCAGCACGGCGAGCGGGACGCCGAAGCGCAGCAGTCCGGCGTCGGCGGGCAGCAGGGTGGAGGAGCCGAGCGCGCGGGCGCTCAGCGCGAACGCGGCCCAGATGAGCACGGTCAGCGCCAGGGCCGCCATGCCCTGGGCCTGCGGGCTGAGCCCGCGCAGCCCCGCCGCCCGGCCCTGCGGGGGCGCTGCGGCGGGGGCGGTGTTCACGGCGGCCACGGTTTCCTCCAACCAGAAGAGGGCCGTATCCGGCCACGGGGCAACGCTAGACCTTCAGCCGGGGCAGCCGATTGCCACTTCTGCCCTCCAGGCGTACGTTGAGGGCAGAATCTGCCAAGGAGGGGCCATGGACGCCGTGGATCTGCAAATCATCAGGGAGTTGCAGGCCGACGGCCGGCTCTCGAACCAGGAGCTCGCCGACCGGGTCCGGCTCTCGCCCTCGCCCTGCCTGCGCAGGGTCCGGCGGCTGGAGGAGGCCGGGCTGATCAGGGGCTACACGGCGATGGTCGACCAGGTGGCGTTCGGGCTGCCGATCACCGTCTTCGTCCGGATACGGCTGGAGCGCCACACCGGCGAGGCGGTGCGGGTCTTCGAGGAGCACGTCGCCGTCATCGAGCACATCCAGGACTGCTACCTCATGGCGGGAAGCAGCGACTACCTCCTGCGGGTCGTCATCGAGAGCCTGGAGGCGTACGAGGCGCTGGTCCGCCACCGGATCCACGCCATCCCCGGCATCGCCTCCATCGAGTCGAGCTTCGCCTTCGGAAGCGTGAAGCAGTCGAGGATCTACCCCGCCCCGAAGTGACGCCGCCGGCCCCGCCCCGGCGGGGGCGGACGGGCCGCATGCCCCGTCCGGCGGGCTTGCCGGGCCGTCCGCGGCGAATCCGACACGGGTGCCCCTTGAAGGATCAAAGTACGAGGGGGTTAGCATATGAGCGCCGCCTAGCTCGAAAGATAAACCTGTGACTGTCAACGAGGACTCGTTCACCAACTGGAAGAACCGCGAGGAGATCGCGGAGTCGATGATCCCGATCATCGGGAAGCTGCACCGCGAGCGGGACGTCACCGTCCTGCTGCACAGCCGCTCCCTGGTGAACAAGTCGGTGGTCAGCATTCTCAAGACCCACCGGTTCGCCCGGCAGATCGACGGCGAGGAGCTGTCGGTCACCGAGACGATGCCGTTCCTCCAGGCCCTCACCGCGCTCGATCTCGGCCCGTCCCAGATCGACATCGGCATGCTGGCCGCGACGTACAAGACCGACGACCGCGGCCTGTCCGTGGCCGACTTCACCGCCGAGGCCGTCGCCGGCGCCACCGGCGCGAACAAGATCGAGCGCTCCACCGGGCGGGACGTCGTCCTCTACGGCTTCGGCCGCATCGGCCGCCTCGTCGCCCGCCTCCTCATCGAGAAGGCCGGCTCCGGCAACGGCCTGCGCCTGCGCGCCATCGTCGTGCGCGGGGGAGGCGAGCAGGATCTCGTGAAGCGTGCCTCGCTGCTGCGCCGCGATTCCATCCACGGCCAGTTCCAGGGCACCATCACCGTGGACGAGGCGAACAGCACGATCATCGCCAACGGCAACGCGATCCGCGTGATCTACGCCAACGACCCCTCCGAGGTCGACTACACGGCGTACGGCATCAAGGACGCCATCCTCATCGACAACACCGGCAAGTGGCGCGACCGCGAGGGCCTCTCCAAGCACCTGCGCCCCGGCATCGACAAGGTCGTCCTGACCGCCCCGGGCAAGGGCGACGTCCCGAACATCGTCCACGGCGTCAACCAGGACATGATCAAGCCGGACGAGCGCATCCTCTCCTGCGCCTCCTGCACCACCAACGCGATCGTCCCGCCGCTGAAGGCCATGGACGACGAGTACGGTGTGCTGCGCGGCCACGTGGAGACCGTCCACTCGTTCACCAACGACCAGAACCTGCTGGACAACTACCACAAGGCCGACCGCCGCGGCCGCTCCGCGCCGCTCAACATGGTCATCACCGAGACCGGCGCCGCCTCGGCCGTCGCGAAGGCGCTGCCCGACCTCAAGGCCCCGATCACCGGCAGCTCGATCCGCGTCCCCGTCCCGGACGTCTCGATCGCCATCCTCAGCCTGCGCCTGGGCCGCGAGACCACCCGCGAGGAGGTCCTGGACCACCTGCGCGACGTCTCGCTGCACTCGCCGCTGAAGCGCCAGATCGACTTCACCACCGCGCCCGACGCCGTCTCGATGGACTTCGTCGGCTCGCGCCACGCGTCGATCATCGACGCCGGCGCCACCAAGGTCGACGGCGACAACGCCATCCTGTACCTGTGGTACGACAACGAGTTCGGCTACTCGTGCCAGGTCATCCGCGTCGTCCAGCACGTCTCCGGGGTCGAGTACCCGACCTTCCCGGCGCCGCAGGCCTGACGGCCGCGCCGCCTCCGGCAGTACGGGCGCCCGCCCCGGGAGCGATTCCCGGGGCGGGCGCCCGTTTCCTATAGTGGCGCCGTGTGAGCACCCAACCGCGGCCCGACGGCCGCATATTCGACGCCCTCGACGCCACCGCCGTGCGGGACACCGCCGCCCTGCGCGACCTCTACGAGCAGCCCGGCGAGCTGGTCCGGCGCAAGGAGGTGGATCGCCTCCACGACGTGGCCCGCGACTTCATCGCCCGCGCGTCCCTCGTCTTCATCGCCACCGCCGGCGCCGACGGCCGCTGCGACGTCTCCCCGCGCGGCGGGCCCGCGGGCTTCGTCTCCGTCCTGGACGAGATCACCCTCGCCCTGCCCGACGCCACCGGCAACAAGCGGCTCGACAGCGCGCACAACGTCGTCGAGACCGGCCGCGCCGGGCTCGTCTTCATCGTCCCCGGCCGCGGGGCGACCCTCCGCGTCAACGGCCGGGCCTGCATCTCCGCCGACCCGAGGCTCCTGGAGCAGCTGACCCCCGTCGGCAAGCCCCCGCGCAGCGCCCTCGTCGTCGAGGTGGAGGAGGCGTACCAGCACTGCCCGAAGGCGTTCCTGCGCGGCAGTGCGTGGAAGCCGGAGGCGTGGCTGTCCGAGGACGACGTGCCCAGCTCGGCCGAGATCACCCTGTCGCACGTGGGAGTGCCCGGCCTGACGCTGGAGCAGATCCGGCAGAGCGAGCGGGAGTCGCTGCTGTACCGCTACGAGTGACCCCGGCCCCGGCGGCGCTCAGTCGAGGGTGACGTCCTCGCCGCGGGCGTGTGCGGTGACGCCGTCGGGGCCGACCGACACCTCGGAGGCGTGCAGCCCCATCGGCAGGGCGGGCAGCCTCCACTGCCGCTCCGCGAGCGCCTGCTTGATCATCGGCATCGCCGGGTCGACGGGTGCGCCGGCCAGCGTCGCCGAGGTCGCGTGGAGGGTCACCGTGTCGCCTTGGAGCCGGAGTTCGGCCGTGACGGCGACCGGGATGCCGAGCGCGCGGCGCTCGATCCTGAGCCGGCCGTTCCCGGCGTCGGACAGGGTGGCCTTCCCACCCGCCTCGCCGGCCAGCGCCTCGAAGGGGACGGTGAAACGGGCGTCGACCGCCGACGCCGTGTAGCGGTCCTTCTGCCGTGAGACATCCTTCAGCTCGACGTCGGCCTTCACCGGCCGGCGGTCCGGAGCGTGCCCGTCGGCCGTGACCCGCACCTCCGGGTGGGCGCCGCGGGCCGCCCCCAGCAGGAACGGGTAGCCGCCTATCTCCACCTGCGGCTGCGACCGCAGGTCCGGGTGGCGTGCCGCGATCCGGTCGGCGAGCCTGCCCTCGCCGCGGTGGCGGGCGAAGGCGTCGGCCGCGGGCAGGGCGAGCAGGACCGCCAGGGCGGCGGTGGCGGCGATCAGCGTCCGCCGGCGCCGGTCCGGGCGCGGGCGGTCGGCGGCGGGTGCCGCAGGAGCGGGGGCGGTCGGCGCGTCGGCGGGCATGGGCCTCGGATTCCTCACGGTGCGGGGGCGGGCTCGTGTGCCCGGCGGCGGCATGCCGGACGGGACCGGCAGCCCGCGGACGGCCGCGGCGTCCGGCGCGACGGCCGTGGCCGGCGCCGCAGGCCTCCACCGCGGGAGCCGCGGACAGCAGGCCACCCGGGAACACGCACCCCATGATCGCTGCTGCCGGAGCGCGCACCTACCCCGGAGGGGCGCCGGCGCCCGCACGGCAGCCGCCGGGCAGCGCCCGCACGGGCCGTCAGGCCGGCGCGGGCTCCGCCGGGGCGCCCCTCCCGGGCGGGGCGAGGCGCCCGGTGCGGTCCAGGGCCAGCAGCGCGGCCGCGCACAGCACGCCGAGGGCGAGGAGCGCGAGCCACGGCAGCGACGGCACGCCCGCGGCCCGGGCCGCGTCGAGCGCCGCACCGGTGAGGAGGTTCCCCACGGTGATGCCGACCCCGCAGACGGTGTTGTACAGCCCGTAGTGCGTGGCGACGAGCCGGTCCCCGGACAGCCCGACGAGGGTGTCCATCTCGAACGGGTACGCCACCATCGTCCCCACCGCGAGGAGCAGCGCGGCCAGTACGGGCACCGCCGCCGCGTGCAGCCACCGCCACGCGCCCCCCTCCGGCAGCGGCAGCGCCGATGCCAGCAGCAGCGGGGCGAACGCCGCGGCCATGGCCAGCAGCCCCCACACGAGTGCCCGCCCGGATGTCGCGCGGGCCCGGCACCAGGCGGTGACGCGGGTCTGGAGCAGGATCGTCAGCAGCCCCGGTACCGCGAACAGCGCGGCCGTCGCGGCCGTCCCGAACGGCCCCGGGCCGCCCAGCCGCCGCACCTCCAGCGGCAGCGCCAGGTACACCTGGTAGGAGAGGACGTACGAGCCGGCCATGGCGGCCGAGAACAGCACGAACGACCGGTTCGCCAGGATCCCCCGCCACTGGGCGAGGACCGACGGGCGCCGCCCGTCCCCGCCGCCGGCCGGGCCGTCGGCCTTCCGGGCGGGCAGCCGGCGGATCTGGACGGCGCCGAGGACGGCGAAGATGCCGGCCGCGGTCAGGCAGGTGAGGCGGAAGCCGGCGCCGGTCAGCAGCATGCCGACCGGCGGTCCCAGCAGGATGCCCGCCTGGTAGAAGACATTGAACAGGGCGAACGCCTCCACCCGCCGCTCGCCCGCCTCGACGGCGAGGTAGGCGCGCGACGCCGGGTTGAACAGGGCGCCCGCGAGGCCGACGGCCGCCGACGCCGCGAGCAGCGCGGGCAGCGAGCCGACCAGCCCGAGCGCCGCGAACCCGGCGGTCCGCAGCAGCAGCCCGGCCACGATCAGCGGCTTGTAGCCCAGCCGGTCGGCGAGGGTCCCGCCGACCAGGAACATGCCCTGCTGGCTGAAGTTCCGCACGCCGAGGACGAGGCCGACCGTCCAGGCGGCCAGCCCGAGCGTCCCGGACAGGTGGACCGCCAGGTACGGCATCAGCATGTAGAAGCCGAGGTTGATGGCGAACTGGTTCACCATCAGCAGCCGGACACCCGTCCCGTACGAGCGGAGCGGCGCGAGAGGCCCCTTCACCGGGACGCCTCCCGCACCGCGTCCGCGGTCCCGGCCAGGGGGTCGGCGACGGCGGTGCAGCGGGTCCAGCGCACGACCTCCTTCTCGTCGGCCCGGCCGACGACCTCCGGCTCGGCGGCCGGCGGTCCGTCGAGGAGCCCGTGGGCCGCGCAGTAGTCGTCGTCGTAGACGGTCCCCAGGTAGCGCTGCGGCCCGTCGGGGAAGACCGCCGCGATACGGGTGCCCTCCGGGCGGGTGCGGGCCAGCCAGCCGGCGACCAGCGCCACGGCGCCCACGCTCCAGCCGCCCGTCGCGTAGTGGGAGGACGCCAGCCGCCGGCAGGCCCACACGGCCTCGGCCGGCGCCACCCAGTGCACCTCGGCGAAGCTGCCGTAGGCGACGTTGCGGGGGTGGATGCTCGACCCGAGGCCCCGCATGAGCCGGGGCCGGGCCGGCTGCCCGAAGATCGTGGAGCCGACGGTGTCGACGCCGACCAGCTCCAGCCGCGGATAGAGCTGCCGCAGGACCCGCGAGAGGCCCGCGGAGTGCCCGCCGGTGCCCACACTGCACACCAGGACGTCGATGTGCCCGATTCCGGCGGCGAGTTCGAGGGCGAGCGGGGTGTAGGCGGTGGTGTTGTCGGGGTTGTTGTACTGGTCGGGGCACCAGGCGACCGGGTCCCGGTCCAGCAGCCGCCGCACGCGGGTGCGGCGGGCCTCCTGCCACCCGCCGACCGGGTGGGGCTCGGAGACGACCTCGACCCGGGCGCCGTAGGCGGTGAGCAGCCTCGTCATGGAGGGCTCCAGGCCCGGATCCGTGACCAGGGTGACCGGGTGCCCGTACACCATCCCGGCGAGGGCGAGGCCCAGGCCGAGGGTGCCGCTGGTGGACTCGATGACGCGGGCGCCGGGCCGCAGCTCCCCGCGGGCGCGGGCCCGTTCGACCATGTGCAGGCCGGGGCGGTCCTTGATGCCGCCGGGGTTGAACCCCTCCAGCTTGGCCCAGAAGCCGCGGCCGCGGGGCGCGAACGGCTCGGACACGCGCAGCAGCGGGGTGTTGCCGACGAGTCCGGTCAGGGCGGCGCCGGGGGAGGGCGGCGGGGCGGCCGCAGGGCGGGGGACGGGGGAGGACATGCGGGAACTCCGTTCGGGGTCGGTACGGCCTGGGCGGGGCGCGGCGGAGGGGATTGCGGACGGCGGTCGGCCGTGGATGCCGGTCCGCGCCTCCGGCTTTCCGGCGGTTTTCGGCGTCGATGGGCCGCGGCGGTGTCTGCGCAGGGGAATGCGCGGCGCGGCGCTCGGCAAAGAGCCGCGAAAGGGCGCGCGAATTCGGTGCCGGGCAGGCCGGCGAACTCCCGGGGCGGACAGGACGGAGAACACGGAATCGATTCCCGCCCCTTCCGGGCGCACCCGGCATTCGCCGCGGGCAGGGTGCCGTATACGCCGGCGGCCTAGATGCGGAGCACTCCCGGGGTGGGGGGCGGCGCGGCGCCGTACGTCTGCGGCCGACCCGGGGCGGCGGGGGCCGTGGCGGGGTCCGCGGGGGCGGCCGGCCGGCCGGCGGGCGCGTCCGGGCAGCCCGCGAGCACCGCGCCGCCGTCCGTACGGCCGGGCGCACAGTGCTCGCCCCGGTGTCCGGCGCCGCCCCCGCCGTGTGCCCGGTCCCGGTCCGCGGCCCGGGCCACTGACCCGGCCGCGGAACCCGGCACCGAAACCGCGGCCGTTTCGGCGGCGGGCCGGAAATGGTGTGCGGTGCTCGCGGTTTCCCCGCCGTGCGCGCAGAGGAATCCCACCAGCAGCAGGACCAGCCAGAGCGGCGCCGACGCAATCCGGCGGACCCGGACCCGCGGCGTGCGAAAGGCGGTTCCCGCTGCTGTCACGCCGTCATGGTAGCCGCGCTTTCGGCGCTTTCGGCAGGTGCGCCCCGCACGATGGCCCGAACCTTTCCCCGAAAAGGGATGCGGTCCGGATACCGGTGAATGCGCGGCCCGGCCCGTTCCGGCGATGACTGCGCCGGGCGCCGCCGCGGCCGGCCCGTCGTGGCGTTTCGCCGTGCACGAGGGGCCCGCGTGCGACCGTGGACGGACCGGACACGCCGGCCCCGCCCCGAGGAGGCACCCTGCCGTGAACTGGACCCTGGAAGTCGTTCCCGTCCCCGTCACCGACCTCGACCGCGCCAAGGAGTTCTACGCGCAGAAGGCGGGCTTCAGGGTGGACCTCGACAGCGAGGTGGCCCCCGGCATGAGGATCATCCAGCTGACCCCGCCCGGCTCGCGCTGCTCGATCGCCATGCTGCGGGGCATGCCCGCAGCCCCCGGCGCCAAGGAGATGGCCCCGGGCACCCTGCACGGCCTCCAGCTGTGCGTGACGGACATCGAGGCGGCCCGGGCGGAGCTGGTCGCCCGCGGCGTCGACGTCTCGCCGGTGCGCCACGTCGGCGAGTCCGGCTGGGAGGACGGCAAGGGCGACACCTGGAACTCGTTCATGGTCTTCCACGACCCCGACGGCAACGGCTGGGTCGTCCAGGAGGCCCCCTCGGAACTCTCGGAGCGCTGACCGCGGCCCGTCGCATGGCGATCAGCGGGGGGCGTCTCATGGAATGGGGGAGCGCGCCCGGACGGTGCGCGGCCCGGACTCCGGAAAGCGTTCGCGGTGCATCGCGCGGGCCCCTCCGCACGTTCCCGTTCCCGGCCGCCGCCGACGGCGTCTGCACCGCCGCCTGCCGGACGGCGGACGGGCGCAGCGCCCGGGCGGCCGTCACCGTCGGACCCGCGGGGGCCCCGCCGGTCGACCGCGCCCGGTGTGAGGCCGCTACCAGCCGAAGCGGCGGTCGACGACCGCGGCGAACTCCTCGAAGCTGAGGACGCGGTCGCCGTTCTGGTCCGCGGCGTCGAAGAGGGCCGAGGAGTCGTCCGCGCCGCCCACGCCCCACACCGGGATCACGCCCTGCGCGGCGAGCGTGGGGCCCTTGGCCCGCAGGGCGGTGATGACCTCGGCCCGCGTCAGCGTGCCGTCGCTGTCGAGGTCCAGTGCGTCGAAGAGGGTGCGGGCCTTGTCGCTCATCACGTCGTCCTGCTTCCTGGTGCTGCCGCGCGTCCGCGCCGGACCGGCCGGCGCGTCTTCCTGCCAGGAGTGACGCGGGGGCGCGCCGCGGGGTTGCCCGTACGGGGCGCCCGTACCGGCCCGAGCCGGAGGAAGGGGTGTACCGGCCGTGGCCGGCCGGTACACCCCTCGGGAGACGCCGAGGCGGGGCGGTCAGGGCCGGCCCGCGGGCTCCGGTTCCTTCCCGGCCGCCCCGGCACGCTGGGTGACCTGCGGGTTCCGGGACTTCAGGACCGCCCAGCCGGCCGCCAGGCAGACCGCCCAGACGGCGCCCACGTAGAGGGACACGCGGCTGTCCGGGTCGATGGCGATCATGCAGGTGACCAGCAGGAGGAACGCGACGGCGATCCAGCTGCACACCGTTCCGCCGGGCGCCGGGAAGGACGAAGCGGGCAGCCGGCCGGCGACCACCTGGCGGCGGTAGCGGATGTGGCTGACGAGGATCATCATCCAGGTCCAGATGCCGGCCGCGGTGGCGACCGAGGTCACGTAGCCGAAGGCCTTCTCCGGGACGACGTAGTTCAGGACCACGCCGATGCCCATCAGGGCGACGGAGAGCGTGATGCCGAGCGCCGGGGTCTTGGTGGAGCTCAGCCTGCCGAGGACCTTCGGGGCCTCGGCGTTGGAGGCCAGGTCGCGCAGCATGCGGCCGGTGGAGTACATGCCGGAGTTGCAGGACGACAGGGCGGCGGTCAGCACCACGAAGTTGACGATCGCCGCTCCGGCCGGGATGCCGATCTTGGCGAAGGCCGCCACGAACGGGCTGACGCCGGGCTCGAACTCGGTCCACTTGACGACCATCAGGATCACGCTGAGGGCACCGACGTAGAAGACGATGATGCGCCACGGCAGGGTGTTGATGGCCTTGGGGAGGGTCTTCTCCGGGTTCTCGGACTCGCCCGCGGTGACACCGACCAGCTCGACCGCCAGGTAGGCGAACATGACGCCCTGCAGGGTCATCAGGCTGGAGCCGACGCCCTTCGGGAAGATGCCGTCGAAGGCCCACAGGTTCGAGACGGCGGCGGTGTCGCCGGCCGCGCTGAAGCCGAACGTGACGACGCCGATGCCGATCACGATCATGCCGAGGAGGGCGGTGACCTTGACCATCGAGAACCAGAACTCGATCTCGCCGAAGATCTTCACGGAGATCAGGTTGGCGAGGTAGAGGACCACCAGGAAGACGAGGGCGGTCACCCACCGGGGGACCTGCGGGAACCAGTAGTTCACGTAGATCGCCGCGGCGGTCAGCTCGGCCATGCCGGTGACCACCCACATGAGCCAGTACGTCCAGCCCGTCGCGAACCCGAAGAACGGGCCGAGGAACTCGCGGGCGTACTCCGCGAAGGAACCCGACACGGGCCGGTAGAGCAGCAGCTCGCCGAGTGCTCGCATGATGAAGAAGACGATGACGCCGGCGAGGGCGTACATCAGGATGAGGCTGGGCCCGGCCTTCGCGATGTTCGCGCCCGCGCCGAGGAAGAGGCCGACGCCGATGGCGCCGCCGATCGCGATCATCTGGACCTGGCGGCTGCCGAGTCCGCGCTCGTACCCCTCCTCGGGTGTGCCGCCCTTGGCCGGGCCGTCGCCGTGCTGCTTGTCGACCTGCGTCGAGGTCATGCTGTGGTGCGCCTTTCCGCTCCATGGCCGATCCGCGCCGCGCTCGGCCGCAGATCGGGTTCCGATCCCCCGGATGCTGATGGAGTTGCATACCGGCGATCGGCCGGCTCCAGCGCCCCTGCGCGGACGTGGGTGGTGTCCGGCAGGCGGTCGTGAAGATGTACCACGGGGCCGACGCGCCACCGTGGTGAGCATTGCGGGCATTCCGGTCATTCACTAGCGATCAGGGGGAAAGGCCCCTTGTGTGGTGACTTGATCGTTATCCGGATCTGAGCGTCCTCTGAGCCAACACCCAATGACACCGGGACAACACGTGCCAGGTCTGACACGCACCATTGCGTCACGGTTGCGCACCGTGACCCCCTGCACGTCAGCCCTCGCCGCGCCGGTCCGGGTCCTGCCCGGTGGCCGTGTCGTCCCTGCGCCTCCGGTCCAGGGCCGTGTCGCCGGGGCCGTGCGGCGTGCCGGCCGGCTGCGGGCCGTCCGCGTCCGGCGAGCGGTCGCCGACCTGCTCCTCGCGCCCCTTTCCCGGCGCCTGCTCCTTGTCCCCCATGCCGCCGCCGTCCTCCATGCCGCCGCGCCGCCTGTCACCGCTCATCGCCGCACGCTCCTCGGCTCGGCTCCACCCGGCTCGCTCCGGCCCGTGCCGGCCCGGTGGCCACCAGGCGGCTAACCCCGTACGCGCCCGCCAAACGCTCCCCGGCGGCGTCTGCCCGCGGCGGCGCGCCGCCGCGTTTGCCGGGCCCCGCCCAGGGCAGCCGCGCCCACGAGGGCGGAACCGGACACACCGGGGACGCCGGAAGGGAGGAAGCCATGTCCACCAAGGTCCGAGAGGTCATGACGAAGCGCCCGGCGACCGTCGCCGTCCAGGTCACAGTGGCCGAGGCCGCGCGCCGCATGCGCGACGAGGACATCGGCGACGTCCTGGTGGTCGACGACGGCACCCTCAAGGGCCTCGTCACCGACCGCGACCTCGTCGTCCGCGTCATCGCCGAAGGCAGGGAGCCCGAGAGCACCAGCGTCTCCGACGTGTGCAGCCCGAACCCCGTCACCGTCGGCCCCGATGACGACATCGACAAGGCGGTCGACCTGATGCGCTCCCGCGCGCTGCGCCGCCTGCCCGTCACGGAGGGCGGCCGCCCGGTGGGCGTCGTGTCCCTCGGCGACCTGGCCGTCGACCGCGACAGCTCCTCCGCCCTCGCGGACATCAGCCAGGCGCCGCCCAACACCTGAGCAGCCGCGGCGGCTCAGGGCAGGAGCTGGCGGATCAGGGCGTCCGCCGCCCACCGCTCCCAGCGGCCCGGGGACCAGCCGCGCCGTCCGACGAGCAGGCCGTAGGTCTCCGGGCCGAGGACGGCCAGAGCGGTGTCCGCCGCCGAGTCCGCGTCGTGGCCGTCGCGCAGCCGCCCGCCCGCCTTGGCCGTCAGGGCCGAGGCGAACCGGTGCTGCACGGCGTGCCGCTGGTCCACGTTGGCCAGCCACAGCGCGGCGAGTTCCGGATCCGCGGCGGCCGCCCCGCGGACCACTTCCAGGACTGGCGCGGCGCGCTCCAGGATGCGGCGGGCGCCGGCCGCCTGGAGGGCGAGCTGCGCGGCCGGGTCGGGTTCGGCGAGGACCTCGCGCGCCCAGGGGCGGTCCAGGGTCGCCACCGGGTCGTTGTCGCCGGCGACGGCCGTGTCGAGGAGCTCCTTCAGCAGGGCGCGCTTGTTGCCGAACGTGAAGTACACCGTCTGGACGCCGACGCCGGCCGTGCGGGCGATGTCCGCGACGCTCGTCGCGGCCCACCCCTGCTCGGCGAAGAGCCCGGCGGCGGCGTCGAGCATCCGCTGCCGCGTACGGCGGGCCTTCTCGGCCCTCGTCGTGGGGGCGGCCACCGGCCCTCCTCGTCTGCCCGGCACCTTTGACTGTAGTGACACTACAGTGTATTTCACTGGAGTATGACTACAGTGAAATCGGGCCGGATCCTGGTCGTCGGCGGCTACGGCGCCGTCGGCGGTGCGGCCGCCTCCGCCCTCGAAGGCCGCTTCCCCGGCCGCGTCCTCGTCGCCGGCCGCGACGCCGCAAAGGCCGCCCGGCTCGGCGGCGTCCGCGCCGACATCAATGACCCGGACGGATTCGGACGCACGCTCGACGGGCTCGGTGACGTGGCCGCCGTCGTGATGTGCGTGGAGCCTCCCGGCGCGGACGCCGCCCGCGCGTGCCTGGAGCGCGGCATCGGCCTCGTCGACGTCGGCGCCACCCGGAAGCTCCTCGAAGACATCGCGGACCTGCACCCCCTGGCGGCAGAGGTCGGGGTGACCGCCGTACTCAGCGTCGGCGTCGCCCCAGGACTGACGAACCTCCTCGCCCGGCGCGCGCACGAGGACGTCGGCGGTGCCGAGCGCATCGACCTGACGGTCCTCCTCGGCAGCGGCGAGCGCCACGGCGCCGACGCCGTCCGCTGGACGGTCGACCACCTCGCCGCACCCCCGGCCGCCGGCCCGCTGCGCACCCGGCTGCCCGGCTTCGGGCCGCGCACCGCGTACGCCTTCCCCTTCTCCGACCAGTACACGCTGCCCCGCACCCTCGGAGCCCCCCGCGTGGCCACCCGCCTCTGCCTCGACTCCCGGCCGCTGACCGCCGCCCTGTTCGGGCTGCGGCGGGCCGCCCGCCGGCCCGCGGTGCGCCGCGCACTCAACGGGGCGTTCCGCCGGATCCACCTCGGGGGCGACGGCTTCGCGGTCCGGGCCGACGCCCACCGCGGCGGCCTCCACTCCGCGTACGCGCTCACCGGGCGGGCGCAGAGCCGGGTCACGGGCCTGGTCGCCGCCCACGTCACCGTGGAACTCCTCGGCGGGACCCTGCCCGCCGGCGTCCACCACATCGAGGAGCTGCCCGTGTTCGCCCGCCTGCCCGAGTCGCTCGCCGGGGACGGCGTCGCCCTCCACCGGATGGTGCCCGGCCGGAGCCCCGTCAGGGGGTGAGGAGCGTCTTGACCATGCCGTCCTTCTTCGCCTGGAAGCGGGCGTAGGCGTCGGGGCCCTCATCCAGGGGCAGGATGTGCGTGGCGAAGCCCTCGACGCCCAGCGGGTCGCCGTCGGTGAGCAGCGGCAGGATGTGGTCCGTCCACGCGCGGACGTTCGCCTGGCCCATGCGCAGCTGGATCTGCTTGTCGAACAGGGTGAGCATCGGCATCGGGTCGACGGCGCCCCCGTACACCCCGGACACCGAGATCGTGCCGCCGCGCCGCACCAGCTCGATGGCGGTGTGCAGGGCCTCCAGCCGGTCGACGCCCGCGTGCTCCAGCAGCGGCCGGGCCAGCGCGTCGGGGAGCACGGCGGTCGCCTTCTGCGCGAAGGCGGCGACACCGCTGCCGTGCGCCTCCATGCCGACGGCGTCGATGACGGCGTCCGTGCCCCGTCCGTCGGTCAGCTCGCGGACCGCCTCGACGAGCGCCTTCCCCGAGTGCTCCCGCAGGTCCAGGGTGTGGGCGCCGTGCTCGCGGGCCCGCTGCAGGCGCTCGTCGACCAGGTCGATCCCGATGACGAGGCGCGCCCCGC
This sequence comes from Streptomyces sp. NPDC031121, assembly GCF_055570615.1. Classification (NCBI taxonomy): domain Bacteria; kingdom Bacillati; phylum Actinomycetota; class Actinomycetes; order Kitasatosporales; family Streptomycetaceae; genus Streptomyces; species Streptomyces sp. NPDC031121. The sequence goes on from NZ_JBVIGV010000017.1 coordinate 157,202, forward strand.
GGTGCCGGGCGATGCGGCAGCACATCTGGCCGATGGGGCCGAGCCCGAGCACCGCCACCGTTTCGGCGGCCGGCACCCCGGCGTACTCCACGGCCTGCCATGCGGTCGGCAGGACGTCGGAGAGGTACACGAACCGCTCGTCGGGCGGGCCGTGCGGGACCTTCACCGGCAGCGTGTCCCCGAACGGCACCCGCAGGTACTCGGCCTGGCCGCCGGGGACCTGCCCGTACAGCTTGGTGTAGCCGAACAGGGCCGCGCCCTTGCCGTACTCGCGGACCTGCGTGGTCTCGCACTGCGAGTGGAGCCCCTGGTCGCACATGAAGCAGGCCCCGCAGGAGACGTTGAACGGCACCACCACCCGGTCCCCGGGGTGCACGGTGCGGACGTCGGGGCCCGTCTCCTCCACGACGCCCATCGCCTCGTGGCCGAGGACGTCCCCGCGGTCGATGTACGCGCCGAGCACGCCGTACAGGTGCAGGTCGGAGCCGCAGATCCCGGTCGACGTCACCTTCACCAGGATGTCGGAGGGCTCCTCGATGCGGGGGTCGGGGACGTCCACGACCCGGACGTCCTCCCGGCCCTGCCAGGTCAGTGCGCGCATGACGGGTTCCTCCTCGGGCAGCTGGGTTGTCAGACGGCGGCCGGCTGCGGCAGCGGGTGCCGCAGGGCGCTGCGCCCGTCCGTCCAGGCGGTCAGGATGTGGTCGGCGAGGCGGTCCTCCAGCAGGACCGTGGCGTCGCAGCCGAACGCGATCCGCGGCTCCAGCGCCGGATCGTCCTCCAGGAGGCCGCCGATGACCTCCCGGCGGACGACCTGCTCGTGGACGGCGTCCGCGGTGACGTGTTCGGCGTAGAAGCGGATCGCGGCCGGGCCCGCCCCGCAGGCGGTGAGGGCGTCGACCATACGCGCGGACCCCGGCGGCGACGTGGTCTCCACGCAGGCGAAGTGCCCGACGAGCGCGGCCCGCCAGGCCCGGTGCAGTCCGAACAGGGACATCAGGTTGACGGTGGCCAGGGCGGCCGCGGGAACTGCGGACAGGTAGCGGTTGTAGCCGGTGTCCAGGCCGAGGTCCTCCATCAGGTCGGCGAACAGCCGGGCGTGGACGGCCTCCGCGCGGCCCGCGCCGAACTCGTCGTACTCGATGGCGACGAAGGCGGCCTTGGCCCGGCCGGTCAGCCGCGGGATGGCCCAGGCGTGCGGGTCGGCCTCCTTCAGGTGGTACGGGGAGCGGAGGACGGCGTACTCCCGGGCCCGCCACAGCTCGCCGGTCTCCGCGATGCGGCCGCTGACACCGCCGGCCCGGGCGGCCGGGGTCGTCAGCAGCGGCCCGAACGCCTCCTCGACGGTCCGCGGCGAGGGGACGGCCTCCCGGAGCGCGGCCAGGAAGCGCTGTTCGAGCGCGGCGCGCACGCGCAGCAGTCCCGGATCCCACTCCCGCTCGTCCGACACCCCGTCAAGTCCGCGGTAGTGCAGCTCGTACAGCAGGTACAGGGCGAAGTGGAGGTCGTCGCCCCACGGGTCGACGGCCGCGCCGCCGGCGGCCCGCTCCAGGCCGGGCGGCGCCTCCCGCCCGCGGCGCAGGCAGTCCGCGAGCGCCGACGACACCTCGCCGCGCGGCTCGGCGTACCAGGGGGCCTCCGCGGGCCGGGGGCCGCTCACCGGCGCCGCTCCCGGGGGCGGTGGCTGGTGTCGCACCACGGGAGCGTGCGGCTGCGCCGGCAGGTGCACAGGGCGACCATGAAGCGGTCGCTCCGCCGGATCCCGTCAGGTGTCTCAACCTCGACGGGGCCCTCGACGAGGACCGGCCCGTGCGGGTCGACCACGACGCGCCGGGGGGTGCGGGGTTCAGGGGCGTTCGGCACGGATCACCACCAGCTTCTCCCTCGTTGCCGTTGCGGGGGCCAGACCGCGCTCGTGGAGCCACGACCTGCGGGACGACAGGACCGGCCCCCAGGGGATGTCCGCCCGCAGCACGATGCGGGCGGACAGGCCCTGCTCACGGAGCTTCGCCACGGTGGTGGCCGCCCCGCACAGCGCCGAGTGGACCAGCAGCAGGACCCCGCCGGGCCGCAGCAGCCGTGCGGCCCGCGCGCAGATCCGGTCGACGACCGCCCGGCCGTCGGTTCCGGCGTCCCAGGCCAGCGCCGGGCCCGACCCGCGGCTGCTGCGTGCCGGCACGTACGGGGGATTGCTGACGACGAGGTCGAAGCGCCGACTGGGGGCGCAGGTCGCGGCGTCGGCCAGTTCCACCCGCACGGGAAGCCGGGCCCGGTGGGCGTTGAGGCGGGCGGTGCGCACGGCCGGCCACGACACGTCGACGGCGGTGACGGCGGCGCCGCGCGCGGCGGCCAGCATGGCGAGGACGCCGCTGCCGGTGCCCACCTCGAGGACGCGGCTGCCCGGCGCTATCGGTTCGGCCTTCAGGGCCTGGGCCAGGAGCCGGGTGTCGGCCTGGGGGCGGTAGACCCCGGGCAGCAGGACGAGTGCGGTCATACGCTGCGGCTGCCCGGCGGCCGGACCGGTATGCCCCGCTTCCCCGCGCGGTTTCGTCGAGCGGGCCCTTCCCGGGGCTGTCAAGCCCCGAGTTTCCGGAACGTGTCCGGGGTGGGCCGTCTCGGGCCTACTGGTGATGCGCCCCCCACCGGAGCAAGGGAGAC
>NZ_JBVIGV010000018.1:0-124877 GCF_055570615.1 Streptomyces sp. NPDC031121
GTCGCGGTGCGATGGCCCTTGCGGGCCACCCTTGACCGACCGACCCGCCCCGGAGGCATTTTTTCTGCCGGGACGCCCCCAGGGGAACGGCCTGGGGGTAGCTGGACCATTCAGGGCCATCAGAGTCGCTTCCCTCCCGCCCAGCGGGCCCCTTTCGCCCCACCGGCATCAGCAGACCCCTCGGCGGCAGCGGGGTGGCCTGTGACGTGGCGAAATGATGTCCAGGGCGTCATCCGCGGACACGGGCGCGTCGGATCGCTACGTGGGCGTCCTCGGCTCAGCGTCCGGCGGCCGTCCGCCGGAGGTGGAGGGCGGGAAGCGGGCTGGGGCGCTTCGCGATCCACCACAGCAGCCAGCAGGGTGCAGCCAGCCGCCGAACCGACGGCGCCCCGGTGGCGACTGCCGCCCCGCCCCAGCCGCTGAGTGCGTTGTGGCAAACCGGATCTCCTTCGAGCGGCAGCGGGTGATCATCTGGACGCTGAGCACCTCCTTGCCCATGCCCGGCCGCCACAGCCTCTCGCCCGATCCACGGCAGTAGCCGTCTCACCACCAGGCGGCACGGAAACCGGCGTATCCGCCGGGCTCTCCTCGGCCGGCACCGACACGAGCGCCTCCCGCGGGCCCGCTCGACCCGCTCGCGTGCGGCATCCACCTCGGGCCTGGGCCTGCTCCAGGACCACGCCGCGCCCGCCCCCTGAGGGCTTTCGGGGTCTGGTGCTTGCGAGCGCTTCGTCCGGGCGGCACAGCCCCGTCTGCCACCACAAGCGGATGAGGCATCCGCTTGTGGTACCGTCGCCAATAAGCGGATGACCTATCCGAATTGCCGGGGTGGAGGAACGCATGGGGAAGACAGCTGTGGTCACGGCCGGGACCGCCGGCATCGGCCTGGAGACGGCTCTGGGACTGGCTGCCGCCGGATTCTCGGTCACCGTGGTCGGGCGCAGTGCCGACCGAGGCGCCCGGGCGGTCGACCGGATCGGTGCGGTGAACCCGGCGCGCTCTGCCCGGTTCCTGCCCGCCGACCTCGGCTCGCTCGACGGCGTGCGCGCGCTCGCCGACCGGATAGCCGGCGACCACGCCGCCTCCGGCGAACCGCTGACCGTGCTGGTGAACAACGTCGGGGCGATGTTCGCGGATCGCCGGGAGCTGGACGGCGTGGAGGCGTCGTTCGTCGTCAACCACCTTTCGCCGTACCTGCTGACGGAACTGCTGCTGCCCACGCTCACGGCCGGTGCGCCGAGCAGGATCGTGAACGTGACCTCGGGTGCGGTCGGTGTCGCCAAGCGGGTGTTCGACGCCGTCGAGCCGCCCGGCGGCTACTACGGCTTCCACTGGTATGGCCGCGCCAAGCTCGCGAACCTCGCCTACACGCTCGACCTGGCGTCACGGCTCGACGGCACGGGCGTCTCGGTCTTCGCCGCCGACCCCGGAGGTGCCGCGACCGACATGACCAACGGCACCCTGACCGACCCGAAGATCGTCTCACCGGCTCTGCGGCTGCTGTGGCCGCTGGTGCGCCGCAAGTTCGAACGCTCCACCGCAGGCCCGGCATCCGAGGCCGCAAGGCCTTCCATCATCGCCGCCACCGACGAGTCCCTCGCGGGCCGGACCGGCATTGTCATCGGTGCCACGGCGCGCCCGGCGGCGCCATTCCGCACGGCCACCGACCCCCGCGTCGCCGATGCCGTGCGCCGACTCAGCCGGCAGCACGCGCCCCTCGTGGCGCCCTGACCAGGCCCGGCCCCGGTGCGGGCGGCGGGGTCCGGATCGTCCATCCGGTTAACATGTCCCCATGACGACGACACGACTGCGCAAGGACGCGGCCCGCAACTGGGACCGGATCGTGGCCGTCGCCCGCGAACTGGTCGACCAGGGCGCGCCGTTGCAGCTCAACGACGTCGCCCGCCGCACCGGACTCGGAGTCGGCACCGTCTACCGCCACTTCGCCACGCCCGAGGCGCTGCTGGAGACCGTCGCCACCCCCCGCCTGGAGGCCCTGACCGCCCACGGCAGGCAGGCGCTGGCCGACACCGACGCCTGGCGGGCGCTGGAGAGCTTCCTTACCCGCACCGTCGAGGCGCAGGTCACCGACGCCTCCCTGGCGCCGGTTGCCGCCGCTTCCGTCGACGCCCTGCCGCGCACCACGGAGCTCAAGGAGTCCCTGTGGTCGACAGGCACCACACTCCTCGACCGGGCCCGCGCGGCCGGGGCGGTCCGTCCCGACCTGGCCGCAGCCGATCTGGTCCCGCTCATGTGCGGCATCGCCTACGCCGTACAGGTGCACGGCAGCGCTCCCGCGGACCGGATCGACACCGCGCACCGCTACCTGGCCGCATTGCTCGGCGGCCTGCGAGCCACACCGACGACGGTGTGAGATCCCCTGCCGCAGCCGCCGGGACACCCCCGGTGCCAACCGACCCCGAGTCGTCGGGTTCCGCTCTCGCCCGCCTCCGTCGACGCGTCTTCGGTTCCGAGAGCGCGGTTCCTGTCCTTCCGCCTCCCCGCGTACATCCCGAATCCTCCCAAATCCCCTTGGCCCCGCTGCCTCCTGGGCGTTCTGTCCGTTGCGGGGTGGAAGACGAGACGAATGGTGTGATGGAAGTGCCGGGGCGGCGGTGAGTCGTCTTGGAATACCTGATAGACAGTGAATATTCACGGCTCGACCCGCCGTACAACTTGCCGGCCGCCTTGGGGGGATCGCCGCACTGTGAAGCCGCTTCACCGCCACCTTGTCAACACTTCGCGCAAGGTCCTGTGTACGGCCGCGCTCGCGGCCAGTCTCACGACCGCCGCCGTCGTGACCAACCCGCCGACCGCCGACGCGGGTGAGTCCGAGCCGACCCCGGACAGCCCCCAGGCCACCGACCGCGGTGACGCCCGGCTCGAGCTGCCGCAGGACGTCGCCGACCCGGCCGTGCCTCCGGCCGGCGGGGCGGTCGCGGGCGAGGGGGCGAGCGGGATACCCGCGACCGCCCTCGACGCGTACAAGCGCGCCGAGACGGCGGTCGCCGCCGCGCTGCCGAACTGCAAGCTGCCCTGGCAGCTGCTCGCCGGCATCGGCCGTGTGGAGTCCGTCCACGCCTCCGGGTACGGCCTCAAGGCCGATGGCTACACCGAGAAGCCGATCCGCGGCCCCCAGCTCAACGGCCAGGGCTTCGCCGAGATCAAGGACACCGACAAGGGCGAGTACGACGGCGACACCGCCTACGACCGGGCCGTCGGCCCGATGCAGTTCATCCCCTCGACGTGGGCCACGTGGGGCGCCGACGGCAGCGGCGACTCCAAGCGCGACCCGAACAACATCTACGACGCGGCGCTCGGCGCCGGCCTCTACCTGTGCGCCGGTGACCGCAACCTGTCCGACCAGGCGCAGCTCGACCGCGCGATCCTCAGCTACAACAACTCGCGCGAGTACGTGAACACGGTGCTCGGCTACATGCGCCAGTACCAGAGCGGCGCGACCGAGGTCGCGAACCCGCCCGTCGGCACGTACCCGACGCCGACGACGCCGGTGCTCCCGACGCCGCGGCCGACCACGCCGGTGAAGCCGTCGACGCCGACGACCAGCCCCGCGAAGCCGTCGACGCCGACCCCGCAGCCGACGCCCGAGAAGCCCAAGCCGCAGCCGGAGAAGCCCGCGCCCGCGCAGCTGGCGAAGCTGGAGGCGGTCGACGGCGCCGCGCTGAAGGCGGAGGCCGGTACGGCGTTCACCGCCGTGCCGCGCGTCAAGGCGCTGCTCAGCGACGGCAAGCCGGCTGTCGGCCAGCACGTGGTGTTCGCCGTCGAGGAGGACACCACCGGTGGCACCCACTTCGGGACGGAGGGCCGCTCCCACCTGGTGGTGCAGACGGACGCACAGGGCATCGCGGCCGCGCCGGGCCTGAAGGCCGGCGCGAAGGCGGGCACGTTCACCCTGCGCGCCTCCGGCTACGACACCACCCGCCGGTTCACGGTGGACTTCACCGGCACCGTCGACCCGAAGCCGGCTCCGGTGGCCGACCTGCTGGCGCGGACCGGTACGGGCGCGGACAAGCCGCTGGAGGTCGTCGCCGGTACGCCGCTGAAGGGCGTCGAGGTGAAGGCCACGGCCGCCGGCAAGCCGGTGGCGGGTACGCAGGCCACCGCCGCGCTCGTCGAGAAGAACGAGGCCGGCGCGTGGGTGCCGGTGGACCCGGCGAAGGCCAAGGGTCCGTACTTCAAGGGCGCCGAGGAAGGCGAGAAGCTGTTCCGGGTGGAGCTCGACCCGTCGGGTGCCGACGGCGTCATCGCACTGCCCGAGCTGCTGACGGCCGGAGCCGCCCCCGGCACCTACCACCTGCGGCTGACCACGAAGGAGAACGTGGTGCTGCTGCTGGAGCTGAAGGTGACCGCGAAGGCCGAGTCCGGCGAGAGCCCCGCGCCGAAGGCACCCACGGCCCCGGAGACCCCGGCGGCGACCGCCGCCCGGCGGTAGTCGGACCGTACGGCCGGCGGCCGTCCGCCCCGTCCCCGTGACGGCGGTGGGCGGCCGCCGTCACGTTTCCCCACCCCCACCACCGGGGCCGCCGTTCCGCCTGCTGCCGCCGTCGCCCGCCGGAAAGGGCAGGAGCCCTGCCTCTCTCCGCTCGTGCGGGAGAGGCAGGGCTCCTTGGGTGGTGCTTTCCAACCGCGATGGTTGGCCCCGGGCGATTAGGCCGGGGTGACGTTCTCCGCCTGCGGGCCCTTCGGGCCCTGGGTGACGTCGAAGTTCACGGTCTGGTTCTCCTCGAGGGAGCGGAAGCCAGACGCGTTGATCGCGGAGTAGTGGACGAAGACATCCGGGCCGCCGCCGTCCTGGGCGATGAAGCCGAAGCCCTTTTCAGCGTTGAACCACTTCACGGTTCCGGTAGCCATGAGCCCTCCTATATGGGCCAAAGGGTCGCCCTGCTCCAGAACCTGCTAAGAAGTCTGAAAACTACAAAAGCCTGCGGGTCACATTCTCCGCAGGCCTCGTACTGCAAGGGAAACCAAACTGCAACTTGCGTCGAGCCTAGCACGCAGACCGCGGCCGAGACCAGAGGGAAAGATCACGTCACCCGGACGTTTGAGACCCGCGCGAAGGCTGACGCGGGGCCGCCAGCTAGTCTCGCGATGTGGACGTGTATCGCAACCGGCCCCGGGTGGGCCACATTCAGTTCCTGAACTGCCTTCCCCTGTACTGGGGGCTGGCCAGAACCGGCACGCTGCTGGACCTGGAGCTGACCAAGGACACGCCGGAGAAGCTGAGCGAGCACCTCGTCCGCGGCCGTCTGGACATCGCGCCGATCACGCTGGTGGAGTTCCTCCGCAATGCCGACGGGCTGGTCGCGTTCCCCGATCTCGCGGTCGGCTGCGACGGCCCGGTCATGTCCTGCGTGATCGTCTCGCAGGTGCCGCTGGAGCGGCTGGACGGGGCCCGCGTCGCGCTCGGCTCGACGTCCCGCACCTCCGTCCGCCTGGCCCAGCTGCTGCTCTCCGAGCAGTACGGGGTGCGCCCCGACTACTACACCTGCCCGCCCGACCTGGGGCTGATGATGCAGGAGGCCGACGCGGCCGTGCTGATCGGGGATGCCGCGCTGCGGGCCTCGCTGCACGACGCGCCGCGGCTCGGCCTGGAGGTCCACGACCTGGGGCGGATGTGGAAGGAGTGGACGGGGCTGCCGTTCGTGTTCGCCGTGTGGGCGGCCCGGAAGGACTACCTGGAGCGTGAGCCCGCCGTGGTCCGGCAGGTGCACGAGGCGTTCCTCGACTCGCGGGACATCTCCCTGGAGGAGGTCGCCAAGGTCGCCGAGCAGGCAGCCCGCTGGGAGGCCTTCGACGCCGCTCTGCTGGAGCGGTACTTCACCACGCTCGACTTCCGTTTCGGCCCGGAGCAGTTGGCGGGCGTACGGGAATTCGCGCGCCGCACGGGGCCCTCGACGGGCTATCCGGCGGACGTGGCCGTGGAGCTGCTGAAATTCTGATCGGCTGATGTGATCGATTTGCCGGGCGGTTGTCCTCCTTCCGCTCCGGTTCCGCTCCCCTTCCGCTTCGGTCCTCCCGTCCGGGCGCGGTCCGTGATCTCCGCGGCGTGATCCGTTTATCGGGAATTCGTCCGCCATTCACACGGCCCGGGCCCGCCCCGGTCAATCCGCCCCCGCCCCGGCCCGCCGGAACGGGAATACCGGCCGCCGCCCCGCCCGGCGTGAGCCCGCCGGATCCGCCCCGGCAAGCCCTAAGGTGGCGGCTGGGGATCAGCACACGAAGCGAGCAGAGGGGCCCGGCGGGCCCCGACCACGGGGGAGGGGACGTGTTGCAGCCGCTCGAAGCCGGCGAACCGCGGACCATCGGCGCGTACCGGCTGCTGGGGCGGCTCGGGGCGGGCGGCATGGGGCGCGTCTACCTGGGCCGCAGCGCGGGCGGCCGTACGGTCGCGGTCAAGGTCGTGCACCCGCACTTCGCCGCCGACACCGAGTTCCGCGCCCGGTTCCGGCGCGAGGTCGAGGCCGCCCGCCGGGTCGGCGGGGAGTGGACGGCGCCCGTCCTCGACGCCGACCCCGACGCGCCGGTGCCGTGGGTGGCCACCGGGTTCGTCGCCGGGCCGTCCCTCGGCGCGGCGGTCGCCGCGCACGGGCCGCTGCCCGAGCCGGCCGTGCGCGCCCTCGGCGAGGGCCTGGCCCGCGCCCTGTCCGCCGTCCACGCGCTGGGGCTGGTCCACCGCGACGTGAAGCCGTCGAACGTGATGCTCACCCTCGACGGCCCCCGCCTGATCGACTTCGGCATCGCCCGGGCCACGGACGGCACCGCCTCCCTCACCTCCACCGGCGTCTCCGTCGGCTCGCCCGGCTACATGTCGCCCGAGCAGATCCTGGGCCGCGGTGTCACCGGCGCCTCCGACGTGTTCTCCCTCGGCGCGGTGCTGGCGTTCGCCGCGACGGGCCGGCCCCCGTTCAGCGGGGACAACTCGGCGACCCTGCTGTACAAGGTGGTGCACGAGCCGGCGGACCTCGGCGCCGTCCCAGCCGGCCCGCTGCGCGACCTGGTCGAGGCGTGCCTGGCCAAGGACGCCGCGGCCCGGCCCGCACCCCAGGCCGTCGCGGAGGCCTTCGACGGCGCGCTGCTCGCCCCCGGGCGGCTCCCCGCGGCCGTGTTGGAGGACGCCAGCCGGGCGGCCGTCGCCCTGCTCGACCTGGAGGCCGGGGAGCCAGGCCCGCAGGAGGCCGCCTCGGGCCCGGTCCCGTTCACCGCGCCCGGGTACGGGGCCGCCGCGGGCAGCTTCGGGGCGCCCGACGCCTCGTACGGCGGCCCGGCCGGCTCCGGGTACGGCGCGCCGGCGGGTCCGTACGGGGCGCCGACGCAGACCGCGGGCGGCGGGCTGCCCGGGCCGCGCAGCGCCCCCGCCGGCTCCGGCGCCGGTGCGGGAGGCGCCGCCGGCGACGGCCCAGCCACCGGGGCGGCAGGGTCCGGGCGCAGGCTCGCCTTCACCGCGGCCGGGCGGAGCGTCAGCTGCTCCGTGGTCCTCGCCGCGGCCGCCGTCGTCGCGGCGGTCTCCGGCGGGCTGTACGGGCTGGGGCTCCTCCCCGGCAGCGGCGGCAGCGGCCAGGACGCGGGCGCCCGCCCGCCGTCCGCCTCCGGCGAGGGCCCCGCCACGCCCGGAACGTCGGCGCCGAAGGCGCGCGCCGACGTCCCGAAGGAGCTGGTGGGCACGTGGAAGGGGACGGTGACCACGGCCCGGATGGGCGTCCCCGCCGAGTTCGAGATCACCATCCGGGCGGGCCGCACCGGCGAGGTCGTCGGCCGGGACAAGTCCGTCCTGCCGCTGATCGGCACGGACTGCAGCGGCGACTGGAAGCTGCTCTCCGCGACCGACCGCTCGCTGGTCCTGGACACCTCGGGCGGCCCCAACCCGGCTCCCGGCATCTGCTCGAACGGCTCCTCCGACGAGCGCTTCTCCCTCAACGACAACGGCACCCTGCACTACAAGTCGGGCGACGCGGCCGCCGGAAACCCCGAGGGGGACCTGACGCGCATCCGGTGATTTCCCGTTCCGGGCCCTGGCGTACGCTGGATCGGTCCGGACCTCTTGACACACCGCCGAAGGGTGACGCACCGGTGACCGACCAGGCCGCTCTCCAGTCTGTCCTCGACCGCGCCGCCGAGGGGGGCCGGATCTCCGCCGAGGAGGCGCTCGACCTCTACCGGCACGCCCCGCTGCACGCCCTCGGCTCCGCCGCCGACGCCGCGCGCCGCCGCCGCTACGCGGGCACGGAGCACATCGCGACGTACATCATCGAGCGGAACATCAACTACACCAACGTGTGCGTGACGGCCTGCAAGTTCTGCGCCTTCTACGCGGCCCCGAAGGACACGAAGAAGGGCTGGACCCGCGACCTCGACGACATCCTGCGCCGCTGCGCGGAGACCGTGGAGCTCGGCGGCACGCAGATCATGTTCCAGGGCGGCCACCACCCGGACTTCGGCGTGGAGTACTACGAGGAGCACTTCTCCGCGATCAAGGAGGCGTTCCCGCAGCTGGTCATCCACTCCCTCGGCGCGTCCGAGGTCGAGCACATGGCCCGTATCTCCGGGGTGAGCGCCGAGGAGGCCATCCGCCGCATCCACGCGGCCGGCCTGGACTCCTTCGCCGGGGCCGGCGCCGAGCTGCTGCCGGCGCGGCCGCGCAAGGCCATCGCCCCGCTGAAGGAGTCCGGCGAGCGCTGGCTGGAGATCATGGAGCTGGCCCACGAGCTGGGCGTCGAGTCCACCTCCACCATGCTGATGGGCACCGGCGAGACCAACGCCGAGCGGATCGAGCACCTGCGGATGATCCGCGACGTACAGGACCGGACGGGTGGCTTCCGGGCGTTCATCCCGTACACCTACCAGCCGGAGAACAACCACCTCAAGGGCCGCACCCAGGCGACCGTCTTCGAGTACCTCCGGATGATCGCGGTCGCGCGCCTCTTCCTCGACAACGTCGCCCACATCCAGGGCTCCTGGCTGACCGTCGGCAAGGAGGCCGGGCAGCTGTCTCTGCACTACGGCGCGGACGACCTCGGCTCGATCATGCTGGAGGAGAACGTGGTCTCCTCGGCGGGCGCCAAGCACCGCTCCAACCGGCACGAGATCATCGACCTGATCCGCAAGGCGGGCCGCGTCCCCGCCCAGCGGGCCACCACCTACGAGCACCTCGCGGTGCACACGGACCCGGCGGACGACCCCGTCGACCACCGCGTCGTCTCGCACATCTCGTCCGTCGCGATCGAGGGCGGCACCGCCCACCCCGAGCTGAAGCTCATCTCCGCCGAGTGACCCGCCCGTGCTGACGCTGCACCGCGCCGACGCCCTGGTCACCGGGCGCGGGGCCGAACCGCTGCCCGGCGGGGCGGTCCTCGTCGACGGCGGCCGGATCACCGCGGTCGGCCCGTACGAGGACCTGGCGGCGGGCCGCCCGCAGGCGCGGGTGCGGCGCTGGCCCGGCCTGCTCGCGCCGGGGCTCGTGGTGCACGGGGCGCGGGAGCTGCTGGAGGAGGCGTACCACCCGGACGGGCATTTCGAGGCGGACGAGCTGGGCACCGAGCCGGTCACCGGGGCCGCGGAGCTGGCCGCGCTGGGGCTGACGGAGGCCCGCCGCGGCAACAGCGCCCGGCGCGCCACGCAGAAGCTGCTGGCCCGCGGGGTCGTGGCGGTGGCGGGGCGGCTGACGGTCCCGGCGGTGCGGACGGCGGTGGCCCGCTCGGGCCTGGAACTGCTGCCTCCGGCCGCGGGCGAAGGGCCGCGCAGGGCGGCGTCGCCGGACCCGTTCGAGGGCCTGGCGGACGTTCAGGACGCCTTCCACGGGGTCGTGGCGGCGGGCGGCCGCGCCCGGTTCGCGGTGTTCGCGGCCGAGGCCGGATCCCTGCGCGAGGCGGGGTCCGCGGCGTGCGTGGCCACCGTCATCGGGGGACGGCTGCTGCACCGCCGGCGCTGAGCGTCCCCTCCTCGCGGGCCAGGGCGGCCAACAGGCAGGCCTGGAGGCGGCTGATCCCGCCCAGCTTGGCCCGTATGTTGTGGACGTGGAACTTCACCGTGCTGACGGACAGGTGCAGTTCGCCCGCGAGCTCGGCGTTCGACGCGCCGGTGGCCAGGCAGAGGAACACGGCCGACTCCTGCTCCGTCAGCTGTACCTCGGAGCGGCGGGCCGTCGCCTCCCTCCCGTACGCCGGGAACCAGGCCGGGACGCTGAAGCTGACGACACGCACGTTTCCACTCCTCGCCCCCGGCCGTCACGGCCCGGACGGTCGACTCACCGACTCTCCCCGCTCTAAGGGACGGCTGGACCGGACAAGTAGGTTCCATTTTCGCTGTAGGGCCATGCGTTCGAAACGCAGCCGAACAGTCCCCTGATCTGCTGCATCATCGCCGGCGCCGGTTTGCCGGGGGCCGGACAGGACTCGTGCCCGCGGCCCAGCTCGTGCCCCACCTCGTGGTTGACGATCAGCGCCCGGTACTCCTCCACCGGGCCCTTGAACTGCGGCGAACCCTCCTGCCAGCGCTTGAGGTTGACGACGACGTCATGCCCGGCGCGGCAGTTCGTCTCGCCGACGAGTTCCGGGGTGACCACCTCGCACAGCCGGTCGGTGGTCTTCGGGGTGGCGATCTTCACGGTGAAGTCCACCGGCTGCCCGGCGCCGACGAGCTGGAAGCCGTACGCGGGGTCCCGGATCCAGCCGCGCTTGTCGCCGAGTATCGCCTCGACGGCCTGGGCGGCGGTGTTCGGGTCGATACCGCTGCCGCCCTCGACCTCGACGCGCCAGCGGCGGGCGGGGCCCTTGCCCTGCGGCTGACCCGTGCGCGTGGAGGGGGTGAAGGCGCCGTCGCCGGAGGCCGGGACGGCACCGGCCTTGCCGGAGGGCTGCGGCGAGGGGGAGGCGGAGGGAGAGGGCTGCGCGGCGGGGCTGCGGCCGCCGGAGCCGGAGGAGCGGGAGGCGCCGCCGTCCTCGGTGTGCGTGGAGGTGTCCGGTTCGCCGGAGGGCTTCGCTCCGGCGGCGCGGCGGTCCGCGACGGTCGCCGTCTCCGGCGACGGCCAGGCGGTCCACAGGGCGGCCGCGGCGGCGACGGCCGTTGCCGAGACGAGGAGGGTCCGGCGGAGCCGCCTGCGCCGCTCGGCGCGGCGGCGGGCGCGCGGCCCGCGGGGTGCGGAGGACGCCGCCGGGGTGCGGCGTCGGGTGGTGGTGCGGCCCGTGGCGCTGCGGCCTGCCGGCATGCTGAAGCCCTTTGCTCGCGGCTGCCGCATGGTTTTCCGGGCCGCGCCGGGCGGTCGGGGACCCGCGGGTGGTGACCGTCACCGGGCCGCGCCGCCCCAGTAAACCCTGCCGCACCGCTTCCGCGTAACTGTCCTCGGGGCCAGTACTTGCGGGTAACGCCCGGGCGCGGGCGGGCAGTCGGCCCGCACCCCGGCCCTGCCCCGGCCCCCGCCCCGCCCCTGCGCCCCCACCCGGGGCGCAGGGGCGGGGCGGGGCCCGCCGCGGCGGGTGCGGGCGGCCTGAGAGGATGGGGGAGTACGAACTCCGGACCACCTGAGGGGCCCACGCCAGTGACCCGCGCATCCCTGGACAAGCAGCCGCACGAAGTCGCCTCCATGTTCGACGGGGTGGCGGCGAACTACGACCTCACCAACGACGTGCTCTCCCTCGGGCAGGCCCGCCTCTGGCGCCGGGAGGTCGCCCGGGCGGTCGCGGCCCGCCCCGGCCAGAAGGTGCTGGACCTGGCCGCGGGGACCGCGACGTCCTCGCTGCCGTTCGCCGCGACCGGCGCGTACGTCGTCCCCTGCGACTTCTCCCTCGGCATGCTCCGCGAGGGCAAGAAGCGCCACGCCTGGCTGCCGCTGACCGCCGGCGACGCGACCCGCCTGCCCTTCGCCGACGGCGTCTTCGACACCGTGACGATCTCCTTCGGGCTGCGCAACGTCCAGGACACCGAGGGTGCGCTGCGCGAGATGCACCGGGTGACCAAGCGCGGCGGGCAGGTCGTCATCTGCGAGTTCTCCCAGCCGACGTGGGCGCCCTTCCGCACCGTGTACACCGAGTACCTGATGCGCGCCCTGCCGCCGGTGGCGCGGGCCGTGTCCTCCAACCCCGACGCGTACGTGTACCTCGCCGAGTCGATCCGCGAGTGGCCGGAGCAGCCCGCGCTGGCGGCGCTGCTGCAGAAGGCCGGCTGGTCCCGGGTGGCCTGGCGCAACCTCAGCGGCGGCATCGTCGCCCTGCACCGCGGCTTCAAGGCCTAGTCGGCGGTGGCGGCGGCGGTGGACACCGGAGCCCAGGACCTCGCGGGACTGCTGGAGCGGATCGCGGCGGACGTCGCACCGCTGATCGGCAGCGGCACGCCCGCCGAGTACATCCCCGCGCTCGCCGAGGTGGACCCGCGCCACTTCGGCATGGCGCTCGCCGACCTCGACGGGAACGTCCACGGGGTGGGGGACTGGCAGGTGCCGTTCTCCGCACAGTCGATCACCAAGGTGTTCGCACTGGCCCTGGCGCTCGCCGAGGGCGGCGACAGCCTGTGGCGGCGGGTCGGGCGGGAGCCGTCGGGCAACCCGTTCAACTCGCTGGTGCAGCTGGAGCACGAGAACGGCATCCCCCGCAATCCGTTCATCAACGCGGGCGCCCTCGTCGTCACCGACCGGCTCCAGACCCTGACCGGCGACGCGAGCAGCGAGCTGCTGGAGTTCCTGCGTGCGGAGAGCGGCAATCCGGACGTCTCCTTCGACGCCGAGGTCGCCGCCTCCGAGCACGAGCACGGCGACCGCAACGCGGCGCTGGCCCACTTCATGGCCTCGTACGGGAACATCGACAACCCGGTTCCGGCCCTGCTCGACCACTACTTCTGGCAGTGCTCGATCGCGATGAGCTGCGCGGACCTGGCCCGCGCGGGGCTGTTCCTGGCCCGGCACGGGCTGCGCGCCGACGGGTCGCGGCTGCTGACCCGCAGCGAGGCCAAGCAGGTCAACGCGGTGATGCTGACCTGCGGGACGTACGACGCGGCAGGCGACTTCGCCTACCGGGTGGGCCTGCCCGGCAAGAGCGGGGTGGGCGGCGGGATCGTCGCGGTCGTGCCCGGCCGGTACGCGCTCGCCGTGTGGAGCCCCGGCCTGGACAGGCGGGGCAACTCGGTGGCGGGCGTGGCCGCGCTCGACCGGTTCACGACCCTGACCGGACTGTCCGTCTTCTGATGCTCCGGCCGGCGGCTCACAGCGCGAGGGCGTAGCGGCGGCCGGTGCGGCGGCCCCCGGGGAGGGGGTAGACCTCCTCCAGGGTCATGCCGAGGCGTTCGGCCACCGCCGCCGAGCGGGTGTTCGCGTCGTCGACCATCGCGACGACGCGGGGGACGCCGGCCGCGCGGACCCGCTCCAGGGTGGTCAGCGCGGCGGCGTACGCGTACCCCCGGCCCCACGCGCGGCGGGCCAGGCGCCAGCCGACCTCGATCTCGCCGACCGGCCCCCACGCCTTCTCCTCGGGCCACGGCTGGGCGCCCGTGAAGCCGATGACCTCGCCGTCCGCGTCCAGCAGGGTCCACAGGCAGAAGCCGAGCCGGGCGTCGTGCATCCGCTGCCGGGCGGTGAACTCCTCGTACGCGGACAGCTCGGCGGGGCCGCCGAGGAACTCCATGACGTCGGGGTCGGCGAAGGCGCGGTGCCAGGCGAGGGCGTCCTCGTCGGTGGGCACGCGCAGCCGGACCGCCGGGAGCGGCCGGGCGGCGGCCGGGAGCGGGGTGGTCGGCGTGGTCGGCGAGCTTGTCATCGGGTAACCCTTCGGATTCACGATCTCTCTCGCTGCATAGACTGCACATGTCCTGTGCCCATGGGCACCCCTTATCGAGCCTTCGGGAGACCCGCAGTGACCGAGCCCCTCTCCGAGCACTCCGCGGACGTGATCGTCGTCGGGGCCGGGCCCGCCGGCTCGACGACCGCCTACTACCTCGCCAAGGCCGGACTCGACGTCCTGCTGCTGGAGAAGACGGCGTTCCCGCGCGAGAAGGTCTGCGGGGACGGCCTGACCCCGCGCGCCACGAAGCAGCTGGTCGCGATGGGCATCGACATCTCCGAAGAGGCCGGCTGGCTGCGCAACAAGGGCCTGCGGATCATCGGCGGCGGGCAGCGGCTCCAGCTGGACTGGCCGGAACTCGCCTCCTTCCCCGACTACGGACTCGTCCGCAAGCGCGACGACTTCGACGAGACCCTGGCCCGGCAGGCGCAGAAGGCGGGCGCCCGCCTGTACGAGCGGTGCAACGTCGGCGAGCCGGTCCGCGACGCGCGCACCGGCCACATCACGGGCGTGCAGGCGAAGCTCGGCGAGGAGAAGACGCCGGTCACCTTCCACGCCCCGCTCGTCGTCGCCGCGGACGGCAACTCCTCCCGCCTGTCGCTGGCGATGGGCCTGCACCGGCGCGAGGACCGCCCGATGGGCGTGGCGGTGCGCACCTACTTCACCTCGCCGCGGCACGACGACGACTACCTGGAGTCGTGGCTGGAGCTGTGGGACCGGCGCGGTCCGCAGGACCGGCTGCTGCCCGGCTACGGCTGGATCTTCGGCATGGGCGACGGCACCTCCAACGTCGGCCTCGGCATCCTCAACTCCTCCTCCGCCTTCCGGGAGCTGGACTGGCGGGAGGTCCTCAAGGCGTGGTGCGCGTCCATGCCGGAGGACTGGGGCTACACCCCGGAGAACATGACGCAGCCGATCCGCGGGGCGGCCCTGCCGATGGCGTTCAACCGGCAGCCGCACTACACCAAGGGCCTGCTGCTGGTCGGCGACGCGGGCGGCCTCGTCAACCCGTTCAACGGCGAGGGCATCGCCTACGCGATGGAGTCCGGGAGGATCGCGGCGGACGTCGTGGTGCAGGCGGCCGCGCGGGCGACGGCGCTCCAGCGGGAGCGGGCGCTGCACACCTACCCGAAGGTGCTGAAGGAGACGTACGGCGGCTACTACTCGCTGGGCCGCGCCTTCGTGAAGCTGATCGGCAACCCGGCCGTGATGAAGGTCGCCGCGCAGCGCGGCCTGAGCCACCCGGTGCTGATGCGGTTCACGCTGAAGATGCTGGCCAACCTGACGGACCCGACGGGCGGCGACGCGATGGACCGCATCATCAACGGCCTGTCGAAGGTGGCCCCGAGGGCCTGACGCCGTCCCGGAGCATTCGGTCCGGCCTGCCGGTCGGCGGCCGGGCGGGGCGGGCCCGGGAAGGGGCCTGGACGGCCCTGTGGCGGCCTCGCGGGCCCGCCGCGGCCGTACGGGAGGGCGGTGGCGCCGCGAACGCGCGTACGGGCATGCCGAAGGGCCGGCACTCCGCCCCCGAGCGGGGGAGTGCCGGCTCTTCGCCGTACCGGGGGCCGACCGCGGTGCGCGGTGCGGCGGGTGACGGGGTGCCGGGCGTCAGAGGACGCGGACGGCGCCCGTCGGGCGGTCGTAGCTCAGGCTGCGCTCGACGATGCCGGTGCTGGGGTTCTGCGCGCCGACGAACTTGCCGCCGCCGACGTACAGCGCGACGTGGTAGGCGCTGCCCTTGGAGCCCCAGTAGAGGATGTCGCCCGGCTGCAGGGCGCTCAGCGAGACCGACGTGCCGTACGAGGACTGGGACTGCGAGGTGCGCGGCAGGGTGACGCCGGCCTGCCGGTACGCGGCCTGCACGAGGCCGGAGCAGTCGTACGCGGAGGGACCGGTGGCGCCCATGACGTACGCCTTGCCGACCTGCGCGCGGGCGAAGCTGATGATGGCCGCGGCGGAGCCCTTCGGGGCGGTCACGGTGCCCACGCCCTGGGTGCTCTCGGTCGAGGCGGCGGCGGAGGTGCTCTTGAGTGCGGCGCGCTCGGCGTTGCGGGTGGCGCGCTCGGCCTCGGCCTTGCGGTCCGCCTCCTCCTTCGCCTTCTTCTCCGCGGCCTCCTTGGCCTTCTTCGCCTCGGCGGCGGCGCCGGTGCGGGCGCTCTCCTCCTCGGCGCTGAGTTCGCCCTCGACGGCGGCCGCCTGCGTGTGCTCGGCGGCGGTGGCGACGGCGGTGGAGACCTCGGAGGCCAGGTCCATGTCGAGGACCGGCATCTCCAGCGTCTCGGTCACCGGCTCGGCGGCGGGGGACGCGCTCGCCGTGCCGGCCATCGCCAGCGTGCTGAGGACGCCACCGGCAACTCCGGCGCGGACCGCGAGCTTCGAGGCGCTGCGACGGGGCTTCCGGTGGCTGGGTATGTGAGCGGTGTGGGACATGAGGACAACCGCTATCAGGGGGCCCGGTCTCCCTTCAAGAAACGTGGTCTGCGCCACAGTTGCGCGAGGAGGGGCGCGAACCGGGCGCGTCGCGCCCCTTATTGACGCCGTAACGGACAAATCAGACAGCCCTTCACGAGCCTGTGATCAAGGCGTTTCAGCAATAAGTCCCAATTGATCCGGGGCCTACCATCCCGGTGCACCGTTGGCCAAGCCCGGCTTTGGAGCACCCCATTCCGATGTGACACAGGTCACATCGAAATCGCGCCGAGAGGTGGCCGTGGCCTGTCCGTGACCCGCGATGCGCGGAGGGGCGGCCGAAAGATCGTCCGCGGGCGGCGGGCCGGGGCTCCGGAGATCGTGAACGGATGCACGCGTCCACTCCTGTCCGCACCCCGTCCCCCGGTCGAGCGACGCGGATCCCTTTATCACGCGGGGAGAGATCCAGTCAAATTTGCCTGCGCTACCCATCCCTTGATAGGGCGACCCCGCTCCTACCTGGGGTAACGCGCCCTGTTGTCACGGTTGGTGATCAACTGGCTGCTTCGTGTACGAAGATCACCCCTCATCGTGGTTCATGATCGTTCGCCGGGTGGTGGAGATCACAAACTCCGTGTTGTCACCCGTGTCGCAGATCACAGATCGACAGGCATAGGATGCGCACCAGCCCGGCTTGTGAACTGCCTCACATGCACAAGATCCCGAGGGGCGGGGCACCAGGCGCCGGCGCAGCGGTCCAACGGTCAAGGACGACTGGAAGGAGCGAGGAGCGTGAATGCCTACGCGCCCATCCTCGTGCTCGGCGCCCTAGGCGCAGGGTTTGCGATCTTCTCCGTGGTCATGGCCACGCTGATCGGCCCGAAACGGTACAACCGCGCCAAGCTGGAGGCGTACGAGTGCGGCATCGAGCCGACTCCGACGCCCGCAGGCGGCGGTCGCTTCCCGATCAAGTACTACCTGACGGCGATGCTCTTCATCGTCTTCGACATCGAAGTTGTCTTCCTCTACCCCTGGGCCGTCACCTTCGACGCCCTGGGGATCTTCGGGCTCGTCGAGATGCTGCTCTTCGTGCTCACCGTCTTCGTCGCCTACGCCTACGTCTGGCGCCGCGGCGGCCTGGAATGGGACTGAGGGGCTGAATCCCATGGGACTGGAAGAAAAGCTGCCGAGCGGCTTCCTGCTGACCACCGTCGAGCAGGCCGCGGGATGGGTGCGCAAGGCGTCCGTCTTCCCCGCGACCTTCGGCCTGGCCTGCTGCGCCATCGAGATGATGACGACCGGAGCCGGCCGCTACGACCTCGCCCGCTTCGGCATGGAGGTCTTCCGCGGCTCGCCGCGCCAGGCCGACCTGATGATCGTCGCCGGCCGGGTCAGCCAGAAGATGGCGCCGGTGCTGCGGCAGGTCTACGACCAGATGCCCGCTCCCAAGTGGGTCATCTCCATGGGCGTCTGCGCATCGTCGGGCGGCATGTTCAACAACTACGCGATCGTGCAGGGCGTCGACCACATCGTCCCGGTGGACATCTACCTCCCCGGCTGCCCGCCCCGCCCCGAGATGCTCGTGGACGCGATCCTCAAGCTCCACCAGAAGATCCAGAGCTCCAAGCTCGGCGTGAACCGGGAGGAGGCGGCCCGCGAGGCGGAGGCCGCGGCCCTCAAGGCCCTGCCC
Organism: Streptomyces sp. NPDC031121; assembly: GCF_055570615.1. Taxonomy (NCBI): domain Bacteria; kingdom Bacillati; phylum Actinomycetota; class Actinomycetes; order Kitasatosporales; family Streptomycetaceae; genus Streptomyces; species Streptomyces sp. NPDC031121. Next base: position 17,881 of record NZ_JBVIGV010000018.1, read on the forward strand.
ACCATCGAGATGAAGGGGCTGCTCCGGTGAGCGACACCACCCCCGGCACCACCCCGGGCGACGACGGCGCCGTCCCCGCCCCCCGCGAGTCCGCCGGCCCCGAGGTGATCGGCGTGCGCAAGGGCATGTTCGGCGCCCGCGGCGGCGGCGACACCAGCGGCTACGGCGGCCTCGTCCGCACCGTCGCCCTGCCCGGCCCGAGCCACCGCCCCTACGGCTCCTACTTCGACGAGGTCGCCGACGAGCTCGAAGGCGCCCTGGAGGAACAGGGGCTCCTCCCCTCCAACGCCATCGAGAAGACGGTCGTCGACCGCGGCGAGCTCACCTTCCACGTCGCCCGCGAGCACCTCGTCCGCGTGGCCTCCACCCTCCGCGACGACCCCGCCCTGCGCTTCGAACTCTGCACCGGGGTCAGCGGCGTGCACTACCCCGGCGACCGCGGCCGCGAACTGCACGCCGTCTACCACCTGCGCTCGATCACCCACGGCCGCACCGTGCGGCTGGAGGCCTGCGCCCCCGACGCCGACCCGCACATCCCCTCGCTGGTCTCCGTCTACCCGACCAACGACTGGCACGAGCGCGAGGCGTACGACTTCTTCGGGCTGGTCTTCGACGGCCACCCGGCCCTCACGCGGATCATGATGCCGGACGACTGGCAGGGCTTCCCGCAGCGCAAGGACTACCCCCTCGGCGGCATCCCCGTCGAGTACAAGGGCGCCCAGATCCCGGCTCCCGACCAGCGGAGGTCGTACAGCTGATGTCCACGAACCACCACGCGGCGTCCCGCGAGACCACCGAGGGCACCGTCTACACCGTCACCGGCGGCGACTGGGACGAGGTCGTCCGCTCCGCGGCCAAGGCCGACGACGAGCGCATCGTCGTCAACATGGGGCCGCAGCACCCCTCCACCCACGGCGTGCTCCGGCTCATCCTGGAGATCGACGGCGAGACGGTCACCGAGGCCCGCTGCGGCATCGGCTACCTGCACACCGGCATCGAGAAGAACCTCGAATTCCGGAACTGGACGCAGGGCACCACCTTCGTGACGCGCATGGACTACCTCACGCCCTTCTTCAACGAGACGGCGTACTGCCTCGGCGTCGAGAAGCTCCTCGGCATCACCGACCAGGTCCCCGACCGCGCCACCGTCATCCGCGTCCTGCTGATGGAACTCAACCGGCTCTCCTCGCACCTGGTGTGCATCGCCACCGGAGGCATGGAACTCGGCGCCACCACGATCATGATCTACGGCTTCCGCGACCGCGAGCTGATCCTCGACATCTTCGAGCTGATCACCGGCCTGCGCATGAACCACGCGTTCATCCGCCCCGGCGGCCTCGCCCAGGACCTGCCCCCCGGCGCCGTCGACCAGCTCCGCGACTTCCTGAAGACCATGAAGAAGAACCTGCCGGAGTACGACAAGCTCGCCACCGGCAACCCCATCTTCAAGGCCCGCATGCAGGACGTCGGCTACCTCGACCTCACCGGCTGCATGGCCCTCGGCGCCACCGGCCCCATCCTGCGCTCCGCCGGCCTGCCGCACGACCTGCGCAAGGCCGACCCCTACTGCGGTTACGAGACCTACGAGTTCGACGTCCCCACCACGGAGACGTGCGACTCGTACGGGCGGTTCCTGATCCGCCTGGAGGAGATGCGGCAGTCCCTGCGGATCGTCGAGCAGTGCCTGGACCGGCTGGAGCCCGGCCCCGTCATGGTCGCCGACAAGAAGATCGCCTGGCCGGCGCAGCTCGCCCTCGGCCCCGACGGCCTCGGCAACTCCCTCGACCACATCAAGAACATCATGGGCACCTCCATGGAGGCACTCATCCACCACTTCAAGCTGGTGACCGAGGGCTTCCGCGTTCCGGCGGGCCAGGCCTACGCCGCCGTCGAGTCCCCCAAGGGCGAACTCGGCGTCCACGTCGTCTCCGACGGCGGGACCCGCCCCTACCGGGTCCACTTCCGCGACCCGTCCTTCACCAACCTCCAGGCCATGGCGGCGATGTGCGAGGGCGGCCAGGTCGCCGACGTCATCGTCGCCGTCGCCTCCATCGACCCCGTGATGGGAGGCGTCGACCGATGACAGCCAGCCCCGCCCGTCGAGAGGTGAGCCTGGGCATGCCCCAGCCGCCCGCCCCCGACTACCCGGCCGAGGTGCGCGAGCGGCTCGCCGCGGACGCCGCGCAGATCGTCGCCCGCTACCCCGACAGCCGCTCCGCCCTCCTGCCGCTGCTCCACCTCACCCAGTCCGAGGAGGGCCACGTCTCCCGCACCGGCATCCGGTTCTGCGCGGAGACCCTCGGCCTGACCACCGCCGAGGTCACCGCCGTCGCCACCTTCTACACCATGTACCGGCGGAAGCCCTCGGGCGACTACCAGGTCGGCGTCTGCACCAACACCCTGTGCGCGGTCATGGGCGGCGACGCCATCTTCGAGGAGCTCCAGGAGCACCTCGGCATCGGCAACAACGAGACCACCCCCGACGGCAAGGTCACCCTCGAACACATCGAGTGCAACGCGGCCTGCGACTACGCGCCCGTCGTGATGGTGAACTGGGAGTTCTTCGACAACCAGACCCCCGAGTCCGCCAAGGCCCTCGTCGACGACCTCCGCGCCGGCCGCCCCGTCGAGCCGACCCGCGGCGCGCCGCTGTGCACGTACAAGGAGACCGCCCGGATCCTCGCCGGCTTCCCCGACGAGCGCCCCGGCGCCGTGGAGGCGGGCGGCGGCGCCGGACCCGCCTCCCTGATCGGACTGCGCATCGCGCGCGGCGAAGCCCCGGACCAGGGGCGCATCGTGCACCCGCGGGCCGCTGCGACCGGCGAGGAGGGGGAGTGATGACGGTGGCGACCGCCATGCACGAGAACGGTACGAGCCCGGAGAAGCTGCTGGCCCCCGTCCTGTCGGCGTTCTGGGACGAGCCGCGGTCGTGGACGCTGGAGACCTACCGGCGCCACGACGGCTACGAGGGGCTGCGCAAGGCCCTCGCGATGACCCCCGACGAGGTCATCGCCTACGTGAAGGACTCGGGGCTGCGCGGCCGCGGCGGCGCCGGCTTCCCCACCGGGATGAAGTGGCAGTTCATCCCGCAGGGCGACGGCAAGCCGCACTACCTCGTCGTCAACGCCGACGAGTCCGAGCCGGGCACCTGCAAGGACATCCCGCTCCTCTTCGCCAACCCGCACTCCCTCATCGAGGGCATGGTCATCGCCTGCTACGCGATCCGCTCCGAGCACGCCTTCATCTACCTGCGCGGCGAGGTCGTGCCCGTCCTGCGCCGCCTGCACGAGGCGGTGCGCGAGGCGTACGGCGCCGGCTACCTCGGCAAGGACGTCCTCGGCAGCGGGATGGACCTCGACATCACCGTCCACGCGGGGGCGGGCGCCTACATCTGCGGCGAGGAGACGGCGCTGCTCGACTCCCTCGAAGGCCGCCGCGGCCAGCCCCGGCTCCGGCCGCCCTTCCCCGCTGTCGAGGGCCTCTACGCCTGCCCCACCGTCGTGAACAACGTCGAGTCCATCGCCTCGGTTCCCGCGATCCTCCACCGCGGCAAGGACTGGTTCAGGGCGATGGGCACCGAGAAGTCCCCCGGCTTCACCCTCTACTCGCTGTCCGGGCACGTCGCCGGCCCCGGCCAGTACGAGGCCCCGCTCGGGATCACCCTGCGCCAGCTCCTCGACATGAGCGGCGGCATGCGCCCCGGCCACCGGCTGAAGTTCTGGACCCCCGGCGGCTCCTCCACCCCGATGTTCACCGACGAGCACCTCGACGTCCCCCTCGACTACGAGGGCGTCGGCGCGGCCGGCTCGATGCTCGGCACCAAGGCGCTCCAGTGCTTCGACGAGACGACCTGCGTGGTGCGCGCCGTGACCCGGTGGACCGAGTTCTACGCCCACGAGTCGTGCGGCAAGTGCACCCCCTGCCGCGAGGGCACCTACTGGCTGGTCCAGCTGCTGCGCGACATCGAGGCAGGCAAGGGCGCCATGGCCGACCTCGACAAGCTCCAGGACATCGCCGACAACATCAACGGCAAGTCGTTCTGCGCGCTCGGCGACGGCGCCGCCAGCCCGATCTTCTCCTCGCTCAAGTACTTCCGCGACGAGTACGAGCAGCACGTCACGGGCAAGGGCTGCCCCTTCGACCCCAGGAAGTCGGTCCTCTGGGCCGACACGGAGGTGAACGCATGACCGTCACCACGAATGCCCCCACCGGTGGCGGAGGGGCCGCCGTGCCCCCGGAGGACCTGGTCTCGCTGACCATCGACGGCGTCGAGCTGTCGGTGCCCAAGGGGACCCTCGTCATCCGCGCCGCCGAGCAGATCGGGGTGGAGATCCCCCGCTTCTGCGACCACCCCCTGCTCGACCCGGTCGGCGCCTGCCGGCAGTGCATCGTCGAGGTGGAGGGCCAGCGCAAGCCGATGGCGTCCTGCACCATCACCTGCACCGACGGGATGGTCGTCCGGACGCAGCTGACCTCCCCCGTCGCGGAGAAGGCCCAGCGCGGGGTGATGGAGCTGCTGCTCATCAACCACCCGCTGGACTGCCCGGTCTGCGACAAGGGCGGCGAGTGCCCGCTGCAGAACCAGGCGATGTCGCACGGCAACGCCGACTCCCGCTTCGAGGGCCGCAAGCGCACCTACGAGAAGCCGGTGCCGATCTCCACGCAGGTCCTTCTCGACCGGGAGCGGTGCGTGCTGTGCGCCCGCTGCACCCGCTTCTCCACGCAGGTCGCCGGCGACCCGATGATCGAGCTGCTGGAGCGGGGCGCGCTCCAGCAGGTCGGCACCGGCGAGGGAGACCCGTTCCAGTCGTACTTCTCCGGGAACACCATCCAGATCTGCCCGGTCGGCGCCCTCACCTCGGCCGCGTACCGGTTCCGCTCCCGCCCCTTCGACCTCGTCTCCTCCCCGAGCGTGTGCGAGCACTGCGCGGGCGGCTGCGCGACCCGCACCGACCACCGGCGCGGCAAGGTGATGCGCCGCATGGCCGCCGAGGACCCCGAGGTCAACGAGGAGTGGATCTGCGACAAGGGCCGCTTCGCGTTCCGGTACGCGCAGCGCCCCGACCGGCTGACCACGCCCCTGGTCCGGAACGCCGACGGGGTCCTGGAGCCGGTGAGCTGGCCCGAGGCGCTCGCCGCCGCCGCGGCCGGGCTGTCGGCGGCGCGCGGCCGCGCCGGCGTGCTGACCGGCGGGCGGCTGACCGTCGAGGACGCCTACGCGTACGCCAAGTTCGCGCGGGTCGTCCTCGACACCAACGACATCGACTTCCGGGCCCGCGTGCACAGCGCGGAGGAGGCCGACTTCCTGGGCGCGGAGGTCGCGGGCCGCGGCGTCGACCTCGACGGGCAGGGCCTCTCGTACGCCGGGCTGGAAGCGGCGCCGGCGGTGCTGCTCGTCGGCATCGAGGCGGAGGAGGAGGCCCCCGGCGTCTTCCTGCGGCTGCGCAAGGCCTTCCGCAAGCGCCGCCAGCGGACCTTCGCCCTGGCCCCGTTCGCCACGCGCGGCCTGGCCAAGGCGGGCGGCACCCTGCTGGCCGCCGCCCCGGGCACCGAGCCCGAGTGGCTGGACGCACTCGCCTCCCGCACCGGCCTGGAGCAGGGCGGCGACGCCGCCGCCGAAGCGCTGCGCGAGCCCGGCGCGGTCATCGTCGTCGGGGAGCGCCTCGGGGGCGTGCCCGGCGGGCTGACCGCGGCGGTCCGGGCGGCCGCCGCGACCGGGGCCCGGCTGGTGTGGATCCCGCGGCGGGCCGGCGAGCGCGCCGCGATCGAGGCGGGCGCCCTGCCGTCGCTGCTGCCCGGCGGCCGCCCGGCCACGGACCCGCGGGCCCGCGGGGAGGTCGCGGCCGCGTGGGGGCTCCAGGAGCTCCCGCACCGCTACGGCCGCGACACCGGGCAGATCGTCGAGGCCGCGGCCGGCGGCGAGCTGACCGCGCTGCTCGTCGCGGGCGTGGAGGTCGACGACCTGCCCGACCCCGAGCGGGCGCGGACCGCGCTGCGGGAGGCGTTCACGGTCTCCCTGGAGCTGCGGCCCGGCGAGGTCACCGACCACGCCGACGTGGTCCTGCCGGTCGCGGCCGTCGCCGAGAAGGCCGGCGCGTTCGTCAACTGGGAGGGCCGCCTGCGGCCGTTCGAGGCCGCGCTCAAGCCCGACCAGATGACCCGCCCCCTCGCCCCGGCCGACTCCCGCGTCCTGCACATGCTGGCCGACGCCGCGGACCGGCCGCTGGGCCTGCCCGACGTGCACGCCGTACGCCGGGAGATCGACCGGCTCGGCCGGTGGACCGGCGAGCGCGCCTCGGCGCAGCCCGGCTCGCCGACTGCCCTGCCGCGGCCCGCGGCCGGGGAGGCGGTCCTCGCCGGGCACCGGCTGCTCCTCGACCTCGGCCGGCTCCAGGAGGGCGACGACGCCCTGGCCGGCACCCGGCACGAGGCGACCGCCCGGCTCTCCGCGGCCACCGCGGCCGAGACGGGCGTCAAGGACGGCGACGCCCTCGCGGTGACCGGCCCGTCCGGGACCGTCGAACTCCCGCTGCGGATCACGGAGATGCCCGACCGGGTGGTCTGGCTCCCGCTGAACTCCACCGGCTCGGGCGTGCGCGCCGACACCGGCGCCCTGCCGGGCACCCTCGTACGGATCGGCCCGGCGACCCCGGCCGGCGCAGGCGGCACCACTGCGGAGGTGGGAGCGTGAACGCGGTACTGCTCGCTGCCGAGGACCTGTCGCTGTTCGGCAGGGATCCCTGGTGGCTGGTCCTCGTCAAGGCGGTGTTCTGCTTCGCCTTCCTGATGGTGACCGTCCTGTTCTCCATCGTGTGGGAGCGCAAGGTCGTCGCCTGGATGCAGCTGCGCATCGGCCCGAACCGGCACGGCCCCTGGGGCATGCTCCAGTCGCTCGCCGACGGCGTGAAGCTGATGCTGAAGGAGGACATCGTCGTCAAGCGCGCCGACAAGGTCGTCTACGTGCTGGCGCCGATCGTCGCGGCGATCCCCGCCTTCATGGCGATCGCGGTGATCCCGTTCGGGCCCCCCGGCGACGAGGTGTCGATCTTCGGGCAGCGCACCACGATGCAGCTGACCGACCTGCCGATCGCGATGCTGTACATCCTCGCCGTCGCCTCCGTCGGCATCTACGGCATCGTGCTCGCCGGCTGGTCCTCGGGCTCGACGTACCCGCTGCTCGGCGGGCTGCGGTCCTGCGCCCAGATGATCAGCTACGAGATCGCGATGGGTGCGGCGTTCGCCTCGGTGTTCCTCTACTCCGGGTCGATGTCGACCTCCGCGATCGTGGAGGCGCAGGCGGACCGCTGGTTCATCGTGCTGCTGCCGGTGTCGTTCATCATCTACGTGGTGACGATGGTCGGCGAGACCAACCGGGCGCCGTTCGACATGCCGGAGTCCGAGGGCGACCTCGTCGGCGGCTTCAACACCGAGTACTCGTCCATCAAGTTCGCGATGTTCATGCTGGCCGAGTACGTCAACATGGTCACCGTCTCGGCCGTCTCGGTCACCCTGTTCCTGGGCGGCTGGCGGGCCCCGTACCCGGTCAGCAGCTTCTGGGAGGGCGCCAACCACGGCTGGTGGCCGCTGCTCTGGTTCGTGGTCAAGGTGCAGCTGCTGCTGTTCTTCTTCATCTGGCTGCGCGGCACCCTGCCCCGCGTCCGCTACGACCAGCTGATGAAGCTCGGCTGGAAGGTCCTCATCCCTGTCTCGCTGCTGTGGCTGATGCTCGTGGCGACGGTGCGGGCGCTGCGCAACGAGGCGTACGACTTCTCCCAGATCGTCCTGTACGTCGGCGGCGCGGTCGTCGCGGTCCTGCTGCTGTCCTTCGTCGCGGACCTCTTCCGCGACCGGCGGGAGAAGGCCGCCGCCGCGGAGGCCGCCGCCCCGGCGGACGAGCCGTTCGACCCGCTCGCGGGCGGGTTCCCCGTACCGCCCAAGCCCGGCCAGCACCTGGCCCCCGTACCGCGCCGGCGGCCCCGCCGGGAGCGGGAGCTGATCGCCAGCGGCGGGGCGAACACCGACAGCGACCGAGAGGAGGGTGCGGAGAATGCCTGACGAGCAGTGGCAGAACCCGGTGGCCGGCTTCGGCGTGACCTTCAAGGCCATGTTCAAGAAGCGCCTCACCGAGCAGTACCCCGAGCAGCAGAAGACGACCGCACCGCGTTTCCACGGACGGCACCAGCTCAACCGGCACCCGGACGGCCTGGAGAAGTGCATCGGGTGCGAGCTGTGCGCGTGGGCCTGCCCCGCGGACGCCATCTACGTGGAGGGCGCGGACAACACGGAGGAGGAGCGCTACTCCCCGGGTGAGCGCTACGGCCGCGTCTACCAGATCAACTACGCCCGCTGCATCCTGTGCGGGCTGTGCATCGAGGCGTGCCCGACGCGGGCGCTGACCATGACGAACGAGTTCGAACTGGCCGACGCCAGCCGCGAGTCGCTCATCTACACCAAGGAGGAGCTGCTCGCCGGACTGACCGAGGGCATGGTCGAGGCGCCCCACGCCATGTACCCCGGCACGGACGAGCAGGACTACTACCGCGGCCGGGTGACGGAGGCGGCCCCCGGCACCGAGCGGCAGACCGCCGCGTCCAAGGGCGAGGCCCCGCAGGACAGGGGCGCCGCCGAGGGGGTGGGGGCATGAGCGCGGTCGCCGCCGCGGCATCGGCCGCCTCCACCGGCGAGGCGGTCCAGTTCTGGATCCTCGGCACGGTCGCCGTGATCGGCGCGCTGGCGACGATCCTGATGAAGAAGGCCGTGCACAGTGCGCTGAGCCTCGCCGGGACGATGATCATCCTGGCGGTGTTCTACCTCGCGAACGGGGCGTACTTCCTCGGCGTCGTCCAGGTGATCGTCTACACCGGCGCGATCATGATGCTGTTCCTCTTCGTGGTCATGCTGGTCGGCGTCACCGCCGCCGACTCCCTGAAGGAGACCATCAGGGGCCAGCGCTGGCTGGCCGTCCTGTGCGGGCTGGGCTTCGGCATCCTGCTCATCGCGGGCATCGGCAGCGCCTCCCTCCAGCACTTCAACGGGCTGGGCCGGGCCAACTCGGCCGGGCACGTGGAGGGCCTCGCCGCGCTGATCTTCACCCGGTACGTCTTCGCCTTCGAACTCACCGGCGCGCTGCTGATCACCGCCGCCGTCGGCGCGATGGTGCTCACCCACCGCGAGCGCACCGAGCGGGCCGCGACGCAGCGCGAGCTGTCCGAACGGCGCATCCGCGAGGGCGTCCAGCTCCCGCCGCTGCCCGCGCCCGGCGTGTACGCCCGGCACAACGCGGTCGACGTGCCCGGCCTGCTCCCGGACGGCACCCCCTCGGAGCTCACCGTCAGCAAGACGCTCCGCGCCCGCGGCCAGGTCCGCGACGTCTCCGGCGAGGCGCTCGCCGACCTCAAGGCGCTGGAGCGGCGCTCCGCGGAGCGGCTCGGCCGTGAGGAGGCCTCGCAGTGAACCCGGTCAACTACCTCTACCTCGCGGCCCTGCTGTTCACCATCGGCGCCGCGGGCGTGCTGATCCGGCGCAACACGATCGTGCTGTTCATGTGCGTCGAGCTGATGCTCAACGCCTGCAACCTGGCGTTCGTCGCGTTCTCCCGGATGCACGGCAACCTCGACGGCCAGATCATCGCGTTCTTCACGATGGTCGTCGCCGCCGCCGAGGTCGTGGTGGGCCTCGCGATCATCGTGTCGCTGTTCCGTACCCGCCACTCGGCCTCGGTCGACGACGCCAGCCTGATGAAGCTGTAAGGGGCGTACACAGTGGAGAATCTGATTGCGCTGCTCGTGGCGGCGCCCCTGCTCGGAGCGGCGGTGCTGCTGTGCGGCGGCCGGCGCCTCGACAGGGCCGGGCACTGGCTCGGCACCCTGCTCGCGGCCGTCTCGTTCGGCATCGGCGCCGCCTTGTTCGCCGACATGCTGGGCCGCAGCGCCGACGACCGGACCATGCGCCAGTACCTGTACAGCTGGATCCCGGTGGAGGGCTTCCAGGCGGACATCGCCTTCCAGCTGGACCAGCTGTCAATGACGTTCGTCCTGCTCATCAGCGGCGTCGGCACGCTGATCCACGTGTACTCGATCGGGTACATGGAGCACGACGAGCGCCGCCGGCGCTTCTTCGGCTACCTCAACCTGTTCCTCGCGGCGATGCTGCTGCTCGTCCTCGCCGACAACTACCTGCTGCTGTACGTCGGATGGGAGGGCGTCGGCCTCGCCTCGTACCTGCTCATCGGCTTCTGGCAGCACAAGCCCAGCGCGGCGACCGCCGCGAAGAAGGCCTTCCTGGTCAACCGGGTCGGCGACATGGGCCTGTCCGTCGCGATCATGCTGATGTTCACCACGTTCGGCACGTTCGCGTTCCGGCCGGTGCTGGCCTCGGCCGGCGAGACCTCCGAGGGCATGCTGACGGCGATCGGGCTGATGCTGCTGCTCGCCGCGTGCGGCAAGTCGGCGCAGGTGCCGCTGCAGTCCTGGCTCGGGGACGCGATGGAGGGCCCGACGCCCGTCTCGGCCCTCATCCACGCGGCGACGATGGTCACCGCCGGCGTCTACCTGATCGTCCGCTCCGGCGCGATCTTCAACGGCGCGCCGGACGCGCAGCTCGTCACGGCGATCGTCGGAGCGGTCACGCTGATCTTCGGTGCCGTCGTCGGTTGCGCGAAGGACGACATCAAGAAGGCGCTGGCCGGGTCGACGATGTCGCAGATCGGCTACATGGTCCTCGCGGCCGGCCTCGGCCCGATCGGCTACGTGTTCGCGATCATGCACCTGGTCACGCACGGCTTCTTCAAGGCCGGCCTCTTCCTCGGCGCCGGCTCCGTCATGCACGGCATGAACGACGAGGTCGACATGCGCAAGTACGGCGGCCTGCGCCGCTACATGCCGGTCACCTTCGTCACGTTCGGCCTCGGCTACCTCGCCATCATCGGCTTCCCCGGCCTGTCCGGCTTCTTCTCCAAGGACCGGATCATCGAGGCGGCCTTCGCCAAGGGCGGCACCGAGGGCTGGATCCTCGGCTCGGTCGCCCTGCTCGGCGCGGCCATCACCGCGTTCTACATGACCCGGGTCATGCTGATGACCTTCTTCGGCGAGAAGCGCTGGCAGCCGGCGCCCGACGCGGACACCGCCGCGGACGTGGAGCCGTCCGCCGGGCACCGCCCCGGCGAGCTGCCGCACCCGCACGAGTCCCCGAAGTCCATGACCGTCCCGATGATCCTGCTGGCCTTCGGGTCCGTCTTCGCCGGCGGGTTCTTCGCCATCGGCGACCGGTTCCTGAACTGGCTGGAGCCGGTCACCGGGTACGAGCACGGGCACCCGCCGGTCAGCGCCCTCACGGTCACGCTGGCCACCATGGCCGTCCTCGTCGTCGGCGTCGCGGTCGCCTGGGCGATGTACGGCCGCCGGCCGGTCCCCGTGACCGCCCCGCGCGGCAGCCTGCTCACCCGGGCCGCCCGCCGCGACCTGCTCCAGGACGACTTCAACCACGTCGTGCTGGTGCGCGGCGGGGAGCACCTGACCCGCTCGCTCGTCTACGTCGACCACAGCCTGGTCGACGGCGTGGTCAACGGGACGGCGGCCTCGGTCGGCGGCCTGTCCGGCCGGCTCCGCAAGCTGCAGAACGGCTACGCCCGCAGCTATGCGGTCTCGATGTTCGGAGGCACGGCGATCCTCATCGCCGCGACCCTGCTGATGAGGGCGGTGTGAGATGGATTTCCCGCTTCTGACGGTGACGGCCGCGGTGCCCGCGGCCGGCGCGGTCCTCACGGCGGCCGTCCCGGCCGCCCGCCGGACCGCCGCCAAGTGGCTGGCGCTGCTGTTCTCGCTGGCCACGCTCGCCCTGGCGGGGCTCGTCGCGGCCCGCTTCGAGCCGGGCGGCGAGCGCTACCAGCTCACCGAGTCCCACGCGTGGATCGCCGACTTCGGGGTCCGCTACGAGCTGGGCGTCGACGGCATCGGCGTCGCACTGATCGGGCTGACCGCCCTGCTGGTGCCGTTCGTCATCGCCGCCGGCTGGAAGGACGCCGACCCGCTGGAGACCCGGTCGCCGCGGTGGCGGCCCACGCAGGGCTTCTTCGCCCTGATCCTGCTGGTCGAGGCAATGGTGATCATCTCGTTCGAGGCCACCGACGTCTTCCTCTTCTACATCTTCTTCGAAGCCATGCTCATCCCGATGTACTTCCTCATCGGCGGCTTCGGGGACCGGGCGCACGCCGGGACCGACGAGAACGCCGCCGCGCAGCGCTCGTACGCGGCGGTCAAGTTCCTCCTCTACAACCTGGCCGGCGGCCTCATCATGCTGGCCGCGGTGATCGGCCTGTACGTGGTCGCGGGGAACTTCTCCCTCCAGGAGATCACCGCCGCGCGGGCCGCGGGCACCCTGGACATGGCGACCAACACCGAGCGGCTGCTCTTCCTCGGCTTCTTCTTCGCGTTCGCGGTGAAGGCGCCGCTGTGGCCGCTGCACACCTGGCTGCCGAACGCGATGGGCGAGGCCACCGCCCCGGTCGCCGTGCTGATCACCGCCGTCGTCGACAAGGTCGGCACCTTCGCGATGCTCCGCTTCTGCCTCGGCCTCTTCCCCGAGGCGAGCAAGTGGGCCACCCCGGTCGTCCTCGTCCTGGCGCTGGTCAGCATCGTCTACGGCGCGCTCCTCGCGGTCGGGCAGCGGGACATCAAGCGGCTGATCGCGTACGCGTCGATCTCGCACTTCGGATTCATCGTCCTGGGCATCTTCGCGATGACCTCCCAGGGCCAGTCGGGCGCGACGCTGTACATGGTCAACCACGGGCTGTCGACGGCGGCGCTGATGCTCGTCGCCGGGTTCCTGATCTCCCGGCGCGGCTCGCGGCTCATCGCCGACTACGGCGGGGTGCAGAAGGTGGCGCCGGTACTGGCGGGCACGTTCCTGGTCGGCGGCCTCGCGACGCTGTCGCTGCCCGGGCTAGCGCCGTTCGTCAGCGAGTTCCTCGTCCTGGTCGGCACGTTCTCCCGGTACCCGGTCGCCGGCATCGTCGCCACCCTCGGCATCGTCCTCGCGGCGCTGTACACGCTGGTGCTGTACCAGCGGACGATGACCGGGCCGGTGAAGGAGGAGGTCCGCCGCATGCCGGACCTGCGGCCGCGCGAGCTCCTCGTGGTCGCCCCGCTGATCGCCCTGCTGATCGGGCTGGGCGTGTACCCGAAGCCGCTGACCGAGATCGTCAACCCGGCGGTGGAGCACACCATGTCCGACGTGAAGCAGAAGGACCCCAAGCCCGAGGTGGCGGTCGGGGCCGAGAACGGGGAGGCGGGCCAGTGAGCACCGCAACTGCTGCCCACGGCCTGTGGGCGCTCGCCGCGCAGGCGCCGGCCGAGCGGATCCCGGCCCCGCACATCGAGTACGCGCAGCTGTCGCCCACGCTGATCGTGGTGGGCGCGGCGATCCTCGGCATCCTCGTCGAGGCGTTCGTGCCGCGCCGCGGCCGCTACCCGGTCCAGGTGTTCCTCGCTGCCGCCGCGCTCGCCTCCGCGTTCGCGGCGGTCGTCGGGCTCGCCGCCGGCGGGCACGCGGGGGAGAAGGCGCAGATCGCGGCGATGGGGGCCGTCGCCGTCGACGGCCCGGCCCTCTTCCTCCAGGGCACGATCCTGCTGGCGTCGCTCGTCGCGGTGTTCACGTTCGCCGAGCGGCGCCTGGACCCGGCCGCGCACGGCAGCCGGGTGGACTCCTTCGCGGCGCAGGCGGCGTCCGTACCGGGCAGCGACAGCGAGAAGGCCGCGGTGAAGGCGGGGTTCACCACCACCGAGGTGTTCCCGCTGGCGATGTTCGCCGTCGCCGGCATGCTGATCTTCCCCGCGGCCAACGACCTGCTGACGCTGTTCGTGGCCCTGGAGGTGTTCTCGCTGCCGCTGTACCTGCTCTGCGCCGTGGCCCGCCGCCACCGGCTGATGTCGCAGGAGGCCGCGGTGAAGTACTTCCTGCTGGGCGCCTTCTCGTCGGCGTTCCTCCTCTTCGGCATCGCGCTGCTCTACGGCTACGCGGGCTCCGTCTCGTACGCGGCCATCGCCGACGTGGTGGACGGCACCGTCGCCCACATGGACCCGGCCCTCGCCGACACCATGGGCAACGACGCGCTGCTGCTGATCGGCGGGGCGCTGGTGCTGACGGGGCTGCTGTTCAAGGTGGGTGCGGTGCCGTTCCACATGTGGACCCCGGACGTCTACCAGGGCGCCCCGACGCCGGTGACGGGCTTCATGGCCGCGGCGACCAAGGTGGCCGCGTTCGGCGCGCTGCTGCGCCTGCTGTACGTGGTGCTGCCGGGGCTGCGGTGGGACTGGCGGCCGGTGATGTGGGGTGTGGCGATCGTGACGATGCTGGCGGGTGCGGTGATCGCGGTGACGCAGACCGACGTCAAGCGCCTGCTGGCGTACTCGTCGATCGCGCACGCAGGGTTCATCCTGGCCGGTGTCATCGCGACGTCGGCGGAGGGCATCCAGTCGGTGCTCTTCTACCTGGGCGCGTACGCCTTCGTCACGATCGGCGCCTTCGCCGTGGTCACGCTGGTCCGCGACGCGGGCGGCGAGGCGACCCACCTGTCGAAGTGGGCCGGGCTCGGGCGGCGTTCGCCGCTGACGGCGGCGGTCTTCGCGGTGTTCCTGCTGGCCTTCGCGGGCATCCCGCTGACCTCCGGGTTCTCCGGGAAGTTCGCGGTGTTCAAGGCGGCGGCGGAGGGCGGCGCGGGAGCGCTGGTCGTGGTCGGCGTCATCTCGTCCGCGATCGCCGCGTTCTTCTACATCCGGGTGATCGTCCTGATGTTCTTCAGCGAGCCGAAGGCGGACGGGCCGACCGTGGCCGTGCCGTCGCCGCTGACGATGACGACGATCGCGGTCGGCGTGGCGGTCACGCTGGTGCTGGGCCTCGCGCCGCAGTACTTCCTGGACCTGGCGGGACAGGCGAGCACGTTCGTGCGCTGACCGGTTGTCGGGTGGATGCGCCGGGGCCCGGCTCCCTTCGGGGGAGCCGGGCCCCGGTGTGTGTCTGGTCTATTCGGCGCCGCGGCGCTTCGAGGTGATCTCGGTGAGGTCAAGGTCGATGGGGAACGGGACGGCCACCTTCAGTCGTTCGTGGAAGATGCCCGCAGTTCCGTAGCTTCCCGTCGACGGGTCCAGTTCGTAGACATAGACCACGGCGCGACCGTCCTTGTTCTCCACCCGCCAGAAGTGGGTGATGCCGGCGCCTGCGTACTTGACCGGCTTGACGCCACGGTCTCGGCCGGAGGACTCGGGGGAGACGACCTCGATGGCCAGGCAGACTGACTCCGCAGGGAGCCGAGTCTGGTTCAGATCGCCGATCGCGCTCTCGTCCACGACGATGACATCGGGTTCGGGACGGTTGTGGCGGTCGATGTCGATCGTGAACTCGCGGAAGACTTCCAGACCCGGTGGCTGCTGATCCTGCAACTGCCAGGTGAAGAAGTTGACCGCGCGCATGTGGAATCGAGTCTGCGGACCCACGAAGACGAGGCTCCCGTCGATCAGCTCCGTGTGCGGAGGCAGGTTGGGAAGCCGGTCGAGGTCGTCAGCCGTCCAACCGCCCTCGGGCGGGACGGGCCAGCGGTACGTCGGCTCGATGTCCTCGGGGTCGACGCTCATAGGTAGTGCTCCCATGCGACGGAGTCTCACCAGTCCGCACAGCGTATCGCCGGGGACCGGATCGGGACCGCCCGCACGAGTGAGCGAGTGCCGGCGTGTTGACCATGTGCCGCGAGCGTGGGCGGGCGGCATATGTGAGAACGCCACCGCCCCGCCGAGGCCGGTCGTCGGCGGTCCGGCGGGGCGGCGGCGCGGAATCAGCGGGAGGGGGTGATGCGGCCCGTGACCTCGCCCAGGCCCACGCGGGTGCCCGCGGGGCCCGGGGCCCAGGCCGTGAGGGTGACCGTGTCGCCGTCCTCCAGGAACGTCCGCTTGCCCTCGGCCAGCTCGATGGCGTCGCGGCCGTTCCACGTCAGCTCCAGCAGGGAGCCGCGCTGGGCGACCTCGGGGCCGCTGACGGTGCCGGAGCCGTACACGTCGCCGGTGCGCAGGGACGCGCCGTTCACCGTCATGTGGGCCAGCTGCTGGGCGGCGGTCCAGTACATCGTGGCGAACGGCGGGTGCGCGACCTCCTGCCCGTTGATGGAGACCGTGATGTGCAGGTCGAAGCCGCCGGGCCGGTCGGCGTCGGCGTCGTCGAGGTAGGGCAGCAGCGGGAAGTCGCGGGCCGGCGGCGCGGTGCGGGCCGCGTCCAGGGCCTCCAGCGGGGTCACCCACGCCGAGACGGAGGTGGCGAAGGACTTCCCGAGGAACGGGCCCAGCGGGACGTACTCCCAGGCCTGGATGTCGCGCGCGGACCAGTCGTTGAGGAGGAAGAGGCCGAAGACGTGGTCCTCGAAGTCGCCCAGCGCGACGGGGCTGCCCAGCTCGGAGGGGGTGCCGACCAGGAAGCCGACCTCGGCCTCGATGTCGAGCTTGACGGACGGGCCGAAGACCGGCGCCGGGTCGGCGGGGGCCTTGCGCTGACCGGAGGGGCGGACGACGTCCGTGCCGGACACCACGATGGTGCCGGAGCGGCCGTGGTAACCGATCGGCAGGTGCTTCCAGTTGGGCGTCAGCGGCTCGCCGTCGGGACGGAACATGCGGCCCACGTTGGTGGCGTGGTGCTCGCTCGCGTAGAAGTCGACGTAGTCGGCGACCTCGTACGGCAGGTGCAGGGTGACCGCTTCCAGGGGCAGCAGGTGCGGCTCCACGGCCTGCCGGTGTCCCGGGTCGGTCACCCAGGCCGTCAGGGCGCGGCGCACGTCGCGCCAGGCGGTGCGGCCGGCGGCCAGCAGCGGGTTCAGCGAGGGGTGGCCGAGCAGGCCGGCGTACGGGGAGCCGAGCGCCTCGGCGGCGGCCCCGGCGTCGAGCACGTGCCCGCCGATGCGGACGCCGATCCGGCGGCGGGGGTCGCCGCCGGCGGAGAAGACGCCGTACGGGAGGTTGTGCGGCCCGAACGGGTCGCCCTCGGGGACATCGAGGGGGCTCTGCTGGGGCATGGGGTACTGCCTCGCTTTCGATGCGGTCCGGGGGGTGCCCCGGGGGCTGGTTGCTACGTTACGTGGCTGGTGGGGCCTGCGGGAGGCCGGATTCGGGCGCTATTTGTAGGACTTGTCCAACGGGGTCCGTATCCTTGCGCCGTGACTTCCGCCCCGCTTTCGGCCCTCCCCTTCTCTCTCATCGCCACTGACCTGGACGGGACCCTGCTGCGCGCCGGAGACACCGTCTCCGCCCGCTCGTACACGGCGCTCGCGACGGCGCGCGCCGCGGGTGCGCAGCACATCATCGTCACCGGGCGCCCCGTTCCGCAGGTCCGCCATGTTCTTGACAGGTTGGGATATACGGGGCTCGCGGTGTGCGGGCAGGGCGCGCAGTTGTACGACACGGCGCGCGGCGCCCTGCTGCACTCCGTCGAAATGGACCGGGAGCTCGCGGAGGTGGCGCTCGGCAAGATCGAGGCCGAGATCGGCGAGGTGTACGCGGCGGTCGACCAGGAGGGGGTCGACGCGGCGATGCTGATAGGGCCCGGCTACCGGATGCCGCACCCCCACCTGCCGACGGTCCGGGTGCGGCGGCGCGCGGACCTGTGGGAGGCGCCGATCACGAAGGTGCTCCTCCAGCACCCGGAGCTCGACGACGACGAGCTGACCCGGCTCGCCCGCGGCGTCGTCGGGCACATGGTCAACGTGACGATGGCGGGGGAGCACACGGTCGAGCTCCAGCCGCCGGGGGTGAGCAAGGCGAGCGGGCTGGCGCTGGCGGCCGAGCTGCTGGGGGTCGGGGGTCCGGGCACGATCGCCTTCGGGGACATGCCGAACGACGTCCCCATGTTCGCGTGGGCCGGGTACGGGGTGGCCATGGCCGACGCCCACCGCGAACTCCTCGCGGTGGCCGACGAGGTGACGCTCTCGAACGAGGAGGACGGCATCGCGGTGGTGCTGGAGCGCCTCTACGGCTGAGCCCGCCGGCGCGTGCCGGGCGCACAGTGGGCGCCGCGGGGCGCGCGGCCTCAGCCCCCCGTGCGCGGGTGGGTCCGGCGCCAGGTGCGGTGGAAGACGGCCTCCCCGCCCTCCCGGCACAGCAGCTCGTCCTCCGTGTGGAAGGCCTCCCCGTCGCAGGAGGTCTCCGAGCGGCCCTCCACCACGGCGTCCCAGCCCAGGTCGGGCCGGTGCAGCCGGATCCGCCACGTGCAGCGGACCCGGGCCGACAGGGCGTCGCCGTCGCGGATCGCGTACTCCTCGTCCGCGTCCTCGGCGTACTCCAGCCCGTCCGGGTGGATCCGCCGCCACCCGGACCGGGGCGCCGCCTCCAGGCGCCACGTCCCGGCCGCGACATCCCGGACCACCCGCCTCGGCGGGCGCGGCCGGTCGAGGGTCTCCGGGACGACGGCCCCGAGCGGCGGCGCCTGCTCGGGCGGCCCGAAGCCGACGCCCGCGTCGTCCGGCGACGACGGGGCGCGCACCGGCAGGACCAGCGCGCTGCCCGCCGGGTCCAGCGTCCAGCCCGCCTCCGACCCGGCCCGCGGCCACAGCCACGGCCAGTACGCGGAGGAGAGGGCGAGCCGGATGCGGTGCCCCGGCGGGAACGCGTACGCGGCGGCGCCCAGCTCGACGACGACGTCCTCGTACGCCCCCGCCGGCCACGGCACCGCCTTGTCGGGGCCCAGCCGCGCGGACAGGTTCAGCGCCCCCCGGGTGACCAGCGTCGAGGAGCCGTCCGGTGCGACGTCGCACAGCCGGGCCGCGACCTGCCCGTACGGGACGTCCATCCGCAGCCGCAGCGTGACCTGCGGCCGGCCCAGCACCTCCACCGGATACCCGGCCGCGACCGGGAACTCGAAGCAGGCGGACTTCGCGTCCTCCTCCCGCTGGTCGGGCGGCAGGTCGGCCTCGCCGCCGCACGGGACGAACCGCCCCGCGTCCAGCCCGGTGTGCTGCGGCGAGGCCACCTCCACCGGCTCTCCCCGCAGCGCGTACGTCACGGGCGCGACGGCCGGCGGCGGCCAGGCGCGGTCGCCCGCCCACCTCCCCGGCAGCTCCCCGTACACGGTGGCCGGCGGACGGGAGGCGCAGATCCAGGACCGCAGCAGCGGCTCGTCCATCACCCCGTTGGCGGCGCCCCGCAGCCAGTGGTCCCACCAGCGCAGGGTCTCCTGGAGGAAGCCGATCGCCGGGCCGGGGGGCAGGCCCCGGTCGGGGTAGGCGTGCGGCCACGGGCCGAGCAGGCCGCGCACCCGGCCGGCAGGCAGGCGGGACACCAGCCGCAGCACGGCGTCCCGGTACGGGTCGTGCAGGCCGCCCACGGCGAGGACGGCCGCCCGGACCGCCGCGGGGTCCTCGCAGAGGCCGCCGTGCGCCCAGTGGGCGTCCCGGGTCTGGTGGGCCAGCCAGGTGCGGGAGGGCGGTTCGAGCGCCTCCAGCCGGGCCAGCCACTGCTCCCGCCAGTCGTCGCCGGCGTACAGCGGGTCCGGGGGCCGGGCGGCCAGCGCGAGCAGCGCCGCCGACCCGGCGTGCCCGTCCGCGGCGACGACCGAGCCGCCCAGGTAGGGCGCGGCGCCGCCGAAGCCGTCGTCCGCCGCGCACACCGCGACCACGGCGCGCAGCGCCTCGGGCGCCAGGGAGGCGGTCCGCAGGGCCAGGGCGCCGGCCCAGGACATGCCGAACATCCCCACCGCGCCCGTGCACCACGGCTGCGCCGCCAGCCAGCGCACCACCGCGACCGCGTCGGCTGCCTCCGGGCCGCCGTCCGGGGCGTACGCCGCGTACGGGCCGCCGGGCACGCCGCCGCTGCATCCGTGGCCGCGGACGTCGACCCGGACCGAGGCGTAGCCGTGGCCGGCGTACCAGGGGTGGCGGCGGGCGTCGCGGGGGGCGGTGCGGTCGGTCAGCCGGTGGGGCGCGTACTCCAGCAGGGCGGGCACCGGCTCCGGGGCCACCGGGCGCCAGATCCGGGCGTACAGGGCGATGCCGTCGGGCAGCGGGATCCGGACATCCTCGCGCGCGGTCTCGTACGGGAAGCCGCCGCGGGCGCTCATGCCGGGGCCTCCGCCGCGCTCCCGGCAGAGGCGGGGCCGCGGTCCGGTCGGCGAGCCGTCCGCCGGCGGCGCGGGCGCGCGGGACCATGGGGGCGGAGGCCGGGCCGTCCGGCCCCGGCAGGCGCCGGCTCCGCGGGCTCCGCCGTGTCGGTCACGGGTCTGGGCAAGGCGTACGCTCCGGTTCTTTCGGCTTTTTCCGAACATACCGGGGCGGATGGGACAGTGTGGGGACGGCGGCACGACGGGTGCTCTCCGTGATCGAAATCGGACCGGATACGCTGGCTTGAGTGATGGCAGCGACACATCGACAATCCAGGTGATCGTCAGCGTGATCGTCAGCAGACAGGAGTACCCCTCGTGACCGTCGTCGGGCCGTTCGGACTGAGCGTGCGGGACCAGGCTCTTGAGGCCGATGTCCAGGCCGGACTGGCCGCCGTCGAGGCGGGTCTGCTGGAGGCCACCAAGAGCGAAGTCCCCTTCATCACCGAGGCCGCGCAGCACCTGGTCAAGGCCGGCGGCAAGCGGTTCCGGCCGCTGCTGGTCATGCTCGCCGCCCAGTTCGGCGACCCGTACGCGCCCGGGGTCGTCCCCTCCGCCGTCGTCGTCGAGCTCACCCACCTCGCCACGCTCTACCACGACGACGTCATGGACGAGGCGGACGTGCGCCGCGGCGTGCCCAGCGCCAACGCCCGCTGGGGCAACTCGGTCGCCGTCCTCACGGGTGACTTCCTCTTCGCCCGCGCCTCGCACATCCTCGCCGACCTCGGCCCCGAGGCCGTCCGCGTCCAGGCCGAGGCCTTCGAGCGCCTCGTGACCGGCCAGATCCTGGAGACGGCCGGCCCGCGCGACGGCCGCGACCCGGTCGCCCACTACCTCGACGTCATCGCCGGCAAGACCGGCTCGCTGATCGCCGTCTCCGGCCGGTTCGGCGCCCTGATGTCCGGCGCCGACGACTCCGTCGTCGACATCCTGACCCAGTACGGCGAGCGCCTCGGCACCGCCTTCCAGCTCGCCGACGACGTCCTCGACATCGCCTCCGACTCGCACGAGTCCGGCAAGACCCCGGGGACCGACCTGCGCGAGGGCATCCCGACGCTGCCCGTGCTGCGGCTGCGCGAGCGGGCCGAGCAGGGCGGCGACCCCGCCGACCTGGACCTCGTACGCCTCCTCGACGGCGACCTCGCCGACGACGCCCGCCACGCCGAGGTCCTTGCCCGGCTCCGGGTCCACCCCGCGCTGGAGCAGGCCCGCCGCGACACCGTCCGCTACGCGCAGGAGGCCCGCGCCGCGCTCGCCCCCCTCCGGGACTGCTTCGCGAAGGCGGCCCTGGAGGAACTCTGCGACGCGGTGGTCCACCGCGCGGGCTGAGGCTCGGGCAGTGTTCGCATTCGGGTTCCCCTCCCGGGCGGGCGCACCTGCCCCTACGATGGGTATGGGTACGTACCCGTACCCATCTCGGTCTGTGAGGGAGCCCGATGATGGCTGACGCCAATGTCCGCATTCCTGAGGAAGCCCGGGACCGGCTTGCCACCATAGCGGCGGCGGAAGGCATGTCGCTGCGCGCCTACCTGGCCCGTCTCGCCGAAACCCTGCTGACCCCGGAGGAGCGGGCGGCGCGGGCCGAGAAGGCGCGGGCCGTGCTGAAGGAGTGGAACGGGTACGCGCCGACCCCTGCCGAGGAGCAGAAACTCGACAGCGAGTTGGACCGCCGCCTGGCCCGCGCGGCCGCCCGGTGAGCGACGCAGTGCACATCATCCTGGACGACACCGCGATGGCCGCGGCCGGGCGGGGCAGCGTTCTCGCCTCCCGCCTCATCCACCGGGCCCATGCCCAGGCCGGCTGGTACCTCTATGCCCCCACGTGCGCTCTCGTCGAAGCCGATCGCGCGCGGCCCGGCACTGCCGAGCACCTGGCGGCACTGCCCGGCATCACGGTGCTCGACCTCGACCTTCCGGCCGTTCTCGTGGTGGCCCCCCAGGACACCTGGGCGGCGGCGCACTGCCTGTACGCGGCTCAGCCGACACCGGATCGTCCCGACGGGGCGGTCATCGCCACGGCCGAGCCCGGGCGTTGGAGTGGTGAGGCGGTTCGGGTGCTGGACCTGACGGCCTGACACGGGCGGGCTCCCGGGCCGCCGGCGACGGTCCGGGGCCGGCGGGGCGCCAGCTGCAGGGCGGGATCGCGCAGTCGGCCTGGGCGTGGCGGGCGGGGGTCCAGCGCGGCCGTCGGCCAGGCGGTACCAGACCGGGTCGCCCTCGATGTCCTCGTCCGCCCCCTACCCGTCCCCTACGGGTGGGGGAGGGGGAGCCCGCGCCGTGTCATCCCCTGGGCGTACGCGGAGTTGAGTCCGAGGAGTGACGCCCCGGACCCCGCCCGTTTGGTCCTATGGAGACACACCGCCGGCAGCGACGAAGAGCCCCCGAAGACGAAGAGGCAGGGCAGACATGGCAACGAACGACAAGACCCGCAAGGCCGCCCGGTA
This sequence comes from Streptomyces sp. NPDC031121, assembly GCF_055570615.1. NCBI lineage: Bacteria > Bacillati > Actinomycetota > Actinomycetes > Kitasatosporales > Streptomycetaceae > Streptomyces > Streptomyces sp. NPDC031121. The sequence continues at coordinate 40,445 of NZ_JBVIGV010000018.1, forward strand.
CGCCGTACCGGTCGCGGTGGCGGGTGTGGCCGCCGCGACCGTGGCGATGGTCCCGGCCTTCGCGAACGCCGGCAGCCCCGAGCTGCCGAAGGTGACGGCCCAGCAGCTGATCGAGAAGATCGCCGCGTCGGACGTGCAGCAGTTCTCCGGCAGCGCGAAGATCACCACGGACCTGGGGCTGCCGTCCTTCGCGAGCGGCCTGCTCGGCGGCGGGGGCGTCGCGGGCGGCTCGGCCGACCCGCAGGAGAAGCTCGCGCAGCTGGCGAACGGAACCCACACGCTGCGCGTCGCGGCCGACGGCCCCGACCGCCAGAAGCTGACGTTCGTCGACGGCAAGGACGAGTACAGCCTGATCCACAACGGCGCCGACGTCTGGGCCTACGACAGCAAGGCCAACGAGGTCTGGCACGAGAAGGACGCCGAGGCGGGCAAGGCGGCCGGCCGGGACCACCACAAGACGGCCGACCGGGTCGGCGCCTCCCCGCAGCAGGTGGCCAAGGAGGTGCTGGAGGCCGCCGGCCCGACCACCGAGGTCAGCGTCGGCGAGACCGCCCGGGTCGCCGGCCGCGACGCCTACCAGCTGGTCCTCAAGCCCAAGCACGGCGGCTCGACGCTCTCCTCCGCCAAGATCGCGGTCGACGCGCAGAACGGCGTGCCGCTGCGCGTGCAGGTGCTCTCCGCCGAGGGCGGCAAGCCGATCGTGGACGCCGGCTTCACGAAGGTCGACTTCGCCAGGCCCGCCGCGGACACCTTCGCCTTCACCGCGCCGAAGGGCGCCAAGGTCACCGAGGGCGCTTCCGGCGACGGACCGTTCCAGGACAAGGAGTTCAAGGGCCTGGAGTCCTTCCCCGGCCTGGAGGGCATCACCGGAGGCGCCGGCGCCGCCGGCCCCTCGAAGGTCATCGGCGAGGGCTGGTCGGCGATCGCCCGCATCGACACGGGCGCGGGCCGGGGCCTGAAGGACCTGGAGAACGACAAGAACGCGCCGAAGGAGGCCAAGCAGTTCCTGGACTCCCTGGGCGACAAGGTGAAGGGCTCCTTCGGTGAGGGCCGCGTCTTCAAGACCCGCGTGGTCAACGCCCTGATCACCGACGACGGCCGCGTCTACGTCGGCGCCGTCACCAAGGACGCGCTGCTGAACGCGGCAAACTCCGACAAGTAGCCGGCAAGTAACGGCAAGCGGCGGCCGTACGGGCCGCCGCGAGGCGCACACCCAGGGGTGGGCGGGGAGTGTGTCCCCGACCACCCCTGGCCCGTTCCGGCCCTGCGTGCAGCGGGGCCGCTGTACCGTGTCAGGCATGTCGAGACACGTCACCATCCGCCTGGACGAGGAGTTCCACGACCGCCTGAAGGCGCGGGCGGCGGCCATGGGGACGACGGTCACCGCGCTGATCACCGAGGTCACGGAGCGGGAGCTCGACGAGGACCGGAGCAACTTCCTCTCCGGGATAGAGGAGTTCGCCGTCCACTGGGGCTACTTCCAGGAGCGGTTCGGCAATTGAAGATCACCATGGAGTGGGCGTGGACCGCTCTGGCCCACCATCTGCCGTCCGATCCCGCCGTGTGGGATCCCTCAGGGGTGGCCGCCGCCGTCGCCCGCCACCAGAACGACCTCGTCCTGGTGCCCGAACAGCCCGCCCCGGACACCGCGTGGCGGGCCGCCGCGTTCTTGCACACCCTCGCGGTGTGCCCGGCGCTCGAATCGCCGATGAACGAGTTCTACGCGGCCGCCGCCACCCGCTCCTACCTGCGGGTCGCCGGGGCGAAGCAGCTGCCCTCGCCCGAGGAGCTCGGCGACCTCGTGGAGGCGGCGAAGCTGGGCCGGGCCGATGTCGGGGCCGTGGCCGAGGAGCTGCGCTCCCTGATCCGGGAGCCGCTCGACGCCTCCCCGCGGCCGCGCGGCGGGGAGGCGTAGAGCGAGGGGGCGCCGTCAGAAGGTGATCTTCCAGCTGTTGATGTAGCCGACGTCCTGGGCGGCGGCGTCCTTGACCCGCAGGTTCCACACGCCGTTGGCCGTCTCCGAGGAGGCGTTGACGGTGTAGGACCCGACGATGTTGTCGGTGCTGCCGCCGCTGCGGTTGTGCAGGTTGTAGACACTGCCGTCCGGGGCCACCAGGTCGACGACGAGGTCGCCGCGGTAGGTGTGGACGATGTTGACGTCGACCTTGGTGGTGGCCGGGGCGTTGCCCGCGACACCCGACACGGTGATCGGCGAGTTCACGGCGGAGCCCGGGTAGTCCGGGATGTTCACGTCGGCGGTGTTCTCGAACGACGGGCCCGGCGGGACCGGGGTGGAGGCGCCCAGGTGCCAGATCGCGTACGCGACGGCGTCGCTGTTGCGGTCGAGAGCCGTGTCGTTGATGTTCGAGGTGGTGTCGCAGGAGGAGTGGTAGCAGCGGTCGAAGGCCTGGCCGGCCGTGCCGCCCCACTTCTGCGCCTGCGCCGAGGTCTTGGTGCGGCTGGCGCCGGTGAACAGGCCGCCGACCGGGACGCCGACGTTCTTGAAGGAGGCGTGGTCGGAGCGCCCGTCGCCCTCGGTCTCGATCTCCGTGGGGACCCCGATGCCGGAGAAGTAGTCCTTGAAGGTCTGCTCGATCGCCGGGTCGTCGTCGTAGACGAAGTAGCCCGGGTTCGGAGAGCCGATCATGTCGAAGTTCAGGTAGCCGGAGATCTTCGAGCGCTCGGCTGACGGCAGGTTGCCGACGTAGTGCTTCGACCCGACGAGGCCGAGTTCCTCCGCGCCCCACCAGCCGAACCGCAGGTGCTTGGTGGGCTGGAGCTGGGCGCGCGAGACGGCCAGGGCGGCCTCCAGGACGGCCGCGGAGCCGGAGCCGTTGTCGTTGATGCCGGCGCCCGAGCTGACCGAGTCCAGGTGTGCGCCCGCCATCAGCACCGCGTTCGGGTCGCCGCCCGGCCAGTCGGCGATGAGGTTGTAGCCGGTGGTGCCGCTGTACGTGAAGGTCTGCAGCGTGGTGGTGAAGCCGGCCGCGTCCAGCTTGCCCTTCACGTAGTCGATCGAGGCCTTGTAGCCGGCCCTGCCGTGGGCGCGGTTGCCGCCGTTGTTGGCTGCGATCGTCTGGAACTGGGACAGGTGGGCCTTGACGTTGGCCAGCGGGATGTCGGGCGGCGTGGGGGCCGCGGCCGCCGCTGTCGGTGCGGCTTGGGCGGCGGGCGCGGTGGCGGCGAACAGGCCGGCGAGCGCGAGCGCGGTCGCGGCAGCAAGACGCCTGGAGACGGACAGGCTCATGTGGGGGCTCCGGGAATTCCGTTGGGGATTGAACGGAACGTGCGGGAATGGCGCGGGTGAGCAGTCGTGCGTCAGTGCGAGCCCGATGTTGAGTGAGGATATGACCGTCCGTCAAGACCGCGATCCGGTCAGGGCCGTTCGGGAAACGGACGATCCCCGTCACGCGGGTGGCGTGACGGGGATCGCGGGGGCCGTGGGATGCGGGGGGCGCCGTCCTAAGCGCGCTCGGGCGCCGGAGCGGCCGGCGCCGCCGCGGCCGCCGAAGCGGAAGGCGCGGGGGCGGGGGCGGGCAGAGGGCCGGCATCGGCGGCCGCCGCCCCGGCGGATTCCAGCCGGGCCCGCGAGGCGTGCGCCGTGCGGAGGGCGTCCCAGGTCAGCACGGCGAGGGCGGCCCAGACGAGGGAGAAGCCGATCCAGCGCTCTGTCGGCATGGCCTCGTGGAAGTAGAGCACGCCGAGGGCGAACTGGAAGACGGGGGCGAGGTACTGGAGCAGGCCGAGCGTGGACAGCGGGACGCGGATCGCGGCCGCCCCGAAGAACACCAGCGGCACCGCGGTGACGAGTCCCGTCGAGGCGAGGAGTGCCGAGTGCGCGAAGCCCTCTGAGCCGAAGGCGGCCTGCCCCTGCACGCCGAGCCAGACCAGGTAGCCGAGGGCGGGAGGGAAGAGCAGGGCGGTCTCGGCGGCCAGCGACTCGACGCCGCCCATGTTGAGCTTCTTCTTGATCAGCCCGTACGCGGCGAAGGAGAAGGCGAGGACCAGCGAGATCCACGGCGGGCGCCCGTATCCGACCGCGAGCACCACCACGGCGGCGAAGCCGATCCCGACCGCGGCCCACTGGGCGCGGCGCAGCCGCTCGCCGAGGAGGAGGACGCCGATGGCGATGGTGACGAGCGGGTTGATGAAGTAGCCGAGGCTGGACTCGACGACCGCGCCGTTGTTGACGGCCCAGATGTACAGGCCCCAGTTCACGGAGATCACCGAGGCGGCGAGGGCGGTCAGGCCGAGCTTGCGGGGCTGCCGCAGGAGCTCGCGTATCCACCCCCAGCGGCGCAGGGCCAGCAGCAGCACCCCGACGACGGCGAGCGACCACACCATGCGGTGGGCCAGGATCTCGACCGCCCCGGCGGGCTTGAGGAGCGGCCAGAACAGGGGCACCAGCCCCCAGAGCCCGTACGCGCCGAATCCGTAGAGCAGACCCGTGCGCTGCTCGTTCTCCGCCTTCACGAAGGCCTCCCGTCACATTCCGGCCAACCTCACGACGAACTTAACGCCGCGGAGGCCGGATGTCATGCCCGTAAGGGCGAGATACTCATGACAGATGCGTGACAGATGCGGGGCCTTGTGCGGCCGACGCCGGGCGGACTCACGGATTCCGCCCGGCGGCGCGGCGTGTGCGGCGGGGTGGCGGGGGCTGCGGGTCAGCCCGCCAGGGCGGCGGAGATCGCGGCGGAGATCGGCGTGGTGGGCCGGCCGATCAGCCGGGACAGGTCGCCGCCGGTGTGGGCGAGGCGGCCGCGGGAGATCGCCGCGTCCACGCCGACGAGGAGCGCCGCGAAGCCCTCGGGCACCCCGGCGCCGGTCAGGACCGACAGGTGGGCGTCGGCCGGAACGTCGGCGTACGCGACCTCGCGGCCGGACTGTGCGGCGACCTCGGCCGCGTACTCGGCGAGGCTCCAGGCGGTGTCGCCCGAGAGCTCGTACACCTTGTTCTCGTGGCCCTCCCCGGTCAGGACGGCCGCCGCTGCGGCGGCGTAGTCGGCGCGCGCAGCGGAGGCGACGCGCCCGGCGCCCGCGCTGCCGACGACGGCGCCGTGCTCCAGGACGCCGGCCAGGTTGCCCGTGTAGTTCTCGTGGTACCAGCCGTTGCGCAGGAAGGTGTAGGGCAGGCCCGAGTCGAGGATCACCTGCTCGGTGGCCCTGTGCTCGGCCGCCAGCTCGAAGTCGGCCTCCGGGCCGCCGAGGACGCCGGTGTAGGCGAGGAGGGACACGCCGGCGGCCTTCGCCGCGTCGATCACGGCGGTGTGCTGGGTGATCCGGCGGCCCACCTGGTTGCCGGAGATCAGCAGGACGCGGTCGCCCGGGCGGAAGGCCCCTGCCAGGTCCTCCGGGGAGTCGTAGTCGGCGATGCGGATCTCGACCCCCCGCGCGGCCAGGTCGGCGGCCTTCGCCCCGTCCCGGACGACGGCGGCCACCGCGTCGGCGGGGACGCGGTGCAGCAGCTCCTCGACGACGAGGCGGCCGAGGGCTCCGGTGGCTCCGGTGACGACGATGCTCATGACGGGTGCTCCCTTGCGGTGGGGCGCGGGGCGTTTCCCCGGCTCGAACACCACCTTACGGAAAGCGCTAACTTTTGGAAAGTGCCATGGGGTCCGGGGCGGGCAGGTGGCGCGCGCCGCCCACGACGAAGCCCGGGGCTCCTGCAGGAGCCCCGGGCCGGGGGAGCGGCGCGCCGACCGGTTCAGCCGACGACGGTCCAGGTGTCGCTGCCGGCGAGCAGCGCGGCGAGGTCGCCCTCGCCCTTGGCCGCGGCGGCCGTCTCCAGCTGCTCGGCCATCAGCGTGTCGTACACCGGCCGCTCCACGCTGCGGAAGACGCCGATCGGCGTCCGGTTCAGGGTGTCGGGGTCGGCCAGCCGGGACAGCGCGAAGGCGGTGGTCGGGCTCGCCGCCCGGGCGTCGTGGACCAGGACGCGCGCCTCGTTCTCCGGGGTGACCTCGACGGCCTCCAGGTCCCCGGTCGCCGGATCGCGCACGACGCCCTTGCGGCCGCCCGCGCCGAAGCGGATCGGCTGCCCGTGCTCCAGGCGGATCACCGCCTCCTCGGCCCGGTCCTTGTCCTTCAGGGCGTCGAAGGCGCCGTCGTTGAAGATGTTGCAGTTCTGGTAGATCTCCACCAGAGCCGTGCCCGGGTGGTCCGCGGCCGCCCGCAGCACCTCGGTGAGGTGCTTGCGGTCGGAGTCGACGGTGCGCGCCACGAACGACGCCTCCGCGCCCAGTGCCAGTGACACCGGGTTGAAGGGCGCGTCGAGCGAGCCCATCGGCGTCGACTTGGTGACCTTGCCCAGTTCGGAGGTGGGGGAGTACTGCCCCTTCGTGAGCCCGTAGATCCTGTTGTTGAACAGCAGGATCTTCAGGTTGACGTTCCGCCGCAGCGCGTGGATCAGGTGGTTGCCGCCGATGGACAGCGCGTCGCCGTCGCCGGTGACGACCCACACCGACAGGTCGCGCCGGGAGGTGGCCAGCCCCGTCGCGATGGCGGGGGCGCGGCCGTGGATGGAGTGCATCCCGTACGTGTTCATGTAGTACGGGAAGCGCGAGGAGCAGCCGATGCCGGAGACGAAGACGATGTTCTCCCGCGCCAGCCCGAGTTCCGGCATGAAGCCCTGTACCGCGGCGAGCACGGCGTAGTCGCCGCATCCCGGGCACCAGCGGACCTCCTGGTCCGACTTGAAGTCCTTCATGGACTGGCGGGCCTCGGCCCTCGGGACCAGCGAGAGCAGGCTCGCCGTGTCGGTCGCCTCAGTCATGGATGGCCTCCTCCAGTGCCTTAGCGAGCTGCTCCGCCTTGAACGGCATCCCGTTGACCTGCGTGTACGAGCGGGCGTCGACCAGGTAGCGGGCCCGGAGCAGGGTCGCGAGCTGCCCGAGGTTCATCTCCGGCACGACGACCGTGTCGTAGCGCCGCAGGACGTCCCCGAGGTTGCGCGGGAAGGGGTTCAGGTGGCGCAGGTGGGCCTGTGCCACGGGCAGGCCCGCGTAGCGGAGCCGGCGGACGGCGGCGGTGATCGGGCCGTACGTGGAGCCCCAGCCGACGACCAGGGTCCGGGCGCCGCCCGGGTCGTCGACCTCCAGGTCGGGCACGTCGATGCCGTCGACCTTGGCCTGCCGGGTGCGGACCATCAGGTCGTGGTTGGCGGGGTCGTAGGAGATGTTCCCCGTGCCGTCCTGCTTCTCGATGCCGCCGATGCGGTGCTCCAGGCCGGGCGTGCCCGGGACGGCCCACGGGCGGGCCAGCGTCTCGGGGTCCCGCTTGTACGGCCAGAAGACCTCGGTGCCGTCCGCGAGGGTGTGGTTCGGCCCGTCGGCGAAGGCCGTGCGCAGGTCGGGCAGCTCCTCCGGGTCGGGGATCCGCCAGGGCTCGGAGCCGTTGGCGAGGTACCCGTCGGAGAGCAGGAACACCGGCGTGCGGTACGTCAGCGCGATGCGGGCCGCGTCCAGGGCGGCGGCGAAGCAGTCCGCGGGGGTGCGCGGGGCCACGATCGGCACCGGCGCCTCGCCGTTGCGCCCGTACATGGCCTGCAGCAGGTCCGCCTGCTCGGTCTTGGTGGGCAGTCCGGTCGAGGGGCCGCCGCGCTGGATGTCCACGACGAGCAGCGGCAGCTCCAAGGAGACCGCCAGGCCGATCGTCTCGGACTTCAGCGCCACGCCCGGCCCGGAGGTGGTGGTGACGCCGAGCGCGCCGCCGAAGGCCGCGCCGAGCGCGGCGCCGATGCCGGCGATCTCGTCCTCGGCCTGGAAGGTCCGCACGCCGAAGTTCTTGTGCCGGCTCAGCTCGTGCAGGATGTCCGAGGCCGGGGTGATCGGGTACGAGCCGAGGTAGAGCGGCAGTCCGGCCTGCCGGCTCGCGGCGATCAGCCCGTAGGAGAGGGCGAGGTTGCCGGAGATGTTGCGGTAGGTGCCGGTCGGGAACGCGCGGGTGGCCGGGGCGACCTCGTAGGAGACCGCGAAGTCCTCGGTGGTCTCGCCGAAGTTCCAGCCCGCCCGGAACGCCGCGACGTTCGCCTCGGCGATCTCCGGCTTCTTGGCGAACTTGCGGCGCAGGAAGTTCTCCGTGCCCTCGGTCGGCCGGTGGTACATCCAGCTCAGCAGGCCCAGCGCGAACATGTTCTTGCTGCGCTCGGCCTCCTTGCGGGAGAGCCCGAAGTCCTTCAGCGCCTCGACCGTGAGCGTGGTCAGCGGCACCGGGTGGATGTTGTACGCGCCCAGGGAGCCGTCTTCCAGCGGCGAGGTCTCGTAGCCGACCTTCGCCATCGGGCGCTTGGTGAATTCATCGGTATTGATGATGATCTCCGCACCGCGCGGAACGTCGGCGATGTTCGCCTTCAGCGCGGCCGGATTCATCGCCACCAGCACGTTCGGGGCGTCGCCCGGCGTGAGGATGTCGTGGTCCGCGAAATGCAACTGGAACGAGGAGACGCCCGGCAGGGTGCCGGCAGGTGCCCGGATCTCGGCCGGGAAGTTCGGGAGGGTGGAGAGGTCGTTTCCGAAGGCCGCCGTCTCCGAGGTGAACCGGTCGCCGGTGAGCTGCATGCCGTCCCCCGAGTCACCCGCGAAGCGGATGATCACCCGGTCGAGGCGGCGCACTTCCTTCCCGCCGCCGCCCGGACCCGGCGGCGTCCTCTGCTCGCCGACGACGGCCGGCTCGGCGCCGCCGGCCCCGTCGGCCTGCTCGGCTGGGCTACTGACCTGACTGGTCACTGAACTGGACCTCCTTCGAGGCGTGGCGTTGCCGCTCCAAGGCCCACCCTACGACGCCGGGCCTGCCCATATCGGGGACGTTCATACTCCGGATCGCCGCACAAGGCGGCCTCCGGTCAGAATTCCGCGGGATTGCGCGGCAATCCCGCGGAATCGCCGATTCCGAAATTTTCGGCCGCGTTCGGGAAAAGGTGTGAATCCCCGGACGGAGGCGGGGCGGCGGGGCCGGGAGGGCGGGGGGCCGGAGGGGGCGTCAGGACCGCAGGTAGGCCAGGACCGCCAGGACGCGCCGGTGGTCCCCCTCGCTGGGCGACAGGCCCAGCTTCATGAAGATGTTGCCGACGTGCTTCTCGACGGCGCCGTCGCTGACCACGAGCTGCCTGGCCACCGCCGAGTTCGTCCGGCCCTCCGCCATCAGCCCCAGCACCTCCCGCTCGCGCGGGGTCAGCCCCGCCAGCACGTCCTGCCTGCGGCTGCGCCCCAGCAGCTGCGCGACGACCTCCGGGTCCAGCGCGGTGCCGCCGCGGGCGACGCGGACCACCGCGTCGAGGAACTCGCGGACGTCGGCCACGCGGTCCTTGAGGAGGTACCCCACACCGGTGCTGGAACCGGCCAGGAGTTCGGTGGCGTACTGCTCCTCCACGTACTGCGACAGCACGAGCACCCCGACCCCGGGGTGGGTGCGGCGCAGCCGTACGGCCGCCCGGACGCCCTCGTCCGTGTGCGTCGGGGGCATCCGCACGTCGGCCACGACCACGTCGGGCAGCGCGCCCTCGGCCGCCAGCTCGTCCACGGTCTTGAGCAGGGCCTCCGCGTCCCCGACGCCCGCGACGACGTCGTGCCCCCGGTCGGTCAGCAGCCGCGTCAGCCCCTCCCGCAGCAGCACCGAGTCCTCGGCGATGACCACCCGCACCCTGTCTTCCACGATTCCGCAGCTCCCGCGTCCACTCGTCCGGTGTACCGACGCGGCCAAGCATTCCAGGCCGGGGGCGCGTACAGGGGCGCGCAGGGGCGCGTTCGGGAGGCGCAGTCAGCGGAATTGTGGATTCCGGCAGGGCGGGGCAGGGCGGGGCGGGGCGGGCCCGGCCGGGGCGGCGGACGGCCGCCGCCCGGTCAGCGGTCAGCGGTCAGCGGGAGCGCCAGGGCAGCTCCGCGGTAACCGTGGTGGGGCCGCCGTCGGGCGAGTCGACGACCAGCACGCCGTCCACGGCGCCCAGCCGCTCGGCGAGCCCCGCGAGCCCCGTACCGCCGGACCCGGGGCGGGCCCCGCCGCGCCCGTCGTCGGCGACGCGGACCAGCAGCCGCGGACCCGACTTCCAGACGTCCGCGTGGGCGGCCGTGGCGCGCGCGTGGTCGCTGACGTTCCGGAGGAGTTCGGAGACGGTGAAGTAGGCGATGCCCTCGATGGCGGGGGCGGGCCGAGCGGGCAGGTCGACGGCGACGGCCACGGGCACGGAGCAGCGCGAGGCGACGGAGGACAGGGCGGCGTTCAGCCCGCGGTCGGTGAGCACCGCCGGGTGGATGCCGCGCGCCAGGTCCCGCAGCTCCTTCAGCGCGAGCTTCACCTCGCCGTGCGCCTCGTCGACCAGGCGGGCCGCGGCCTCCGGGTCCCCGGCCGCCTTCTCCTTCGCCAGGCCGAGCCCCATCGCCAGCGCCGCGAGCCGGGCCTGCGCCCCGTCGTGCAGCTCCCGCTCGATGCGCCGCAGGTCCGCGGCCGCCGTGTCCGCGACCACGCCCCGGTCCGACTCCAGCTCGGACACCCGGTGCGCCAGGAGGGACAGGCCCAGCAGCCCGCGGACGAGCAGCAGGTCCACGGCGGCCAGCGCCCGTACGACCCACGGCGCGGCCAGCACCAGCACCAGGCCGGCCAGGCAGGACAGCGCGATCTCCGCCGGCGAGTCCAGGCGGAGGGCGGCATCGCCGTTCTGGAACACCTGCAGGCCGGGCTGGTCCGTGAACACCGGGAACACCCAGAACCACAGCGGGTACAGCAGCAGCGACCACGCGGCCGTCCACAGGGTCAGGGCGGTGCAGAACGCGAACACGGCCCACGGGAACCACACCACCGCGTACACGGCGTGCCGCCAGGCGCTGCCGCTCTTCAGCAGCGCGGCCACCGCCCCGAGCGCACCGCGCCCGCCGCCGGCCCCCGCGCCGGGCCGGGCCGGCGGCAGGGGCTCCGGATCGGCGACCTCGGCCCCCAGCATGACGCGCGCCCGGGCCCGCTCCAGCCATCCGAACCCGCGGCACATCAGCAGCACCCCGGCCAGCACCGGGATCCCCACGAACGTCACCAGCAGCCCGGCGGCCAGGCTCAGCCCGGTGACCGCGAGGGAGAAGTAGGCGACGGACAGCGGCAGCGACAGCAGCACGTACGCGAACTCCCGCCACGCCCGTCCCGACACCGGGGCCAGCAGCGCCCCGCCGACGCCCCGGCCGGCCCCCCGGCCGGCCCGCCCGGCCCCGCCGGCCCTGCCCCTCCAGCCTGCTCCGCCCGCCCTGCCGGCCACCGCGCCGCCGCCGTCCATGTCCCGCCCGCCTTCCCGCCGAGTCCGCGTGATCCGCCCCTTCACCCTGCCCGCCGGGGCCGGGCCGGGCCATGAGGTGCGTCGGCCTCCCCCGCCGGGGGTTAACCCCACCCCCGGCACCAGTGCGTCGCGGTCAGCCGCGCGCCCGCCACGGCAGCTCCGCGGTGACGACCGTCCCCCGGCCCGGCGGGGAGTCCACGGCGAACACCCCGTCGACCGCCTCCAGCCGCTCCGCCAGCCCCGCCATGCCGGTGCCCCCGGAGGGCGCCGCCCCGCCGCGCCCGTCGTCGGCGACGCGTATCAGCAGCCGCGGCCCCGACTTCCACACCTCGACGCGGGCCGACGAGGCCTGCGCGTGCTTGCTGACGTTCTGCAGGAGCTCGGAGACGGTGAAGTAGGCGATGCCCTCGATGGCGGGGGCGGGCCGAGCGGGCAGGTCGACGGCGACGGCCACGGGCACGGTGCACCGCGAGGCGACCGAGGACAGCGCCGCGTCGAGGCCGCGGTCGGTGAGCACCGCCGGGTGGATGCCGCGCGCCAGGTCCCGCAGCTCCTTCAGGGCCAGCTTCACCTCGCCGTGCGCCTCGTCCACCATGGCCGCCGCCGCCCGCGGGTCCTCCGCCAGCTTCTCCTTCGCCAGGCCCAGGCCCATCGCCAGCGCCACCAGCCGGGCCTGCGCCCCGTCGTGGAGGTCCCGCTCGATGCGCCGCAGGTCCGCGGCCGCGGTGTCCACGACCACCCCGCGGTCCGACTCCAGCTCGGCGATCCGCCGCTCCAGTTCGTCCGACGGCGACAGCAGCACCCGTACGAGCACCCGGTCCACGTTCGTCAGCGCCCGCGACACATACGGCAGCACCGGCCACAGCACGAACAGGCCGGCCAGCGCTACCGTGAAGGTGAGCACCCCCCAGGGCAGCCGTACCAGCTCGTACAGCACGGCCCGCCAGGCCACCGGGTCCGTCACCGCGGCCCGCAGCCAGGCCAGGAACCCGCCCGCCCGCCGCGGACCCGGCAGCGCGGACGGCTCCTCCACCCGCACGCCGAGCAGCAGCCGGGCCCGCGCCCGCTCCATCCGCCCCACCACCCGGGAGAAGGCCAGGCCGCCCGCCAGCAGCGGAACACCCACCACCGTCATCGACAGCCCGCCCGCCGTCGTCACCATCGTCAGGGTCCACACGAACCCGAACAGCGAGGCAGGCAGGTTGAACAGCAGATGGGCGATCTCCTTCCACGCCACCGCCCCCAGGGCGGGCTGCACGGCAGGCGGTCGGTCGTCGTCGGTGGCGGCAGGGAGCGCGGTCATGCCGCACAGCCTGCCAAGGCGCCCGCGGCCGGTGCCAGGGGGGAGCCGGGCCGCGGTGAACGGGGGATAACCCCACCCCGCTCGGGCCAGGCCCTAGACTCCCGTCCGTACCAGATCGTCGACAGCGGCCAAGGAGCGAGGAACGGACGTGCCCGAACCAACGGTGTCGACCGCGACCCTGCTCGCCGCGGACTACTTCCGGAGCTATTCGGTCGTCGGCCTGCTGGCGGTCCTCGGCGTGCTCTTCGTCGCCGTCGCCTTCGGCGCGGGCCGCCTGCTGCGCCCCGCCGTCCCGACCCCCGAGAAGCTGCTGACGTACGAGTGCGGCGTCGACCCCGTCGGCGAGGGCTGGGCGCACACCCAGGTCCGCTACTACGTCTACGCCTTCCTCTACGTCATCTTCGCCGTCGACTCGATCTTCCTCTTCCCGTGGGCGACGGTGTTCGCCGCCGCCGGCTACGGCGCCACGACGCTCGTGGAGATGTTCGTCTTCCTGGGCTTCCTCGCCGTCGGCCTGCTCTACGCGTACAAGAAGGGCGTCCTCGAATGGACGTGACACCCGAGCCCCTGATGCTGCCGGAGCCCCGGCGCCTCGGGGTCCTGTCCCGGCTGGCCCCCGAGCCCATGAAGGTGGTCCTCAACTGGGGCCGCCGCTACAGCCTGTGGGTCTTCAACTTCGGCCTCGCCTGCTGCGCGATCGAGTTCATCGCCGCGTCGATGGCCCGGCACGACTTCATCCGGCTCGGCGTCATCCCCTTCGCGCCGGGCCCCCGCCAGGCCGACCTGATGATCGTCTCGGGCACGGTGACCGACAAGATGGCCCCGGCCGTCAAGCGGCTCTACGAGCAGATGCCCGAGCCGAAGTACGTCATCTCCTTCGGCGCCTGCGCCAACTGCGGCGGCCCGTACTGGGACTCGTACTCCGTCACCAAGGGCGTCGACCAGATCATCCCCGTCGACGTCTACGTCCCCGGCTGCCCGCCCCGCCCGGAAGCACTGCTCCAGGGCATCCTCAAGCTCCAGGAGAAGATCGCCCGCGAGTCGCTCGCCGAGCGGTACGCGCAGACGCCCTCGGTGCAGCAGCTCACCAGCGGGCTGGTCACGCCCCCGCCCGCCCCGGGAGGCGGCGCATGAACCTGTACGACGCGCTGCCCGACGCCGCCGCCACCGTCTTCGGCGCCGAGGCCGTCGCCGAGAGCTCGTACGGCGTCCTGACCGTCGACGTCCCCGTCGGCAGCTGGATCTCCGCGCTGGAGACCGCCCGCGACAAGCTGGGCTGCACCTACTTCGACTGGCTGAGCGCCGTCGACGAGCCCGGCACCGGCTTCCGCATCTGCGCGCACGTTGTCGCGCTGGAGAACCGCCGCGTACGCCGCCTGCTGCTGCGCACCACCGTCCCGCACGCCGCGGCCTCGCTGCCGTCCGCCGTCGCCGTGTACGCGGGCGCCGCCTGGCACGAGCGCGAGACGCACGAGATGTTCGGCGTCGACTTCACCGACCACCCGAACCTGGCGCCGCTGCTCCTGCCGGAGAACTTCGAGGGCCACCCGCTGCGCAAGGACTTCGTGCTCGCGGCGCGCGTCGCGAAGGCCTGGCCGGGCGCGAAGGAGCCCGGCGAGGGCGCCGACGCCGACGGGCCGAAGCGGCGGCAGATGCTGCCGCCGGGCGTCCCCGACCCCAACGACTGGGGCCCCCTCAAGGGCCAGCTCCCGCCCGCCCCCGCCCGCCCGGCACGCACCGCGCGCGCCGCGGGCGCGGCCGCCCGCACCCCCCGCGAGGGCGCGCCGGTCCGACGCACCCGCTCGGCCGCCGACGGCTCGGCCGGCCAGGCGGCTGCCGCTCCGGCTCCGGCGGAGGGCACGGAGGCCCCGGTGCGTCCGGTGCGGCGTTCGCGGTCGGCGTCGGAGGGCTCGGCGAGCCAGGCGGCGGCCGCTCCGGCGGCGGGTGCCGAGGGTGCGGAGGCTCCGGTGCGTCCGGTGCGGCGTTCGCGGTCGGCGTCGGAGGGCTCGGCGAGCCAGGCGGCCGCCGCGCCTGCGCCGCCGCCCGGCGAAGGGGAGGCCCCGGCAGCCGCGGGGGAGGAGCGGCCCGCCCGCAAGGCCGCCGCCCGGCGCAGTTCCGACGCCCCCTGGCACGACCCCAAGCCCGCCTTCGACGAGGCCGAGCCCCCCGCCGGCCGGGAGCGCAAACCCGGCCCCGCCCCCGCCCAGGAGCGGGGCACCCCGGCCAGCGGCAGCGACACCGGCACCGGCAGCGGCTCGGGCGCCGCCGAGACCACCACCCCCGACCCCACACCCGACAACGGAGGCGACGCGTGAACGACGCACTCGACGTCGCCCTGCGGCTGCTGGTCGTCTTCGCCGTCTTCCTCGTGCTCCCGCTCGTCATCGGGCAGACCGAGCACAAGGTGATGGCGCACATGCAGGGCCGCCTCGGCCCCATGTACGCGGGCGGCTTCCACGGCTGGGCCCAGCTCGTCGCCGACGGCGTGAAGTTCGCGCAGAAGGAGGACGTGGTCCCGGCCGGCGCCGACCGCCGCATCTTCCAGCTCGCCCCGGCAGTCGCCCTGCTCCCCTACCTCCTCGTCCTCATCGCCATCCCCATCGGCCCCGGCGAGGGCGCCGTCGGGCAGGCCATCGACGCCGGCGTGTTCTTCGTCCTCGCCGTCATGGGCGTCGGCGTCCTCGGCAGCCTCATGGCCGGCTGGGCCTCCGCGAACAAGTTCTCCCTCCTCGGCGGCCTGCGCACCGCCGCCCAGCTCCTCGCCTACGAGCTGCCCATGCTGCTCACCGCCGCCTCCGTCGCCATGGCCGCCGGGACGGTGTCCCTGCCCGGCATCGTCGGCGCCTTCGAGTGGTGGTGGCTGCCCTGGCAGATCACCGGCGCGCTCGTCTTCTTCACCGCCGGGCTCGCCGAACTCCAGCGGCCCCCCTTCGACATGCCCGTCGCCGACTCCGAGATCATCTTCGGCGCGTACACCGAGTACACCGGCCTGCGCTTCGCCCTGTTCCTCCTCGCCGAGTACGCCGGCATCGTCGTCCTCTGCGCCCTGACCACCGTCCTCTTCCTCGGCGGCTGGCACGGGCCCGTCGCCGACGGCTGGGTGTGGACCCTCCTCAAGACCGCCGTCCTCGCCTTCGTCGTGATCTGGCTCCGCGTGAGCTACCCGCGCCTGCGCGAGGACCAGCTCCAGAAGCTCGCCTGGACCGTGCTCATCCCGCTCGCGCTCGCCCAGATCGCGCTCACCGGCATCGTGAAGGTGGCGATGAACTGATGCCCATCCCCGGATCCGGCCTGGCCAAGGGCCTCGCCGTCACCCTGCGCACGATGACGAAGCGCTCGCACACCGCCCAGTACCCCGAGGTGCAGCCCGAACTCCCGCCCCGCACCCGCGGGGTCATCGGCCTGTTCGAGGAGAACTGCACGGTCTGCATGCTGTGCGCCCGCGAGTGCCCCGACTGGTGCATCTACATCGACTCCCACAAGGAGACGGTGCCCGCCGCCACCCCCGGCGGCCGCGAGCGCAGCCGCAACGTCCTCGACCGCTTCGCGATCGACTTCTCCCTCTGCATGTACTGCGGCATCTGCATCGAGGTCTGCCCCTTCGACGCCCTCTTCTGGTCGCCGGAGTTCGAGTACGCGGAGACGGACATCCTCGACCTCACCCACGAGCGCGACAAGCTGCGCCAGTGGATGTGGACGGTGCCCGCCCCGCCCGCACTCGACCCCGCGGCCGAGGAGCCCAAGGAACTCGCCGCGGCCCGCAAGGCGGCGGACAAGGCCGAAGCCGCTGCCGCCGCCGCGGCAGCAGCCGCGGCCGCCGACCCGGCCCCCGCCGAACCGGCCTCCGACAGCCCGGCCCCTGGCGGAACCGCCCCCGGTACCGGCACCCCGGGGGAGGCGGACGCGTGACCTCCGCATCCACCGCCCTCGCCACCGCGGCGACGGCCGCCGCCGAGCGCGGCTTCCTCTCCCCGACCGGCGTCGAGATCGCCTTCGTCCTCGTCGGCCTCGCCACACTCGGCGCGGCCGTCGTCACCGTCACCACCCGACAGCTCGTCCACGCCGCCCTGTGGCTGGTCGTGGCGCTCGGCGGGATCGCCGTCGAGTACCTGCTGCTCACCGCCGAGTTCATCGCCTGGGTGCAGGTCCTCATCTACCTCGGCTCCGTCATCGTCCTCCTCCTTTTCGGCCTCATGCTCACCAAGGCCCCCATCGGCCGCTCCCCGGACGCCGACTCCGGCAACCGGTGGGTCGCCCTCGGCGTCGCCGCCGTCGCCGCCGCCGCCCTCGTCTGGGTGGTCGTCGACGCCTTCCGCACCACCTGGATCGACCTCGACGGCCCCGTCCAGGGCTCCACCCAGGTCACCGGCGAGATCCTCTTCCGGCACTGGGTGCTGCCGTTCGAGGCGCTGTCCGTCCTCCTCCTCGCGGCCCTCGTCGGCGCCATCGTGCTCTCCCGCAAGGACACGGCGGACACCGCCGCCGCACCCGCCGACGCCACCGACCAGGGGGAGAGCTGATGCACCTCGCCTACCCCGCCGTGCTCGCGGCGCTCCTCTTCTGCACCGGCCTCTACGGAGTCCTGGCCCGCCGCAACGCCATCCTGGTCCTGATGTCCGTCGAGCTCATGCTCAACGCCGTCAACCTCAACCTGGTGGCCTTCGACGTCTGGCTGCGCGACACCCTCCACGCCGGCCAGGCCCTCACCCTCTTCACCATCGCCATCGCCGCCGCCGAGATCGGCATCGGCCTCGCGATCGTGCTGATGGTCTACCGCAACCGGGGCACCTCGGACGTCGACCGGCTGCGCGACACCGCCGAAGCCCGCGAACCCGACACGACCGGCACGACCGGCACCGCCCGGCCGGAGGTCGCCGCGTGAGCACCACCACCCTCGCCGTCCTCGTCCCGCTCCTCCCCTTCCTCGGCGCCGCCGCCGGCCTCCTCCTCGGACGCACCGCCCCCGGATTCGTCCGCCCCCTCGCCGTCCTCCCGGCGCTGGCCTCAGCCGTCCTCGCCGTCCTCGTCGCCGTCCGGCAGGGCGGCGGCCCCGCCCTCGACGCCGCCACCGAGCTGACCCCCACCGGCTCCGTCCCGATCGAGCTGTCCCTGCACCTCGACGGCTTCGCCGCCCTGACCGCCGTCCTGGTCACCACCGTCGCCACCTGCGTCCAGCTGTACTCGACGGCCTACCTGCGCGAGGACCCCCGCTACCCCTCGTACGCCGCTCTCGTCTCCCTCTTCACCTCCGCCATGCTCGTCGTCGTCTACTCCGGCGACCTGATGGTGCTGCTGGTCGGCTGGGAGGTCATGGGCATCTGCTCCTACTTCCTCGTCGGGCACTACTGGGAGACCGAGGCGGCCCGCTCCGCCTCCCTCAAGGCCTTCCTCGTCACCAAGCTCGGCGACGTCCCCTTCCTGATCGGCCTGTTCGCGCTCGCCGCCGACACCGGCTCCTTCCAGATCACCGACATCCTCGGCTCCGTCGCCGCGGGCCGGCTCGACCACCCGACCGTGATCGCCCTGCTGCTCCTCGCCGGCGTCGCCGGCAAGTCCGCGCAGTTCCCGCTGCACACCTGGCTCCCCGACGCCATGGCCGGCCCCACCCCCGTCTCCGCGCTGATCCACGCGGCGACGATGGTCGCCGCCGGCGTGTACTTCATCGCCCGCCTCCTCCCCGTCTTCACGGCCTCCCGGGCCGCGCTCCTCGTCATGGCCGCCATGGCGGCCGTCACCATGGCCGGCTCGGCCATCGCCGCCCTCGCCCAGGACGACATCAAGCGGGTCCTCGCCTACTCCACCATCGGCCAGCTCGGCTACATGACCGGCGCCCTCGCCGTCGGCGACCGCGGCGCCGCCGTCTTCCACCTCCTGTCCCACGGCGCCTTCAAGGCGCTCCTCTTCCTCGGCGCCGGCGTGATCATCCACGCCGCCGGCACCAACTCCCTCGCCGCCATGGCCCGCATGGACGGCCTCGCCCGACGCGTCCCCGACGCCTTCTGGACCATGACGATCGGCCTGCTCGCACTCGCCGCGATCCCGCCCTTCGCCGGCTTCTTCTCCAAGGAAGCCGTCCTCGTCGCCGCGGAGAACGCCGCCGCCGGCCACACCGCGGCCGTCCCGGCCGCCGCCGGCTGGCTCGTCCTCGCCTCCGGCGTGCTGACCGCCCTCCTCACCGCCGCCTACGCGACCCGCCTGTGGCTCATGGCCTTCCGCGGCCGCGGCGCCGCCGCCCCCGACCACGGCAGGCAGCCCCTCGCCATGACCGGCGTCCTGTGGCTGCTGGCCCTCCCCTCCCTCGCCTTCGGACTCGCCGCCGTCCCGCTCGCCGACTGGTTCGACGGCGGACAGCTCACCCCGACCGCGGCCACCACCGTCCTCGGCACCGGCGCCGCCGCCGTCGGCGCCCTGCTGACCTACGGCCTGTGGCAGCGCGCCGTCGCCGCCGCCGCGGCCGGCTCCTACCGCAGCGCCGAACCCGTGCCCGCCTCCGTCGCCGCCGCCGAATCCGCCGCCGAGGCCCCCGAGGTCGCCGAGGTCACCCACGACCACCCCGCCGTCCCCGCCGGCCCCGCCCCCGACCCGGGCCGCGCCCTGCTCGGACCGCTGTACCGGCACGCCGCCGCCGGCTTCCACCTCGACGCCGCCTACGACCGGCTGTTCGTCCGGCCCGTCCGCGCCGCCGCCGGCCTCGTCCGCTTCCTCGACCGCGAGGTCGTCGACACGTACGTCGGCGGGGCCGGCGCCGGGACCCGGCTCCTCGGCAGCCTCGTCCGCCGCGCCCAGACCGGCAACGTGCAGAGCTACCTGAGCGCCCTGTTCGCCGGCGCCGTGGTCCTGGCGATCGCCACCGCCGTCCTCGCCAACCTCAACGCCGGATCGTGAGCCGTGAGTCAGCCGTGATCGATATCAGCCCGTCCGTGATGCAGTTCCTGCTGGCGTTCGCCGTCGCCGCGCCCCTCCTCGGTGCCGCGGCGGCCCTGCTGCCGGCCCCGCCCGGCCTCAAGGGCAGGAACCCCGCGCAGGCCGTGCTCCGCCACGGCGTGACCGTCACCGGCGCCGTCCTCGCCGCGGTCCTCGCCCTGGCCGCCGGCTTCGACCACGACCAGCCCTCCCGCTTCCAGGCGACCACGGACATCAGCTGGATCCCCGCACTGAACGTCCGGATCCACCTCGGTGTCGACGGCATCTCGCTCCCCCTCCTCGTGATGACCGCGCTGCTGTTCTTCCTGTGCGCGCTCTACAGCTACTTCAAGCTCCCCGAAGGCCCCTCCGCGAAGGCCTTCACCGCGCTCCTGCTCGTCCTGGAGACCGGCACCCTCGCCACCTTCGCCGTCCTCGACCTGATGCTGTTCTTCCTCGCCTTCGAGACGGTCCTCATCCCCATGTACTTCCTCATCGCCCGCTGGGGCGGCGAGCGGCGGCAGGCCGCCGCCTGGAAGTTCATCCTGTACACGCTCCTCGGCTCCGTCGTGATGCTGCTCGGCCTGCTCCTCCTCGGCCTGCACGCCGGCACCTTCGACATGACCGCGCTCGCCGCCGACGGCGGCCGCGGACTGACCGCCACCACCCAGCTGCTGGCCGTCCTCGCCATCGGCACGGGCCTCGCCGTCAAGACCCCGATGTGGCCGCTGCACAGCTGGCTGCCCGACGCCCACACCGCCGCACCCACCGTCGGCTCCGTCCTCCTGGCCGGCGTCCTGCTGAAGATGGGCACCTACGGGTTCGTCCGCATCCTGCTGCCCGCCACCCCCGACGGCATGGCGGACATCGCCCCGTACCTGGGCGCCTTCGGCGCGGTCGGCATCCTCTACGGGTCCCTCGCCTGCCTGTGGCTGGCCCGCAAGGGCAACAAGGGCGACCTGAAGCGGCTCATCGCGTACTCCTCCGTCGGCCACATGGGCTTCGTCCTCCTCGGCATCGCATCCATGACCCCCACCGGTGTGAACGGCGCGCTGTTCGCGAACATCGCCCACGGCCTCATCACCGGCCTTCTCTTCTTTCTTGTCGGTTCTCTCAAAGAGCGTTACAACACCGCCGACCTCGACACCCTCGCCGGCGCCACCGGAGCAGCCCTCTACGGCCGCGCCCCGCGCCTCGGCGCGCTCCTCGCCTTCGCGGCGGTCGCCTCGCTCGGCCTGCCCGGACTGGCCGGATTCTGGGGCGAGATGCTCGCCCTGTTCGGCGCCTTCGACCCGGCCGAGGGCCTGTCCCGGCCCGCGTTCCTCACCTGGACGGCGATGGGCGCGTTCGGCACCCTCCTGACCGCCGCCTACCTGCTGGTCGTCGTACGGCGCGTCTGCATGGGCGACCCCGCGGCCCGGCCGGCCAACCCCGCCGCGCCACCGGCGGTCGCCGACGTCCGCGGCTACGAGTTCGCCGCCTGGACGCCGCTCGTCGCCCTCACCGTCCTCGCCGGCCTGTGGCCCGCGGTCCTCCTCGGCCTCACCGACCCGGCCGTCCAGAAGCTCCTCGCAGGAGGCAAAGCATGACGGCCCTGCACGCGGCCACCACCACCGGCGGCGCCGACCGGGCCACCGCCGCCCCGACCGCCGCCGAGCCCGCGGCCAGCCTCGTCCAGAGCATCGACTGGCTCGCCATCGCCCCCGTCGTCGTCCCGGCCGCCGTCGCCCTCGCCGTCCTCGTCGCCGACCTGTTCGCGACCGAGCGGACGAAGCGGCTCCTCGGCTGGCTCGCCACCGCCGGCCTCGCCGCCGCCACCGCCCTCCTGCTGCCCCTGCGCGCCGGCGACCGCAGCACCTTCTGCCTGACCGGCGACCCCGGCGCGTGCAGCTACACCGCCGACCACTTCACCCTCGTCATCCAGTTCCTGGTGCTGGCCGGCGCCCTCGTCACCGCCCTGCTGTCCGTCACCGCAGTCCGCGAGGCCCGCATGCCGGACGGCGAGTACTGGTTCCTGCTGCTCTCCTCCGCCGCCGGCGCGGCCCTGCTGCCCGCCTCCCGCGACCTCGCCACCCTGATCGTCGCCCTGGAGGTCGCCTCCCTGCCCGCCTTCGCCCTCGTCGGCATGCGGCGCGGCGACCGGCTGTCCTCCGAGGCGGCCCTGAAGTTCTTCCTCTCCTCCGTCACCGCCACCGCCGTCTCCCTCTTCGGGATCAGCCTCGTCTACGCGGCCACCGGCTCCCTCCACCTGGAGCAGGTCGCCGACCGGCTGGACCACGTGCCCGGGCAGCTCGACACGCTCGCGATGGCCGGCGTCGCGCTCACCCTCGTCGGCTTCGCCTTCAAGACGGCGGCCGTGCCCTTCCACTTCTGGGTGCCGGACACCTACGTCGGCGCGCCCCTGCCGATCGCCGGATACCTCTCCGTGATCGGCAAGGCCGTCGGCTTCACCGGCCTCATCCTCGTCACCGTCATCGCGTTCCCCGCGTACTCCGACATCTGGGGCCCGGCCCTCGCCGTCCTCGCCGCGCTCACCATGACCCTCGGCAACGCGGCCGCCGTCCGGCAGGACCCCGGCCGCGCCCACAGCGCGGTGCGGCTGCTCGCCTGGTCCTCCGTCGGCCAGGCCGGCTACCTCCTCGTGCCGATCGCCGCCGCCGCCTACTCCGGCCGCGACCAGGTCGGCGCCACCGTCGCCTACGCGCTCATGTACGCCGCCGCGAACCTCGGCGCCTTCGCCGTCGCCGCGCTCGTCGCCCGCACCAAGCCGCTGCACCGCATCGCCGACTACCGCGGCCTGTACGCCGAGCGGCCCGCCGCCGCCCTCGCGCTCGCGTTCTTCCTGCTCTGCCTGGCCGGCCTCCCGCCGGGCATCATCGGGCTGTTCGCGAAAGTCGCCGTCTTCGGCTCCGCGGTCGACGCGGGACTGGGCTGGCTGGCCGTCGTGATGGCCGTCAACGTCGTCGTGGCCCTGTACTACTACCTGCGCTGGACCGCCCTGCTCTTCCGGACCCCGGAAGGCGCCGCGGAAGGAGCCGGCGGGGCGGCCGGTGCGAGCGGCCGGTCCCCGTGGCCCGTCACCGCCGCGATCGCCGTCACGGCCGTGGTCTCCGTCGCCCTCTCGGGCGCCCCGCAGGCCGTCCTCCGCTTCGCCTCGGGCACCCTCTTCCCGAACTGACCGGCGGCCTCCCGGCGGCGGCCACCGCCCGGCCGCGACCCCGCCCGCCCCGGCCTCACCCGTATGGAGCAGCGCCCGCGCGGCCAGCCCGCCGCCGCCACGGCCCGGCCGCGGGGGCGGCCGCCGCCGCGCCCCGCCCCGCACGGCCCGGGAACCACGCGCCGCCACCTCGCGTTGACCTTGAAGGGAGGGTCCACTGGACCGTGGACCCCCCGCCAGGTCCCCGCCGCACCACTTGGAGGGCGTACCGTGCACCGCCGGCACAACGGGCTGAAGACCGCCGCACTCCTCGGCGGGCTGTCCGCACTCATCATCGTCATCGGAAGCCTCTTCGGCCGGGGCGGCCTGGTCATCGCCGTCCTCGTCGCCCTCGCCACGAACGCGTACGCGTACTGGAACAGCGACAAGCTGGCTCTACGCGCGATGCGCGCCCGCCCCGTCAGCGAGTTCGAGGCCCCCGCGCTCTACCGGATCGTGCGCGAGCTCTCCACCTCCGCGCGCCAGCCCATGCCCCGGCTGTACATCTCGCCGACCGCCGCGCCGAACGCCTTCGCCACCGGCCGCAACCCGCGCAACGCCGCCGTCTGCGTCACCGACGGCATCCTGCGCATACTCGACGAGCGGGAGCTGCGCGGCGTGATCGGACACGAGCTCAGCCACGTCTACAACCGCGACATCCTGATCTCGTCCGTCGCCGGAGCGCTCGCCTCCGTGATCATGTTCCTGGTGAACTTCGCCTGGCTGATCCCGGTCGGCCGGTCCAGCGACGACGAGGGCCCCGGCCTCTTCGGCATGCTGCTCGTCATGATCCTGGGCCCGCTCGCCGCCTCCGTCATCCAGCTCGCCATCAGCCGCTCCCGTGAGTACGAGGCGGACGCCTCCGGCGCCCAGCTCACCGGCGACCCCCTCGCCCTCGCCGGCGCCCTGCGCAAGCTGGACGCCGGCACCAAGCAGCTCCCGCTGCCCCCCGAGCCCCGGCTGGAGACGGCGAGCCACATGATGATCGCCAACCCGTTCCGCCCAGGCCAGGGCCTTTCTAAGATGTTCTCCACCCACCCCCCGATGGCCGAGCGCATCGCTCGGCTCGAACAGATGGCAGGCCGCAGACAGTGAAGACCATCCTCAACGTCATCTGGCTCGTCCTCAGCGGCATCTGGCTGTTCCTGGGCTACTGCCTCGCGGGCGTGCTCCTGTGCATCACGATCATCGGCATCCCCTTCGGCATAGCCGCCTTCCGCATCGCCGTCTATGCCCTGTGGCCCTTCGGGTACACCGCGGTCGAGCGGCGCGACGCCGGCGCCGCGTCCTGCGTCGGCAACGTGCTGTGGCTCGTCCTCGCCGGCTGGTGGCTGGCCCTGAGCCACATCGCGACCGGCATCGCGCTGTGCCTCACGATCATCGGCATCCCGTTCGGCATCGCCAACTTCAAGATGGTCCCGCTCTCCCTGCTCCCGCTGGGCCGCGAGATCGTCCCCACCGACGCCCCGTTCGCCTCCCGCTAGGCGGCGCGCAGGCGCCCGGAACCGAAGCAACCCACGGTCAGGAAGAACCAGTGTCGGCAGCGCGCACGGGCACGACCCTGTCGGTCATCGTGCCGATGTACAACGAGGAGGAGGCCCTCCCCGCCCTCGTCGCCCGGCTCCGCCCGGTCCTCGACGGCACCGGCGCCTCCTACGAGGTCCTCGCCGTCGACGACGGCAGCACCGACGGCACCGCGGAACTCCTGGAGAAGCACCGAGCCGACTGGCCCGAGCTGCGGATCATCCGGCTCCGCGGCAACTCCGGGCACCAGGCCGCCCTCCGCGCCGGACTGCACCGCTCCCGCGGCGCCTACGTGGCCAGCCTCGACGCCGACCTCCAGGACCCGCCGGAGAAGGTCCCGGAGATGCTGGAACTCGCCCGCGCCGAGAACCTCGACATCGTCTACGGCGTCCGCTCCGACCGCAGCACCGACACCGGCTTCAAGCGCCGCACCGCGGGCGCCTACTACTGGCTGATGCGGCGCCTCGTCGGCAAGCAGGTGCCCGCACAGGCCGGGGACTTCCGGCTGCTCAGCCGCGAGGCCGTCGAGGCCCTCAAGGCCCTGCCCGACCAGCAGCAGGTCTACCGGCTCCTCGTGCCCTGGCTCGGCTTCCCCAGCGGCCAGGTCGCCTACCGGCGCGGCGAGCGCGTCGCGGGCGAGACCAAGTACCCGCTCAGCAAGATGATCCGCCTCGCCGTGGACGGCATCACCAACTTCTCCGCCGCCCCACTGCGCATCGCGACATGGCTCGGCGTCGTCAGCTTCGTCGCCTGCCTCCTGCTGATCTGCGCCAGCCTCGTGGTGTTCCTGCTCGGCCGGACCGTGCCCGGCTGGACCTCGCTGTTCGTCGCGATGCTGTTCCTCGGCGGCGTCCAGCTGATCTGCGTCGGCCTCCTCGGCGAGTACATCGGCCGCATCTACACCGCCGTCCAGCGCCGCCCCACGTACTTCGTCGGCTACGACTCCGCCGACGCGGGAGCCGGCGCCGGCTCCGACGCCGACCGCGCGGGAGGCCGGGAGCCGGGCCAGACGGGCCGCGGCTGACGCCGCCGCCGCGCCCGCGTCACCGTACGCCGGCCCGCTGCCGGGCCCGTACGCCGTACGACAGCGCGCCCAGCGCCAGGACGCCCGCACCCGCGACCACCGACCCCGCCGGGAGCGACACGGCCAGCGCCACGCACCCCGCCAGCCCCGCCGCGGCCACGGCCCGCCCCCGCACCCCGGGGCCGAGCGTCCACGCCGAGGCGTTCGCGACGGCGTAGTACACCAGCACCCCGAACGACGAGAAGCCGATCGCACCCCGCAGATCACCCGTCGCCGCGAGCACCGCCACCACCGCGCCCACCGCCAGCTCCGCCCGGTGCGGCACCGCGCGCCGCGGGTGGACGGCGGCCAGCGCCCGTGGCAGGTGGCCGTCCCGCGCCATCGCGAGCACCGTCCGCGACACGCCGAGCACCAGCGCCAGCAGCGAGCCCAGAGCCGCCAGCGCGGCCCCCGCCCGGACCGCCGGCGCCAGCCACGGCACCCCCGCCGCCCGCACCGCATCGGCCAGCGGCGCCGCCGACGCCGCCAGACCGTCCGCCCCCAGCACCGCCAGCACGGCCACCGCCACCGCCGCGTACACCGCCAGCGCGATCCCCAGCGCGATCGGCACGGCCCGCGGGATCGTCCGCTGCGGGTCGCGCACCTCCTCGCCCAGCGTGGTGATCCGCGCATAGCCCGCGAACGCGAAGAACAGCAGCCCCGCCGCCTGGAGCAGCCCGCCCCACGAACCCCCGGAGTCCCCTCCCGCCCACGGCCCGCCGGCCAGGTTCCCCGCGTCCGCCGCACCCGACGACAGGCACGCCACGACGACCCCCGCAAGCACCGCCAGCACCGCGGCCACGATCACCCGCGCGATCCGCGCAGACTTCTGCACACCCCCGTAGCCCGCCGCCGTCAGCGCCACCACCGCCGCGACGGCCACCGCGTGCTCCCGCCCCGGCCACAGGTACGCCCCCGCGGTCAGCGCCATCGCCGCGCACGAGGCGGTCTTCCCGACGACGAACCCCCACCCGGCCAGATGCCCCCAGAACGGCCCGAGCCGCTCCCGCCCGTACACGTACGTCCCGCCCGACGCCGGATAACGGGCCGCCAGCCGGGCCGAGGAGTCCGCGTTGCAGTACGCGACGACGCCCGCCAGCGCGAGCGCGGCGAGCAGCGCGCCGCCCGCCGGGCCCGCGGCCCGCGCCGCCGGGGCGAACGCGGCGAACACGCCGGCCCCGACCATCGCCCCCAGCCCCACCACCACGGCGTCGGACACCCCGAGCGTGCGCTTCAATTCACCCGTCACGCCCCGGAGGGTAACCGGCCCCGGTGAACACCCCCTCGCCCGCCCGCCCGCACCGGAACGCGAGAACGCCCCCCGGCCGTCCACGACGGCGGGAGGCGCCTGCCGGTCCGGGCGGCCACCCGGCTCAGCGGTAGTTCACGAACTGGATCGCGAAGTCCAGGTCCTTGCCCTTGAGCAGCGCCTGGACGGCCTGCAGGTCGTCGCGGCTCTTGGAGCTGACGCGCAGCTCGTCGCCCTGCACCTGCGCCTTGACGCCCTTCGGGCCCTCGTCGCGGATCATCTTCGCCACCTTCTTGGCGTTCTCCTGGGAGATGCCCTCCTGGATCGAGGCGAAGATCTTGTACTCCTTGCCGGACAGCTGCGGCTCGCCGGCGTCGAGCGCCTTCAGCGAGATGCCGCGCTTGACCAGCTTGGTCTCGAACACGTCCAGGACGGCCTTCACGCGGTCCTCGGAGTTCGCCTCCATCAGGATCTTCTCGCCCGACCAGGCGATGCTCGCGCCGGTGCCCTTGAAGTCGTAGCGCTGCGAGAGTTCCTTGGCGGCCTGGTTGAGGGCGTTGTCGACCTCCTGCCGCTCGACCTTCGAGACGATGTCGAAACTGGAGTCGGCCATGTGCTGTGGCTCCTTGAAGTCGGCTGTCGGTGCCCCGGGGGGCCGCGGCCGGCCATGCCCGGCCCGCTCCGCAAAGCCTAGTGCTGTGACCGGGAAGGTTCACCGGGTCGCGGCGCCCGGCACTGGCCACCGCGCACGGCGCAAGCGCTGATCAATCCGGTGGCGGAGCACCCCGGAGCATCGGGTATTGTTTACGTCGTTGCCAGGGAGCACCGCCGCAAAGCGGTCTCGGAAGGCGACATCCCATGGCGGTGTGCCCGAGTGGCCAATGGGAGCGGACTGTAAATCCGTCGGCTTAGCCTACCCAGGTTCGAATCCTGGCGCCGCCACACTGAAGGAACGGCCCCTGATCTGCGGAAACGCGATCAGGGGCCGTTCTGCGTTCCGGGCCCGGACAGGGCGAACTGTCTCACCGCATCTCGCTCGATCACCCTCTCTACCAGGGCGTGTGGACGGGCTGTGGACGGGATTCCCGGGCCCGACCTGCGGTTGTGGCCGGGTGGGCGTTCAGCGGGCCGAAGTGCGGTGTCGACTCAGGAGCGCCGAGATCTTCGCGTTGGCGGCTTCGTCGCCGCCCTTGAGGAACTTCGCGTACACCCGGAAGAGGACGCCGACGGAGTGGCCGGCCCGCTGGGCGACGAGCTGGGGCTCCACCCCGGAGCTGAGCCACGTCGACACCGCCGCGTGACGGAGATCATAAGGGCGCTTGGCCAGCTTGGACTCGCGCTCCGCGACGGTCAGAACGTCCTCCCGGGCAGCCGCCCAGACGGCCCCGTAGCCACTCTCCTGGACCATCCCGCCGCGGGCGGTCCGGAACAGCCGACCGTCCTCATGGGTGCCGTACGCCGTAACGTGCCACCGCAGCATCGACACGAGTTCGGGCGGAATCGGCACGTGCCGGACCGTCTTGCGGGCGCGGTGCTTGAGCCCGCGCCGGTCGTGGGCCTCGCCCGTGTCCGTCCAGGCGGTGCCGGAGCGGGCCCGGCTCTCGCGCAACCGGATCATCCCCCACCCGCGCCGGGGCAGGTCGACGTCCTGGAGCCGTAAGCCGACCAGCTCGCCCGGCCGGGCGGCCGAGTAGTAGATGCACCCGAAGAACGCTTCCAGGTGCCGCCCGCGGGCCCCCTGCCTGCGCACGGCGGCGAGGAGAGAGGCGACCAGCCCGGGATCCGGCACCGCTTCCGGGTCTACCTCCTCCTCGACTTTCTCCGGCGCAGTCCACTTCATCGCGGTGAGCGGGTTCTCGCCCAGCAGGCCGGCGTCCACGGCCAGCCCCAGCGCCTGGTGGAAGATCGCACGCTTCCGGGCGATGACGGCGCCGGACGACGTCTTGCCGTCCAGCCGGCGGGCGCACGCGTCGAGCGCCCGCCGTACGGCCATCCGGTCCGCCAGGGTGGACGTGGGGACCGACTTCCGCTCGACCCAGGCCAGGAGTGCGGCGACGTCGTCCGGCGCGTCCTCATCCCACCGGTTCACGTTGAAGCCCCACGTGTAGAGCGCGCGACGCACGGCCCGGTGGTCCGCCATGCCCTTCGTGTCCTTCACCAGCGCCAGGGTCACGGTGGCCATTGCCTCGGCGAGGTTCCGACGCGTGGAGGCGGGGGAGTGCTGCCACTTCATCTCCACGTACTTCCTGGCGTGCTCGTACCAGGAGATGTCCTTGGCCTTTTGCAGCAGGGACTTGGGGAGCCCGCTCTCGGCGTCCCACGGCTCGCCCTCGCGGGCCGCGGTGATGAACTGCGCCCGCCGGCTCTCGGCGAGGCCGAGGGTCAGGAAGGACTCGGAGTGTGGCTTCGTCCCCACCTGCCAGCGAAGTTGGTACGGCTTGCGGTAGGGCCGCTTGCGGATGCTCCAGATCCGCACGGTGTAGCTCCAGTCGGTCACGCAGTCTCCAGTTCGTTCAGGAAGGTGTCGAGCGCGCTGCGGCGGACCCGCAGGTGCCCGTTGGGCAGGCGCTTCACCTCGGGCCCGTAGCCGCGGTTGCGCCAGCGGTACCAGGTGGCTCGGGTGATGCCGATCTCGGCGAGGACGTCGGTCAGGGGCAGCCACTCGTCGACGGGCTGACGGCGGCGGACAGGACGAGCCATCGGGTCTCCCTTTCGGAGTCGGGTGGGCGGATGTGTCCGAAGTCGGGATTCCTGCGTCACTGCGTCATCAGCGTCACTCAGGCCGCTGACCTGCGGGTTACCGTGACGCAGGAGGGGACAGGCTGCGTCACCGGTGACGCAGCCGTCTGTCACGGGGTGACGCAGGTGACGCAAGGTGACGCAGGATTTCGGGCTCTGCGTCACCTCTGTTGATGCAGGTCAGACAGCGTTTTCAGGGCCGCGGTGACGCAGGTGACGCAGCAGTTCCTACTTAGGAAAAAGGGGGAGGGGCTATGTCTGTTGGGCCCTGGCCTTCAGGCGTGAATGAGGAGCCGCAAGCGGCACGCCCTTTGGCGGCGGCAAGCCGCCGAAGAGCAAGAGGAGCACCGCCGCGCCGGGCCGGGGGTGCTCCTCTTGCTTGTGCGGCCGCAACCGGGTGGTGCTCGGTCTAGAACATCTCTTGCGACTCGCCCTGCGGGGGCGCGGGGCGGGCGATCTCGATGTAGCGGGCGGCGTTGGTGCGGCCCCAGTCGACGTAGACACCGCGGGCGGTCAGAACGGGCTGGAGCCGCTTGAGGCGGTCGGAGAGGACTTTGCCGGTGGTCGGCCAGCCCTTGGGCAGCGGGCGGAATTCCCCCTCGCCGGTGTAGAGCTGGGTGAGGGCGTGCAGCCACTCTGCCGAGGTCATGCGGACCTCGGCTCCGGGGGCGATGCCGGCGGCGTGCTTGAGGACGGTCTGCGCCAGGAGGTCGCCCTCGATGACGTCGTCGTTGAGGTCGTCCAGGACGGCCCGGTAGGCGGTGAGCGCCCCCAGGCCGGTGGCGGCGTCGAGCTGCGCGCACAGGTGGGCGAAGTCGGCCATGCGCAGGTCGGTGGGGATGTCTGCCTGCGTGGCCCGGATCTTGACGGTGAGATCGAGCAGGGAGCCGAGGATCACCGGCAGGGCCTCTTCGAACTCTGCCCACAGCTCTTCCTCGGTCCGCCGTACCCTGGGGCGCTCCAACCGCAGCGGCAGGAGTCGTTCGGCGAGGTCCGGGCGGATGACGCCGACGTCGATGCCGGTCAGCAGCAGCGGCCTGCGGTAGCGGGCGCGGACGACGTCCCCATCGGTGAACAGGGCCCGCTTCACGGTCTCCGCGCCGGTGACGATGCAGCACATCAAGTCGGAAAGGTCGGGGCCGAGGTGGGAGAGGTTGTCTAGGGCGGTGACCCACCCGGCCGCCACGGCCGCGATCAGGCTCTCCTCATCCTTCGGGGAGCGCCGCAGGTCCGCGCTCATGCCCTCGATGATCCGGACGAGCATCCGGCCGCCGGTGGACTTGCCGGCGCCCTGGGGGCCGGTGAGGAACGGGGCGGGGACGGGGACGGACGGGCCAAGACACCCGACGAGCCAGGCGATGGCCAGAGCCTCGGTGCGAGCATCGGCGAAGTTGCACAGGCGCAGCAGCAGGTCCAGTCCCTTGCCTTCCGTGTCCTTCGCAGGCAGCGGCAACTCCCCAGTGAGCTGCGTGCGGCGCCAGCACACCTCGCGCGGTTCGGGAGTGACGACGTCCCAGCCGGTGGGGTGAATGTTGACGGACTTGCCGTCGTCGCGCCCAAGGTCCAGCCACGTCGCTCCGTCAGAGCCGGGGGATACCCGGATGTGGACAGGCTGCACTTCTTCGGTCATCGCGAGTGCTTCGATCAAGTCCAAGGCCTCCTTGAGGGCAGTGCCGTTGAAGACGCCGAAGCCGTCACGGAACAGGCCGACCATGAGTTCCTGACGGTGGCTCCCGGTGGTGCCCTGCGAGCGAATCGGTCGGGCGACGGGCTGGCCGTTGCGCTGGGCGTAGACGGTGCCGTCGGCGGTCCGGAAGTACCGGAAGTTGGCCTGTGCGTAGTTCGTGATGACCTCGCGGGCCGGGTTCTTCTCGTCCTCGGCCATGTCACATCCCCAGAGCAGCGAGGGCGTTGGTCCAGGCGACCGTGCAGTGCCGCGGGGATTCGCCCTTGCCCTGCGCGGCGGCGAACAGGCGGCCGATGTGGGTGTCGGCGAGGCAGCCGCACCGGCCGTGAGCGGACAGCACCGCGAGAAACGTGGCGTACACCGTGCTGTGGACCGCGCTGGTGGCGGCGGTGATCCGCTGCTCCGCCATCGCGATGCCGCGTTCCAGGTAGGCGGGCGAGCGGTGCGGGCACCGCCCGCCCCCGGCCGGAGCGGGCACCGCGACCGGGCGGGGCGCCGGCCCGGCGGCGGGCTTCTTCTCGACCAGCTCGTGCACGAGTGAGGGCACCGCCACCATGGCGCCGGTGCCGGGGCCCAGCCACCGGGCGTACGACATGCTCGACTTGATGTCCACGCCCTCACGGACCCCGTTCACCGACCGGACGGTGCCGGAGTAGATCCAGTGCTCGCCGCGGGTGGTCGCCACGACCTTGGTCGCGGGCAGGTTCTGGCGGGCCCACGCGATCGCGTCCGTGTCGTCGAGGTCCACGACGGTGAGCCTCGCACCGCCGGGGTGATACGCGACGGCGTGCGCCTGCTGCCAGGCCCTCGCCCACGCGGGGGAGGTGAGGACGCTCTGGTCGGTGGTGGCGGCGCCCCAGCCGTGGCAGGGGGCGGGGCACTGGCAGGGCCCGGCCGCCTTCATGTGGGGGCGGTCCCCGCATGCCGAGCGGGTGCAGGTCGGGCAGTTCCCGAAGGGCAGTTTGCCCGCCCGCAGCGGCATGACGGGCAGGCCGATGCCGGCGAGCCAGAGCGCGGTGCGCAGGTGGGCGGGTGAGGCCGTGCGGTCGGGGGCTCGCGGAATGTCGTTGGGTTGGGTCATGCTGGGTGCCTCCAGTTGTGCTGGATGGGAGCGGCCCCGGTCATTGGCGTGAGGGGGCCGCTCTCGGCTTGTGGCGGTTAAGCGGAAGCCCTCCCGGGCGTTTGGCAGGGAGGAGGGTCCACCCCCTGGCGGGGTGGCTGCAGCGCAGGGTTCGGATTTCTGGCCTGCGGCGCCTCCCTGGCTCTCTGACCGATCGTTTGTGCAGGTCAGTGCCAGGGAGGCGGGTCAGGGAGGTTGGCAGGGAGTTCTCCCTGCCTCCCTGGCCTGTGCGGGGTTCGGCTCCCTCTACTCGGCGGCGGAAGCGGAACCGTCGTCCCCGCGGTTGGTGAGGGCGGCGTGGACCTTGTCGCGGCTGACGGTCATGCGGCCGTCGGACTTGTACGGGTCGGCGCCGGTGCCTTCGAGGACGTCTTTGAGGTCGCTGAAGGTCCACTCCCGGTACTCGCCGGGGTTCAGCGCGGCGAGGCCGGCGAGGACCTCTTGGGTCCGCATCCGCGGTTCGTCGCCGATGACGGTGGCGATGTCGGCGAGCGCGTCGACTGCGGCGGCCGGCTGTTCGGTCGCGGTGGCGGTGGTGACGGCCCCGCGCAGCTTCTTGGCGCGGTCGGCGACGGCGGTGGCGTCGTCGGTGTCGATGTAGTGGGTGCGGACCGTGATGGAGGCCTGTCCGGCCGGGATGGTGATGCCGTCGGAGGCGACGACGACGGTGCCCTTGTCCAGGCCCTGGCGGAGCAGGTGGGGGGCGGCGCCGCCGTCGACGGCCTTGTCGCCCAGCGCCATCCGGGACTGCGACTCAGTACCGAGGGCGAGGGAGACGCGGGTGTGGGCGCCCTCGCGGACGAGCTTGGGCAGGTTCTGGTCGGTGGGGTCCTGTGTGCCCTCCCACAGCAGCACGTCCACGGCCCGGCCCTGGTTGTGAAGCTTCCGCGCGGCCATGAAGTAGCGGGACGTGGCCTTGCTGCCGCCGTAGGGCCGCTTGTCCTCGCCGACCGCGGGGCACATGAACGCGACCTGTGCCTCATCCACGATGCCGATCAGCGGTGTGAAGACGGTGCCGGGCGGGGCTTGGATGCGGCGTTCCATCTCGGCGACCATGCCCTCGACCATCTCGGTTGCGTCGATGACGTGTTCGTCGGTCGGGCCTTGGATCAGGACCGTGGCGAGCCCGTCGAACATCGCCCAGTCGCCGACGCCCTTCAGGTCGGCGATCCGGAACTCGACCGTCTTGTCGAGGGCCAGCCACAGGGCGAGTGCGCGCAGGGCGGCGGTCTTGCCCTGGTTCGACAGGCCGGTGATCAGGAGCATCCGCTGATACAGGCTGATCAGGGCCTTGTCGCCGCGCAGGTCCTGCCCCCACGGCGCCCGGCCGGTCTTGTAGTTCGCGGTCATGGTCTCGTCGGTGGCCAGCGGGGACGGGCCGATCGGCTCGTCCAGGGCGCCGGAATCGGCGATCCACAGCCGGACGGTGCGGGCCTTGGTCGGGAGGGTGATGAACACCTCGTGTTCGTGGCGGGCGAGGTTCTCGGCGAGCTTGCGCCGTCGGCCCTGGACCTCGGCGGTGGAGACGCCGGACGGCAGGGTGACGTCGACCTCGACGCCGCATCCGGCGATCCGGATCGGCCCGAGCATCGCCGCTCCGGCGTCGCCCATCTCCTTGATGGCGTTCCTCAGGGGTGCGATGCCGAGGTCGCGAAGGGCGGTGACCACGATCGACGGGGTGATGGGTGCGCCGGCGTCGTCGCGCTGGCGGGCGGGCATCGCCCATGCGGGGGCGGTCTGCCGGTTGCGGCCAAGCGCCCACAGGGCGGCAAGCGCCGCCCATGGGCCGATCGTGAGCAGCGGCCCCCACACCACCGTCGCGACCACGGTGACCAGGCGGATCAGCTCGATCGCCCAGGCGAGCGGGCCGACGACGTAGCTGATGTCCTTGTTCGCTATGGCCAGCACGATCCCCAGCGCGAGCAGCGACCCGATCGTCAGGCCGGTGCCGATCAGCGCGCTCTTGGCGAGGTCTTGGGGGGCTTTGATCAGGTCCATGCGGCGGCGGTGCCGGTCGGAGCGGAAGCGGTGCAGGCGGTCCTCCCACTCCTTGGCTTCCTCCCAGTGGCCGGCCGCTTCGGCGGCGCGCCACATGCGTTCGTAGCGGGAGGCGGTCCGCCCGTCCCACGCCCGGCGGGCCGCGATCCGGGCGCCGCCGAGCACGTACAGGCCGTGCCGGGCGAGCATCCGCGCCGCGGTACGCGTGCGGTCCGCGGTGACCGCGGCCGCCATCGCCCGCAGCGTCTGCTTGAGCACCCGGATCGACTTGGCGGTCAGCGTCGGGTCCGGGGCGGGCGGGACGAGGGCGAGCGGTTCGGGGGTGGTGGGCTGGGGGTTCTTGAAGAGGGGTACGACGTTCTCGGGCATGCTGGATGTCCTGTCGTCTCAACGGGATGGGCAGGGGCCCGGGGCGGCCGGTTTCCTTGGCCGGGACGGCCGCCCCGGGGCACAGCTACTTGCGCTTGCCGTTCTCCCGCGCTTCGGCCGCTTCGCGGTCGGTGCGTTCGCGGGCGGCGTCGATGATCCGGTCGACCTTGCGCTCAAGGTCGCCCTGGTAGACGGTCTGCGAGGCGATACCGCGCTTGGCCATGCGGGCGGTGTACCAGGCGAGCTGCGCGACCTCGCCGGGCGTGAACTTCGGGTCCTGACCCATCACGGGGCTCCTTCCGGGGCCGGGGCTGTCCCGGCTCCCCTCACCACCCGGCACCGGGGCCGGGCGGATCGGGCAGCCGTCAGGCCTGCGTCAGCGGGTCTTCTTCAGCTCGTGGGCGTGGCAGAGGACCGGGGCGATCAGGAAGCCGAGGCCGGCGACCGTCCACCGGCCGTTGGTGAGCGGGCCGGGCGGGACCTCGTCGAGGATCCGGCCCGTCCGGCCCACGGCCCGCGGGTCGTCCTCACACGCGACGACGAGCACGCGGTCTCCGGCAGCGAACATCACTTCCCCCTTCGGCTGGCCTTGGCGATGTTCTTCGCGGCCTGCGTGCCCTCCGGGCCGCCGACGGACTTCACAACCGTGTGGACACCCCAGCCGAGGACCAGGGCGAGGAAGGCGAGCATCGCGAGGTTGGCGGCGATCGCGGTCAGGGCGCCGATCAGGAGGGGGCCGAAGTAGACGCCGGCCGTGACCGCGCCGGCGCCGACCCCGGCGCCGAGCGCGATCCGCTGCACGGTCCGGTCGGGCGGGGCCTGGTGGATGTGCTGGTGCACGACCTGCGGCGTCTGGAACGTGGCGGGGAGCTGGTCGGCGTAGACGTGCGTGCCGTCCGGGAGCTTGATCACAGTGGGCGGCTGGGCGGGTTCGGGAAGGTGGTTCACGGGACTCCCTTCCGGGGTCAGGCGGTCATCGGCAGCGGGTTCGCGCCGAGCAGGGCGTGAAGAGCGGCGGTGGCCTGCTGGGGGACGACGCCGTTGCCCAGGGCCTTGAGCTGGGCGGTGCGGGAGAGGCCGGGCACGCCGGTGACGTGGCCGGCGGGCAGGCCCATCAGCCACTCGACGAAGGCGGGGCTCAGGCGACTGCGATCGTCAGTTGCCCAGGGGGCACGTCGTCCGATGGAGTGTTCCCAGCGGTGGATCGCGGGGGCGAAACGGCCCCAGTCAGCGTCGGGTTGCCCCGGCCGTAGACCGTGCTCGCCCGTTCGCCGTCGGACGCCGTCGGTGTCGGCAGGAGGTTGGTCGCCACTTCGTTCAGCGGCCGGGAGTTCGTCCCGATGAGGTTCGACTCCCCTGACTTCCAGTCCCGGGCTGCGGGGGTCGGCAGCAGGTGCTCCACCTCGTCGGCGAGCGTCGGGCCGTGTCCCCCGGCTTTCCGCTTGTCCGGGTGCTGCGATCCCCCGTTGACCGCGAGGTTCGCGGTCGGGGTCTTGAGCAGCGGCGAGGATGAAGAGCCGCTGGCGCTGGTGGGGAGCACCGACCTCGGATGCGCGTACAAGGCACCACCGCGCATCGAACCCGAGGCGGGCAAGGTCGGCGAGGACGGTGTCGAATCCCAGTCGAAGGTGCCCTGCGACGTTCTCAAAGACTGCGACTCGGGGTCGTAGTACGCGAAGGGCGTCCGCGATGCGGGGCCAGATGTGCCGCTCATCTGCGGTTCCTTTCCGTTTGCCGGCAGTGGAGAAGGGCTGGCACGGGTAGCCGCCGCACACGATGTCGACCGGCTCCACCCCGCCCCAGTCCGCGGCGGTCAGGTCGCCGAGGTTGGGCACCCGGGGGAAGCGGTGGGCGAGGATGGCAGAGGCGCCCGGGTCGTTGTCCGCGACCCAGGCGAGCGTCCCGCCCAACACGGACTGGACCGCCATGTCCAGCCCGCCGTAACCGGTACACAGGGAACCGATCCGCAGCCCGCTCACGCTGCCCCACCCCGCTCGGTCCGCAGGGTCTCGCGCAGCCACCGGCCCTTCTCCGGCGAGGTGCGAACCGCCCGCCGGATCCGGTCGGCCGTCAGGTTCTCCACCGGCCACGACTCCGTCAACTGCCGTGCTTCGGCAAGCAGCTCATCGCGGGTGCGGCGCGGCTGGGTCGACTTCGCCGCGTCCGGGACCCGGCGGGTGACCCGCGCGGGTGACTGCTCGGCGGCGACGGCCCGACCGGTCGACCCGACCGCAGCTAGCGGGGTGGATTCCTCGACCGGCACCGGGTCGGCGGGGGCGGGGGCAAGGGCGGGAAGCGGCTGGCCAGAGGTCAACCGTTCCGTGCCGGTCTGTTCCGGTTCCTCCGCATATGCGGGGGCGATCGGTCGGGTGGACCGGTCGACCTCCAGCTCCACCGTCACCCCGCTCCCGGGCTCGACCGGTCCGGCCGGAAGGACCCGATCGGCCGACCCGGTTGGGGCGGGGGCGAACATGGCGGACAGGGCCGCCTCGGCGCCGGCGGTGAGCTGGTCGCGCTGGACGTCGAGCAGCTTCTCGCCCAAGGCGAGGTCACCGGCGCCGACCTTCCGCGCCAGCTTCCACGACTCAAGGTCGGACCTGCGCCGCACCTTCTCGTCCGGGTGGTTCGCCGCGCGGGCCCGGTGGTAGGCCAACGCCTGCACCACTTCGGCCGCCCGGCGTTCGGCCTCGGCGTCGCGGCCGTCGCGGTAGACGACGATCCGCCGGGCGAGGAACGCGGCGCCCTCCGCACTGGCCGTCATGCCCAGCGGGGTCAGGGCGTAGATCACCATCTCGCCCGGTGTGGTGGCGGCCATCGCCGACATGACGGAGGCGGCGGCGGGAAGAGCCCACAGCCCCGCCCGGATGACCAGCGGCGCCGACTGCCCCAGCAGCGTCAGGCCGAGCAGCACGATCGCCAGGACGGCAGTCGCACCCTCGCCCGCGGCGACCGCGCCGAGCGCGGTCCCGGAGCCGTAGGCGCCCTTGATGTTGGAGAACGTGCCCGCCCCGCCGGCCGCGCCGGTGGCCAGCATCGGCACGAACGCCGCCCCCAAAACCAGCTTCTGCGGCCGGGTCAGCACCTGGCCCGCACTCACGCCGCACCCCCGACAGCCGGGACGACGTCCGCCGCGGCGATCAGGAGCACGGGCGAGTCCGGGTCGCCGTACTGCTCGGCGTCCTCCACCCACGACCACCCAGCCGCGCCCGGCAACGCGAAGCCCAGGGCCCCCAGGGCTCCAGAGCGCTCCGCGAGTGTGGGCACCGCGGCCCCGGTGAACGTGTGCGTCGGCCACTCCGACCGGTCGTGCTCGATGACGTACAGGCGCCATTGGCCGGACCGGCAGACCATCTGCGCCCGCGCCATCACGCCACCTCCCCGGCGGACCTGGGCGCCTTGTTCGCCGCGGCTCGACGGGCCGCCAGTACCCGCCGGTGGGCCCGGCGGATCCGGCGGCCGTCGAACTCCGACGCCGGCCGGTCCAGCAGCGCGATCAGGGCGTCCAACAGCTCGACCTCGGCCGAGATGATCGGCATCTCCGCCTCGATCGCGTCCAGCTCCGCGTTCGTCGGCTCCAGCTCCGGCGGCAGCGCGGTAACGGGCATCTGACATGCAACGATGGACTTCATTGGGTCTTGCTCCTCTCACCCAGGAACGGGCCCGAACAGAAGCCCCGGTGTTCGCGCACCGGGGCTTCGCCGTGAAGCAGGAAGACTCCAGCTCCCCCACCCCGCCCGTACGCCGCCGAAGCGACGGACGGGCGGAAGAGGCAACCGGCCGCGGCTCTAGAGCCGAGGCGTCCCGACTCCGCGAATCACCGGCGTTTCCGGTGCGCTTGCGCGGCGGATCGGGAAGACGCGAAGGGCGACGCTGACTCGCCGGTCCAGCAGGTCAGCGGCCGAGGGTCTTGAACGGATCACTTCGAACCTCCAAAGACGATGTGCACATGAGTTGCACTGCAAGGGGGACCTGTGTCCCCACCCTCCGGCCGTTGCTCGCGGTCACCGGGCGACCTCGCCAGTCGGGCCTAAGCCCTGTCCCCTGGCCTTCAGCGGGATTGCAGCGTCCCCGCCTTGATCTGCGGTCCCAGGCATGCGAGACCGGGGCGAGTTACCTAGGTTACCCGCCTGAGATGAAGTTACCTAGGTCGCTTGGTTGGGTCAAGCGGCCCGCGGCGAGTGCTGGAAATGACCTAGGTTGGTTAGGCTCTAGTCATGGACTGGAACCCGGAGAAGCCCCCGTCTGCCAAGGACATCGCCGCGAAGTTCCGCAAGGACATCGGCGCCGGCGTCTACCCGACCGGCTCCCCCCTGCCTGGAGCGAAGGGGCTTGCGAAGCAACTCGGGGTTGGCCTGATGACCGTCCAGAGCGCCTACAAGCAGCTCGCCGAAGACGGCTTGGTCGTCGGCCGGCAGGGCAGCGGGACGTACGTGCTGGACCCCAAGAAGGGCGACCCGACCGCGCGGGAAACCGCGCTTGGACTGCGCGATCTCCAGGAACACGTTGCTCATCTCACCTCCCAGCTCTCCGAGCTCCAGGGCCGGGTCGAGCGGCTGGAAGCCGCTCGGTCGGGCCCGTCTGACGAGAATCAGTAGGCCGCATTTCGCGCCGTTCCACAGTGGACAGGGTTAACAGTCAGCCCCTGTTACCTGTTAACTCCCCACGTCAGCAGCCTGCTTGGGCATGATGGGCGTCAGAGCGTCACCGGCACCGGGGGAGCGATGAAGACGAAGCTTCAGGCGGCACGGGCTGCTGCGGGGTGGACTCAGGCGGAGCTGATGGACGCCATGGAAGACGCCGCCCCGCGGCTCGGCATCCAGCTGCCTTCCCGGACCAGCCTGAAGACACAGCTCTCCATGTTCGAGAACGGACGACGTGAGCCCGGGTCGGACTACCAGCAGCTCTTCTGCGAGGTCTACCAGGCCACCCGCATGGAGCTGGGCCTTGCTGTGGAGGTGGCGCCCTCCCAGTTGGACACCCTGCCGTCGCTTCCTGCCCCGCGTTCTGCCTCACCGGAAGCCAGTCCGGGGGTTCTGGCCTACCTGCAGGCCGTCTTCGTCCAGCATGTTCAGGCGGAGCCGCTCGTCGGCGCACGATTCCTTGTGCCTGCCGTTCAGAGTCAGCTGCCGCTGATCGAGGAGCTGTGCAAGGAAGCGCAGGGCCCGCTGCGTGACGACGCGGTCCGAGTGGGCGCGCGCTACTCGGAACTCCTCGGGTGGTTGCACCAGGACACGGGCGACTCGCAAGCCGCCATGTTGTGGACGAATCGAGCGCTGGACTACGCCGCCGAGCTGGACGACCCGGGCCTCAGCGCCTACGTTTTCCAGCGGCGGAGCAACATCGCCGCGGAAGCCGGTCAGGCTGGATATGCCCTCGGCCTCGCCAATGCCGCACTGCGGCAGGCCGGCAAGTTACCCCCCGACGTCCGGGCCGTCGCGCTCCGGGCGCGTGCCTACTCGGACGCGCTGCTTGGGCACGGCGACGAGAGCGCTCGCTCGCTCGATGAAGCGCGGCGCCTTGCCGACCAGGCGCAGGACCCTGCGGGACTCGCCCCGTACTGCTCGCTGTCGTACATCGACATGGAGGCGGCGAACTGCGCGCTCCAGCTCGGCCGGCCGGACCAAGCAGTGCAGACACTCGAAGCGAGCCTGACGCGGTGGCCAGCAGAGCAGCAGCGCGACCGCGGGCTGTGCCTGGCTCGCCTATCCACCGCGTACGCACGGCTCGAAGACCTCGAAGGCGCCTTGAACGCCGCATCGCAAGCCGCGGCCATCGCACAAGCCACCGGCTCGGCGCGCATCCTGGCGGAGCTGCTCCGCCTTCAGCCGCTCCTCGAACCCTGGAAGAAGCTGGTGGAGATTGCTGAACTGAACCGGCTTCTGGGCACTATGAGGGCGAGGTGACTCGACCGGAGGAGAGCTGTGACCCTGCTTCCCAACATCACGACCGTCGACGTCCAGGAACAGGCCCCGCGCGTGGCCGTACTCCCGGTTGGGTCGTACGAGCAGCACGGACCGTACCTGCCGCTCATCACGGACACGGCGATCGCCTGCATCATCGCGCGCGAAATCGCCGCCGCCTACCCCGTGCTGAGCCTGCCGCCCATCTCGATCGCGTGCAGCCACGAGCACGGGACGTGGCCCGGCACGGTCAGCATCAGCGCCCGGACCCTGCATGCGGTCATCACGGACATTGCCGCATCCCTGGAAGCTTCCGGTATCCGGAAACTGGTGCTGGTCAATGCCCATGGCGGCAACTACGTGCTCTCCAACATCGTTCAGGAAGCCAACCTGACCGAACCGCGGATGAGTCTCTTCCCCCAAAGCCGGGAGTGGAACCAGGCCCGCGAACACGCAGGCCTGTCCAGCAGCGCCCACGACGACATGCACGCCGGCGAAATCGAAACCTCGATCCTGCTCCACGCTGAACCCGATCTCGTCCGACCTGGTTACGAAGCTGCAGATCACCATGCAAGCGAGCGCCAATTCCTGCTGACGCTGGGAATGCGGGCCTACACCAAGACCGGAGTAATTGGATTTCCGTCGCGGGCCTCGGGGGAAAAGGGGAAAGCGGTGCTGGCAGCGCTGACTGCCGACTTCCGGGCACACATGCTGGCGCTGGGCGTGCACATTTCCTAAATTAGCGCTCGTCCAAGAGATCTCTGAGGGAATCTACACAGTTTCGGAGTGTTGTGTCGTCTGCCGTGCCGTCCCAGTAGGCAAGCTCGATCGGTCGGGATTCCTGTGTTTCGTGTACGTATCGAAGAAGGGCCGGAGATGTCGGCCGGTTTGTTACGATAAGTACGGCGCCACCAAGTTCGTGAGGAACGGAGGCGTATGTGCGAAAATCGGCGATCGTGAATTGTTGAAATCCTACCTTGGTTACCACGGCGATGGTTCCCTCGGGCGTGGTAACCAACATGTCGGCGCCATAGTCCACTGGACCCGAGATGTAATCGACGTCCTCGACGATACCCTTGAGGGCTTCGAAGACTCCTCTGGTGTACGCAAGGGAGTTGTGGAGGCGTGAGGGTCGGGGCCTTCTCTCATCCAAACGTCCTCGGCGTCGTTGCAGGAATGCCGGACCGAGATCCGCCGAGAGGTTGTCTGATACCGTGTCTCGATTCTCGGGGTCGAGGGGTGATGCTAGATCCTTCGAGAGAGCGTTCCCCATAGACTCTGTCAGGTCGCTGGCAGACAGCATGGCCAGGCGCCCTCTGCGTAGAATAGAAACCCCTCCATTCTCTTGTTCTGGAAAAAGCACAGACGTGTCCCACTGGGCGATGAATGGAGCGCTTACGCTGCTCCCAATGACGTAGAGATGCCACGTCGCGGGGGCGCAGTACCAGAGAGAATCCCCGATTTTGCGACACTCCACTGGGCCCAGGGACTGTAGTTCCGAAGTCAAGGTCGCGTGCGTAAGTGTGTCGCGAACGGTACGGCTTGGGTGAGTCCCTGAAAGCATCTTCCTGATCTCTTCATGGATCACGGAAGTGGCTTCACGGGTGGCGAGTCGCTTAGTCAGTTCTTCGCTGATGCGCGGGGGCGCTTCTGCTTCTGCGGCAAACTGCTTTAGCACGTCCTCGAAATCTAGCAGTTGCCGTACTCGATGAGATTTCCCCTTCAGGTCTACGTTGAGAGGGAATGGCCACTCGTTCTGGTCGCCGAAATCCTTGGTGTTGTTTGTGACGAAATCAATGGACTCTTCGGGGTTCTCATCCAGGTAGTCCAGGATGGAGAACCAAACTGCCACATCCCTCCCCCCGGACTTCTTGCTCCTGTCCACTTTGGCTGGCTTCATGCAGGCGGCTTCGCGGAGTACCGCGGCCCTCAGTGCACTTTCTTTCGTGGGTATTGTTGCAAAGATTTCGGAATACTGGGCCCTCCAATATTTCGCAAATTTCTCGCCTTCGTAGGTGGGGGGTGAGCCGGCGAGATTCGGTTCCAGTGCCGAAAGGGCCTCGTGATTGCGCGACATGAGGTCGAAGTGTCGCTGATAGTCGTACAGCTTGTGCGCTGTAAGTTCCTCAATTACGACCCAAGGTACGGCTATGCGGAGTCCTGCTTTGCGCAGCATGCGAATCAGGTCTGCTCGACTTCCGTGCGGGTCGAGATCATTTACAGCGTTCGTATCGAGAATGATCACGCGCCCCCCCTATGCGTGATGGCGACGCACCGGTTGGTTCCTCGTTGGTCGACCAAGTTGGCAGGCAGTCTCTCACCGGGCGCTGAGGCGCGGGGGCTTATTGCCGTGTTTCGTGCCTCCTGGGCGGCCCGTTGCGAGCGGCAAGATCAGGACGCTGCATGGACGGCGGCTCCCGCCCCGGGCAGCCAAGCGGCCTTAGTAGCAGGTCAAAGGGGGTGCAGAAGGGGCTGCGTCAGGAGTCTGTAAATCCGTCGGCGTAGCCTACCCAGGTTCGAATCCTGGCGCCGCCACACTGGAGGAACGGCCCCTGATCTGCGGAAACGCGATCAGGGGCCGTTCTGCGTTCCGGGGCGGCGCGTTAGGGTCAGGGCCATGGGTGGGAGGACGTACAGGGCGGGGCTGTGCCGGCGGTGCGGGAAGCCGCTGGTCGGCGGTGGGCGGCGCAGGCCGAAGCGGTTCTGCAGCCGGTGGCACCGGATCAGGCACTGGATCTCGAACATCGTCGAGGCCGTCATGGACTCCGCCTAGGCCCTGATCCGCCGGACACGTCGTAGGCGGCCTCCGGCAGGGCCGCCTGCCAGGACCAGGTCGTGCGGCGCGGGCGGTCCGGGAGGGCCGTGCGGCCCGCCGACCACAGCAGGGCGTCCGGACGCGGGCCCTCGGCCGGGGCGTCCGGGAAGAGGCGGGCCAGCACCAGCGCCGACAGGTCGGCCGGCGGGAGCCACGCCAGGCCGAGCCCCCGCGTGATGTCGTACGTGTGCAGCAGGACTTCCGCCACGCCCATCGCCGCGAAGCCGGCCGGGTCGCAGGGGCCCCAGTGCCAGGCGCGGGCGTCCGGGTCTGCCGCGTCGACCGCCGTGCGCAGCAGCCGGGCGGACACCGCCACCGCGCGCAGCGCCTCCTCCGGCGGGGCGGAGGGCCGGACGCGCAGGTCCAGGGGGAGGTAGCCGCCGGTCGGGAGGGCGGCGACCTGGGCCGCGTACGCGAGCAGGTCGTGGGCGACGTGCGCCGCCGTCGTCCAGCACGACCATTCGAGTGAACCCGCCCGCACCGTCCAGTCCCGGCCGGCGTGCGGCGTCAGGACCGACACCATTGCCGCCGCCGCCCGTTCGACGTCGGAGCCTTCAGGGCCTGTCCGCACCGTCCCCGCCCCCTGGTCGTTTCACCCGCCGTGGGTGTGCTCGCCGCTCTCCTCGGCGCGGGCATCCCAGCCATCGTAGGGGCGATCCTGGGCGGGCCGGCGCAGGAGCCGTACCGGCTGGACCCCGTCGGCCGCTCCGACGGCAAGGTCACCGCGGACTTCTGAGCCGCCCTCAGGCGGCAGAAAACGGCGATCAGTTGCCCGCTACCGCCTTCACGGCCACCGGCACCGGCACCTGGCCGGAGACCAGCTCCAGCGTCAGGCCCGCCGTCGCCGGCGTCTCCACCAGCTCGGCCAGCACCGCCGCCACGTCGTCCCGGGGGACCGCCCCGGGGCCCGTCGCGGCCTCCAAATCCACCAGGCCGGTCCCCGGCTCGTCCAGCAGCGAGCCGGGCCGCAGCACCGTCCACTCTAGGCCGAGGCGGGTGCGCAGGTGGTCGTCCGCCTCGCCCTTCGCCCGCAGGTAGGCGTCGAACACCTCGTCGCCCTCGTGGCGGGCGTCCGCGCCCATCGAGGAGACCATCAGGAAGCGGCGCACACCGGCCCGTTCCGCCGCGTCCGCGAAGAGGACCGCCGCACCGCGGTCCACCGTGTCCTTGCGGGCGGCGCCGCTGCCCGGCCCGGCGCCGGCTGCGAAGACGGCGACGTCGGCGCCCGCCAGGATGCCCGCCACGTGGTCGACGGTGGCCGACTCCAGGTCGCACAGCACCGGTTCGGCGCCCACCTCGCGCAGGTCGTCCTCCTGCGTGCGGTCGCGGACGATGCCCGCGACCCCGTACCCGCGCGCGGCGAGCAGCCGCTCCAGCCGCAGCGCGATCCGACCGTGTCCACCCGCGATGACGATGCGCATGAGGCGACCGTACGACGAGCCGGGCCCG
Source organism: Streptomyces sp. NPDC031121 (assembly GCF_055570615.1). Classification (NCBI taxonomy): domain Bacteria; kingdom Bacillati; phylum Actinomycetota; class Actinomycetes; order Kitasatosporales; family Streptomycetaceae; genus Streptomyces; species Streptomyces sp. NPDC031121. The sequence goes on from NZ_JBVIGV010000018.1 coordinate 85,014, forward strand.
GCCGCCCGCGCACGGCCGCCGCGCGCTCAGGGGCCCGGCTCCATCCGGCCCTGGCGGGGCAGGTCGAGGGCGGCCGCGACCGCCGAGTCGCAGTACTCCCGCACGGCGCTCGTACGGGCAACCACGCGCCCCCGGTGCACCACGATCCGGCTGTACGCCAGCGACAACACCCCGGCGATCCGGTCCCCGCGCACCGCGAGCAGCTCCGCCGGGGCCCCGGGCTCCACCCGCACTTCCGCCAGGCCCATCGCCTCCCGGGCGGCCGAGCCGACCGCCTCGTACGCCTCCGCGGGCCGCAGCCCGCCCTGCGAGGCCAGCAGGTAGGCGGCCTCCAGGGGGTCGCCGCGGCCGACCGGGTTCCCGGCGTCGCGCAGCGCCCCGCTGCCGGCCGCGACCCGCACCCCGGCGGCCCGCAGCAGCCGCACCGGCGCGGTGCGCAATCCGCGCCGCTGCAGGGCCGCGCAGTCGCCCTGCGGCAGGCAGGTCACCCGTACGCCCGCCTCGGCCAGCCGGTCGGCGGCCCGGTGCGCCGCCTCCAGCGGCAGCCGCGACAGCCCGCCGCAGGGGCCGATCACCACGCCGGGCCGCAGCCCGCGGGCCATCGCCGCGATCCGGGCGAGGCGGTCCGGGTCGCCGCCGTCGGTGTGCAGGTCCACGGGGCAGCCGTGCTCGGAGGCGAGGTCCAGGACGGCTTCGAGGTGGCCGGCCGGGTCCGGGTCGAGGTCGGGGCAGCCGCCGACGACCGCGGCGCCCATGCGGACGGCGTCCCGCAGCATGGCGCGGCCGTCCGCGCCGGCCGTGCCGGTCAGCAGCCGGGGCACGGCGGCGGCGGTCAGGTCGGTGAGGCCGCGCAGCGAGCGCCGGGCCTGGAGGACGGCCTCCAGGGGCCCGAGGCCGTGCGCGCCGCCGATCCGGACGTGGGAGCGGACGGCGGTGGCACCGTGGCCGAGCTGGAGCAGGGCGGCCTCGGTGGCCCGGCGCTGCACCTCCTCGGGGGCGTAGGAGACGGGCCCGGCGCAGTCGGCGGTCAGGGCGGTGTCCCCATGGGCGTGCGGCTCGGCGGGGGCGGGCAGCAGCAGCCAGCCGGTGAGGTCGACGCGGGCCGACGCGCCGGAGGGCAGGCTGCCGGCGGGCTCGACGGCCTGGATGCGGCCGCTGCCGAGCCGTACGTCGACGAGGCGGCCGTCGGCAAGGCGGGCGCCGGCCAGCAGCAGGGCGGCGGACTCGGCGGAGGCGGGCGCCGCGGGGCCCGGGGGGCGCCCCGGCCCCGCCCCCTGGCCGCGGCCGGGCGGGGTGCCGGGGGAGGGCGCGCCGCCGCCCGGGGGCCGGGGGGCCTGGCCGCCGCCGTCGCCGCGGCCGTTGCGGGGGGACGGGGGCGGCTGCGGCGGCTGGCTGTCGGACATCGCGCTCCTGCGGGGGGCTCGGGGCGGTCCTGGACCGGTCGGCTTCGGCCCGCGGTCCGAGATCACGCGTTCCGGCGAGCCTAGGGCGTCTCCTGCGGATCGTGCCTGACCCACGCCGTCCGGGACCGGGCCGCGCCGTGTCGGCGGGCCGCCCCCGTACGGCCGGTGCGCGGGCGGCCTCGGCCCTGCGCTGCACGGCGCCGGACGCCCCCGCGGGCGGGCCCCGGCAATGGATTTGGGCGATCGGCTGGCAAGCGTGTAATGTCTTCCTCGCTCGCCCCAATAGCTCAGTCGGTAGAGCGTCTCCATGGTAAGGAGAAGGTCTGCGGTTCGATTCCGCATTGGGGCTCTGGTGAGAGAGGCCCCCCGCTTTCGGGCGGGGAGCCGATCACATCAAAGCGGCGTAGCTCAGTCGGTAGAGCAAGCGGCTCATAATCGCTGTGTCACCGGTTCAAGTCCGGTCGCCGCTACCCACAGTAGCCGATTGCGGGGTCGGTCTCCCGATCGGCTACTCTTTTATGCGTTCGATCCGTCCATTAGTCCGTCAAGGAGCACTCACGTGGCTGCCACCGACGTCCGCCCGAAGATCACGCTGGCCTGCGTGGAGTGCAAGGAGCGGAACTACATCACCAAGAAGAACCGGCGCAACAACCCGGACCGTCTTGAGATGAAGAAGCACTGCCCGCGCTGCAACTCGCACACGGCGCACCGCGAGACCCGCTGACACCGGCGAAGTCTCCGATTCAGGCACCGTCATGAGGTCGTCCCCTGCAAAGGGGGGCGGCCTCGTGTCGTTTCCGCGATCATTTCCACTTGTTCAACCAGGAGGTAGGGAGCCATGGCGCTCGACCAGTCCTTCGTCGGGCGGAGCTACCCGCCCACCGATCCCTACGAGGTCGGCCGGGAGAAGATCCGCGAATTCGCGGTGGCTGTCGGGGACGCCCATCCCGTCTACACCGACCCCGAGGCGGCCAAGGCCGCCGGGTACCCGGACGTGATCGCCCCCCCGACCTTCGTGTTCGCGATCACCTTCGCCGCCGCCGGGCAGGTCGTCGCCGACCCGCAGCTCGGCCTCGACTACAGCCGCGTCGTGCACGGCGACCAGAAGTTCGCCTACACCCGCCCCGTCCGCGCCGGCGACCGCCTCTCGGTGACCTCCACCATCGAGGCCGTCAAGACGATGGCCGGCAACGACATCATCGACATCCGCGGCGAGGTCCACGACGAGACCGGCGAGCACGTGGTGACGGCGTGGACGAAGCTCGTCTCCCGCGCCCCCGAGGAGGCCTGACGATGACCGCGCAGATCAAGTACGACGACGTCGAGGTCGGCACCGAGCTGCCCGCCGCGTCCTTCCCCGTGACCCGCGCCACCCTCGTGCAGTACGCCGGCGCCTCCGGCGACTTCAACCCGATCCACTGGAACGAGAGGTTCGCCAAGGAGGTCGGCCTGCCCGACGTCATCGCCCACGGCATGTTCACCATGGCCCAGGCGATCCGCGTCGTCACCGACTGGGCCGGCGACCCGGGCGCCGTCGTCGAGTACGGCGTCCGCTTCACCAACCCCGTCGTCGTCCCCGACGACGGCACCGGCGCCGTGATCGACGTCACCGCCAAGGTGGCCGCCAAGCTCGACGGCAACCAGGTCCGCGTCGACCTCGTCGCCACCGCCGCCGGCCAGAAGGTCCTCGGCCGCTCCCGCGCCGTCGTCGCCCTCGCCTGACCGGCGGAGGCGCCGCCGCCCGGCACCCGTACGGTCCGTGGCCCCGCAGGGATGCGGAGGGCACGGACCGTACTCTTGTCCCCGTGCAGGAACTCCACGACGCCCCCCTCGCCCCCCTGACCACCTTCCGCCTCGGCGGCCCCGCCACCCGGCTGGTCACCGCGACCACCGACGCCGAAGTGGTCGAGACCGTCCGCGCCGCGGACGAGAGCGGCACCCCGCTCCTCGTCATCGGCGGCGGCAGCAACCTGGTCATCGGCGACCGCGGCTTCGACGGCACCGCCCTGCGCATCGCCACCACCGGCTTCCACCTCGACGGCACCCGCCTGGAGCTCGCCGCCGGCGAGAACTGGTCCGACGCCGTCGCCCGCGCCGTCGACGCCGGCCTCGCCGGCATCGAATGCCTCGCCGGAATCCCCGGCTCCGCCGGTGCGACCCCGATCCAGAACGTCGGCGCGTACGGCCAGGAGGTCTGCGACACCGTCACGGAGGTCGTCGCCTACGACCGCGTCCTGCGCGAGACGGTCACGCTGACCGCCGCCCAGTGCGCCTTCGCCTACCGCGACAGCCTCTTCAAGCACGAGCCCGACCGGTACGTCGTCCTCCGCGTCCGCTTCGCCCTGGAGGATGCCGGCGGGATGTCCGCGCCGATCAAGTACCCGGAGACCGCGCGCGCCCTCGGAGTCGAGGCCGGCGACCGCGTCCCGGCCGCCGCCGCCCGCGAGACCGTGCTGCGGCTGCGCGCCGGCAAGGGCATGGTCCTCGACCCCGACGACCACGACACCTGGTCCGCCGGCTCCTTCTTCCACAACCCGATCCTCGGCGACGAGGCCTTCGCAGCCTTCCTCACCCGCGTCGAGGCCCGCCTCGGCACCGGCACCGTCCCGCCCGCCTACCCCGCCGGCGACGGCCGCACCAAGACCAGCGCCGCCTGGCTGATCGACAGGGCCGGCTTCACCAAGGGCTACGGCACCGGCCCCGCCCGCATCTCCACCAAGCACACCCTCGCCCTCACCAACCGCGGCGAGGCCACCACCGAGGACCTCCTCGCCCTCGCCCGCGAGGTCGTCGCCGGCGTCCGCGAGGCCTTCGGCGTCACCCTGGTCAACGAGCCGGTGACGGTCGGCGTCAGCCTCTGAAGGAGCCCCGGCGCCGCCATGCACTGCCCACTGCACGGGGCCGGAACGGACCCCGCCCGCCTGGTGGGACGCACGATCCGCCGGATCGTCGCGTCCTGGCACGTCTACGAGGGTGAGCGCTCCGAGGCCCCCCTCGACGTCTGGCTCATCGACAGCGAAGGCGACTCCACCCGGATCAGCACCGGCTCCGACCGGTGCCTCATCGTCGAGTCCGCCGCCCCCCACGCGCCGTACGACGTGGGGGAGTGGGGCCGCGTCGACGTCGGCGAGGACCTCGGCGACCACGCCCTCCTGCCCCACGCCGGCGCCACCGTCGCGGGCGTCGCCGAGTTCGCCGGGCCCGGCACCGGACGCGCCCGCCTGGAGCTCTCCTTCGACGACGGCGCACGCGTCCGCGCCGACTGCCGGCAGGGCGACCTCCGCCTCACCCGCGCCCGCTGACCCCGCCCGCGGCCGCTACTGCGCCAGCCAGTGGTCGATCCCCGCCAGCAGCTTCTCCTGCACCTCGTGCGGCGCGGCCGACCCCCGCACCGACTGGCGGGCCAGCTCCGCCAGCTCCGCGTCCGTGAACCCGTGGTGCCGGCGGGCGATCTCGTACTGCGCGGCCAGCCGCGACCCGAACAGCAGCGGGTCGTCCGCACCCAGCGCCATCGGCACCCCCGCCTCGAACAGCGTCCGCAGCGGCACGTCCTCCGGCCGCTCGTACACCCCGAGCGCCACGTTCGACGCGGGGCACACCTCGCACGTCACCCCCGCGTCCGCCAGCCGCCGCAGCAGCACCGGATCCTCCGCGGCCCGCACCCCGTGCCCGATCCGCGCGGCGTGCAGGTCGTCCAGGCAGTCCCGCACCGAAGCCGGGCCCGTCAGCTCGCCGCCGTGCGGCGCCGCCAGCAGACCGCCCTCCCGGGCGATCGCGAACGCCCGGTCGAAATCGCGGGCCATGCCGCGGCGCTCGTCGTTCGACAGCCCGAAGCCGACGATGCCCCGGTCCGCGTACCGGACGGCGAGGCGGGCCAGCGTCCGGGCGTCGAGGGGGTGCTTCATGCGGTTCGCGGCGAGCAGGACCCGGATCCCGAGCCCCGTGTCCCGCGACGCCGACTCGACCGCGTCGAGGATCACCTCCACCGCCGGGATCAGCCCGCCCAGGTGCGGGGCGTACGAGGTCGGGTCGACCTGGATCTCCAGCCAGCCGGCCCCATCGCGGACGTCCTCCTCCGCCGCCTCCCGCACCAGCCGGTGGATGTCCTCCGGACGCCGCAGGCACGACCGGGCGGCGTCGTACAGCCGCTGGAAGCGGAACCAGCCGCGCTCGTCGGTGGCGCGGAGTTTGGGGGGCTCCCCGGCGGTCAGCGCGTCGGGCAGGCGGACGCCGTACTTGTCGGCGAGCTCCAGCAGGGTCGACGGGCGCATGGACCCGGTGAAGTGCAGGTGCAGATGGGCTTTCGGCAGAAGCGTGAGGTCGCGTACGTGCTCCATCCGGAGATCCTGCCGTACCGCGGCGCTCTGCGGGAGGGGTTTCCCGATCGGGGTCCCGCCCGAACGGAGGACCGGGGGCGGTGGCCGGGCCGCTGCGCGGAGCCGTGCCCCACCCCGCCCCCTTCCCGAAACCGGGGCCTGCGGCCCCGGCCCCCGCCCGGGGCTCCGCCCCGGACCCCGCGCCTCAAACGCCGGCGGGGCTCGAATGCCCGGGGCCTCGCCCCCGCCCCGCGCCTCAAACGCCTGCGGGGCCGGATTGGCGGGGTTGGAGGTGAAACGACGGAGCGGCGCCGCCCCCTCGTGGGGACGGCGCCGCTCCGGAGGGGTGTCAGGCCTTGGCCTCGGCCAGGAGCTTCTGGATGCGGGACACGCCCTCGACCAGGTCCTCGTCGCCCAGGGCGTACGACAGGCGCAGGTAGCCGGGGGTGCCGAAGGCCTCGCCGGGGACGACCGCGACCTCGGCCTCGTCCAGGATCAGCGCGGCCAGCTCGACGGAGGTCTGCGGGCGCTTGCCGCGGATCTCCTTGCCGAGCAGCTCCTTGACCGACGGGTACGCGTAGAAGGCGCCCTCGGGGACCGGGCAGAACACGCCGTCGATCTCGTTCAGCATCCGCACCATCGTCTGGCGGCGGCGGTCGAAGGCCTTCCGCATCTCCGCGACCGCGTCCAGGCTGCCCGAGACGGCGGCGATCGCCGCGACCTGCGCCACGTTGGAGACGTTGGAGGTGGCGTGCGACTGGAGGTTGGTCGCGGCCTTGACCACGTCCTGCGGGCCGATGACCCAGCCCACGCGCCAGCCGGTCATCGCGTACGTCTTCGCCACGCCGTTGACGATGATGCACTTGTCGCGGAGCGCCGGGACCAGCACGGGCAGGGAGGTGAACTTCGCGTCCCCGTAGACCAGGTGCTCGTAGATCTCGTCCGTCAGGACCCACAGGCCGTGCTCGGCGGCCCACTCGCCGATCGCCTTCGCGTCCTCCTCGCTGTACACCGCGCCGGTCGGGTTGGAGGGGGAGACGAAGAGGAGGACCTTCGTGCGCTCGGTGCGTGCCGCCTCCAGCTGCTCGACGGAGACCCGGTAGCCGGTGGTCTCGTCGGCGACGACCTCGACCGGGACGCCGCCCGCCAGGCGGATGGACTCCGGGTAGGTGGTCCAGTACGGGGCCGGGACGATGACCTCGTCACCCGGGTCGAGGACCGCGGCGAAGGCGTTGTAGATGGCCTGCTTGCCGCCGTTGGTGACCAGGACCTGCGAGGCGTCGACCTCGTAGCCGGAGTCGCGCAGGGTCTTCTCGGCGATGGCCTTCTTCAGCTCGGGCAGGCCGCCCGCCGGCGTGTAGCGGTGGAACTTCGGGTCGCGGCAGGCCTCGACCGCCGCCTCGACGATGTAGTCGGGGGTCGGGAAGTCGGGCTCGCCCGCACCGAAGCCGATGACCGGGCGCCCGGCGGCCTTCAGGGCCTTGGCCTTGGCGTCGACGGCGAGGGTGGCGGACTCGGAGATGGCGCCGATACGGGCGGACACGCGGCGCTCGGAGGAAGGCGTTGCAGAGGTCATGCGGCCATCGTCCCAGACCGCCTGCGGCGGCGGCACACCGTTCCGGACATCGGACCGACCGGCCGGATCACGCGCTCTGTTCGACGCCAGGGCCTCGAGCACGTACACTCACCTGTCGTTGGACCTCGCCGACCACTCCAGAGCGTGAGCACTCCGTGCACCCGCCCGGATGCGGTAGGTTGGGGTGCACAAAGGGTCGTAGCTCAATTGGTAGAGCACTGGTCTCCAAAACCAGCGGTTGGGGGTTCGAGTCCCTCCGGCCCTGCTCCACACTCCTTCTCGGATGTGTGCGCAGGTACGTACTTCGATGCAACGCCGTGCGGCGCAACCGGGCGCGGCCACGGCCCCGACCCGGATTCAGGTGAGAGACGTGACGGACGCCCTGGGCTCCATCGACAAGCCTGACGCCGAGGACGAAGCCCGCGAGAAGAAGGCCCGCAAGGGCGGCAAGCGCGGCAAGAAGGGTCCTCTGGGCCGGCTCGCGCTCTTCTACCGCCAGATCGTCGCGGAACTCCGCAAGGTCGTCTGGCCCACCCGCAAGCAGCTCTCGACGTACACCACCGTGGTGATTGTCTTCGTCGTCATCATGATCGGTCTGGTGACCGTGATTGACTATGGGTTCCAGGAAGCCATCAAGTTCGTCTTCGGCTGATCCCCGCGGAGGGCGGCGCCTTGATGGGTGCCGCCCCTTTTCGCATGTTCCACCACCTTTTGTATCCAGGAAGAAGCAGCCACCGTGTCTGACCCGAACCTGAACGCGAGCCACGACTCCGTCGAGTCCGTCGAGGACGAGCTCGACACCGTCGAGGCGGCAGACGCTGTGGAGCCGGACGAGGCCGAGCTCGCCGACACCGAGGACGCCGCGCTGCACGCCGAGGACGAGGTCGAGGCCGAGGACGAGGCCGCCCCGGCCGAGGAGGCCGCCGAGGCCCCGGCCGAGGACGAGGCCGGCGCCGCCGAGGAGGCCGAGCCGGTCGACCCGGTCCAGGCGCTCCGCGACGAGCTGCGCCTGCTGCCCGGCGAGTGGTACGTGATCCACACCTACGCGGGCTACGAGAAGCGCGTGAAGGCCAACCTGGAGCAGCGCGCCGTCTCGCTGAACGTCGAGGAGTTCATCTACCAGGCCGAGGTGCCCGAGGAAGAGATCGTCCAGATCAAGAACGGCGAGCGCAAGAACGTCCGGCAGAACAAGCTGCCCGGCTACGTGCTCGTCCGCATGGACCTGACGAACGAGTCCTGGGGCGTCGTCCGCAACACCCCCGGCGTCACCGGCTTCGTGGGCAACGCCTACGACCCGTACCCGCTGACCCTGGACGAGATCGTCAAGATGCTCGCCCCGGAGGCGCAGGAGAAGGCCGCCAAGCAGGCCGCCGAGGAGGCCGGGCTGCCCGCGCCCGCCGTCAAGCGCACCATCGAGGTCCTCGACTTCGAGGTCGGCGACTCGGTCACCGTGACCGACGGCCCGTTCGCGACGCTCCAGGCGACCATCAACGAGATCAACCCGGACTCGAAGAAGGTCAAGGGCCTCGTCGAGATCTTCGGCCGCGAGACCCCGGTCGAGCTGAGCTTCGACCAGATCCAGAAGAACTGATCTTCTGAACCACAGCTTCCGGACAGGTCAGACAGCCCCCTCGGGGCTCGTCTGACCTGCTCGGTTTCGAGCCCCGCACCGATACCCGCTATCGTGGTGCGGTATGCCTCCATCCGGATGACCGGATCGGCGGCGAAAACTCTCACTAGGACCCGGAGAGAGCAATGCCTCCCAAGAAGAAGAAGGTCACGGGGCTTATCAAGCTCCAGATCAACGCCGGTGCCGCCAACCCGGCCCCGCCGGTCGGCCCCGCGCTGGGTCAGCACGGCGTCAACATCATGGAGTTCTGCAAGGCCTACAACGCCGCGACCGAGTCGCAGCGCGGCATGGTCGTGCCGGTGGAGATCACGGTCTACGAGGACCGCTCCTTCACCTTCGTGACCAAGACCCCGCCGGCCGCGCGCCTCATCCTGAAGCACGCGGGCGTGGACAAGGGCTCCGGCGAGCCGCACAAGACCAAGGTCGCCAAGCTGACGGCCGCCCAGGTCCGCGAGATCGCCGAGCTGAAGATGCCCGACCTCAACGCCAACGACATCGACGCCGCCGTGAAGATCATCTCCGGCACCGCGCGCTCGATGGGCGTCACGGTCGAGGGCTGACCAGCCCCCTTCCCGCACCACCCAGTGGCAGGGCCAGGCGCTGGCCCGGACCACGACTCCATGCCTGAAGCGAAAAAACAGGAGCAGAAGTGAAGCGCAGCAAGACCCTCCGCGCTGCGGACGCCAAGGTCGACCGGGAGAAGCTGTACGCCCCGCTCGAGGCCGTCCGTCTCGCCAAGGAGACGTCCGCCACCAAGTTCGACGCCACCGTCGAGGTCGCCTTCCGCCTGGGCGTTGACCCGCGCAAGGCCGACCAGATGGTCCGCGGCACCGTGAACCTCCCGCACGGCACCGGTAAGACCGCCCGGGTCCTGGTCTTCGCGACCGGTGACCGTGCTGCGGCCGCGACTGCCGCCGGCGCCGACATCGTCGGCGACGACGAGCTGATCAACGAGATCGCCAAGGGCAACCGCCTGAACGAGTTCGACGCGGTTGTCGCCACCCCGGACCTCATGGGCAAGGTCGGCCGCCTCGGCCGCGTGCTCGGTCCCCGTGGCCTGATGCCGAACCCGAAGACCGGCACCGTCACCATGGACGTGGCCAAGGCCGTCACCGAGATCAAGGGCGGCAAGATCGAGTTCCGCGTCGACAAGCACTCGAACCTGCACTTCATCATCGGCAAGGTCTCCTTCTCCGATGAGCAGCTGGTCGAGAACTACGGTGCGGCCCTGGAGGAGATCCTCCGCCTGAAGCCGTCCGCCGCGAAGGGCCGCTACCTGAAGAAGGCCGCCCTGACCACCACCATGGGCCCCGGCATCCAGCTGGACCCGAACCGCACCCGCAACCTCCTCGTCGAGGAGGACCCGGCCGCGGTCTGAGCCTGACGGCTCCGGGCCGCCCCTGCGGCCCGCCAGTGGCACCTTGAACGGGCCCTCCGCCCCCTCACCGGGGCGGAGGGCCCGTTCCGCTTTCTCCCGCCCGATCCCTGTGCGAGGAGTGTCAGAGGCATGGCGTAGGGTCACTGCTGTCCCGTGGCCGGTGCGACCGGCCTGCGGGTTGACGATCAACTGCATCAGGGGTGGGGAAACAGAGATGAACGCGTACCGCAAGAAGGCCGTCGGGGCGGTCCTGGCAGCCGTCCTGCTGGCCGGCGGCGCCACGGCGTGCGGGGACGGCAAGGGCGCCGGGGACGCCAGGAAGGACGGCGCCGCGGCAGCGCCCTCCGCGGCCGCGCCGAAGCCGGCCGAGGTCACTCCGGCGGCCCTCCTGGAGAAGACCAGGGCGAAGTCGGCGGAGATCACCTCCCTCCGCTACACCATGGCGGGCACGGTCGGCGGACAGGCCGTCTCCGGCGAGGCCGCCATGCGCCTCAAGCCCTCCGTGGCCATGTCCATGAAGATGGCCAACCCCCAGAAGCCCGGCGAGAACGTGGACGTCCGCCTCCTCGACGGCGCCATGTACCTCGGCTCCGAGGGCAAGTACCTGAAGTTCGACCTCAAGTCCCTGGACCCGGAGACGGCGAAGAAGCTCGACCGGCTCGGCGGCGCCCAGCAGGGCGAGAACCCGGGCGACAGGGCCGGGGACATGAGCGCCTCCAAGGACCTGAAGACGGTCGGCGAGGAGACCGTCGACGGGCAGAAGACCACCCACCTCAGCGGCACCGTCACGCTGGACGAGCTGCGCGCCGCCCAGGCGGCCGCGGGCACGCCAGAGACCAAGGAGCGCCGGGGCAAGAACCTGCAGGCGCTGGAGGCCCAGGGCATCAAGAGCCTCGTCATGGACATCTGGATCGACGAGAACCACCAGACCAGGCAGTTCCGCACCCGGGGCGAGGGCACCTCGGGGCCGATGGACATGACCGTCAAGTTCCTCGACGTGAACAAGCCGGTCGACATCCCGGCCCCGCCGGCCGACCAGGTCGTGGACCTCGCCCAGCTGGCCCAGGAGGGCTGACCGCCGCCCGTACGGGCCCTCGCCGTCCGCGCCCTGCCCCCGGCCCGGGGCCGGGGCCCGGTGGCGGCCCGGGAGGGTGATTTGCCCTCCCGGGACGCGGTCACGTACAGTTCCACGGAAGCCAAAGACCGCTGGTCGTTGCCGCGCCCGCAAGGGGGCGGTGGCCGAAGGATCCGCTGAAAGCGGGCGACCCGCGCAGGTGACTGTGGAAAGGCTCCCAGGATTTCGATCCTGGTCGAGCGTTGCCCCGTGCGCCTGCGCCCGGGGCGCTTTGTTTTGTCCAGCCCCTTCTGCGCGGTCCTCATCACCCGGAAGGAGGCCGACGCTCTATGGCAAGGCCCGACAAGGCTGCCGCGGTAGCCGAGCTGGAGGACATGTTCCGCAGCTCGAACGCCGCTGTGCTGACCGAGTACACGGGGCTCACCGTTGCGCAGCTCAAGACGCTGCGCCGTTCGCTCGGTGGGAACGCCCAGTACGCCGTGGTGAAGAACACGCTGACCAAGATTGCGGCCAACTCGGCCGGGATCACCGCGCTGGACGAGCACCTTGCTGGTTCGACCGCGGTCGCCTTCGTCACCGGTGACCCGGTGGAGTCGGCGAAGGCTCTGCGTGACTTCGCCAAGGACAACCCGAAGCTCGTCATCAAGGGCGGTGTCCTTGACGGCAAGGCGCTGTCCGCCGACGAGATCAAGAAGCTTGCGGACCTCGAGTCCCGCGAGGTTCTGCTCGCCAAGCTGGCCGGTGCCATGAAGGGCAAGCAGTCCCAGACTGCCGCGCTCTTCCAGGCGCTGCCCTCGAAGCTCGTCCGCACCGTGGAAGCGCTTCGTGCCAAGCAGGACGAGCAGGGCGGTGCCGAGTAATTCGGCTCGCGCATTGATCCGCGCCGCCTAGTGCGCGGGTCGTAGCGGGCCGTTACGCCCGCCTTTCGATACATCTCGGCACCAGCCGAATTAGTGGAAGGATCGCCCATCATGGCGAAGCTGTCTCAGGACGACCTGCTCGCTCAGTTCGAGGAGATGACCCTCATCGAGCTCGCCGAGTTCGTGAAGGCCTTCGAGGAGAAGTTCGACGTCACCGCCGCCGCTCCGGTCGCCGTTGCCGCCGGTGTCCCGGGTGCCCCGGCCGCCGAGGCCGTCGAGGAGAAGGACGAGTTCGACGTCATCCTCACCGGCGCCGGCGACAAGAAGATCCAGGTCATCAAGGTCGTGCGCGAGCTGACCTCCCTGGGTCTGAAGGAGGCCAAGGACCTCGTCGACGGCACCCCGAAGCCCGTCCTCGAGAAGGTCAACAAGGAGGCCGCTGACAAGGCCGCCGAGGCCCTCAAGGGCGCCGGCGCCTCCGTCGAGGTCAAGTAACACCCCGGGGCCCCTCAGGGCCCCTGCCAAGGGCGATCACCCGCACGGGTGGTCGCCCTTCGGCGTATCCGCGGTGCCTGATTTGCCCAGCTCCCGTTGGGGAGTAGGGTGATCATCGTTGCCCCGTGCCGGGTGTCCGAGATGATCCGCACGGAGCAGGGGGCCTTGACGAACGGCACGCGGCGCGCAATTCTCAGGACCGTCGCCAGCTCGATCCGCGGTCCGGGGCTCCGGTCGGGGATCCGAGGCATGGATCGACTACGAAGAGGGCAGTACTGATACGCGCTCTGTGTACGAGAGCCGCGGCGTTGATCTACAAGGGGAAGGCCTGTTGCCGGTTGCCGGAAACCTGGTCTGGACATCAGTGAGCCGAGTGGCTACACTGACCCTTTGCGCTGCCTGTTAGCTGCCCCCTGCCCGTCGCCAGGGGCATGCCCACGCTGGAACACACACGATTGATGCGCCCTGACCTGGGGTTTTGGTCTATGTGTCAGCTGGGACCGGTACGCGCGTAGTGAGTCCGAGCCCTCGGAAGGACCCCCTCTTGGCCGCCTCGCGCAACGCCTCGACCAATACGAACAACGGTGCCAGCACCGCCCCGCTGCGCATCTCCTTTGCAAAGATCAAGGAGCCGCTCGAGGTTCCGAACCTCCTGGCGCTGCAGACCGAGAGCTTTGACTGGCTGCTCGGCAACGCCGCCTGGAAGTCCCGCGTCGAGTCGGCGCTCGAGAGTGGACTCGATGTCCCCACCAAGTCCGGTCTGGAAGAGATCTTCGAGGAGATCTCGCCGATCGAGGACTTCTCCGGGTCGATGTCGCTGACCTTCCGCGACCACCGGTTCGAGCCGGCGAAGAACTCCGTCGACGAGTGCAAGGAGCGCGACTTCACGTACGCGGCGCCGCTCTTCGTCACCGCCGAGTTCACGAACAACGAGACCGGTGAGATCAAGTCTCAGACGGTCTTCATGGGCGACTTCCCGCTCATGACCAACAAGGGCACCTTCGTCATCAACGGCACCGAGCGTGTCGTGGTGTCGCAGCTGGTGCGCTCCCCCGGCGTCTACTTCGACTCCTCCATCGACAAGACGTCCGACAAGGACATCTTCTCCGCCAAGATCATCCCCTCCCGGGGTGCCTGGCTGGAGATGGAGGTCGACAAGCGCGACATGGTCGGTGTCCGCATCGACCGCAAGCGCAAGCAGTCCGTGACCGTCCTCCTCAAGGCCCTCGGCTGGACCACCGAGCAGATCCTGGAGGAGTTCGGCGAGTACGAGTCCATGCGCGCCACCCTGGAGAAGGACCACACCCAGGGCCAGGACGACGCGCTGCTCGACATCTACCGCAAGCTGCGTCCGGGCGAGCCCCCGACCCGCGAGGCCGCGCAGACGCTGCTCGAGAACCTCTACTTCAACCCCAAGCGCTACGACCTCGCCAAGGTCGGCCGCTACAAGGTCAACAAGAAGCTCGGCGCCGACGAGCCGCTCGACGCCGGCGTGCTGACCGTCGACGACATCATCGCGACGATCAAGTACCTCGTGAAGCTCCACGCGGGCGAGACCGAGACCATCGGCGAGTCCGGCCGGTCGATCGTCGTCGAGACCGACGACATCGACCACTTCGGCAACCGCCGCCTGCGCAACGTCGGCGAGCTCATCCAGAACCAGGTCCGCACCGGCCTGGCGCGTATGGAGCGCGTCGTCCGCGAGCGCATGACCACCCAGGACGTCGAGGCGATCACGCCGCAGACCCTGATCAACATCCGGCCGGTCGTCGCCTCCATCAAGGAGTTCTTCGGCACCAGCCAGCTGTCGCAGTTCATGGACCAGAACAACCCGCTCTCTGGTCTGACCCACAAGCGCCGCCTCTCGGCGCTCGGCCCCGGCGGTCTGAGCCGTGAGCGGGCCGGCTTCGAGGTCCGCGACGTGCACCCGTCCCACTACGGACGCATGTGCCCGATCGAGACCCCCGAAGGCCCGAACATCGGTCTGATCGGCTCGCTCGCCTCCTACGGCCGCGTCAACGCGTTCGGCTTCGTCGAGACGCCGTACCGCAAGGTCGTCGACGCCCAGGTGACCGACGAGGTCGACTACCTGACCGCCGACGAGGAAGACCGCTTCGTCATCGCCCAGGCCAACGCGCGCCTGGACGAGAACCTGCGCTTCGAGGAGGGCCGCGTCCTGGTCCGCCGCCGCGGCGGCGAGGTCGACTACGTGCCCGGCACGGACGTCGACTACATGGACGTCTCCCCGCGCCAGATGGTGTCCGTCGCGACCGCGATGATCCCCTTCCTGGAGCACGACGACGCCAACCGCGCCCTCATGGGCGCGAACATGATGCGCCAGGCCGTTCCGCTCATCAAGGCGGAGGCCCCGCTCGTCGGCACCGGCATGGAGTACCGCTGCGCCGTCGACGCCGGCGACTCCATCAAGGCGGAGAAGGACGGTGTCGTCCAGGAGGTCTCGGCCGACTACATCACCGTCGCCAACGACGACGGCACGTACACCACGTACCGCGTCGCGAAGTTCTCCCGCTCCAACCAGGGCACCTCGGTCAACCAGAAGGTCATCGTCAACGAGGGCGACCGCGTCGTCGAGGCCCAGGTCCTCGCCGACGGCCCGGCCACCGAGAACGGTGAGATGGCGCTGGGCAAGAACCTGCTCGTCGCGTTCATGCCGTGGGAGGGCCACAACTACGAGGACGCGATCATCCTGTCGCAGCGCCTCGTGCAGGACGACGTCCTCTCCTCGATCCACATCGAGGAGCACGAGGTCGACGCCCGTGACACCAAGCTGGGCCCCGAGGAGATCACCCGGGACATCCCGAACGTCTCCGAGGAGGTCCTCGCCGACCTCGACGAGCGCGGCATCATCCGCATCGGTGCGGACGTCGTCGCCGGCGACATCCTGGTCGGCAAGGTCACGCCCAAGGGCGAGACCGAGCTGACCCCCGAGGAGCGCCTGCTCCGCGCGATCTTCGGTGAGAAGGCCCGCGAGGTGCGTGACACCTCGCTCAAGGTCCCGCACGGCGAGATCGGCAAGGTCATCGGCGTCCGCGTCTTCGACCGCGAGGAGGGGGACGAGCTTCCCCCGGGCGTGAACCAGCTGGTCCGCGTCTACGTCGCCCAGAAGCGCAAGATCACCGACGGTGACAAGCTCGCCGGCCGCCACGGCAACAAGGGTGTCATCTCCAAGATCCTCCCGATCGAGGACATGCCCTTCCTGGAGGACGGCACCCCGGTCGACATCATCCTGAACCCGCTGGGTGTCCCGTCCCGAATGAACCCGGGACAGGTCCTGGAGATCCACCTCGGCTGGCTCGCCAGCCGCGGCTGGGACGTCTCCGGCCTGGCGGAGGAGTGGGCCGAGCGGCTGAAGGCCATCGGCGCCGACCGCGTCGAGCCCGGCACCAACGTCGCCACCCCCGTGTTCGACGGCGCCCGCGAGGACGAGCTCGCCGGCCTGTTCGAGCACACCATCCCGAACCGCGACGGCGACCGCCTGGTCCTCCCGTCCGGCAAGGCGCGCCTGTTCGACGGCCGCTCCGGCGAGCCGTTCCCGGACCCGATCTCGATCGGGTACATGTACATCCTCAAGCTCCACCACCTGGTCGACGACAAGCTCCACGCCCGTTCGACCGGTCCGTACTCGATGATCACGCAGCAGCCGCTGGGTGGTAAGGCGCAGTTCGGTGGCCAGCGCTTCGGTGAGATGGAGGTGTGGGCGCTCGAGGCGTACGGCGCCGCCTACGCCCTCCAGGAGCTGCTGACCATCAAGTCCGACGACGTCACCGGCCGCGTGAAGGTCTACGAGGCCATCGTCAAGGGCGAGAACATCCCCGAGCCGGGCATTCCCGAGTCCTTCAAGGTGCTCATCAAGGAAATGCAGTCGCTCTGCCTCAACGTGGAGGTGCTGTCCTCGGACGGCATGTCCATCGAGATGCGCGACACCGACGAGGACGTCTTCCGCGCGGCGGAGGAGCTCGGTATCGACCTGTCCCGGCGCGAGCCGAGCAGCGTCGAAGAGGTCTGACGGGCCTGGCCGGGGCTCCCGCGAGGAGCCCCGGCCGTCCCCGGGACCGTTCAGACCATGATTGAGACACGACCCCGAAAGAGGGATTGACGCACAGTGCTCGACGTCAACTTCTTCGACGAGCTGCGGATCGGCCTTGCCACCGCGGACGACATCCGTACCTGGTCGCACGGCGAGGTCAAGAAGCCGGAGACCATCAACTACCGCACCCTGAAGCCCGAGAAGGACGGACTCTTCTGCGAGAAGATCTTCGGCCCCACCCGGGACTGGGAGTGCTACTGCGGCAAGTACAAGCGTGTCCGCTTCAAGGGCATCATCTGTGAGCGCTGTGGCGTCGAGGTCACGCGCGCCAAGGTGCGCCGCGAGCGGATGGGCCACATCGAGCTCGCCGCCCCCGTCACCCACATCTGGTACTTCAAGGGCGTTCCGTCGCGCCTGGGCTACCTGCTGGACCTCGCGCCGAAGGACCTCGAGAAGGTCATCTACTTCGCCGCGTACATGATCACGTTCGTCGACGACGAGCGCCGCCAGCGCGACCTGCCGTCGCTGGAGGCCCACGTCTCCGTCGAGCGCCAGCAGATCGAGAACCGCCGCGACGCCGACCTGGAGGGCCGGGCCAAGAAGCTCGAGTCCGACCTGGCCGAGCTGGAGGCCGAGGGCGCCAAGGCCGACGTGCGCCGCAAGGTGCGCGAGGGCGCCGAGCGCGAGATGAAGCAGCTCCGCGACCGCGCGCAGCGCGAGATCGACCGCCTCGACGAGGTGTGGAACCGCTTCAAGAACCTCAAGGTCCAGGACCTCGAGGGCGACGAGCTGCTCTACCGCGAGCTGCGCGACCGCTTCGGCACGTACTTCGACGGCTCGATGGGTGCCGCGGCGCTGCAGAAGCGCCTGGAGTCCTTCGACCTCGAGGAGGAGGCCGAGCGCCTCCGCGAGATCATCCGCACCGGCAAGGGCCAGAAGAAGACCCGTGCGCTCAAGCGCCTCAAGGTCGTCTCCGCGTTCCTGCAGACCAGCAACAGCCCCAAGGGCATGGTGCTCGACTGCGTGCCGGTCATCCCGCCGGACCTGCGTCCGATGGTGCAGCTGGACGGTGGCCGCTTCGCGACCTCCGACCTGAACGACCTGTACCGCCGCGTCATCAACCGCAACAACCGCCTGAAGCGCCTCCTCGACCTCGGTGCCCCCGAGATCATCGTGAACAACGAGAAGCGCATGCTCCAGGAGGCCGTCGACGCGCTCTTCGACAACGGCCGCCGCGGCCGCCCGGTCACGGGCCCCGGCAACCGTCCGCTGAAGTCGCTGTCCGACATGCTCAAGGGCAAGCAGGGCCGCTTCCGCCAGAACCTCCTCGGCAAGCGAGTCGACTACTCGGCGCGTTCCGTCATCGTCGTCGGCCCGCAGCTGAAGCTGCACCAGTGCGGTCTGCCCAAGGCCATGGCGCTGGAGCTCTTCAAGCCGTTCGTGATGAAGCGCCTGGTCGACCTGAACCACGCGCAGAACATCAAGTCGGCCAAGCGCATGGTCGAGCGCGGCCGCACCGTCGTGTACGACGTCCTCGAAGAGGTCATCGCCGAGCACCCGGTGCTGCTGAACCGTGCGCCCACGCTGCACCGCCTCGGCATCCAGGCCTTCGAGCCGCAGCTGGTCGAGGGCAAGGCCATCCAGATCCACCCGCTCGTCTGCACCGCGTTCAACGCGGACTTCGACGGTGACCAGATGGCCGTCCACCTGCCGCTCTCCGCGGAGGCGCAGGCCGAGGCGCGCATCCTGATGCTCTCCTCGAACAACATCCTCAAGCCGGCCGACGGCCGCCCGGTCACGATGCCGACCCAGGACATGGTCCTCGGCCTGTTCTTCCTGACCACGGACGGCGAGCTCCGCGACGTCAAGGGCGAGGGCCGCGCGTTCGGCTCCACCGCCGAGGCGATCATGGCGTTCGACGCCGGCGAGCTGTCGCTCCAGGCGTCGGTGGACATCCGCTTCCCGGTGGGCACCATCCCGCCGCGCGGCTGGGTCCCGCCGGTGGCCGAGGAGGGCGAGCAGGAGTTCCAGCCGGGAGACAGCTTCCGCCTGAAGACCACGCTGGGCCGTGCGCTCTTCAACGAGCTGCTGCCCGAGGACTACCCGTTCGTCGACTACTCGGTGGGCAAGAAGCAGCTCTCCGAGATCGTCAACGACCTGGCCGAGCGCTACCCCAAGGTCATCGTGGCGGCGACGCTCGACAACCTGAAGGCGGCCGGCTTCCACTGGGCGACCCGTTCCGGCGTCACCGTGGCCATCTCCGACGTCGTGGTCCCCGAGGCCAAGAAGGAGATCGTCGCGGGCTACGAGGCCCAGGACGAGAAGGTCCAGAAGCAGTACGAGCGCGGTCTGATCACCAAGGACGAGCGCACGCAGGAACTCATCGCGATCTGGACCAAGGCGACCAACGAGGTCGCCGAGGCGATGAACGCGAACTTCCCCAAGACCAACCCCATCTTCATGATGGTTGACTCGGGTGCCCGAGGAAACATGATGCAGATGAGGCAGATCGCCGGTATGCGCGGTCTGGTGTCGAACGCGAAGAACGAGACCATCCCGCGTCCGATCAAGGCCTCGTTCCGCGAGGGCCTGTCCGTGCTCGAGTACTTCATCTCGACCCACGGTGCCCGTAAGGGTCTGGCCGACACCGCCCTGCGTACCGCCGACTCGGGTTACCTGACCCGTCGTCTGGTGGACGTCTCGCAGGACGTGATCATCCGCGAGGAGGACTGCGGCACCGACCGCGGCCTGAAGCTGAAGATCGCGTCCCGCGGCGAGGACGGCGTCCTGCGCAAGGCCGACGACGTCGAGACCTCGGTCTACGCCCGCATGCTGGCGGAGGACGTGGTCGTCGACGGCAAGGTCATCGCGCCGGCCAACGTCGACCTCGGCGACGTCCTGATCGACGCCCTCGTCGCCAACGGCGTCGAGGAGGTCAAGACCCGCTCCGTCCTGACCTGCGAGTCCGCGGTGGGCACCTGTGCCTTCTGCTACGGCCGCTCGCTGGCCACCGGCAAGCTGGTCGACATCGGCGAGGCGGTCGGCATCATCGCCGCCCAGTCCATCGGTGAGCCCGGCACCCAGCTGACGATGCGTACCTTCCACACCGGTGGTGTGGCCGGTGACGACATCACGCAGGGTCTGCCGCGTGTCGTCGAGCTCTTCGAGGCCCGTACCCCGAAGGGTGTCGCCCCGATCTCCGAGGCCGCCGGCCGCGTGCGGATCGAGGAGACCGAGAAGACCAAGAAGATCGTCATCACTCCGGACGACGGCAGCGACGAGACGGCGTACCCGATCTCGAAGCGCGCCAAGGTCATCGTCCACGAGGGCGACCACGTCGAGGTGGGCCAGAAGCTCACCGCGGGTGCCACCAACCCGCACGACGTGCTGCGCATCCTCGGCCAGCGCGCCGTCCAGGTGCACCTGGTCGGCGAGGTCCAGAAGGTCTACAACTCGCAGGGCGTGTCGATCCACGACAAGCACATCGAGATCATCATCCGGCAGATGCTGCGCCGCGTGACGATCATCGAGTCCGGCGACGCGGAGCTGCTGCCGGGCGAGCTCGTCGAGCGCTCGCGCTTCGAGACCGAGAACCGTCGTGTGGTCACCGAGGGCGGTCACCCCGCCTCCGGCCGCCCGCAGCTGATGGGTATCACCAAGGCCTCGCTGGCGACGGAGTCCTGGCTGTCGGCCGCCTCCTTCCAGGAGACGACCCGAGTCCTGACGGACGCGGCGATCAACGCCAAGTCCGACAGCCTCATCGGCCTCAAGGAGAACGTCATCATCGGCAAGCTCATCCCGGCCGGTACGGGTCTCGCCCGCTACCGCAACATCCGGGTCGAGCCGACCGAGGAGGCGAAGGCCGCGATGTACTCGGCCGTCGGCTACGACGACATCGACTACTCGCCCTTCGGCACCGGCTCCGGCCAGGCGGTCCCGCTGGAGGACTACGACTACGGCCCGTACAACGGCTAAGGGTCGCGAAGAAGCCCCCCGCTGCTCCGAGAGGAGCGGCGGGGGGCTTCGCCGTTTCCGGGACTCAGGGGCGCTCGGCTACGCCCGCCCGCTGGGGCGGAGGCGGCGGCGGAGGTGGGGGAGGGTGGTGGCGGCCGTCAGGGTGAGGGCGGCCAGGGCGGCGCCGGCCAGGCCCTGGTGGAGGCCCGGCGGGGTGTACGTGCAGGCGAGGGTGCGGGTGTCCGGGGGGAGGCGGAGGGACAGGAGGCCGTGGAACCCGGTCAGGGGGGCGGGTCGGTCGTCGGCGGTGCACCGCCAGCCCGGGATGGCCGTGGTGGCGACGACCGCCGTGCCCGCGGCGCCCGGCGGGAGGTCGGCCCGGAGGGAGTGGCCGCCGGCGCGGACCGCGGTGGCGCCCGTACGGGTGAGGCGGGCGACCGCGTCGTCCAGGGCGGGCCGGTCCAGGCACCCGATCGGGTGGGATTCGGGGGCCGACGCCGCGGCGGTGTTCCGGCCCTGGGTGCGGACGGTCGCGGTGAGCGTGCCGTCCGCCGGGACCGGGCCGAGCCGGACCACGCCGGTGATGCGGCCGTCCAGCCGGCGCTGCCCGCCGGGGTGGGCGAGGGTGCCGGTCAGGCGCGGGGAGTACCAGTAGGCCTCCGAGCCCGGGGTGCAGCGGGCGGTGTACGTCCGCTGCTGCGGCGTGCCGTCCGCGGCGGTGTCCGGGACCTGGTAGACGGCGGCGCCGAGGGCGTTCTCCTGGCGGGAGTACACGCTGTCCGCGGGGTGGGGGGAGGTGAAGGGGGCGGTGCGGACCGTCACCAGCGGGGGAGCGGGGAAGCGGGAGGCCGTCCAGGTGCCCGGGGCGGGGCCGGGGCGGACGCGGGCGCCGATGGCGAAGACCGCGTCGAGGACGGGGCTGTCCGCGCCGAAGAAGGTCCGGCCGTCGTTCTTGAAGCCGTAGCCGAGGGGCTCCAGCGCCCGGTACGTGGCCTCGGGGAGGTAGCTGCTGTAGTACTGCGGGCCCTCGGCGCCCAGCGCGAGCGCGTCGTTGTACGAGGTCTGCGGCGCGCCGGAGTCGGTCCGGTATGCGGGCCAGCCGTTCACCTGCCGGACGGCGCCGGTGTGCGCGGCGATCGACGGGCTGCTGGTGGCGGCGGGCTTGGCCCAGCGCTCCCGGGCGCGGCGGACGTCGGCGTTCCAGGCGGCCGCCGCTGACTCGGCGAACACCAGGCCGGCCATCAGGACGGCCGCCGCCGGGATCAGGAGGCGGTGCCTGGCGCCGAGGTGCAGCAGGACCACGGCGAGGACGGACAGGGCCCCGCCGCCCAGGACGGCGGGCCAGGTCCAGCCGCCGAAGTCGTCGGTGCGGCGCAGCAGGAACGCGGCGGCGGCGAGCACGGCGGCCGCCGCCGCGGCGTGCAGGGGCCGGGGCCGGTGGGCCAGGGCCAGCCAGGCCAGGATGGTCAGCAGGGCGCTGAAGACGAAGGTCTCGCGGTAGGGGTTGCCGTTGGGCACGGCCAGCCCGTGCCAGACGTACTGGGTGGGCGGGAACTGGAAGGAGGCGAGGACGAGCACGGTCGCGGCGCCCCACGCCAGGCGGGTGCGGCGGGCGATCGCCGGGTGGACGAAGAACGTCAGCGCGAGGACCGTGCCCAGCGAGGCCACGTACAGGCGGGGGCTGCCGCCCCACAGGTGCGTGGCCGGGAGCATCCCGGACAGCAGGACGTCCAGTCCCACGGGCTGGAACGCCTCGGCCTCCGTCGGCTGGGCGCCGCCGCTCGACAGGAACGACGGCAGCAGCAGCGGCAGGGTCAGCAGGATCCCGGTGGCGGCGGCGCCGGCGGCCCGCCCCAGCGCGCGCAGCCGCTGCCGTCCGGTGGTGTCCAGGGTGCCCAGGCGGACCGCGAGGAGGACGCAGGCGGCCATCGTCGCCATCATCGCGGTGTAGAAGTTGCCCAGCCAGGCGAGGGCGACGAGCAGGGCGGCGCCGGGCCAGCGGCGCCCCTGGACGCACCATTCGACGGCGATGCCGAGCAGCGGCAGCGCGACGAGGCCCCACAGCCACATGGGGATGTACGCGGCGTCGCTGAGCGCCCAGCCGCACAGCCCGTAGCAGGCGCCGAGGACGCCGCGCTGCCACCAGGGGCCGGGCCGGAGCCGGCCGAGGTAGACCGCCATGGCCGCGGCGGCGGTGCCCGTGGTCAGCGGGGTGACCGCGAAGACGGCCAGGTCGACATGGGCGCGGGGGACGAGGACGGCCACCCAGGAGAACGGGTTCCCGAGGTAGGTGTGGTAGTCGGAGAGGAACTGCTGTCCGAAGCCGCCGCGCCAGGTGAACAGCAGGTCGCCGGCGGCCTGCCCGTGGACGAGGTCCCACAGCGCGCGGTGGAAGGGGACGTACTGGTTGGCCTGGTCGTTGACGGCCCGGGCGCGGGTGCCGAAGGGGTGGGCGTCCCGGGCCGCCCACGCCGTGCAGACGGCGGCCGCGGTCAGCAGGAAGGCCAGCAGCGGGGAGGGGAGGCGGGCGAGGGCCGGGTTCCTGCGGGCGGCGGCCGGCGGCCGGGCCGGGCTGTCCGCCGCCGTCGGCTCCGGGGTGACCGTCCGCAATGTCGCGCTCCCTGCTGGTCGTGCCTTTCGGGGGGAATCGGTGGGCAGTGTAGTGGTCCGGAGGGGTCCGGCCCGACGGCCGCGGACCGGCGCGGGACCGGCGCGGGACCGGCGCGGGGGACCGTCCGGAGCCGGCCGGCTCATACCACACCCCGGCGCCCGGCGCCGCCCGGGAGGCCGCAGGCCAGGCGGGACACGGGCCGCGGGCCCGCAGGCGGGGCGGGCGCGGGGCCTTTGTTTTGACCGGAGTGGATGGGGTGGGTACGCTCAGACCTTGTGCCTGGGGTGTGCCTGGGCTCCCGTGCGTGTCCATCAACCGCACGCGGGCCGCACAAGCCGCCGCGATCCACGTCCTTCCGCGCTTGCGCGGAGGTCTGCCGGATCCGACACACCCGACCGCGTGGGTCGGGGAACGTTCCAGGTTAGCTTCACTACACGGCACACAGAAACCGGAGAAGTAGTGCCTACGATCCAGCAGCTGGTCCGGAAGGGCCGGCAGGACAAGGTCGAGAAGACGAAGACGCCCGCGCTCGAGGCTTCGCCCCAGCGCCGCGGCGTCTGCACGCGTGTGTTCACGACCACCCCGAAGAAGCCGAACTCGGCGCTCCGCAAGGTCGCGCGTGTGCGTCTGACCTCCGGCATCGAGGTCACCGCTTACATTCCGGGTGAGGGACACAACCTGCAGGAGCACTCGATCGTGCTCGTGCGTGGTGGCCGTGTGAAGGACCTGCCGGGTGTTCGTTACAAGATCATCCGCGGTGCGCTTGACACCCAGGCTGTCAAGAACCGCAAGCAGGCCCGCAGCCGCTACGGCGCCAAGAAGGAGAAGTAAGAATGCCTCGTAAGGGCCCCGCCCCGAAGCGCCCGGTCATCATCGACCCGGTCTACCAGTCTCCTCTTGTCACCTCGCTGATCAACAAGATCCTGCTGAACGGCAAGCGCTCCACCGCCGAGCGCATCGTCTACGGCGCCATGGAAGGCCTCCGCGAGAAGACCGGCAACGACCCGGTCATCACGCTGAAGCGCGCGCT
Source organism: Streptomyces sp. NPDC031121 (assembly GCF_055570615.1). NCBI lineage: Bacteria > Bacillati > Actinomycetota > Actinomycetes > Kitasatosporales > Streptomycetaceae > Streptomyces > Streptomyces sp. NPDC031121. The sequence goes on from NZ_JBVIGV010000018.1 coordinate 109,390, forward strand.
GGAGAACGTCAAGCCGTCGCTGGAGGTCAAGTCCCGCCGCGTCGGTGGTGCGACCTACCAGGTTCCGGTCGAGGTCAAGCCGGGTCGCCAGTCGACCCTCGCGCTGCGCTGGCTCGTGGGCTACTCCCGCGCCCGCCGCGAGAAGACCATGACCGAGCGCCTCATGAACGAGCTCCTCGACGCCTCGAACGGCCTCGGTGCGGCCGTCAAGAAGCGCGAGGACACGCACAAGATGGCCGAGTCCAACAAGGCCTTCGCGCACTACCGCTGGTAGTCGCAACCCACATCGAGACCGAGAGAAGACTGAAGCCTTATGGCTACCACTTCGCTTGACCTGGCCAAGGTGCGCAACATCGGCATCATGGCCCACATCGACGCGGGCAAGACGACCACCACCGAGCGCATCCTGTTCTACACCGGTGTCTCCTACAAGATCGGTGAGGTCCACGACGGCGCTGCCACGATGGACTGGATGGAGCAGGAGCAGGAGCGCGGCATCACGATCACGTCTGCCGCGACGACCTGCCACTGGCCGCTCGAGGACGTCGACCACACCATCAACATCATCGACACCCCGGGCCACGTGGACTTCACGGTCGAGGTGGAGCGTTCGCTCCGCGTCCTCGACGGTGCCGTCACCGTGTTCGACGGTGTCGCCGGTGTGGAGCCGCAGTCCGAGACGGTGTGGCGCCAGGCCGACCGTTACGGCGTGCCGCGCATCTGCTTCGTCAACAAGCTCGACCGCACAGGCGCCGAGTTCCACCGCTGCGTCGACATGATCAAGGACCGCCTGGGCGCGGTTCCGATCGTCATGCAGCTCCCGATCGGCGCCGAGGCGGACTTCCAGGGCGTTGTCGACCTGGTCCGCATGAAGGCGCTGGTCTGGTCCGCCGAGGCGACCAAGGGCGAGATGTACGACGTCGTCGACATCCCCGACACGCACACCGAGGCCGCCGAGGAGTGGCGCGGCAAGCTGGTCGAGACCGTCGCCGAGAACGACGACGAGATCATGGAGCTCTTCCTCAACGGCGAGGAGCCGACCGAGGAGCAGCTGCACGCCGCCGTGCGCCGCATCATCCTGGGCTCCGGCAAGGGCGAGGGCTCGACGATCACCGCGGTGTTCTGCGGTACCGCGTTCAAGAACAAGGGTGTCCAGCCCCTGCTCGACGCGGTCGTCCGCTACCTCCCGTCGCCGCTCGACATCGAGGCCATCGAGGGCCACGACGTCAAGGACGCCGAGACCGTCGTGAAGCGCAAGCCGTCGGACGAGGAGCCCCTCGCCGCGCTCGCCTTCAAGATCATGAGCGACCCGCACCTCGGCAAGCTCACCTTCGTCCGGGTTTACTCGGGCCGCCTGGAGGCCGGCACCGCGGTGCTGAACTCCGTCAAGGGCAAGAAGGAGCGCATCGGCAAGATCTACCGCATGCACGCGAACAAGCGTGAGGAGATCGACTCGGTGGGCGCCGGCGACATCGTCGCCGTGATGGGCCTGAAGCAGACCACCACCGGTGAGACGCTGTGCGACGAGAAGCAGCCGGTCATCCTGGAGTCCATGGACTTCCCGGCGCCGGTCATCCAGGTCGCCATCGAGCCCAAGTCCAAGGGTGACCAGGAGAAGCTGGGTGTCGCCATCCAGCGTCTCGCGGAGGAGGACCCCTCCTTCCACGTCCACTCGGACGAGGAGACCGGCCAGACCATCCTCGGCGGCATGGGCGAGCTGCACCTCGAGGTGCTGGTCGACCGCATGAAGCGCGAGTTCAAGGTCGAGGCCAACGTCGGCAAGCCGCAGGTCGCGTACCGCGAGACCATCCGCAAGTCGGTCGAGCGCCACGACTACACGCACAAGAAGCAGACCGGTGGTACCGGTCAGTTCGCCAAGGTGCAGATCGCGATCGAGCCGATCACCGAGACCGACGGTCCGGCGTACGAGTTCGTGAACAAGGTCACCGGTGGCCGCGTGCCGAAGGAGTACATCCCTTCGGTCGACGCCGGTGCGCAGGAGGCCATGCAGTTCGGCATCCTGGCCGGCTACGAGATGACGGGCGTCCGCGTCACGCTTCTCGACGGTGCCTTCCACGAGGTCGACTCCTCCGAGCTCGCGTTCAAGATCGCCGGTTCGCAGGCCTTCAAGGAGGCCGCGCGCAAGGCGTCCCCCGTGCTCCTCGAGCCGATGATGGCCGTTGAGGTCACCACGCCCGAGGACTACATGGGCGATGTCATCGGCGACATCAACTCCCGCCGTGGCCAGATCCAGGCCATGGAGGAGCGTCACGGCGCCCGCGTCGTGAAGGGCCTCGTGCCGCTGTCGGAGATGTTCGGCTACGTCGGAGACCTCCGCAGCAAGACCTCGGGTCGCGCCAGCTACTCGATGCAGTTCGACTCCTACGCCGAGGTTCCGCGGAACGTCGCCGAGGAGATCATCGCGAAGGCCAAGGGCGAGTAACTCTCCCGAGTACACGCTTTAGGCTTGTCACCGGAACCTCCGGGGCAGCAGGAGATTCTCCGAAAAACCTGTTGCCCCGGGGACCGGCTTTCCAGCAAAGATCACCTGGCGCCGATGAGTAAGGCGTACAGAACCACTCTCCAGGAGGACCCCCGTGGCGAAGGCGAAGTTCGAGCGGACTAAGCCGCACGTCAACATCGGCACCATCGGTCACATTGACCACGGTAAGACGACCCTCACGGCCGCCATTACCAAGGTGCTGCACGACGCGTACCCGGACCTGAACGAGGCCTCGGCCTTCGACCAGATCGACAAGGCTCCCGAGGAGCGCCAGCGCGGTATCACCATCTCCATCGCGCACGTCGAGTACCAGACCGAGGCGCGTCACTACGCCCACGTCGACTGCCCGGGTCACGCGGACTACATCAAGAACATGATCACCGGTGCCGCGCAGATGGACGGCGCCATCCTCGTGGTCGCCGCCACCGACGGCCCGATGCCGCAGACCAAGGAGCACGTGCTCCTGGCCCGCCAGGTCGGCGTTCCGTACATCGTCGTCGCCCTGAACAAGGCCGACATGGTGGACGACGAGGAGATCCTGGAGCTCGTCGAGCTCGAGGTGCGCGAGCTCCTCTCCGAGTACGAGTTCCCGGGCGACGAGCTCCCGGTCGTCCGCGTCTCGGCGCTGAAGGCGCTCGAGGGCGACAAGGAGTGGGGCGAGAAGCTCCTCGGCCTGATGGCTGCCGTCGACGAGTCGATCCCGACCCCGCCGCGCGACACCGACAAGCCGTTCCTGATGCCGGTCGAGGACGTCTTCACCATCACCGGTCGCGGTACGGTCGTCACCGGCCGTATCGAGCGCGGTGTCCTGAAGGTCAACGAGACCGTCGACATCATCGGTATCCGCCCGGAGAAGACCACCACCACGGTCACCGGCATCGAGATGTTCCGCAAGCTGCTCGACGAGGGCCAGGCCGGTGAGAACGTCGGTCTGCTGCTCCGCGGCATCAAGCGCGAGGACGTCGAGCGCGGCCAGGTCATCATCAAGCCGGGCTCGGTCACCCCGCACACCGAGTTCGAGGCGCAGGCCTACATCCTGTCCAAGGACGAGGGTGGCCGCCACACGCCGTTCTTCAACAACTACCGTCCGCAGTTCTACTTCCGTACCACGGACGTGACGGGCGTTGTGACCCTGCCGCAGGGCACCGAGATGGTCATGCCGGGCGACAACACCGAGATGTCCGTCCAGCTGATCCAGCCGGTCGCCATGGAGGAGGGCCTGAAGTTCGCCATCCGTGAGGGTGGTCGCACCGTGGGCGCCGGCCAGGTCACCAAGATCGTGAAGTAATTTCACGTTCTGACCTGGTAGTCCGCGCGAGCGGGCTCCGTGTCTGACACCAGGGCCCCTTCCCTGTCGCTCCGGCGGCGGGGGAGGGGCCCCGGTGGTTTCCCGGGCGGGCGTACGCCCGGGGGCGCGTACGGGAGAGGGCCGCACCCCGGCGGGGTGCGGCCCTCTCTGCGTGCGGGGCGCGGGCGTCAGGCCGTGCGCAGCGACTCCGTGAACGCCTTGCAGGCGGCGTAGTCGGGCAGCAGGCCCGTCTCGACGGCCTGCGCGAGCGACGGCGCGGCCTCGTCGCGGGCGGACAGCAGCGGGACCTCGGCCGGCCAGTCGATGCCCAGGTCGGGGTCGAGCGGGTGCACCGAGTGCTCGCCGGTCGGGTTGTAGGTCTCGGAGCAGAGGTACGACAGGGTGGCGTCGTCGCTGAGCGCGCAGAAGCCGTGGCCCATGCCCTCGGGTATGTAGACCGCGCGGCGGTCGGTGTCGTCGAGGCGGACGCCCTCCCAGCGGCCGAAGGTCGGCGAGCCCACCCGCAGGTCGACGATGACGTCGAGCACGGCGCCGCGCACGCACGTCACGTACTTCGCCTGGCCGGGCGGCACGTCGGCGAAGTGGATGCCGCGGACCACGCCGCGGGAGGAGACGGAGAGGTTGGCCTGGGCCAGCTTCAGCGGGTGGCCGACGAGTTCGGCCAGCCGGTCGAAGCGGTACCACTCGGTGAACAGGCCGCGCGGGTCGCCGTGCAGCTGCGGGGTGACCTCGAAGACGCCCTCGATGGACAGCTCGCGGAACTTCACTTGGCCGCCTCCTCGTCGAGCAGGTTCAGCAGGTACCGGCCGTAGCCGCTCTTGAGCAGGGGCTCGGCCAGGGTGCGCAGCTGCGCGTCGTCGATGAGGCCGGCGCGCCAGGCGGCCTCCTCGATGCAGCCGATCTTGAAGCCCTGGCGCTCCTCGATGACGCGGACGAACTCGGAGGCCTGGACCATCGAGACGAAGGTGCCGGTGTCCAGCCAGGCGGTGCCGCGGTCGAGGATGGTGACGTTGAGCTCGCCGGCCTGGAGGTAGGCGTCGTTGACGGCGGTGATCTCCAACTCGCCGCGGGCGCTGGGCTCCAGGCCCCTGGCTATCTCCACGACGCGGTTGTCGTAGAAGTACAGCCCGGGCACGGCGTAGCGGGACTTCGGCTTGGCGGGCTTCTCCTCGATGGAGATGGCCTGGCCCTTGTCGTCGAACTCGACGACGCCGTACGCCGTCGGGTCCGCGACGGGGTAGGCGAAGACGCGGCCGCCCTTGGCGCCGGTGTGCTCGGCGAGGCGGGTGCCGAGGCCGCTGCCGTGGAAGATGTTGTCGCCGAGGATCAGGGCGACGGACTCGTCGCCGATGAAGTCGGCGCCGAGGACGAAGGCCTGGGCGATGCCCTCGGGGCGCTCCTGGACCGCGTACTCCAGCCGCAGGCCGAACTGGGAGCCGTCGCCGAGCAGCCGCTCGAACTGCGCACGGTCCTCCGGCGTGGTGATGACGAGAATCTCGCTGATTCCGGCCATGACCAGGGTGGAGAGCGGGTAGTAGATCATCGGCTTGTCGAAGACGGGGAGCAGCTGCTTCGAGACTGCCCGGGTCAGCGGCCAGAGTCGGGATCCGGTTCCGCCGGCCAAGAGAATTCCACGCATGGGCACAACCCTATGCGAGAGCAAGCGGAGTGGAGCGCTCCGGGCCGGTGGGGTGGTAGGACAAGCGGCTAGACTCTTCGTACTATGCGCATCCTCGTGACCGGCGGCGCCGGCTTCATCGGTTCAGAATTTGTTCGCCAGCAGCTCGGTGCGGATGCATCGGCCCAGATCACGGTCTTCGACAAGCTGACCTACTCCGGAGTCGAAGCCAACCTCGCGCCGGTCGCCGACCACCCCGGTTACAAGTTCGTCAAGGGCGACATCTGCGACGCCGAGGCCGTCGACGGGGTGATGGCCGGCCACGACGTCGTCGTGCACTTCGCCGCCGAGTCGCACGTCGACCGCTCCATCGCCGGCGCCGGCCCGTTCGTCATGACGAACGTCGTCGGCACCCAGGTGCTGCTGGACTCCGCCCGCAAGCACGGCGTGGGCCGCTTCGTGCACATCTCCACCGACGAGGTCTACGGCTCCATCGCCGAGGGCTCCTGGACCGAGGAGTGGCCGCTCGTCCCCAACTCCCCGTACTCCGCCTCGAAGGCCTCCTCCGACCTGCTGGCGCTGGCGTACGCGCGCACGCACGGCATGGACGTCGTGGTGACCCGCTGCTCCAACAACTACGGGCACTACCAGTTCCCGGAGAAGGTCATCCCGCTGTTCGTCACCAACCTGATGGACGGCCGGAAGGTCCCGCTGTACGGCAACGGCGGCAACGTCCGCGACTGGCTGCACGTCTCCGACCACTGCCGCGGCATCGACCTGGCGATGCGCAAGGGCCGCGGCGGCGAGGTCTACAACATCGGCGGCGGCACCGAGCTCACCAACAAGGAGCTCACCGGCGTCCTGCTGGAGGCCGCCGGCCTGGGCTGGGACATGGTCGAGCACGTCGAGGACCGCAAGGGCCACGACCTGCGCTACTCCATCGACATCAGCAAGATCAACGCCGAACTGGGCTACGAGCCGCAGGTCCGCTTCGAGGACGGCATCGCGCAGACCATCGCCTGGTACCGCGAGAACCGCGCCTGGTGGGAGCCGCTGAAGGACAAGGCAGCGCTGCAGAAGTGACCGACTCCGCCACTCCCGCCGCGACGTCCGCCGCCGGGCGCTGGGTCGTCACCGGCGCCGCCGGCATGCTCGGCCAGGACCTCCTCGCCGTGCTCAAGCACGCCGGGATCGAGGCCGCCGGCCTGCGCCGCGCCGACCTCGACGTCACCGACGCCGCCGCCGTCCGGGCCGCCGTCGAGGGCGCCGCCGTCGTCGTCAACTGCGCCGCCTGGACCGACGTCGACGGCGCGGAGACCGCCGAGGACGCCGCCACCGCCGTCAACGGCACCGGTGTGCGCGTCCTCGCCGGGGCCTGCGCCGACGCCGGCGTGCGCCTGCTGCACGTCTCCACCGACTACGTGCTCCCCGGCGACGCCGCCGAGCCGTACGGCGAGGACGCCGAGACCGGCCCGCTCAACGCGTACGGCCGCAGCAAGCTCGCGGGCGAGCGCGCCGTCGCCGAACTGCTCCCGCAGGACGGCTACATCGTGCGCACCGCCTGGCTGTACGGCGAGCACGGGCCGAACTTCGTCGCGACCATGCTGAAGCTGGCCGCCCAGCGCGACACCCTCGACGTGGTCGACGACCAGCACGGCCAGCCCACCTGGTCCCGCGCACTCGCCCACCGCCTCGTGGAGCTGGGCCTCGCCGCCCTCGCGGGCCGCGCCCCGGCCGGCGTCTACCACGGCACCGCGAGCGGCCGCACCACCTGGTTCGGCCTGGCCCGCGAGGCCTACCGGCTCGCCGGCCTCGACCCGGAGCGGATCCGCCCGACCACCTCCGCGGCCTTCGTCCGCCCCGCGAAGCGCCCCGAGTTCAGCGTCCTCGGCCACGCCCGCTGGGCCGAGGCCGGCCTGGCCCCGCTCGCCGACTGGCGCGAGCAGCTCGCCGAGGCACTGGCCGCGCCCGAGTTCACCCGGTTGGCCGCCGGGGCCCGCGAGGGCAGTACGGGATGAAGGCCCTGCTGGGCAAGGCGACCGCGGCGCTGCCGCCGGGCACCGTCGCGGTGGCCGGCGGCACCGTCGTGCTGGGCGCGGCCTCCTACGTCCACCTGGGCGTGGCCGGGCACAGCCTCTCCACCGAGGCCATGGCGAACGTCTCCGTCCTGTGGACGATCGTGATGTCCGTCGGCATCGGCGTGTTCTTCCCCGTCGAGCAGGAGCTCACCCGGATCGTCGCCGCCCGCGCCGTCCTCGGCCAGGGCGCCGCCCCCGTGCTGCGCCGGGCCACCCTGATGACCGCGGCGATGCTCGGCGCGACCCTGCTCGTCCTCGCCGCCGGCGCCGGGCCGATCGCCGACCTCCTCTTCCAGGGCGACCGCGGCCTGGTCGCCGCGCTCGGCGGAGCCTTCACCGGCATGGCCGTCTGCTACCTGACCCGCGGCGTGCTCGCCGGCCTCGGCCGGTTCGGCGCGTACGGGCTCCAACTCGGCCTCGACGGCGCTCTGCGGATCCTCCTCGCCTTCGGCTGCGCGGTGCTCGGACTGGACTCCGCGCTCGCCTTCAGCCTCGTCCTCGCCCTCGCGCCCGTCGCCGCGATGCTCGTCACGCTCCCGCCGCTGCTGCGCGCCGCCGGGCCCGGCGGGGCCGTCTCGTGGCGCGAGCTGACGGGCGGTCTGGGCCTGCTGATCCTGTCGACGCTGCTCTCGCAGGTCGTCGTCAACGCCGCGGTGATGAGCACCAAGCTGCTCGCCCCGACCGACAGCGTGCTGATCGCCGCCCTGCTCAACGCCCTCGTCCTGGCCCGCGTGCCGCTGTTCGTCTTCGGCTCGCTGCAGGCCTCGCTGCTGGGCGGGCTCACCGCCGCGTTCACCGCCGGCGACCGGGCGGCGTTCTCCGCGATGCTGCGCCGGATCGCCGTCGTCGTCGGCCTGCTCGGCCTGGCCGGGGGCGTCCCCGCGACGGTGCTCGGCCCCTGGCTGATCCAGGTCCTCTTCGGTGCCCGCCCCGTGCTGGGCTGCTTCGCGTTCTTCCTGCTGTCCGCCGGCACCGTGGCGTACATGTTCGCGATGGTGCTCGGCCAGGCGCTGATGGTCTTCAAGCGGCACAACCTGCAGCTGCTGTGCTGGGCTGTCGGCACCGCCGTCCTCGTGGGCGTCACCTTCGCGCCGGGCGACGTGGCCCTGCGCGTCATCCTGGCCTACGCCCTCGGCTCGCTGGCGACCGTGCTCGGTATGCTGGCCGTGCTGAGGCTGAGGTTCCCCGGGGCTCCGGGCGCAACCGGGGGGTCCGGGCACGAGGGCGCCGCGAGCCCGCTGGGCGCCGGGGCGGTCGGGGAGTGACCGTGCCTGCCTTCGACGTCCCACCGATCAACGCGCACGCGAACGTGCCACTTTCCGCTGGAGCTACCGTGTCCCAATACGACGATGTCTGGCTGGTCATACCGGCCTATAACGAGGGCCAGGTGATCGCCGGGGTCGTCGAGGATGCGCGCAAGACGTTCCCCCACATCGTCGTCGTCGACGACGGCAGCACCGACGACTCCGCCGAGCACATCGCCACCACCGGCGCCCACCTGGTGCGCCACCCGGTCAACCTCGGCCAGGGCGCGGCCCTCCAGACCGGGCTGAAGTACGCCCTGGCCCAGCCCGGCGCCCGCTACTTCGCCACCTTCGACGCGGACGGCCAGCACCAGACCGCCGACGTCGAGAAGATGGTCGAGGTCCTGCGCCGCGACGAGGCCGACGTGGTCCTCGGCTCCCGCTTCATCGAGCAGAACGGCCAGGTGCCGTGGATCAAGCGGGTCGTGCTGCGCACCGCCGCCGCCGTCAGCCCGACGGCCCGCAAGCTGAAGCTGACCGACGCGCACAACGGCCTGCGCGTGCTGAGCCGCAAGGCCGCCGAGCAGCTGAACATCACCATGAACGGCATGGCGCACGCGTCCGAGATCGTCGGCTTCCTCGCCGCGTCCGACCTGCGCGTCGCCGAGGTCCCCGTGGACATCCTCTACACCGAGTACTCGCGCGCCAAGGGCCAGTCCCTGATCAACGGCGTGAACATCGTCTTCGACATCACCATGCGGGAGCGTGACCGCTGATGAAGTACTTCTGGATTCAGCTGCTCCTCATCGCGGGCTCGCTGTCGATGGCCCTGGTCTTCATACGGACCTGGGGCCAGGCCAAGAACCGGGCGTGGAAGCGCATCGCGTTCTCCGCGTTCGTCGTCGTCAACGTCTACGCGGTCCTCCGCCCGACGGACGTCACCTGGCTCGCCCACAAGCTCGGCGTCGGCCGCGGCACCGACCTCGTGCTCTACGTGATGGTGCTGGCGATGGGGTTCCTGACGCTCAACACCTTCCTGCGCTTCCGCTCGCTGGAGAAGAAGATCACCGACCTGGCCCGCACGGTCGCGCTCAACGAGGGCGCCCGCCACAACGACGAGCGCCTCGGCAAGGCCGAGGAGGGTGCCGACGCCGGCGCCGGCTCCACGAAGGTGAAGGCCTGACACCGTGGCGACGTTCGACTTCATGCTCCCCTACTACGGGGACGTGCAGCTGATGCAGGACGCCGTCCGCAGCGTCCTGGCCCAGACGGACCCCGACTTCCGCCTCGTCGTCATCGACGACGGCAAGGAGCCGGACGTCCCGGGCTGGTTCGAGTCGCTGGGCGACCGCCGCGTCACCTACCTGCGCAACGAGCAGAACCTCGGCATCACCAAGAACTTCCAGAAGTGCGTCTACCTCTCCGAGGCCGACCACGTCGTCATCATGGGCTGCGACGACCTGCTGCACCCCCACTACCTGGAGACCGTCCGCGGCATCATCGCGGAGCACCCGGGCGTCGGCATGGTCCAGCCGGGCGTCGAGGTCATCGACGGCGACGGCAGGCCCGCCCACGGACTCGCCGACCAGGCCAAGCGGCGCCTTTACGCCCCGCAGGTCGGCGGCCGGCGCGTGATGGGCGGCGAGGAGCTCGCCACCAGCGTGCTGCGCGGCAACTGGCTGTACTTCCCGTCGATCTGCTGGCGCGGCGACGCCCTCCGGAAGATCAACTTCCGGGACGAGTACTCGGTCATCCAGGACCTGGCGCTGGTCGTCGACCTCCTGGAGGCCGGCGAGGACATGGTCATCGACGAGTCGACGACCGTCTTCCGCTACCGCCGGCACGCCGTCAGCGAGTCCTCCGTCCAGGCCTACTCGGGCACCCGCTTCACCGAGGCCGAGCGCTACTTCTCCGCCGTGGCCGCCCGCATGGACGCCCGCGGCTGGCACAAGGCCGCCAAGGCGGCCCGCTTCCGCAGCGCCTCCCGCCTGCACGCCCTCACGATGCTGCCGGGTGCGCTGCGCCGCGGAAACCGCGAAGGCCTGCGCACGCTCGCGCGGCACGCGTTCACGGCCGGACAGCGAGCCGACTGACACCCCGCACACCCCAGACCGCGGCCCCCCCCCGGCCCCGCCGCGCGGTTCCACCCGCATCCGGATTGGACGGACATGACACACCTGGCCCCCGAGGCCATCGGAGAGCCCGGTGCCACGCGCGGCGGCACCGGAACCGGCACGGCGACGGGGGCCGGCCCGGCCGCGGCGGCCGCCGGAAGCCTGCGGGAGTGGTTCTCCCGCCGCTGGGTCCGCGCCCTCGCCGAGGCCGCCGTCAGCCTGACGGCCGCCCTCGGCTACATGCTGCTGAGCCGGCACATCGTGGTGAACCCGATCGTCCGCCTCGGACAGGTCAGCGGCCTGGCCGCGCTCCAGAAGTACGCGGCCGTGATCGGCCTGCCGCTCCTCGCGCTCCTCCTCTACACCGCCTACCGCGGGTCGGCCCGGCGGCACGCCCTGGCCAAGCGCCTGGTGTGCGCGGCGCTGGCGGGCCTGGCCACCGGCATCATCGCCGGCGGCGTCGTCGTCGCCCTGCGCGGCACGCCCCACCCGCTCGGCGGGCAGGAGGGCGACCCGGGCGTCCTGATCGACATGGCCAACTCCTTCCTGCACCGCGAGGGCATGTCGGGCATCTACCCGCCCGCCTTCCCGGCCCTGATGGCCCTCTGGGCCAAGATCCGCTACCACGGCCGCGGCGAGACCGGCTTCGCCCTGCACGACCTCCAGATCTTCTTCACCGCAGTCGCCGGCCCGATGGCGTACCTGGCCTGGCGGACCCTGCTGCGCCCCTTCTGGGCGCTGCTCATCGCGGTGCCGGCGGCCGTGCTGTTCCTCGACCCGATCCGCCCCTACAGCCACGTCGTCATGATCGTGCTGCTGCCGCTGCTGGGCTGCTGGCTGCGGCGGATGCGCCGGCCCGAGGGGCGCACCACCCGGCAGCTGGTGCTGCGCGGAGCCGGCTTCGGCCTCGTCTTCGGCGCCCTGTTCCTGTGGTACTCCGGCTGGTACGTGTGGGCCGCCCCCGGCGTCGCCGTCCTCGCGCCGTTCCTCTTCCCGTGGCGCCGCGGCGGCGGGGCCGCCCGCAAGGCCGGCCTGTTCGTCGGGTCCACCGTGGCCGTGGCCGGGGCCGTCGCCTCCCCGCTGCTGTACCAGATGGTGCGGCTGGGCGCGGAGAACCCCGACCGGTACGCGTTCCTCTCCGTGTACGCCGACCCCGGGTACGTCCTCGGCTGGGTCTCGGACCGCTCCGGGACGCTGACCTACCAGACCTGGCCGGCCGCCGGCGAGATGGCCGGGCAGAGCGGCTTCGCCCTGCTCCTGCTGTTCGCCGTCGGCCTCGGCCTCGGCCTGGGCCTGCGGAGCGTCATGGTCCGCACGGCGGCGGCGGTCCTCGCGGGCGCCTGGTTCGCCCGCTTCTGGTTCGCCTCGCAGATGGCCCACGAGAAGGCCGTGCAGCTGTACCCCCGCACCACGTGGATCATCATGTACTGCCTGATGATCCTGGCCGTCCTCGGCATGATGGCCGCCGTCGGCCGCGGCTCCGGGTGGATCGAGCGGACCCTGCGCCCGCGGACCGCCGCCGGCGGGGCGGCTGCGGACCGGGTCGTACCGCAGCGGGTCGTGCGCCAGCTCGCCGCCGGCATGATCTGCGTGACCGCCCTGTTCGCGGCGATGGGCGCCTCCTGGTCGGCCAACCGGTACATGCCCTCGAAGGACGTCGACGAGATGGGCATCGACGCCTACCGGGCGCACACCCTGAAGAAGCGCGACGGCAGCTGCCCCCGCTACTCGCCCGTCAAGGGGGAGTGCGACGACATCAACAAGCGCGACTGGAAGCCCGGCCCCATGCACGACTTCATCTGGTGCGCGGGCATCGTCGCCGACGACTGGCCGGCCGTCTGCGGGACGAAGGCGCCCAAGAACGTCCCCTCGCGGATCGACCTCGAGCGGGACCGGATGGCGGAGCTCGCCGAAGCCGTCAGGAAGGCCGAGGCCGCCCAGAAGGCGCAGGCCGCGAAGAAGTAGCCGCCGCCGGACGGCTCCAGGGCCCCCGGTCCGACCGCGTGCGGTCGGACCGGGGGCCTTCTCGCGTCCTCCCCGCCGCCCGACCCTGCAGGCCGCACCGTCAGAGGCGGCAAGTAGCATCCGCCGCAGCAGACAGGTCTTCAGCAGGCGGTACACGCCCAAGGGGTGGGAACAACAACGTGAAACTGAATCGTGTACGGGGGACGGCTCTGGCTGCCGTGCTCGGCGCCGCCGCGGTCGTGGGCGTCCAGGCCACGGCGGGCGCCGAGCCGGGGGACGGCGCCGGCAGCGGCAGATCGACGCCCTACAGCAGCAAGGCGAAGGCACGGGGCCCGGTCGCGAGCGAGGTGCACAAGCTCGCACTGAAGCCGAAGGGCGCCGGCGAGGCGGTGCTCGCCCAGCAGGACACCAAGCCGTTCGGCCTCCTCGGCGTCTCCTGGACGGACCCGGCCGCCAAGGTCGGCGGCACCATCGAGGCCCGCGCCCGCGACGCCCGGACGGGCAAGTGGTCGCGCTGGATCGAGCTGGAGCCCCTCAAGCCCGGCATGGACGGGCCGCGCCCCGGCGCGAAGGGCGCGACCGAGCCCGTGTGGGTCGGCGCCTCCGACGGCGCCGAGGTCCGCGTCAAGGGCGGCGCGCTCCCCGCAGGCCTGGAACTGAACCTGGTCGACCCGGGCGGCAAGGCCGGCGCCGCCGAGCGCAGCGGCACGCTGAACGCGGACCCCGCGGCGTTCTCCGCCACCACCGCGGAACCGGGGCCGCCGTCCACCGCCCCCAAGCCGACCGTGGTCTCGCGGCTGGAGTGGGGCGCCGACGAGTCCCTCAACGACGAGGGCCCGGTCTACCTGCCCGAGGGCAAGGTCAAGGCGCTCTTCGTCCACCACACCGCCGACGCCAAGCCGTACGACTGCTCGCAGTCGGCCGCGATCGTCCAGGGCATCCACGTCTACCACGTGAAGACCAACGGCTGGCGCGACCTCGGCTACAACTTCCTCGTCGACAAGTGCGGCACGATCTTCGAGGGCCGGCAGGGCGGAATCGACCAGCCCGTCCTCGGCGCGCACACCTACGGCTGGAACGCCGAGTCGGCGGGCATAGCCGTCCTCGGCGACTACACGTCCGCCGGGACCACCCCGGCCGCCCAGTCGGCGATCGCCCGGATCGCCGCCTACAAGCACGGCCAGTACGACGGCGACATGAACGGCACGGCCACGCTGACCGCGGGCGCCACGCAGGTCAACTTCTCCGGCAAGTCCTTCACCGCCGGCCAGACCTACCCGTTCAAGGCGGTCTCCGGGCACCGGGACGGCTTCAACACGCAGTGCCCGGGCAACCAGCTCTACGGGCAGCTCGACGCGGTCCGCGCCTCCGGCCCCGCCGCGCAGCTGAAGGCGACCACCCTGAACGGCAAGCCCGTCCAGCCGGGCACCGTCCACCAGACCGCCGGCCCGCTCGCCCTGGAGTGGAGCACCAGCACGCCCAGCGACCGGCTCGCCAAGTTCGAGCTGCTGGTCGACGGCGCCCCGGTGGCGACGGTGCCGGGCACCGCGCGCTCCGCCGGCGCGATGCTGACCCCCGGCAGCCACCAGGTCGAGGTCCGGGCCACCGCGGCGAACGGCGCCGTGTCGACCTCGCTGCCGGTCAGCGTCCTCGCCGAGGCCACCCCGGCCACGTTCGTGCCGGTCACCCCGAAGCGGCTGATGGACACCCGCGAGGGCCTCGGCGTGCCGAAGGCCCAGGTGGGCGCGGGCGGGGTGGTCACCCTGCCCGTCGCCGGCGTCCAGGGCGTGCCCGCCTCGGGCGTCACGTCCGTCGTGCTGAACGTGACGGCGACCAACCCGACCGAGGCGAGCTTCGTGTCGGTGTACCCGAGCGGCATGACGCGGACGAGCGCCTCGAACCTGAACTTCACCGCCGGCCGGACCATCCCGAACCTGGTCGTGGTGCCGGTCGTGGACGGCAAGGTGAACTTCTACAACAACCAGGGCCGCGTCGACCTGATCGCCGACATCACCGGCTACTTCACGGCGGGCTCGGCGGGCTCCTCGCACGTCAACATCGGCCCGAAGCGGCTGATGGACACCCGTGAGGGCCTGGGCGTGCCGAAGGCGCCGGTCTCCGGCGGCGGTGTGGTCACGCTCCCGGTGGCGGGCGTCCAGGGCGTCCCGGCGACCGGGGTGACCGCGGTGGTGCTGAACGTGACGGCGACCAACCCGACCGAGGCGAGCTTCGTGTCGGTGTACCCGAGCGGAACGACGCGCACGAGCGCCTCGAACCTGAACTTCACCCCCGGCCAGACCATCCCCAACCTGGTGGTCGTCCCGGTCGTGGACGGCAAGGTGAACTTCTACAACAACTCGGGCCGCGTCGACCTGATCGCCGACATCACCGGCTACTTCACCGCGGGGTCCGCGGGCTCGTCCCACTTCAACATCGGCCCGAAGCGGCTGATGGACACCCGTGAGGGCCTGGGCGTGCCGAAGGCGCCGGTCTCCGGCGGCGGCGTGGTCACCCTCCCGGTGGCGGGCGTCCAGGGCGTCCCGGCGACCGGGGTCACCGCAGTGGTGCTGAACGTGACGGCGACCAACCCGACCGAGGCGAGCTTCGTGTCGGTGTACCCGAGCGGAACGACGCGCACGAGCGCCTCGAACCTGAAA